>NZ_MATO01000001.1 GCF_001700325.1 Caryophanon latum
ATAGTCTTTTTTCAAAGTGTCTATCGTATAGGGTACATTTTAAAGCTCGAAATGCCAATGCCTGTTTTTTTATGCAGCTTCGTCAACGTTAACCGCGGCTCGTCCTCGCTAAATGCGCGCAAAATAACGCCTACTTTATGTACTGATTGCATCGTGTAATTTTTTTGAAACGTTGCCTCATCCATTTGTCCACCACCTGTCTTCCTTCACCATGATACGTCCATTGTAATAATTAACCGCATCAAAATCAACCACTTTATTTATTAAAAATACGCATTTTCGATAAATTATTTTACACAAAGTAGAAAACAACTCGATGTCACGACATGCTACTGAAGGCGTTACACCGTTATTTCATCCAAAAAAAATGACGCTAGCAAATGAAATTGCTAACGTCAATTTAATTAAATTACATTATACTACTATTTTTTGTGCCGCCGCTTGTAGGAAGTTTTCAATCATTTTACTGCCGTCTGGTGTGCCGATTGACTCTGGGTGGAACTGTAAGCCAAATAACAAATGATCGCGATGTCGAATCGCCATAATTTCACCATCATCAGTCGTCTTCGCTTGCACAACGAACTCGACTGGCAACGTATCCTCTGCAATAACGAGCGAATGGTAACGCATAATTTCGACGTCCTCTGGCAGTGACACAAATAAATCCGTGCCGCTATGAGCGATGTTTGACATTTTGCCGTGCACGATGTTTTCTGCGCGCACGACCGATGCACCGAACGCTTCACCGATTGCCTGATGCCCTAAGCAAATGCCGAGAATCGGGTATTTCGTGTGCAGCTGCTGAATAATCGCAACCGTATTCCCTGCATCGCGCGGATGACCTGGACCAGGTGATAAAATAATTGCTTCTGGTGCAAGCGCATCAATTTGTTCAATCGTTAACGCATCATTGCGCACAACTTGCACGTCTTTTCCTAATGCCCCAACTTGTTGGTATAAGTTATACGTAAATGAATCGTAATTATCAATTAATAAAATCATACGCGCACCTCCAGTAATGCTTTTGCTTTATTTAATGTTTCCTCATATTCGCTCTCTGGCACCGAATCATATACGACACCAGCACCTGCTTGCACGTGCGCTTTGCCATCTTTTACGACCATCGTGCGAATTGCTAGCGCTAAGTCCATATCGCCGCTTACTGAAATGTAACCGACCGCACCTGCATATACGCCGCGCTTTACGTGCTCTTGCTCATTAATAATTTGCATCGCACGAATTTTCGGCGCACCAGATACCGTCCCTGCTGGCAATGCAGAAATGAGCGCATCAATTGCATTGTATTCGCTACGCAGCTTACCAGTTACTTCTGAAACGATGTGCATCACATGCTTGTAATACTCAATCGTCATATATTTCGTCACTTCAACCGAACCGATTTCTGAAATTTTGCCGATGTCGTTACGTCCTAAATCAACGAGCATGCGATGTTCCGCGATTTCCTTCTCGTCTGCTAGTAACGCCTTTGCAGTTTGCTCGTCCTCTTCCTTCGTCTTGCCGCGCTTTTTCGTCCCAGCAATCGGGTTCGTCGTCACAAAGCCGTCCTTTACTTTAATTAAGCTCTCTGGTGACGTCCCTAAAATTGTGTAGTCATCGTACGCCATGTAAAACATGTACGGTGATGCATTTGACGTACGCAGCTTGCGATATAGCGAAAACGGATTGCCGCTAAAGTCCGACGTAAAGCGCTGCGATAAAACAACTTGGAAAATATCGCCGTTACGAATATGTTCCTTCGCTTCCTCAACCATGTCAATAAAGCGTGATTTCTCAATCGTCGGTGCGAATTGTACGTGCGCATCACTTTCTTCTGTAAACGCCTTGCCGCTATGAATGTGCTGCTCCATTTGCGCCACTTGTGCTTGTAGCTGCTCGTTCGTCTTATCGTCGAATAAGTCAATTGCTGCAAGTGTTACGGTTTGATGTAAATGGTCAAAAATGATAAACGTATCATAAAAGAAGACGTTCACATCTGGCATGTTTAGCTCATCATGTAAAGACTCACCAATGTTTTCAAAGTAAAACGCTGTATCGTACGCGAAGTGACCGATCGCCCCGCCGAAAAAGCTAAACGGTAAATGTTCATGCGTTGCTGGCATGATGCTGCGTAAATACGTAATCGCATTTTCGTTATGCGTCGTCGCCTCGCCACCTTTTGTGAACGTGCACGACTGCCCTGTCCCAACTAGCTGTGCGACTGGGTTAATAGCGATAAATGAATAACGACCGCTTTCTTCATGCTTTGCTGAAGATTCAAACAGCATTTTATTGTTGCCTTCTAGTGCGCTATAAAGTGAAATCGGTGTTAATGTGTCGCCTGCTAATTGCTTTGTTACATATTGTCTCGTCTGAACTGTCATCTAATCTCCTCTTTCTCTGCTCGTCTCGTAACACAAAAAAGGCCCCCCGTCACAAAAAGGACGAGAGACCGTGGTGCCACCTTTATTGATTACAAAATGTAATCGTCTACTAGCTTGCGTAACGTGCGCTACCCCGCCTTAGCATTATCCGCATAAGGAGCTCCAAAGTCCATTCACAACTGCACTTATGCTGATTCGCACCGACCATCAGCTCTCTACAATAAGCGATTCAATTGCTACTACTCTTTTTCACAGCTTCATTTATTACGTTTATTATAAATTAAATTTTTCGAATATTCAATTCTTATTTCAAAAAAACAATTGTAAACATATTACGGCTGTTGCACGCGCGGCTGAAGTTGTGGCGTGCGCTCGAGCTGCTCAATAAACGAGCGCGTCTTAAAGCGCAGCCCTCCCTGCTCCTCATATAGCGTCGACACAATTTTACGAATAAAATATTTCGTTTCCTTCTTTAGCTCGAGCTTGCCAACTTGCTCAATCGGCATTTCGTAAAACATGCGAATGAGCTTCAGCTGCGTCGGCGTTAAGCGAATGATGTACGGATCGACATGGAAGCAGCGATGACAAATGAAGCCACCCTCCCCAAACGAAAATGCAAACTCGCCTTCTGTTGCACCACATGCAGCACATTCATGTAAAATCGGTTGCACCCCGATAAGCGGCAACATTTTCCATTCAACGAACAAGCTAATTGCCTCTGGGTCATATTCTTCCTCAATCGCTTGCATCGCCTGGTGTAATACCTCGTACACGTACGGCTGCGTCTGCCCTTCTTCGACGACGCGGTCAATAAGCTCTAAAATAAAGCTCGCATGCGCAGTCGCCACGATATCTTGATGAATGTGACGCATCGTTTGAATGTGCTCACCTTGTTGAAGTGTACCCATACCAGACGTATGATGCACCATGAAGCTACCGATTGTAAATGGTTGCGTCACCGCTGCTAAACGGCTGCGCGGCTTTTTCGCACCACGCGCCATGACCGCTACTTTCCCTGCCTCGCGTGTCATGAGTATGACGATTTTATTTGATTCTCCGTATGCTCGAACTTTTATGACAATGCCTTCCCATTTATGAAGCATGCGGAACGACACATCCTCTCATTTTGAATGATTCACAAATTTATTGATCTACTTGAACATATGTGTTGATTAGCTAATAATTGACTGTTCCCCTAGGAGTCTCGTCGCCCACGCTCAACCATGATAATGTTGTACTTGATTAAAGTTAGGCAACAGAACAACCGTTTAGCTGTATCTATACACAACAAAGGGCTATGCGAACGTGTCGCATAGCCCTTTTATTATACCATATTAATACTCGTCTTCACGGAATCCGAAATCGCGTAAATGCGTCGATTTGTTGCGCCAATCTTTTTGCACTTTCACCCAAAGCTCTAAGTATACTTTTGAACCTAAAAGCATTTCGATATCTTTACGTGCACGTGTGCCGACTTCTTTTAATAAAGCACCGCGCTTACCGATGACGATTCCTTTTTGTGAATCGCGCTCAACCATAATTGTCGCCTGTACGCGAATCATATTTTCTTTCTCTTCGTCTGGTTTAATTTTATCGATCACTACAGCGATTGAATGTGGAATCTCCTCGCGTGTTAAGTGCAGTACCTTTTCACGAATAAGCTCAGAAATGATGAAACGCTCTGGATGATCCGTCACCTGGTCCGCTGGGTAATATTGCGGTCCTTCTGGTAAATACTTTTCAATCGTTTCTAGCAAACTTTCTACATTGTTACCTTGTAGCGCAGAGATTGGCATAATTTCTGCAAACTCATAGCGCTCTTTATAGCCTTCGATAATTGATAACAATGAGTCTGGGTGCACTTGGTCGATTTTATTAATGACTAAAAAGACAGGCGTTTTCGTACCTTCAAGTAGCTCCATAATGAATTCGTCGCCTTTACCTAGCTGCTGCTCAGCGTTGACCATAAACATAATTAAGTCGACTTCACGCAGCGTATTTTTCGCTGTTTTTAACATGAACTCGCCTAGCTTATGCTTTGGCTTATGAATACCTGGTGTGTCAATGAAAATCATTTGGCTTTCCGGGTTCGTTAATACACCTTGTACTTTGTTACGCGTCGTTTGCGGTTTGTCTGACATGATCGCAATTTTTTGTCCGATGACACGGTTTAACAATGTCGATTTCCCTACGTTTGGACGTCCAATAATTGAAATGAAGCCCGATTTAAATCCTTGTCGTTGTTCTAACATTATAATAAATCCTCCGGTGTGAAGGCGCCTGGTAGTAGCTGTTCAACTGTCGTTTCTACTACGTCGCCTTTTAAATTTGTTAAATAAACTGGCATTGTCGGTGCGCAAAATTCTGCGATGACTTGACGGCATGCTCCACATGGCGCACACGGACCTTCCGTATCTGCCACGATTGCAATGGCCGCGAATTCACGCACGTTTTGTGATACTGCTTTAAAAATGGCTGTACGCTCTGCGCAGTTCGTTAAGCCGTAGCTTGCATTTTCGATGTTACAGCCGTCATACACTGTGCCGTCCTTTGCAAGCAGTGCAGCACCAACTTTAAATTTTGAATACGGTACGTACGCATTTTCGCGTGCAACTTTTGACTGCGCTAATAGTTGTTCTTTATTCATAATGATGTGCTCCCTTATAGCCATTTTGGTAAAAAAATGAGTACTCCGATTATAACACTCGCAATCGAAAATACCAACACAGCGCCTGCTGCGATATCTTTTGCCGCTTTTGCGAGTTCGTGATGCTCCGGTGATGCTAAATCAACAACGCGCTCGATCGCACTGTTGATCATCTCAACTGTAAACATGCCGAACACGACGAGCACAATGATGCACCATTCCATTATGCTTACTTTTGTGAGCATACTAGCTATAAAGACAACAAGAGCCGCTAGCACGTGAAAGCGCAAATTTTGCTCCTTCAGTGCAGCGACAATTCCTTCTGTAGCATAGCCAAATGAGCGCAGCAGTTTACGCGCGTTCATTACGGTCACGCTCTAAGCCGTATGACAGTAAAATTTCGTCTTGCTTGCCGAACATTTTTTTCTCATCGACGTCATTCATATGATCGTAGCCGAGTAAATGTAGAAAGCCGTGCACCGCTAAAAATCCTAGCTCGCGCTCAAATGTATGTCCGAAATCGTCCGCTTGCTCGCGCGTGCGGTCAATCGAAATGATGATGTCACCGAGCATGCGTGGCATTCCTTCGATCACGACTTCCATTTCGCCGTCACCAAGCTCTTCCATTGCAAATGAAATAACATCTGTCGGCTGGTCTTTATCGCGGTATTCGCGGTTAATTTCTTGAATCGCGTCGTTCGTCACAAACGTCACTGATACTTCTGTGCCGTCTTCAATGCTTTCAATTGTTGCGGCGTGCTGTAGTAACGACTCAACAAGCTCAACATGCGCCTGCTGTACTTCATTCGTTTCATCTAAAAAATCAATGTGTAACATATTGTCCCTACTTTCAATCTTTTGGATACTCAATACGTGAGTGAAAAATGCCATTTAACGTTTCACAAAATGCTAGTTCCATTTGCTTTAATTCTTTCACCGAAATGTCACACTCATCAAATTGATGGTCGAGTAAACGATCTTTCGTAATACTTTGAATGAGCGTGCGAATTTTTTCCGGCGTTGGATCTTTTAACGAGCGTACCGCAGCTTCTACGCTGTCCGCTACACTAATAATAGCAGCTTCTTTCGTTTGCGGCTTCGATCCGGGGTAACGGAATTGTCCATCTGCTACTTCTATACCCAATTCCTTCGCCTTATGCACAAAAAATTTCAACTCGCTCGTGCCGTGATGCTGCAACGCGATGTCGATAATTTCCTGTGGCATTTTATATTCCGCTAATAGCTGTGCCCCGTAAGTCGTATGCTCAATAATAATACGTGCGCTTTCGTCTGGTGGCAAGTCGTCGTGCGGGTTTTTCCCCATTTGATTTTCAATAAAATACGCTGGGCGCTTCGTTTTTCCAATATCGTGATAATAGCAGCCAACGCGCGCGAGCAATCCGTCCGCACCAATCGCTTCACAGGCCGTCTCCGCTAAGTTCGCCACCATAATGCTATGATGATAAGTCCCCGGCGTTTCCGTTAAAATTTTCTTTAATAACGGATGATTCGGATTTGATAGTTCGATCAAACGCATCGTTGACAAAATGCCAAATCCTGACTCAAAAAACGGCAATAGTCCAAGCGTTAGCATCCCAGAAAGCATACCTGACACGAGCGCTGCCGATGCGTAAAAAACAAGCTCCTCTACTGTGTACGTCGTTTGTGTCATAATGATGTAAAAGAAAATATACAGCGCATTCATCGTTGACACGAGCGCGCATGCTTTTAAAACGTGCGATGTTTTTTCACCTGTTCGTAAATATAATAGCGCCGTCACACTACCAAATAGCACGTACAGTACAACTTCTGCACTCATGACCGCTCCGTACTGCGTATTCATCATCACACCTGCTGTAGCCGCCATTAAAACACTCGTAATCAGTGCGACTTTTTCGTTAATCAGTAGACGTAACAACATTGCCGTCAATGCCGTTGGAAATAAAAACGCAATATGCACGGTAAATTCATCTGCTACGAAGCTTAAAATTTTAAGCAATGCAAGCCCTAGTACATAAACGAAAAACACCATCGTCACCGCATTTTGCTTGCGGGCATTCGTCGCGCCCCACTGATTAAATAGCATATATAACACACACATTTGCAAAATCGTCACAACACTTAAACCGATCCCCATACGAATGTTTGACTCATCATTTAACAAACCGAGCAATTCGAGTTGACGATAAATATCTTTCGTTACACGCTCTCCCTCTTGCACAATAATTTGCCCTTGCAAAATACGCGTTTCCTCGACTAAATTCTTCGCCTGCTGCCTGCGTGCATCGGTCATATCCTCGTTGTATGTTTCCGTCTCAACAATCGAGCTGCGTGCCATCACAACGATAATATTTACAAGCTCTGCTGGAAACACGCTTTGCATACGCACCGTTTGCTCAATGCGACTTTGAATCGATGCAATATCGTCCTCACGAATCGCCTTCGTTA
Organism: Caryophanon latum; assembly: GCF_001700325.1. GTDB lineage: Bacteria > Bacillota > Bacilli > Bacillales_A > Planococcaceae > Caryophanon > Caryophanon latum. The sequence continues at coordinate 7,477 of NZ_MATO01000001.1, forward strand.
ACATTTGCCCTACCGTTTTTGATAATAACGCACGCGATGCCTCTAAATCGGTCACTTGCTGGCTAAGCAGTAGCTTTAACTGCTCATCGGTAAAGCGAAATGGAAACTGCTTCTCATCGATGCTACTTAAACGCTTTTTGAGCTGCTCAAGCTTGTCGTCTAGCGTATCTCCATCTTTACTACTTGTTAGCGTATCGGTCACATAACCAAAAAACGAATCAATCATCGCTGCTTGATTTTTTGCCATGCTTTCATTAAATGTATACACCGGCTCAACTTGCTCAGCTGCAAGCAAACGATCCTGCTCGGTTTTTGCTTCGTCGACAATCGTTTTTGGTGAACGAATCGTCTCCGGTGCGAGTTGCAACTCCTCTACTGTATATGTATATTCTTGAATATTACTATGCATGAATAAAAATTGAACGAGTCCTGTTAACGCTAATACAATTAATAAAAAGTAACGAAATCCAATATAATCGCTAATTTTTTTCACTTTCTTTTGCAATACGCCACCTCCACATCTGCCCTTCTATCATATCAACTAGCAATAAAAACATCGAGCTGAAATATTTTTCTCCAAAAACAAAAGGTGACTTCTGCGCTTGCGCTTCCATCACCTTGCTCGCCCATTTATTTCGCTTCTGCGTTTGAGTATGCCTCAATGACTTTTGCGACGATTGGATGGCGCACAACATCGCCTTGCTCGAAGTATAAAAAGCGAATATCTTCTACGTGACGTAACGTGCGCTCTGCAATAATTAAGCCACTTTCCGTATTTTTCGGTAAATCGATTTGTGTTTTATCGCCTGTAATGACCATTTTCGAACCGAAGCCTAATCGCGTTAAAAACATTTTCATTTGCTGATGCGTCGTATTTTGTGCTTCGTCTAAAATAACGAATGCATCATCTAACGTACGTCCACGCATATATGCAAGCGGCGCAATTTCAATTGTGCCACGCTCGATTAAACGCTCCGTTTGCTCAGCTCCGTACATGTCGTTTAACGCGTCATATAACGGGCGTAAATACGGGTCGACCTTTTCCTTCAAATCCCCTGGTAAAAAGCCGAGCGACTCGCCTGCTTCAACAGCTGGACGCGTCAGTACAATGCGCTTTACTTGACCCGTTTTTAATGCTTGCGTTGCCATGACGACCGCTAAATAAGTCTTCCCTGTACCAGCTGGGCCGATACCAAATACTAAATCATTATGGCGAATTGCTTGAATGTATGCACGTTGCCCCATCGTTTTTGCACGAATCGGCTTGCCCTTCGTCGTACGTGCGATTTCTACATCATATAGCTCCGCAAAATATTCAATCGTTCCTTTATTCGTCATTTCAATAGCCGTTGCAACGTCGCGCGTGTCGATGTTAATGCCTTTACGCACAACTTGTAACAACGCCAGTAGCAGCTCGGTTACTTGGCTACGCGCATCTTCTTCTCCAACAAGGTGAATCGTTTCACCACGCGTGATCATTTGCACGTGAAATGCTTCTTCAATCAACTTTAAATTTTGGTCAGACATGCCAAGTAACATGACTGCTTCTGCTGGGTTATCTAATAATAACGGCGAAATATTTTCTGTCATTCACTCAATCTCCCTTACATGTTCACAAAATGTTATGTATCCTCTAACTGTATCATAATTCTTTTCGATACGTCGTTCTCTTATTGTAACGTTTTTGTATCATTTACGCTATCGACACGTCGCTTTCGTTTGTTTTTAACAAAAGAAAAGAGGCTATATACATTGAACTGAATATTGTACCATTCTTTTGTTTCGGCGGACGCTTTTCGCGAAGGGCAACATGATGTTGGTCACAAAGGTTCACGCCACGCCCGCGGAAAGCCTGCCTCGATGTGAAGAGCCGACTAACACATTCACCGTCTATATAAGTTCGAAACTAGCACTGTAGCTAAACAGCCGAGTAACACAACTCGAAAATGTATTCACTGCTTATATAAAATAGAAAACAAAAAAAAGCGTTATCGGAAAAGTTCATTTTCCGATAACGCTCTTTTGCTGTTTAACTACACTTCGTTTCGCGAACGCTTGACGTTCACTTCTGTTCCAAACTAGTTATGCACGCTGCTTTGCTTTCGGTTTGCCTAGCACCTCTGCCATAATGATCGCCTGCTGCATTTGCGTATAACTTGTTGGAAATTCAAGTGCATCGCTACGTGCTTCAACGGCGCGTACCGCTTGCTGACGATCTTTCATCCGCTCTTCAAGTGACTGGCGCAATTCCATCGTATCCGTCTGCTTTGGAGCTAGCGGTGCTGCTTGCTCCTTCGTTGACAGCTGTGTCATGACATCACGGGCGAAATCATCTAGCGACTTCGTTTCGATTTTTGGACGCGCTGACTTACGAGGTGCTAATTTCCCTTGCGCCTGTGTCGTCTCAACTGGTGGCAACTCTTTTTGTGGTATGAACGGCTTCGTCGGGCTTGCTTTTTTATCTTCCTTTTTGTTCATGAACGATGTCAAAACCCCGATTAAAAGCGCTATTAATAATCCTTCCACGTCAGCGTCACATCCTTTCTACGCGTTCACTTACTTTTTGTCCTTTTCAATCGATACATTCGCAATTGAATCGCGCATTGACGTGTCTGCCTCTAAGTTGCGGTAGTTCATATAATCCATAATACCAAGATTGCCTGAACGTAGTGCCTCTGCCATCGCCATTGGAACTTCCGCTTCTGCTTCAACTACTTTTGCTTTCATTTCCTGTACTTTTGCAATCATTTCCTGCTCGCTTGCTACGGCCATCGCACGGCGTTCCTCTGCCTTTGCTTGCGCGATGTTTTTATCCGCTTCTGCTTGCTCGATTTGTAGTTCAGCACCGATATTTTTACCGACATCTACATCCGCGATATCAATCGATAAAATTTCAAACGCTGTACCAGAATCTAACCCTTTTGCAAGCACTGTTTGTGAAATCATATCTGGATTTTCCAACACCTTTGCATGCGAGTCAACCGAACCGATCGTTGAGACAATCCCCTCACCGACACGGGCCACAATTGTTTCCTCACCAGCACCACCGACTAAGCGGTCAAGGTTTGCACGCACCGTAATACGCGCCTTCGCTTTTACTTCAATCCCGTTCATCGCAACACCGGCAATAAATGGCGTTTCGATTACTTTTGGGTTTACCGACATTTGTACCGCTTCTAATACGTCACGACCGGCTAAATCGATTGCAGCTGCACGCTCAAACGTTAATTCGATGTTTGCGCGCTGTGCAGCGATTAACGCGTTCACAACGCGGTCTACGTTACCACCTGCTAAATAATGTGACTCTAAATGATTAATACGTGCATCTACCCCTGCTTTATGCGCTTTAATTAATGGGTTCACGATGCGGTTCGGAATAACGCGACGTAAGCGCATTCCGATTAACGTCATAATGCTTACTTTTACACCCGCTGCGATTGCACTAATCCATAGCGCTACTGGGACGAATGTGAAGAAAATCGCCAGCACGATAAAAACAAGTACAATGGCAAAAATTAAGCCAACTGAAGCAATTTCCATGTGTAAATCCCCCTTTTAGTCTACCTCTCGCACAACAATGCGTGAGCCTTCTACTTTCATAATTTCAACTTCTCGCCCTTTTTCAATAAAGCGTCCGTCCGATACGACATCGAGACGCTCCTTTTCAATATCCATCACACCAGCTGGTCGAAGTGGTGTCTCAGTAATACCACGACGTCCAATTAAATCGATGCGATTAATATTAGAAACGTAGCCTTCCTCTGTCGTCGTTGCATCATGCAGCACAAGCTTGTTTAACATGTGCAGCTTTTTGCCAAAAAATTTCATTGTAATCACCATTCCAATCGCTGCAACGAACATTGCAACTAAAATAGAATATGCCATATGCGTCACGTTTGCACCAGCTCCTAACAAGCCGGTAATAACGAGCCCTCCTCCGACAATTCCAACAATGCCTCCGGGTAGGAACATTTCAGCAATAAGGAGGATAAAACCAATGACGAACAATAAAATCGATTCATATCCGGCAAAGCCTGCCACCGTATGTCCAAAGAAAAATAAAACGAGGGCGGTAATTCCGACAGCACCTGGTACGCCGAAGCCTGGTGAATACAACTCCATTACTAACCCTAAGCTCGCAAGCGATAATAAAAGCGGCACGATAATTGGATTTGTAATAAAGCGTGCTAAATCTTCTGCAAATGTCGTTTGCATCGACACAATTGTCGGATCGCTGTAGCCTTTTTGCGCTAATATACTATCGATGTTTGGTGCAATCCCTTCCGCATAACCAACTTTTATCGCCTCTTTTGCCGATAACGTTAACAGCGCATTTTCACCTGCACGATATTCCGGCAAATTAAGCGTCACATCTGCCATCGCTTGTGCATATTGTGGGTCGCGGTCATGAAGCTCTGCGGCACTACGCATTTGCGCAATCCATGCACTGTTCACCTTTTGCGCCGCCGCATTTCCCGCTTGATCAATAACAGCTGCTGCGCCCATTGTGCCGTCACCTGTCATATAAATTTCATCTGCATGTAACGCAATTAGTGCTCCTGCTGAATGCGCTTTCGTATTGACGTACGCAACTGTTTCAATCGGCTGCGCATCAATCAATTTCGCAATATCCGCAGCAGCTGCAATTTCGCCACCTGGTGTATGCACATCAAGAACAATTAAATTCGCTTCTTTTTGCTGTGCCTCTTCAAATGCTCGCTCTAAAAAGGCATATAACCCTCGTTCAACATTATCATGAATCGGTATAGTATACACAATTTCATTCGACGTCGCAGTAAAGGAAGGGACAAAAAACAAGCTAGAAATGAACAACACCCATATATAGCTAATGAGCTTTACGTTTCGCATTGCTTTCCTCCTCTCTCATTTCTATTGTATACCGTTTTTACGTACACAATTGCAAAAAGTTTCATTTTCTTCAAACGTTTTATAAAAAATGTAGCTCCTCATTGCTGCGTCGCGTTTATACTATGTCAAATGCCGTACGTTTTCCATTAACGTACGCCTCTCACTTCGAGCAACCTTTAATTCCAGCACGCAAAAAAAACTGTGCTACAAGTCCCTTCACTTGTAACACAGCTTTTTCATTTTATGCTTTTTTTAATAGCTCAAATACTTGCTCTACGTCTTTGTCACCGCGACCTGATACAGTAACAATGATTGACTCATCTGCCGGTAATGTTGCCGCTAGCTCCATCGCGTATGATACGGCATGCGCACTTTCTAACGCTGGAATAATTCCTTCTGATTTACTTAATAGTTGGAATGCCGCTAGCGCCTGCTCTGCCGTGACATTCACATATTCAGCGCGACCTGTATGCTTTAAGTAACTATGCTCTGGACCAACACCCGGATAATCAAGACCCGCTGCGATTGAGTAAGTTGGCTGCGGATTACCCTCTTCATCTAGTAACACGTAACATTTGAAGCCGTGTAATTCTGCTGGCACACCGTCACGCATTGTCGGTGCTTCATGTGGCTCAACGCCGATCAAGCGCACACCTTCATCTGTAATGTAATTCGCGAACGAGCCGATTGCATTACTACCACCACCGATGCACGCGACAACCGCTGCCGGAAGCTTGCCTTCTTTTTGTAAAATTTGCTCGCGACTTTCCTCGCTAATAACTGATTGGAAATGCTTGACGATTGTTGGGAATGGATGTGGTCCTACTGCTGAGCCGAGTAAGTAAAACGTCGTCTCATAGTTTTCTACTAAATCTGCAAACGCCTCGTCTACTGCATCTTTTAAACGACCTTGCCCTTTATCGACTGCGACAACTTTCGCACCGAGTAGCTCCATACGGAATACGTTTAACGCCTGACGCTTCGTATCCTCTAAGCCCATGTAAACGACGCACTCCATACCGAACATCGCACATGCTGTCGCCGTCGCAACACCGTGCTGCCCTGCACCTGTTTCTGCGATGACACGTTTTGCGCCCATATGCTTTGCAAGTAAAATTTGCCCAAGCACATTATTAATTTTATGTGAGCCTGTATGGTTTAAATCTTCACGCTTTAAGTAAATTTTTGCACCGCCTGCTTGCTTCGTTAAATTTTCAGCGAAATAAAGTGGTGATTGACGCCCGATGTACTCCTTGTAGTAGTACGCTAACTCCGCTTTAAACGCTGCGTCATCTTTTAAACGTTCAAACTCTTCGTCTAAACGTGTTAATACTTGTTGTAATGCTGGGGGCACGAAACTACCACCAAATTGTCCGAAATAGCCTTTTGTTTCTGTCATACTATTCTCTCCTCTGCTCTACTACATAAACATGCCACCATTTTACTTGCTTTTGTCAGAAAACACAATGAACTTTTTCTCGGTGCTCTCCACTTCCGAGGCACGCTTTTCCCGCTGGAGTCCGCCTCTCGTTACGAGCAACAAAGATTTTCTTTTCCTAACACGCGCTTCTGAAATATAAAAATCGTTATTTGGCGACTATTTTAAAAAATCCACAAACAAAAACAAGGCTAGTGCAAGTTGCACTAGCCTTGTGTTCATTTGTCTGTTCAGTGAATCATAGAATTGCGTGTTTTGAACGTAGGGATGATTTAGGAAATTACCACTTACGTTTACGTGCAGCTTCTGATTTCTTCTTACGTTTTACGCTAGGTTTCTCGTAGAACTCGCGCTTTCTAACTTCTTGAATTGTACCTGATTTTGATACAGTACGTTTGAAGCGGCGAAGAGCATCTTCAAGCGATTCGTTTTTGCGAACAACAGTTTTTGACATCTCTCTTTCCCTCCCTCCGAACACACGTCAGTACTCGATATTAGCGTTTCCAATATCGTGTACTAAAACAGTATAACGTATGATGCTGTATAGGTCAACTATCTCATACAAAATATTTAATAATTTGATTCAGATGTTAAGCCGTTCATAATCGCTACACCTGATGATGCGCCAATGCGTGTTGCGCCGTTATCAATCATCGCTTGCATATCCTCTAAGCTGCGCACGCCACCTGATGCTTTTACGCCAATATTTGGACCAACTGTTTGACGCATTAACGCGATATCTTCCTTCGTCGCACCGCCTGTTGAGAAGCCAGTTGACGTCTTTACGAAGTCCGCGCCCGCTGCTACTGCTAACTCACACGCTTTTACTTTTTCGTCGTCTGTTAATAAGCACGTTTCGATAATAACTTTTACTAATGTGCCGTTAGCTGCGTTTACAACCGCCTCGATATCTTTTTGTACGTAGTCAAAGTTGCCGTCCTTTAATTCACCTACGTTAATGACCATATCGATTTCTGTTGCGCCTTTTTCGATCGCATCGCGCGTTTCGAATGCTTTTACCGCTGAAGTTGATGCACCTAATGGGAAGCCGATTACTGTACATACTTTTACGTCTGTTCCTTGTAGTAAAGAAGCAGCTAGTTCAATCCATGTCGGGTTTACACATACGGATGCGAATACGTACTGCTTTGCCTCCGCACAAATTTGTTCGATTTGCGCCTTCGTTGCGTCTTGCTTTAATAATGTATGATCAATCATTGCTGCGTAGTTTGTCATGAAAATCTTCCTTTACTTTTTAGTTGTCCGTACATCTGTTTATAATAGCATTTTTTCAATTGCAATTCTATTTATCAGAATTAACAAAATAATTATGGATACTGTATTTGCCCTAGCTGTGCATTCGTTTCCACATCGATATATTCAAACGTGATAGATGGTGTCAATCCTTTATAAAGCTGATAGTACATCGCATCAATAACAAGCTCCGTTTCGTTAATCGCTAAAAAGCCACAATTAAAATATTGCTCTGCGGTTACGTAACAACGAATGATGCGATAATGCTCATCGTAGTCAATTTTCTCATACGCACCATATAACAAATCGATTTCCCCTACATCTACCTGCTGCTGAAATAATGTTAAGTATGATTCAAACTCGGCAATTGCTTGTTCTCGATGTTCCTTTGTCATATACAAATGCACTTCATCACCGATAATTTCGACGTGCTGAATCCGCTTTGGATCATGATTTTTATATTGTGCAGACGTTCCGAAAATGCCATTTGGAATCGTCACCGTAACATATAGTAATGTCATCTGTTCATTTTTGCCCATGTTTTCCACCTCAACTTTACTTCATTACTTTTTTATACCCACTCTCAAACGAACTATTCGTGTACAATATTAATTCAATCCGTTAGGCGCACCGTTTTCTTTATTCACACACTTAAAACGCAAAATCAATACTATATACCTAAAAAAATTCTATTGTTGCGCAACATCTATTCCAGAATCGGCGCTTGCTATATGTGAATGTGTTTCTGAAATGGAGGCGGTGACTTCTGCGGGACAAGCAAAAATCTTTTCTGTCTCGAGTAACCGCAGAGGCCGCGGAACAAAGGCTACGTTCGTCGCGTCCATGCGACAACGCCTTCGTAACAGACATCGTGTCACCCTCCGCGAAAAGCGTCTGCCGAAATGAAAGAACAATGAAGAACAGATTTTGGTCGAAAGCCGTTGCGCAAAAAAAATGGACAATCACTTCTATGTGACTGTCCATTCGTTCATCATTTTACGCTTGCACTTCGTCAAGTACACGCACAAATTGACCTTCGTTATAAGGGTAACCTGCTTTTGTAATTTTTACTTTCGTTAACTGTCCAATCATGTCTTCTGTACCTTCAAACACGATTTTTAAGTAGTTTGATGTGTAACCAACATATAAGTTTTCGTTATCCGCATCTTTAAAGCGCTCTTCTGGAATCACTTCTAATACGTCGCCTTCAAAGCGAGATGCATATTGCTTCGCTAATTGATCATTTAATGAAATGAGGCGGTGCACGCGTTCATTTTTCACATCTTCTGCAACAAAAATATCCTCCATACGTGCAGCTGGTGTACCTGTACGTGGTGAGAATGGGAAAACGTGTAGCTCTGAGAACTGATGATCTTTAATGAAGTTGTACGTTTCCATAAACTCCTCTTCTGTCTCACCTGGGAAGCCAACGATAACGTCCGACGTTACCGCTAAATCTGGCAGCGCATCCTCTAGCTTACGTAGACGCTCTGAGAAAAATTCCATCGTATATTTACGACGCATGCGCTTTAACACCGTATCTGATCCTGATTGAATTGGAATGTGTAAATGGTTTACGACGATGTTTGATTCCTTTAACACTTCAATGACTTCATCTGTTAATTGAGACGCCTCAATTGATGAAATACGTAAACGCTTTAGCCCTTTTACTTGCGCTTCCATATCGCGAAGTAATTGCGCTAAATTGTAATCTTTAAAGTCTTGTCCGTAGCCGCCTGTATGAATACCTGTTAAGACGATTTCTAAGTATCCTGCATCAACTAGCTGCTGCGCTTGGCGAATTACTTCTTGCGGATCACGTGAACGCATTAAACCACGTGCCCAAGGAATGATACAAAACGTACAGAAGTTGTTGCAGCCTTCTTGAATTTTCAGCGATGCACGCGTACGGTCTGTAAACGCTGGTACGTCTAGCTCCTCATATACGCGGTTTTTCATAATGTTACGCACCGCATTAATCGGCTCGCGCTCTTCTTTATATTGCTCGATTAAGCCAAGTAATTTCGTGCGGTCTTGCGTGCCGACAACGATATCTACACCTGGAATGGCCATAATTTCTGCTGGTGACGTTTGCGCATAGCACCCTGTTACACAAATAACCGCGTCTGGATTTTGACGCACAGCTCGACGAATAACTTGACGCGACTTCTTATCGCCCGTATTCGTTACAGTACATGTATTAATGACATATACATCGGTTTGCTGATCAAACTCTTTACGCTCATAGCCATCCTCTTTAAACAATTGCCAAATCGCTTCTGTTTCATAATGGTTTACTTTACAACCTAATGTGTGAAAGCTCACGGTTTTCAATCTATTTCATCCTTTCAACTGTTACCCTATATAAATTCAACGTTCTTTATAATAGCATAAACTCATGCATTAATCCTACCATTTCACTTTATTTCAGCGCGTGAAATTTCGGTAAAAAACAAGCATCAGCTAAACATGTTGCCACCTTCAGCTGATGCCGTTTATTCAAACTCGTACGAAATAGCTGCTAATGCGTAAAGTGGTGCTGTTTCAGCGCGTAAAATACGCGGACCGAGCGACATCGTTTGTGCACCTGCTGCAAGTAACGCCTCGGATTCCGAACGGGCAATGCCACCTTCTGGACCGAAAATGCATAAAATCGACGTCGCCTCACCTGCTAGTGCGCGCAGCTTATCGGCAAATTTCGTGCGCTCGCTTTGCTTTGCATCTTCCTCGTCTGCGATAAATACCGCATCGTAATGACTAATCGTTGCGACGAGCTGCTTAAACGAAATCGGATTTTCAATGACCGGTACGTGCGTGCGATGCGACTGCTCTGCCGCTTCGAGTGCAATTTTTTGGAGGCGCTCCGTCTTTTTCTCGCCTTTTTTATCGTCCCACTTCACAATCGAGCGCTCCGCCTTGAACGGTTGCAAGCTAAACATACCGAGCTCCGTCCCTTTTTGTGTAATGAGCTCAAGCTTATCACCTTTTGGTAAGCCACACGCAATTGTGACGCGTACTGGCATTTCAGGTGATGCGACAGTGCGACCTGTTTGTGCGACTGTCACGTCCTGCTCGATGTTTGTAATAGTGCAAATATGTGCTACCCCTTCGCTCACGACGATCACTTCATCGCCAACGTTCATGCGCATTACTTTTGCAATATGCTTCGCGCTGTCTCCTGTTAATGTCGCCTGCTCGTTCGTAAATGGTTGTTCATTAAAATAACGCTGCATGTCGTTTTCTCCTTTATGACAAAAAGGTGCCCAACAAACGGACACCTTCGTACTTTATTGTTACGCTTTACGTGCAATGATCGCAACCCAGTCTTCCATTTCAAGCACTTCTTCAATTGTGAAGCCTGATGCTTGTAATGCCGCTTTTACTTGGTCACGTTTTGCACCGATAATACCAGACGTTACGAATACGCCACCGTCTTTTACGATTGAGTACGCATCGTCTGTAAACGTCATAATAATTTCAGCTAAAATGTTTGCGACTACTACGTCTGCCGGTGCTTTTACTGTATCAAGTAAGTTGCCGTGATGCACATCGACAATATGATTTACTTTATTTAACTCAATGTTCTCGCGTGCCGAACGAACCGCCACCTCATCTAAGTCAAGCGCATGTACTGCTTTTGCGCCAAGAAGTGCCGCACCAATTGATAGCACGCCTGAGCCTGTTCCAACATCGACTACATCATCGCCCGCCTTTACAACTTTCTCAAGCGCCTGTAAACACATGACCGTCGTCGGATGCGTCCCTGTACCGAACGCCATACCTGGGTCAAGCTCGATAATTAGCTCGTCTGTTGCCACTGGTTTGTAATCTTCCCACGTTGGCACAACTGTAAAACGATTTGAAATTTTTACTGGGTGGTAATATTGCTTCCACGCTGTCGCCCAATCTTCTTCGTTTACTTCTGCCATCGTCACTGTATTGTCGCCGATATCGATGTTGAAATCTTTTAATGCGTCAATTGATAAGCGAATGCCTTCTACCGTTTCCGCAATAAAGCTTGATTCGGATAAATATGCTTTAATGATAACGCCTTGCATCGGGAAATCCTCTTGCTTTAATGCGTAAATTTCGCCAAATTGATCGGCGCGCTCTTTATCGAAATCGATTGAATCTTCAATCACGACACCACTTGCACCTGCTTCATGTAAAATATTTGATACAGCCTCAACTGCTTCGTTTGTTGTGTGGATTGATACTTCTGTCCATTTCACGATTCCCACTCCTATTCTATTGTTTCATGTGTGATCTATTTTACATACGTTGCTCTCCACATTGAGGCAAGCTTTCCATCGACGCAAATGCGTTATCAAAATGAAGATGATGCTGCAGCGCTGACCACCTTCCTTGAACGTCTTTACGACTAACTATTCCGACTGGAGTCCGCCTCTTGTTTCAAGCGGCAATGTCGAACAAAAATGATTGATCACTACATCGATTTATCCTTCTAATTGTGCAAGCTGTTCAAATAATTCGCGTTGTTTGGCACTAAGTTTGTCAGGCGTTTTCACTTGAATGACGACGTAATGGTCACCAATTTCTTGCTTTTTCGCAATGCCTTTTTGCTTTAATCGTAGCTTTGCGCCACTTTGCACACCGGCTGGTACGTTTAATGTGACTTCGCCCGTTAGTGTTTTCACCTTAATTTTCGTGCCGAGCGCCGCCTGTGAAAACGTCAGCGGTGCATCTGTATAAATGTCGAGCCCTTCACGACGAAACGTAGCGTGTGGACGAATGCTGCACGTAATCATAACGTCACCTCTCGCTCCACCATTTGTACCTTCGTAGCCTTGGTTCGCTAGACGTATTTTTTGTCCATCCTCAATACCTGCTGGAATGCTCACTTGCAATTGCTTACCGTTAATCGCAATCGTCGTTTTTTTACCAAGTGCGGCGTCTAAAAAGTCGATTACAAGCGTGTATGCATAATCGCGCCCTTTTTTTGGACGTGGCTGCGTGCGTGCATTGCCACCACCGAAGCTTGCATTATTGCCGAAAAATTGGCTAAAAATATCGCCCATCATATCGTCCATATTGCCAAAGCCGCCAAAATCATCGGCATCGTCAAACGTTGTACTGCGACCGAAGCCACCGCCAAATCCACCACCAAAATCAGAGCCTGCGCTAGAGCGACGGCCGAATGGAGATTCCTGCGTATAATCGTATTGCTCACGTTTTTTTGGATCACTTAATGTGTCGTACGCTTCGTTAATTTCTTTAAACTTGTCATTTGCGTCTGCTGCTTTATTTACATCAGGATGATATTTTTTAGATAGCTTACGAAATGCACTTTTAATTTCATCAGCCGTCGCTGTTTTCGATACACCTAATACGTCATAATAGTTTCGTTTTGCCATACATGTACGCCTCGCTTTGTCGTTGGAATCGTTACATTTTAAGCATGTTGGTTAACCAGTAAGGCTGCACGCGCTCTGCCTCTACAATACAGCATCGATTTCCTTTTTGCAGTTAAAGAACAAATGATTCAGCTATATAAAATGGCTAATCAACAGACCTGTTATCATACATTTCTTCGCGCTCTTTACAGGCTTTCAACAGGCATCATATTCGTCTTTTTACTCACCTTTAATGCGCTTTTTAATGCGGTCAAACAATGAGCTGCCGTGTTCTTCTGGAATGTCACCGCTAATTTCGGCAAACTCGCGCAGTAGCTCTTTTTGACGCTCGCTTAAATCTTGAGGTGTTTGCACTTTAATGATGACGTGTTGATCGCCTTGACCGTAGCCGTGTACGTTTTTAACCCCTTTGCCTTTTAAGCGCATTTGTGTATTTGATTGCGTACCTGCTGGAATGCGTAGCTTCACTTTGCCGTGTACAGTTGGCACTTCTAGCTCATCACCGAGTGCAGCTTGCGCAAACGTAATGTGTAGCTCGTAGTAAATATCGTCGCCGTCACGCTCGAAATGCTCGTGATTGCTTACGCGGAACACGATGTATAAATCACCTGATGGGCCACCGTTAAAGCCTGGCTCCCCTTGTCCTGATACGCGTAATTGTTGCCCATCATCGACACCAGCTGGAATCGATACTTTAATTTTTTTGCGCACTTTTACTTTACCAGCGCCGTGACATGTCGTACATTTGTCTTTAATAATTTTTCCTTCACCGCGACAAGTGCGACACGTCGTACGGTTCATCATGCGCCCAAATGGCGTATCAACAGCTTGGTTTACTTCACCAACACCGCCGCACGTACCACATGTCGTTACGTCTGAGCCAGGTTTTGCGCCTGTTCCGCTACATGTTGTACAGTTTTCTTCTTTTGGAATTTCAATTTCTGTTTCTTTACCGAATACTGCGTCCATGAAGCTAATGTTCATGCGGTATTGTAGGTCATCCCCTTTACGTGGTGCATTCGGGTCACGTCGACCACCGCCGCCAAAGAACGAGCTGAAAATATCGTCGAAGCCGCCAAATCCGCCTCCACCACCGAAGCCGCCAGCACCTGGGTCTTGATGTCCGAATTGGTCATAGCGCGATTTCTTTTGTGGGTCTGATAATACTTCATATGCTTCTGCAATTTCTTTAAACTTTTCATCCGCACCCGCTTCTTTATTAATGTCTGGGTGGTATTGCTTTGATAGCTTACGATAAGCTTTTTTAATTTCGTCGGCTGACGCTGATTTTGTTACGCCAAGCACTTCATAATAATCACGTTTACTCATTGTTCACTCTCCGCCTCTTTAACATAAAGGTTATTGTATCATGTACGCGTCGTTACAACACGCATTTTATCTGGAAATTGCTGTACTCAAAGCGAATACTATACTACGTTCGTTTTACATAGATGGTGAATGAAGGGCTTGCGAAATGAAACGGCTCTCCATCTGTATAAACACCTCACGAAAAAGCCAAAGCCGTTAATACCGGTCTTTGGCTTTCGTGTCGTGCATTATTTAACGATTTTCGCCTTGCTTTCTAAGGTCGAGGCAGTCTTTTCCGCGGGCGTGGTGCGAGCCTCCTCGCTACGCTGTCGGGTCTTTCACTCACGCTTTTCCCGCTGGAGTCCGCCTCTTGTTTCAAGCAACGATTACTTGTCGTCTTTTACTTCCTCAAACTCAGCGTCTACAATGCCGTCGTCTTTTTTATCAGCTTCTTGTGCGCCGTTGAAACCTTCGCCGCCTTGTGCTGCTTGTTGAGCTGCTGCTGCTTGCTCATACATTTTTACGATTAATGGCTGTAAAATGCCTTCTAATTTTTCTTTGCCAGCTTTAATTGCTTCGATGTCGTCGCCTTCTAACGCTTTTTTCAGCTCATCGCGTGCATCTTCTACTGATTTTTTCTCTTCTTCGTTAATGTTTTCGCCTAAGTCAGCAACTGTTTTGTCCACTTGGAATGCAAGTTGGTCTGCTTCGTTGCGCACTTCTGCTTCTTCTTTACGCTTCGCATCTGCTTCTGCGTTTGCTTCTGCGTCTTTTACCATTTTTTCGATCTCTTCTTCTGTTAAACCAGAATCAGATTGGATGACGATCGTTTGCTCTTTGTTTGTACCTAAGTCTTTTGCTTTAACTGATACGATACCGTTTTTGTCGATGTCGAACGTTACTTCGATTTGTGGTACGCCACGTGGTGCTGGTGGAATATCAGATAATTGGAAGCGACCTAATGTTTTGTTGTCTGCTGACATCGGACGCTCACCTTGTAATACGTGAATGTCTACTGCTGGTTGGTTATCCGCTGCTGTAGAGAATACTTGTGATTTAGACGTTGGGATCGTTGTGTTGCGCTCGATTAATTTCGTGAACACGCCGCCCATTGTCTCAATACCAAGTGATAACGGTGTTACGTCAAGTAATACGACACCTTCTACGTCACCAGTTAATACGCCACCTTGTACTGCTGCACCCATCGCTACTACTTCGTCTGGGTTTACGCCGCGGTGTGGGTCTTGGTTTGTTTCTTTTTTGATTGCTTCTTGTACTGCTGGAATACGAGTAGAACCACCAACTAAAATCACTTTGTCTAAGTCAGAAGCTGAAAGACCAGCATCTTTTAATGCTTGGCGAGTTGGGATGATTGTACGCTCTACAAGATCGCGTGTAATGTCATCGAATTTCGCACGAGATAAAGTTGTTTCTAGGTGTAATGGACCTGCTTCTCCAGCTGTGATGAACGGTAATGAAATTTGAGTTGTCGTTACACCTGATAAGTCTTTTTTCGCTTTTTCAGCTGCATCTTTTAAACGTTGCATCGCCATTTTGTCTTTTGATAAGTCGATGCCGTTTTCTTTTTTGAATTCTTCTACTAAGAAATCGATAATTTTCGCGTCGAAGTCGTCACCACCAAGTTTGTTGTCACCTGCTGTTGCTAATACTTCGAATACGCCATCACCTAATTCAAGAATTGATACGTCGAACGTACCGCCACCTAAGTCGAATACTAAGATTTTTTGGTCAACGTCTTGTTTATCTAAACCGTATGCTAACGCTGCTGCTGTTGGTTCGTTAATGATACGCTCTACTTCAAGACCTGCGATTTTACCAGCGTCTTTTGTTGCTTGACGTTGTGCATCGTTGAAGTAAGCTGGTACAGTAATGACTGCTTTCGTTACTTTTTCGCCTAAGTAATCTTCAGCGTAGCCTTTTAAGTATTGTAAAATCATTGCTGATACTTCTTGTGGTGTGTACTCTTTATCTTCAGCTTTCACTTTTTCAGAAGTACCCATTAATGATTTAACTGAAATGATTGTGTTTGGGTTTGTTACTGCTTGACGCTTTGCTACTTCCCCGACTTGTTTTTCACCGTTTTTGAATGCTACAACAGATGGCGTTGTACGGTTACCTTCTGGGTTTGGAATTACGACTGGCTCGCCGCCTTCTAATACAGATACACAAGAGTTTGTTGTCCCTAAGTCAATACCGATAATTTTGCTCATAATTGAAAAATCCTCCTAAGTTTGTGTGTTAATCTATTCGTTTCACTGTCAGCTGTTCACATCGTGCGGCTCGCGTTCCTGGGGCTCGGCTCAAGCCTCCTCACCGCGAGCGGTTGCGGGGTCTTGAGTCACGAGCTTTTCCCCTAGGAGTCTCGCCGCACGCTCACAGCCTTTACTTTACTAAACAATTACTCATTTACAGATACCATTGACGGGCGTAATACGCGGTCTTTTAGTTGGTAGCCTTTTTGTAACTCTTTTAAGACGATGCCAGAAGCTTGCTCTGGATCGCTTTCTTGCATCACTGCTTGGTGTACATTTGGATCGAATTCTGCGCCAACCGCCGGGATAATGCTTAATCCTTCTTGTTCGGTTGCGGCGATTAACGTTTTGTAAACCATTTCGACACCTTTATATAAAGCTTGTGCATCTTCAGAAGATACGTCTACTTGCATTGCACGCTCAAAGTTATCTAATACTGGAAGAAGCTCTGTTAATAACGCTTGTGCGCGGTATTTTTCAGCCGCTTGACGGTCTTGTACAGCGCGGCGACGTTGATTGTCGAAATCTGCTCGTAAACGTAAGTAGCGGTTTTCTTCTTCTTCTAGTTTTGCTTTTAATTCATCAATTTCAGCTTGAAGTTTTTGCTCCTCTGTAAGCTCGACTGCTTCTTCTGTTGCCTGTTCTTCAGCTGCTGGCGCTACATCTTCTGCTACTTGTGCTTCTTGATTTTGCGCTTCATTTTTCATTTCCTCTGACACAGTTCATCCTCCTCTTATACATTTGGCCCTAAATAATTTCTTGAAAGCTCTTGTCTCATAAAATCAAGTAGTGCCACAACACGTTGGTAATCCATCCGTGTAGGACCGATAATAGCAATCGCTCCTTCTTCATGCTCACCTGTCATAAACGACGCGGTGATGATGCTGCAATCCTCCATCGCAAAATGATTATTTTCTGTACCGATGCGAATTTCGATATTGCTGTTTGCTGGACGAATGATCGATGGCACTTCATTGCTTGCTTCATCCATCATGTCCATTAAGGAACGAATTTTTTCTAAATCATGAAACTCCGGCTGATTTAAAATATTCAACTTGCCACCATATACGAGTTTACCGTTTGACACATCATCCGACTGCTTAAAGAAACTACGAATGAAATGCTCGATATTTCCTACATGCTTGCTTACTAAATGCATCACTTCAGTTTCCATTTTTTTATGCACGTCCGAAAGCGGAATGCCGACGAGACGTTCATTTAAAATATTGACCATTTTCTCAAGCTCATGTGCTGCGAGCTCTGCTGGTAACGACACAAGTCGATTTTCAACATGCCCGTTGTCCGTCACAATAATTGCAACTCCATTTGTTGCTGTGAGCGGTACGAGTGAGAATTTTTTTACGCGATGCGAGCTACTTGATGGTCCAAGCAATATCGATGTATATGACGTCAACTCCGATAAAATCGTGGCAGTTTTACGAATGACCTGTTCCATTTCCATCATCTGGTCTGAAAAGATTGATTGGATTTGGCGAATGTCTTCTGCTGTAATTACTTGTGGCTTCAACAGATGGTCGACATAAAAGCGATACCCTTTTTGAGAAGGTACACGACCTGAAGACGTATGTGTTTTTTCTAAAAACCCGAGTTCTTCAAGGTCTGCCATTTCATTTCGAATTGTAGCAGGACTAAATGTAATGTCTGCACGCTTCGAGATTTGTCGAGAGCCAACTGGCTGAGCTGACGTAATAAAATCATCTACAATTACTTGCAAAATCTGTAACTGTCGACTTGATAGCATATTCATCACCTCTGTTAGCACTCATCTATATGGAGTGCTAATACTGTTTTTAATTTACCAAAGGGATGTGAAACTGTCAACGAAATCGACACACTTTTTATAATAAAAATTGTTGGAATACTTCATTGCCGATAAAACGACCACGTCTCGTTAAACGCACACCGTCTTCATCGTGAATTAAACGCTCCAACTCCACTTCCGACGCGATGACGTCACCGAACACGTCGATCATCGGCACGCCAAACTTTCGCATAAATTCGTCATGTGTCACGCCGTCCGTTTTGCGCAGCCCTAAAAACATTTGCTCCTCTAAACGTTCGTCACGCGTCACCGTATGCTCGTGAATCACTGGCTTTTGTCCGCTAGCAACAGCATCCATATATTTTTTGATTGGGCCATGATTCGAATAGCGCACGCCGTCTACATAACCGTGAGCCCCTGCGCCAAAGCCTGCGTATTCATCGTTGTCCCAATAAATTTTATTATGAACCGATGCGTAGCCGTCCTTAGCGAAGTTGCTAATTTCGTACTGCTTTAAGCCGTGGCGCTCCATCTCGTCAATTAAATGCCCATACATCGTCGCCTCTAAATCCTCTGTCGGCAGCGCGAGCTTTCCTTTATTGTATTGAATGTAAAATACCGTCTTTGGCTCGACAAGTAGCGAGTACGCCGAAAAATGCGGCAAATTGAGCGTCATCGCCGTTTGTAGCGTATGTTGCCACTGTTCAAGCGTTTGGTTTGGCAAGCCGTACATTAAATCGATGCTAATGTTTGTAAAGCCTACTTCTTTTGCAAGCGCCACTGTTTGAAACACGTGCTCGTTGCTATGTGTGCGCCCAATTTTTTTTAGCAACCCTTCATCAAATGACTGCACGCCCATGCTTAAACGATTGACGCCGCCAGCAAAGAGCGCCTCTAGCTTGTCTCGGCTTAGCTCATCTGGATTAGCTTCTGACGTAAACTCGACGACTGTCTGTTGCGGAATGTACGTACGCACAAGCTCAAGCAGTCGCGTAATTTGCGCTGCTGTTAATGCAGTCGGTGTGCCACCACCTAAAAAGATCGTCTCGACATCGTTAAAGCGACCTGGCTGCTCCGTCGCATACAGGCGCAGCTCCTCGCCGACACTCTCAATATATGCATCAACCGGTTGATTTTTAAAAAACACTTTATTGAAGTCACAATAATTACAAATTTGATGACAAAATGGTATATGGATGTATACTCCACGAATCCCCATATGTTGTTTCCCTACTTTCTTTCACACATTGCTCTAAGTTTAACATTGTCGCTTCGTTTCAGCACGAAATGCCTCTTGTAGACTTTTTTACTACCATTTGTTCCTTTTACATAATTATAAACATCTACTATACTGAAAATAGCTGAAAAGTTTCGTCCTTTTTAAGATTATGCATAGTCTTTTTCGGGCATTAATACAATAAGTTTTATCAGGTCTGTTGATTAGCTATTTTTATACAGCTGAATTGCTTGTTTTTAGTAGCAAGACGGAGATGAACGCTGCATTTTTGTGGCATGGAGCGGGTGGCGAGACTCCTTGGGGAATAGCTCGTGCCTCAAGACCCCGTAAGCCTCGACATAGGAGAGGCGCGGAGGCTTGAGCCGAGCCCCAGGAAAGCGAGCCACCATACGCGAAATGCCAGTTGAACGGCTAATCAACACGCTTGAAGTTTTATTTTAGTAAAGGAGGTGTGGTATGGACGCGACGTCAATTCCATCACCGTATGAGCAAATAAAAAAAACGGTCGACACTGCACATTTATTATCCAATGAAGGACGCTATGAGGAGAGTATTCCAATGCTGCGAGTAGCAAAGATGGATTTCGAGGCAATAGGCTGCTATATCGACGTATTGCATTGCCATATCATGCTTGCAAAAGATTTTTTTCATATCGGTGATTTAAAAAGTGCTTTTCAGCTTGTCAATGAGTACGAGCCGCTTTGTGCTCGACACCAAGTAACACCAGATTACGCAAAGCTTTATCCGATGCTCGGACTACTTTATGCCAATCGCCAGCAATACGAAAAAGCTAAAAACTATTTCCGCGAGTCGTATTTGCTTGGTTTTAAAGAGCAGGACTATGCAACAGCGGCGCATAGCTTAAATTTATACGCAAGCTTAACGTTTAACGAAAAGCAATTCGACGAAACACTCGCGGCTGTAGATTTAGCAATTGAATGCATTGATCGTGCAACCTTATCGCTGCCAGTTGAACTTTGCTGTGCGAAAAATTTAAAAATTCGTGCACTTCTTGCTCAGCATCGACTGGCTGATGCAAAGCATGTGTTTGATTCGATTAACGGGCGCGACTTTTATCACTCCGCCGCAAAGGAGCTTGCAAACACGTATAATTTATATGCGTTGTATTACACGCTTTTAGAAGAATTTGAACAAGCTTTCCGTATGCAAAAGCAGGCGGTGCGACTATTCCGTGAGCATCAAATTAAAGACTACCAGCTGCTAGCGACGATGCTTGAGCAGCAGCTAACGATTGCGAAAAAACTAAACAATATCGACAAAGTGCTCATTACGTATGAAGAATATGTCGAGGCATTAAAAGCACTTATCGAATATAACGCCAATGAGGAATTTGCACTCGCCTCAGCGAATCAGCAAATGGTCGAAATTAAAGAGCAAGCGGAGCGCGATTCGTTAACAGGCATTTACAACCGCCGCTATTTAGAAGATACTGCGAGCCAGTGGATTGAAAAAGCGCATGAAACGAACGACAACGTGACGATTGCGCTATTTGATATCGATAAGTTCAAGCGTATTAATGATACGTACGGGCATTTAGCGGGCGATCACGTCATTCAATATTTAGCGATGAAATGCAAAAAAAATGTCGTAGAAGAAACGACGATTGTAGCACGCTACGGCGGCGATGAATTTGTCGTCGTCTTCAAACAGCTCACACCGCTTGAAGGGCTAGAGCGCGCAGAAAATTTATTTACTTTGCTATCGTCACTCGTCGTCGATTTTGAAAAAATCAAAATTCCGATTTCTGTTAGTATGGGAGTTGCCCATACGCAAGTGCATAACGTGCATACGTTTAAACAAGCGTTACAAGCAGCTGATGAAGCGCTCTATGCTTCGAAGCAAAACGGACGCGGTCGCTTAACGGTGGCGCAAAAAAAAGAGGTGTAACGAAAATTCGTTACACCTCTTTCAACATTTATTTTGAATCGTCCATTTTCAGCACTGCCATGAATGCTTCCTGTGGTACTTCTACTGAGCCGACTTGCTTCATACGCTTCTTACCTGCTTTTTGCTTATCAAGTAATTTACGCTTACGTGAAATGTCACCGCCGTAACATTTTGCAAGTACGTTTTTACCCATCGATTTAATCGTTGAACGCGCAATAATTTTTTGTCCAATTGCTGCTTGTACCGGCACTTCGAATTGCTGACGTGGAATTAATTCTTTTAACTTTTCTACAATTACTTTGCCACGCTCGTATGCAAAGTCACGGTGTACGATAAAGCTTAATGCATCGACTTGCTCACCGTTTAATAAAATGTCCATCTTGTTTAACTTCGATGGTTTATAGCCGATTAGCTCGTAGTCAAATGACGCATAGCCTTTCGTGTTCGACTTTAAGAAGTCAAAGAAGTCATAAACGATTTCTGCAAGTGGCATTTCGTACACGATTTTTACGCGCGTATCGTCGATGTAGTCCATTCCTGAGAAGTTACCGCGTTTCTTTTGACAAAGCTCCATTACTGCCCCAACGTAATCATTTGGCACCATAATTGTCGCCTTTACGTATGGCTCTTCAATTTGGTCAATTTTTTGTGGGTCGGGCATCATTGACGGGTTATCGACGTTTAATACGCTGCCATCTGTTTTCGTTACTTGGTAAATTACAGATGGTGCCGTCGTAATTAAGTCGATGTTAAACTCACGCTCAATACGCTCTTGAATAATTTCCATGTGTAATAAGCCTAAAAATCCACAACGGAAGCCGAAGCCTAGCGCCTGTGATGTTTCAGGCTCATATTGCAATGCTGAGTCGTTTAACTCTAGCTTTTCTAACGCTTCACGTAAATCGTTATATTTCGCTGTGTCGATTGGATACAAACCGCAATATACCATAGGATTCAGCTTACGGTAGCCTGGTAGCGCCTCTGCTGCTGGATTGTTCGCAAGCGTCACCGTATCCCCTACACGCGTATCTTGTACATTTTTAATCGATGCTGTTAAATAGCCTACGTCACCAACTGTTAACTCTGCTTGTGGCACAACTTTTGGCGTGTGAATACCGACTTCGATTACTTCAAACTCCGCGCCTGTAGCCATCATACGAATCGTATCGCCCGCTTTAACTGTACCGTTGACGATACGAATTGAAATGATAACCCCTTTGTACGGGTCGTATACTGAGTCGAAAATTAACGCTTGTAGCGGCGCATCTGGGTCTCCCTCTGGCGCTGGTACTTTTTCAACGATTTGCTCTAAAATATCTTCAATGCCGATGCCTGCTTTTGCAGAAGCAAGAACCGCCTCTGATGCATCTAAGCCGATTACGTCCTCTACTTCTCCACGCACACGCTCTGGATCTGCTGCTGGCAAGTCAATTTTATTAATAACCGGTAAAATTTCTAAGTTGTTATCAAGCGCTAAATAAACGTTTGCTAACGTTTGCGCTTCAATTCCTTGCGCTGCGTCAACAACTAAAATCGCGCCTTCACATGCTGCTAATGAACGTGATACTTCATACGTGAAATCGACGTGCCCTGGCGTGTCGATTAAGTGGAACGTATAAATTTCGCCGTCCTTTGCTTTATACTTTAACTGTACGGCATTTAATTTAATTGTAATACCGCGTTCACGCTCTAAATCCATCGAATCTAGTAATTGTGATTTCATTTCACGCTGCGTTACCGTTTGTGTTTTTTCTAATAAACGGTCAGCTAGCGTCGATTTTCCGTGGTCAATATGCGCGATAATCGAGAAGTTACGGATGTTCTCTTGGCGCTTTAAGCGATCTTGTCGATTCATGTATTTTCACTCCTGCTTTAAACTAAATTGAATTATACTATGGATTTTATACGTACGACAACAAGCGACATGCACAAATATCCGTTGCCCGCCCATTGTAACTAACCTTATTATTATAACGGTT
Organism: Caryophanon latum; assembly: GCF_001700325.1. Classification (GTDB taxonomy): domain Bacteria; phylum Bacillota; class Bacilli; order Bacillales_A; family Planococcaceae; genus Caryophanon; species Caryophanon latum. Next base: position 30,901 of record NZ_MATO01000001.1, read on the forward strand.
TCTGTACGAACAAGCGACTACTATGTCAAACTTTTTCATCATGAAAGAAAGTTACGAAAATTCTTACTATACTTTTCTTAAGAAATTATAGTAGCAAAACGGCGACATTTCGTTTAGAATTAACAACAATTACTATTGATGAGCGAACAGCGCTTATGTTAGTATACATTTTGCGTGTCAAGTAAATATTCTTTGCGTTTATGTATTGCAATTATGTTCTACGTTTGGTAGAATGATTTTTGTTGTATTGACACATGAAATAAAAATGAGAAGAAATCATCTCGTACCTATTTTAGGAGGTGAAAGTTATGCCAAACATTAAATCTGCTATTAAACGTGTAAAAGTTGCTGAGAAAGCACAAGCTGCAAATGCACATGCTAAATCTACAATGCGTTCTACAGTGAAAAAAGCTGAGCAAGCATTAGTTGCTGGTGCTGAAAACGCGCCACAATTAGTTGCTGCTGCTTCTAAAGCACTTGATAAAGCTGCTTCTAAAGGTCTTATTCACAAAAACGCTGCAGCTCGTAAAAAATCACGTCTTGCTACTAAATAAGCATCATGTGTAAGAGACAATCCATCTGGGTTGTCTCTTTTTCGTTGTTTGAGAGAGTTGCTCTACACTACCGAGGCAGGCTTTCCGCGGGCATGGCCTGAACCTGTAGTCTCAAGCTCATGCTTTTCCCGCTGGAGTCCACCTCGTTTGTTACGAGCAACTACTCCTACTCCGCGCTCTTGCATGTTGATACACCTTTCAATTGGCAGTCGCGGTTTGCCAATACAATGCAGCATCAATATCAGTTTTACTGCTACAAACAAGCCATTCAGCTGAATTAAGATGGCGTATCATCAGAGCGGGCATAATCATTCATCAAAAAAAATATCACTCGAAACAAGTTAGTCTCGAATGATACTCCTTTTATTATTTATAACGGCTGAATTAAAAACAGCTCTAAATGTCGCTCCCTGTTGCCGCCGGTCGTCTTCAGCTTTAAATCAACTTCTGCTAAGCGATGTAAAGCCTTCAGTAAGCGCTCCTCGGTCGGACGTTTGCGATTTTCGACCATGAGCTTCACACGGTACGGATGAAGCTTCAGCTGCTTCGCAATTTGCTGTGGATGATAGCCCTTTTGTTCTAAATAATACACATGATTCATCGTTCGAATATTAGATGCGAGCAACCCAACAAGCATAATAGGCTCTTCCTTTTGGCGCAATAAATCGTGATAAATCGTCACCGCAGTTATAATGTCGCGCGCTAAATAGGCGTTTAATAGTTTAAACGCATCGTGCTCTAACGTTTTAGCGACTAAGTTCTCGACGACTTGTGCGTCAATGACATCGCCTTCTACAAACAATAATAGCTTTTCTATTTCAAGTCGAAGCTGCAGCATATTCGCACCGACCATATCAATGAGCTTACCGACTGCATCATCAGTAATGCGTCCTTGCTGCGCTGCAATTTCTTGCTGAATCCACACCGCCAAATCGTTCTCCTTTAGCTGTGTTGCTTCTAAAAGGATGGCGTGCTTTTTCATCAGCTTCGTCACTTTTTTTCGTTCATCTAATTTTTCATACGGAGCTACAAAAACGGTTACACATTGCTCTGTCGGATGTTCTAGCCATGCTTCTAAGCGAGATAAGTCGTGTTCAATCTTCTCTTTTCCCTTTTCTGTTGCACGCAAAAAACTCGCATTGCGCGCAACGACAAGCTTACGATCCGAGAAAAATGGAATGGTGTCCGCTTCGTCGATCACAAAATCCACAGGCTGCTCCGCGCAATCAAATTGTGCGTATTCGCCGTCTTCTCCACCTAGTGCTGCTCGTAGCTTCGAAATTGTCTCATCGACATAGTACGCTTCTTCGCCGACAAGTAAATAGACAGGAGCGATGTTGCCTTTTTGAATGTCGCGCCAAACTTTTGAAAACATTTGTCCACCTTCACTTTCTGTCTATCGTATTATACCGCTTGCATCGTTTTTTGCCTACCTCAAATTAACGGTAGCTTTTTACATTTAACTATTTTATACTTTAAGCAATGAGTTTGCTCGAAAAACCATTTTTCCTATTCATATCGCGCAAACCAATTACCGTGAAGGAGGAATGAGCATGGCACAACAACATGAACCATTACCTGAAACACACAATCCATTTGAACGTGAAAACATCAACTGTAACCGTAACGATGCGATCGATGCAGGTATGGGCTTCGTCGTCTCGTTTGGTTTCTTTTCAACAATGTTCATTATCGCAACCATTATTCAATTCATCAACGCATAAAAAAAGGCATGAAGTGGTCAATTCCGCTTCATGCCCTTTTCGTATTAGTGTCGCTGTAGTCGCAGCTCGTCTCCAAGTGTTATTTTCAGCGTGCCGTCTATACCTGTTTGCCACATATATGACTGAGACGCCTTAAATCGCGCTACAACGTCTTCGTGTGGATGATTGTACCGATTGTTCTCTCCTGCTGTAAAAACGACGAGGCGCGGCGCTACCGTCTCGACAAATGATGGATGGCTCGACGTTTTACTGCCGTGATGCCCCGCTTTTAATACTGTAACGTTTTGCAGTAGCTCATCGTGCGCCTGCAACATGTCAAGCTCACCTGCCTCCTCGACGTCACCTGTTAATAAAACGCGGTGATTATTTGCCTCCATAAGCAGCACGAGCGACGAATTGTTGCCTTCATACTGCGCATTTTGTGGCCACATGTACGTAAATGACACATCGCCGTGCTGCCACACATCCCCTGCCATTTTCTCCTCTACTGGAATACGCTGCTTCATTACCTCTCCTACTACGTCTGCCATCGATGCATCATGTACGCTGTTTGGCGGTACGTGAATGCGTTTTACCCGCAACTCTTGCAACACTTCCTCCGCACCTTCTACGTGATCGGCATCGGCATGCGTTAAAACGAGCGCATCGATTTTACTAATACCTAGCCCTTTCATATACGGCACGACAATATCCCGTCCGACCTCAAACACATTCCCCTGCTTCCATTCCTCTTCGCTAAATCGTAGTAATCCCCCTGTATCGATGAGCATGACATGGCGCCTGTACGGCATTTCAATTAACGTCGCATCCCCTTGCCCAACGTTAATAAAATGCACAGTCGGCTCGCGCACCGACAATATGCTGACCGCTTCAATTAATACGACCGGCATCAATAAAAGCGGCACGACACGCGACCAATGCACTCGACGCTCAAAGCAAATAAACGTTGCGACAATGCAGACGTACGCCACAATGCAGCACCAAATCGGCGGCTGACCACTTACCCATTGCTGATATGGCAGTTCCCCTAGCCAATAAATAAATTGTTGTAGCGTCACGCGCATCGGCTCGTACAGCTTCATGAGCGGCGCGCCAATCTGTGTAGGCAAAACAAATAAAATGACGTTGATTGGCAAAATGATGAATGAAAATAGCGGAACGAACACGACGTTCGCAAAAAAGGAGGAAATCGATAGCGTATAAAAATGATATAGTAGTAGCGGATACGTTAACAGCTGACAAACGACCGTCACGATAAACGACTGCATCCAAAAATTGTCGTAACGCGCTAATAGACGAGCAGACATAATGAGCGCAAGTGACGCTAAATACGACAACTGAAAACCGACTTGAAATAGCGTGCCCGGATTGATGCATAAATACGCTAAACAACTTGCCGCAATAATTGTAAGTAACGGCAGCGGCTTGCGGAAAAACTGCGCGATTAACGCTATTTCAACAAAGCTCACCGCACGCCATACAGACGGCGCCCCCCCTGCAAGCACCCCGTATACTGGTAGTGCAATAAGCAGTATACTTTGCGCTACCTCTTTTCGTACACGACATATGATCATCGCCTCGTATAATAGCCACGCAAGTAACGCAATATGCAGCCCGGAAATGGCAAACAAATGCGTAATGCCGAGCGCTAAATATGCGCGTTGTGCCTCCTCCTCCGTCTCCTGCTGATCACCAAATAATAGCGCCTTCGCTTCTGGTGCAATGCTTTCTGGAAAGATGCGGTCAATGCGCTCATTTAGCTGAAAGCGCCACTTTGCTAAAAATGTCGCAATGGAATGCTTTGACGATTGCTCGTACCACGACGTGATTTCATAAATACCTTGCGCACGGTGCGAGCGAATGTAATCGATCATCTGAAAACTATACATATGGTTCGGCGTGCGCGGTGCAACGAGCTCACCTGTTGCAACGAACGTGCGCCCAGCTAAACTTATTGCTTGTAACTGCGCTTTTTCGTCCTCACTTTTCATTTCATATGTGACGTACAGCTTTTGACCACCTGCTGTTTTGACGAAGCCGCGCACTGTATCGCCGCGTATTGTATGGCGATCTGTCCACGTAATGACTTGCTGCTTTGCGACTTCATTCGTTAACGTATGCTGCACGTATTCGCTGTACGCAAAAAAGAGCAGCATGACGCCACATGTGACGACGTATTGCACGCGCGGATACTTTTTATAATATAACCAACATAAAATGAGCACATAGCTGCATAGCGCCGCCACATGCTCATAGCTTCCAACTACCCCGATGACTGCACTCAAAGTGGCAATAAACGTTTTATACGGATACTTGTTGTGCAAATAACTGTTTCACCCTTTGTTCATATGAGCTCAACGTTTCAGCACTCGCCCCTTCTGCACGTAACGCATTAAGTAGCTCGACGTACAGCTTTAGCTTGTCGTCTTGCAAAAAGTCAATTTTGCGCTCGTCAAACGGCACGTGTACAACGTCTACACCTGCACGTTCAAGCAACTGCTGGGCATATTCGTTATTTTTATAGTCGTTCGCATAAAAAATACGGCGAATACCGGCTTGAATGAGCGATTTCGTACACGGCAAACACGGAAAATGCGTCACATACACTGTCGCCTCATTCGTCGGTGTGCCATATTTCGCGCATTGCAGCAGCGCGTTCATTTCCGCATGAATCGTACGCACGCAATGATTGTCAACGACGTAGCACCCTTCATCGATGCAATGCTCATCGCCTGAAATCGAGCCGTTATAGCCCCCTGCGATAACACGATTATCGCGCACAACGATTGCTCCTACTGCTAAACGCGTACATGTGCTGCGCAGTGCTAGCAAGTGACTTTGTGCCATAAAAAATTGATCCCACGTAATACGTTCCATATAACAACCTCCACTTTTTCGTTCGTTATTAGTGTAGACGATTCAGAATTGTTTCACTAGTATTATTTCACCGTAATTAAATCCGCAAGCTGCTCAAATGTTTTATCACCAATACCTGTAACGTCCGTTAGCTGCTCAGGTGAAGTAAATGCACCGTTTTCCTCGCGGTGGCGAATAATTGCTTGTGCCTTCGACGGACCGATGCCCGGTAGCGTTTGTAAATCACTGTCGCTTGCAGTATTAATATTGATAAGCGAGCTTGTCGCATTTGATGAAGCGCTCGATGTAAATGTTGCTGCACTCGCAATGACCGGCATTTCTTCGCCTTCAAGCGGCACGTAAATGACGAGCGCATCCGTTAGCTTTTCGGCATGATTAATGAGCGTGCTATCGGCGCCATCTACATAGCCACCTGCTGCGTTAATCGCATCGATCACACGCTGCTCGTCCGTTAATGTATACACACCTGGACTGCGAACAGCACCTTTTACATCGACGACAATCGACGCAGGCTGCGGTACTTCTTCTTGAACGTCTTGTTCGATTGGTTGTTGTTCTGCTTGCTGTAATGGTAAGGTTGTGTCGGTCGGCTCACTGCGACCTGTGAAGAAAAAAATGAGGAATAGTAAAAGGGCGGCTGCTGGTATGGCCGCATATTTCATCCATTGTTGCATCGCGTCCTCCTTTTACGAAAAAAGAGGAATCGTTATATGGAGACAACTCCAATATAAACGATTCCTCTAAAAATTTAAAGGGCTATTTCACCGCTCGAATAAAAATTCGCTCGCTGTCGTCTGACGGTGCTTCGTTTGACCAATCGGCTGTCACCGAAATGTGTTTGTAGCCGAGCTCCGTTAGCCACGCGACGTATTGTGCAACGTCGTACGTACGCTGATAGTGCTCCTCGTCAAAGCGCTCGAACAAATCATCTTCGGTGCGCACGAAAAACGTAATGTTTGATGCGACCGCGTGCGGCTCATCAGTCGGCTCTGTATGCCAGACGTACGTAATGTCACCATCATCGTACGTAAACGGTCCGTCTAAAAAGATGTCGTCTGTTTTAAACGTGCTGTGCACATCGAATAACAGCTGACCACCTTCACGCAATGCATCGTAAATGCGCGCAAACGTTTGTTTCACTGCTTCTGTCTCACGCACGTAGTTGATCGAATCAATTGGAATAACGGCTACGTCAATATCGCTAAAGCCGTCTAACTCGTCCATCGACATCGCATATAGTGGAATGTGTAAACCGATCGCACTAAAACGCTCCTGTGCAACCGCAAGCATATCCTCTGATAAGTCGATGCCTGCTACGTCATAGCCAGCTTGTGCAAACATTGCGGCAAGAACGCCTGTACCACAGCCAATATCGAGTAACTTTTTGTGCGTTTCACACGGCGCAAGCTGCATGACCCATTCAACGTACTCATCATACGGAATGTCGGTCATCAGCTCATCATACACATGCGCAAAACGCTCATAGCTACGCATATTAGTTCGCTGGAGCGTCTACGTGTAATTGCGGAGCATCTCCCCATAGGCGCTCTAAATTATAATATGCACGCTCATCTTTATGGAATACGTGTGCAACAACGTCACCCATATCCACTAAAACCCAACGTGATGACTCTAAACCTTCTACGCGTTTTACGTCGATGCCTTCTTCACGTGCTTTTTCAACCATTTCACGTGCGATCGCTTCTACTTGACGTTCTGAGTTACCTTCACAAATTACGAAATAATCCGCAAGTAATGAAATGCCTTGCATGTTCAGTACAACGATATCCTCCGCACGTTTATCATCTGCTGCTTGATATACTACATTTACTAAGTTTGACATTGATTAATTCCTTTCTGACGACATCATGTCGTTATAGCATTCAATTGATTGAGGAAATACCGCAATCCCGCTTGAAATTAAGTGAATGAGTGCATGCTTCACACACGCTTCAAATACTTCATTTAGTCCATCATACATCATTTGACGTAAATCATCGACTCCGGGGAATTGGCGGTTCGGCTCAAGCATATCCGCTACATATATAATTTTCTCTAAATGGCTCATATTCGCGCGTCCCGTTGTATGATAGCGCATCGCATTTAATACGTCCTCATGCGTCACGTCCAACTCATGCTCAGCAATCCATGCGCCAACTGGACCGTGTAGCAACTCACTGCCCCAACCAATTAAACGCGCGTCTAAGCCGTAGTCACGCACAATTTGCTCCATCCACGCAACGTTCGCATATTTGGCGACGTCGTGTAAAATCGCAGCAGTCTCAGCATGCGCTACGTTTTGTCCGTAATGCGCCGCGAGCTTTTTCGCCGTCTCCTCTACACCGAGCGTATGAATGTAGCGCTTATTTGGCATGCGCTCTTTCACATATGCTAAATACTCAATTCGCTCCATACAATCGTTCCTTTCGAATATAAGCTTCTACCTGTTTTGGTAATAAATAATTTACGGTGTAACCTTTTGCTAAACGTTCGCGTAAAAGAGTGGACGACACATCGATTTGTGGCGTTTGTAGCAGTGTCACCGCATACGTGGACACACCTTGACTACCAGGGCGCAGTATGCCAACGAACGTCACGAGCTGCATAAGCGCATCAATTTCTTTCCATGTGTGCAACGTATCGATTGAATCGCCGCCAATGATGAAATAAAACGCAGTATGTGGCTCACGAGACGTTAACGCTCGCATCGTATCAATTGTATACGACGTGCCTCCACGCTCGATTTCATAAGGCTCAATCGTAAATGCTGCCTCTTCATCGATCAAGCATTGCAGCAAATCAAGCCGCTGTGCATCACGTGGCATGTAGTTTACTTGCTTATGTGGTGGAATCGCATTTGGCATAAAGCGTACCTCATCAAGTGATAACGCATGCAGCGCCTCGTTTGCCATCAGTAAATGCCCAACATGCGGCGGATTAAATGTACCACCTAAAATGCCGACCTTTTTCACGAGTGCCTCGACTCCTTTTTACTTCGCTGCTTTTGGTAACACGATTTTTTTGTTTTCGCGTGACTCTTTATATAATACAACTGTTAAGCCGATTAATTGAACGAGCTCTGCACGCGCACCTGTTGCTAACGCTTTTGCTACGTCATTTTTATCCTCTTCACAGTTGTCTAAAATACGTACTTTAATTAATTCGCGCGCTTCTAATACGTCACGAATACTTTTGATCATTTCACCATTTACGCCGCCTTTACCTACTTGAAAAATCGGTGTTAAATGATGTGCTTCTGCGCGTAAAAAACGCTTTTGTTTACCTGTTAACATTTATTTAGTTCCTCCTAATTGCTCCATTAAACGGGCAATCATTGCATTTGTATTTGGTGTTTTTTGTAGCCAATGCTCATACGCAATGGCACCTTGATGCACGAACATGCCAACACCTGTGACGATGCGCGCGCCTTGTTGCTGTGCTGCTGCTAAAAACGGCGTAATGAGTGGGTTGTATACGATATCCGCAACGATTGCATCTGCTTTTAAGTTCGTTAGTGGAAACGGCATGCTAAATGCATCGTTTAACCCTGCTGACGTCGTTTGCACTAAAATATCATAGTCCGCTAAGCGTTCGCCTGCTTGCTGTAAGCTAATTGCATCGCCTGTACCTATCTCACTCACAATTGCCTCTGCCTTTTCAACCGTACGATTCGCAACGGTCATATTTGTGTAACCTGATGCTTGTAGCGCAAACGCAATACCGCGCGCTGCTCCACCTGCTCCGATAACGAGAACGCGGTCTGCTTTTTGCTTCGAGCCAATTGCTTCCTCTAATGAACGTACAAAACCTAAGCCATCTGTATTATACCCTTTTAGCGTACCATCTGCTTGACGAACGACAGTGTTTACCGCACCCATCTTTTTCGCCTGCTCATCTAGCTCATCTAAATATGGGATAATCGTTTCTTTATGCGGAATTGTAACGTTCCAGCCGCTCGTGCCAAGAAGCTTCATCGACTGCACCGCTTGCCCAAGCTGCTCTGGTGCAACGTGAATTGGCACGTACGCTGCGTCCTCTCCCATATCCTCATACCAAAAATGATGCATTTCTGGTGACTTTGAATGTTTAATTGGATCCCCGATTACTGCAAACCATTTCTTCATCAAAAAAACAACCTCAGCTCTCTACAAATAGTCAAATGTGAAAATGATGCTTTTTCATCGCTCTCAGCTAATTATTTAAATTAGTGACGGACGGATAAATACTTCTACCCCTTTAGGTGCATATGCGGCAATGACAACGTTCGCGTGCTGCACTGTAATCCAACCTAAGCCTGAAAATACGACGTCTGTTTTTGCTTCTTTAATTGAAAACTCGTGACGCACAAGTGGTGGTAATTTCTCAATATGCTCCGCTGTTGGTGGTGCAAGCAGCTCCCCGCGGTGGTTCGCATATAAATCATCTGCCTTTTCTAACTTCGTACGGTGGATTGGTAAGTCATTTGCGATATGCACCGTAAATGCTGAACGCTCACCTTGAATGAAGTCAAAGCGGGCAAGTGCGCCGACAAATAACGTTTGCCCTGCGTTTTGCTGATACACTTTTGGCTTAATTTCTTTTTTCGGCATAATGTATTTTAATTCTGATGCATCTAAATAATGCGCCATTTGATGATGGTTAATGATGCCTGGTGTATCAAATAACGCCGAGCCATCATCTAGCGGAATGCCGATCATATCAAGCGTTGTTCCTGGGAAGTGAGATGTCGTAATGACTTCACCTTCACCTGTTGCTTGCTTAATAATGCGGTTAATGAACGTTGATTTCCCAACGTTCGTACAGCCTACTACGTAAACATCTTTCTTTTTGCGATAGTCCTCAATCGCTTCAATCACTTCAGCCATGCCGATCCCTTTATGCGCTGACACGAGCTTCACGTCAATTGCGTTTAAGCCAAGTGCTTTCGCTTCACGACGTAACCAATTGATTACTTTATTGTGCTTCACTGATTTCGGTAATAAATCGACTTTGTTTGCGACAAGCAGCACTGGATTTTTTCCGACAAAGCGGTGTAATCCTGGTAACCAGCTGCCGTTAAAGTCAAAAATGTCTACGATTTTCACGATTAAGCCGTCCTGCTCACCTAAACCATTTAAAATGCGTAAAAAGTCGTCATCCGTTAAGCTTACTGGTTGAATTTCGTTATAGTTTTTTAAACGAAAACAACGCTGACAAATAATAACTTCCTTTTCTAAAGATGATGCCGGTGCATAGCCTACAGCGGTTTTATCCTCTGTTTGAATCGCTACGCCGCACCCGACACATTGTAATGCTTCACTCATGCTTCGTCCTCCCAAGTTCGTATTCCTTTTCGTTGTAAATCATTAAAGACGCGACGTTCCACAAAGCGGTTAAAACGTGTAACAAAGCCGTCTGACTGCGCCACTGGACGCACTAAAAACGTATAGAGCTTTAAGCGCTTGCCACCCATCACGTCCGTTAATAGCTGATCGCCTACCATCGCCACTTCCTCAGGGCGTAATTTTAATCGTACGAGCGCACGGTAATACGCGCCGCCGAGCGGTTTACGCGCTTTAAAAATATATGGAATGCCAATCGGTTCGGCAAAATGCTTTACACGCGCTTCGTTATTGTTTGACGCGATAATAATACGGATGCCCGCTTCCTTCATTTGCAAAAGCCACGTTTGTAGCTCCTCTGTTGCATTAGGACGGTCCCATTCTACTAACGTATTGTCTAAGTCTGTAATAATACCGCGAATCCCTAAAGCCGCAAGCTTCTCCGGTGTAATCGCAAAAATATTATTGACATATTCATTTGGCAATAAAAAATTGTACACTGTGTAGCCACCTTTTTCGATGATAGTTGTTCGCAAAATATACGACATGTCATGTATTGAGTAGCTGTTCATTCGTCTGCTTATGAACGTTGCTTTCCACGTCGAGGCAGGCTTTCCGCGGGCGTGGGGGCGAACACGATGTTTGTTCTGAAGGCAGTGCCACATGGACGTGGCGCTTACTGTCTTCCTTGAGCCTCCTCGCTCCGCTGTGGGGTCTCAAGGCTCACGCTATTCCCGCTGGAGTCCGCCTCTCGTTCCAAGCAACATACGTACGTGATGCTTAAAAAACTCACTACGAAGATTTCACTAATCAACACATTTTATACGACACAATAAAATGAATTCACGCACAACACGTGAATTCATGTAAACGTCTGTTGAAATTAACTAAACTATTATAACACATTTGCAAACGATGTACCCATTTGAATCATCGCTCCTTGCGTCACATTTTCGTTAAATTGCACCGTTTCCTGTTCAAACAGCATGACAACAGTCGAACCAAATGTGAAATAACCGACTTCCTCGCCACGACGCCACACATCAGTCGTGTTCGTTAGCGCAATTGAATTGACAAACATCGCTCCAACTTTAATGAATTCCATATGCATACCGCCTGCCATTTCAAGCTGCGTCACCATGCGATAATTATGCGATAGCGGCTTCTTTCCGTACGTTAAACCCATTTGATTAACTGGATAGGAATGCTGACCGAGCACATACTGACGCACGACACGCGCATCGACTGGGCTATGCATACGATGATAATCAGCTGGGCTTAAATAAAAGACGATGTACTGACCGTTTTTATATGCTGCTGCACGCTCCTGACTGCCGAGTAAATGCTCAAGCAAATACGGCTTGCCCTTTACCGTAAACGTCATCCCGTTTGTAATAGCTCCGAACGATTCGATTTTTGCATCAACCGGACTCGTCAATACATTGCCTTTTGCGACTACGCGACTACCACTCACAAGTGTACGCGTAAAAAAATCATGTAACGACGTAAATTCGTCCAATGATTTTGAAACTTCTTGTACGTTAATGTCGTATACTTTACTATAAGATGGTATGAAATACTTGCTAATTGGTGACTGCACAACACGCTTTAACAAAGCAGATGACCATCTTTTATTCGTTAACTCTATGCAGTTTTGAAAAATTTTCTCAATCATAAATATGCCTCGCTTAAATTCGACCTTACATTTTCGCGCAGTTCGAAGTATAATAAAAAAATATATGTGCTCTTTTCATTTAAACATGTCTAACTTTAGAACACAATGCACATCTGAATTGTTTTTTGATTGTGAGCAGCGCAAATTTGGACTTATTCTACGCCATATTCTAAAAGGAGTGTTTCCCCATGTTTATTCTACATATGGTGGATACCACGGTTAAAAAATTAAAATCGCAAGCTGCAAATATTTTAACAATCGCAAATATGTCGTTCGGGGGCGCCTCAGTTATGGCAACGCTCGAAGGCTACTATAGCTATGCGGTCTTATTTATTTTTATTGCAGCGTTACTTGACCGCTATGACGGAAAAGTTGCTCGTAAGCTTCAACAAGAGTCCGAGCTTGGTAAGCAGCTCGATTCGATGAGTGATGTCATCTCATTCGGTGTCGCACCAGCTCTTTTAATGTACGAAGCAGTGCTTCAAGATTTTAGCACAGCGGGTATGTTCATGACCGTGTTATATATCGTTTGCGGCGCTTTACGTTTAGCACGCTTTAATGTATCTGAAGCGAACGGTTACTTTACAGGTCTTCCGATTACAGCCGCTGGATCTTTACTAACATTTACATTTTTCTTCATTCAAGTAGCAAGCCCGGTGTTTTATATGTTTTTAACGCCGATCTTGGCGATTTTAATGATTAGTACGTTTACAATGAAAAAAGTGTAATCTGCGCGAGGCAGATTACACTTTTTTTATTGATTACGATATCTATTGATCGGCCGTGCGCGTTATACAGCTCGCGTTGTCTCTGCGATTACTCGAGACAGAAAAAACATGTGCTCCTGCGATTGCTCGTCGCACATAAATTTCTGAAGCTGTGCCACTACAATTTCACTGTATAAAGATGGCGTATCAACACGCTTAATTTTTACAGCATTTCAATCACTTTTAACACAACTTGTGTTGAATGCTTCGCTGCTACTGGTAAAAACTCATCAAAGCTAATGTTTGACTGCTTGCCCGCAATGTCCGATAATGCGCGAATGACAACGAATGGTGTACCAAATTGGTAACATACTTGTGCAACAGCTGCTGCTTCCATTTCTACAGCCTTCATTGTAGGGAACTGACTGCGCACTAGTTCAACGCGCTCTGGGTCGCTCATAAATACGTCACCTGAGCAAATTAAGCCTACACCGTATTCATGTTCACCAACCGCTTCTACTGCGTCTTTTGCTACTTGAATTAATTTTGTGTCTGATTTAAACGCAGCTGGCATTTGCGGTACTTGACCGATTTCATAGCCAAATACACGCGCATCAACGTCATGATGACGCACTTCATCCGAAATGACGATTGCCCCAACTTTTAACGTCGGGTCATAGCCGCCTGCTGATCCCGTGTTAATGACAACAGTTGGCTTGAAACGATCTAGTAAAATCGCCGTTGACATCGATGCACTTACTTTACCGATGCCACTTTTCATTAACACAACGTCTTGCCCTTCATGCGTGCCTGTTGTATATTCCGTACCTGCTATTTTTTCTGTTTGTACGTTTTGTAACGCTTCACGTAATAATTGTACTTCTTCTTCCATTGCACCAATTACCGCAATTTTCATATTGGTTCCTCCTTGAAAAAGAAGCCTGCAACCGCAAGCTTCTTTCCTCTTTTATTACATGTGTTATCGACATGTATTATTGAATTTTAATAATTTCGACTTCCATATCGCCACCTGGAGTTGCGATTTTTACTTTGTCGCCTACTTTTTTACCTAGTAAGCCTTTTGCGATTGGTGAGTCATTTGAAATTTTACCTTCAAGTGGATCCGCCTCTGCTGACCCAACGATTGTGTATTCTTCCTCGTCATCTTCACCGATTTCGATAAACGTAACAGTTTTACCGATCGTTACGTCTTCGCTTGATTTTTTCGCCGCTGTTACAATTACTGTGTTTAATAACTCTTGTACTTTATCTGCATACCATTTTTCAAGCTTTACTTTTTCTTCTAATAAAAGCGCTTCTTCTTTTGCATTGTTTGCTTTTGCTGCTTCTACGCCTTCTACATACTCTACTACTTTCGCTTGGGCTTCTTCTAACTGCACTTCTAACTTCGCCTTTTCCTCTACAGAAATTGTATCATCAATAATTTCTACAAAGCGTAGCATCGTATTAATTGTTGCGATGCGTCCTTCTAAAATCGATTGCTCTTCCTTCGCTGCATGGTACTCAGCGTTTTCCGATAAATCGCCTAGCTCGCGTGCTTCTTTAATGCGTGCAACGATTTCAGGACGGTTAATTTTAATTAACTGCTCCATTTCACGCTCTTTTTCTAATTTCCCTAGAATTGTCATAGGGTATGTTTTTTCGTTAGACAACTTCATTCACTCCTTAAAATTTTGCGCTTATATTAAAGCGATTACAAAATAGAAAAACTCGACCATACAGAGAATTTTCTCTAAATGGTCGATTTTGTATAAGCATTTATATAGCGTCAATTGTAATGTATAAAGGAAAATATTTCAATAGTTCTTTAGATGAACCGCTGTTCATACTTTCCCTATCATATTACATAACATGTCATCATTCAACAATTGTTTTAATTTTCGTAATAAGTAGGTCGATTGCTACTTCATTGTCGCCGCCCTCTGGAATGATGACGTGCGCATGACGCTTCGTCGGCTCGATAAATAAGTTATGCATCGGGCGCACCGCTGATAAATATTGCTCAATGACCGAATCTGCTGTACGACCACGCTCTTTAATGTCGCGCTGAATACGACGAATAATGCGTAAATCCGCATCTGTATCGACGAAAATTTTAATGTCCATTAAATCGCGTAAACGCGCATCCTCTAATACTAAAATACCTTCGACGATAATTACGTCTACTGGCTCTACTGGAATGACTTCGGCCGCACGCGTATGATGCACGTAATCGTACACCGGCTTTTCAATTGCTTGGCGCTTTAGTAACGTGTTAATGTGCTCGATCAATAAATCATTATCAAACGCAAAAGGATGATCGTAGTTCGTTTTCAGACGCTCTTCAAACGTTAAATGCGCCTGGTCTTTATAATAATAATCTTGCTCAATAATTACGACTGAATGGTCCTTAAACACTTCAGAAATAGCACGTGTTACACTCGTTTTCCCTGAACAAGAGCCACCTGCAATGCCAATTACGACTGGACGCTTTGTCATCATTTTTTTAGCTCCTTACGCATCATGTTGTTTGGATATACTGGCTGCTCTACTTTAAAGCGCACTGTTGATAATGGGTGACGCGCTGCATCTAAACTTTCGCCTTGCTCGTTAAAAATGTCGCCAACCGTCATTTGGAAGCTCGTAATTTCTGGACCGAAAAACTCGATCGTATCGCCTGGGCGGAAGAAGTTACGTTGCTGTAATGTTACCATTTGTGTGTCTGCATCGTAATCAAGCACAAGTCCTGCGAAGTCCCATGCCGCATTTTTCGTGCGTGCCGCTTCTGCACCGAACATTTGCTGCTCATGCCCTGGCTCGTCTAGGAAGAACGATGACGCTGTTTCGCGGTTCGCACAGCGGTCTAACTCTTCTAACCACTCACGCTTAATTTTGAAGTTTTCTGGATCTGCACAATATGCATCGATGACTTTACGGTATACCGAAATAACAGTTGCTACGTAATGAATCGACTTCATGCGCCCTTCTACTTTTAACGAATCAATCCCTAGCTCAATCATATGCGGAATCGATTCAATTAATTTTAAATCTTTCGGGCTCATCGCAAACGGTGCGTCCGTCTCGCCAAATAACGCTACTTCTTCGCCGCCATTTTCTTCATATAAGTCGTAATCCCAACGACATGATTGACAGCACCCACCACGGTTTGAATCACGCGCTGTCATATGGTTTGATAATACGCATCGACCAGAGTAAGCGATACACATTGCACCGTGCACGAACGCCTCGATTTCAATGTCCACTTCCTCTTTCATTTTGCGCATTTCCTCGCCACCTACTTCACGTGCAAGCACGACGCGGTGTAACCCTTCGCTCTTCCAATACTTTACCGCTTTCCAGTTCGATAACGACTGCTGCGTTGATAAATGAATTTCAAGCTTCGGCGCGACGTTGCGACACGTTTCGATAATGAGTGGGTCCGCTACAATAATGCCGCGCACGCCTGCTCCTTCGATTGCCTGTAAATACTCCTCTAAGCCGTCCATATTTTCGTTATGCGCGAAAATGTTCGTCGTGACATAAATAACAGCGCCGTACTTGTTCGCAAACTCGACTCCTTCACGCATTTCGTCAATCGTGAAGTTGCCTGCATTTGAACGAAGACCAAACTCTTGACCACCGATAAATACTGCGTCTGCGCCGTAATGTACAGCGACTTTTAATTTTTCTAAACTACCTGCAGGAGCCAATAACTCTGGCTTTTTCGTAATGACCGTCTTGCCATCGACTACGCTGCGAATTTTTTCGTTTTGAATTAATTGTAACATCGTCGTGTTCCCCCCTCGCCTTAGTACACCGTTTCTTTAAAAATAAACCCTGTGTCTAACGGGCGTAATGCTGGCTGAATTGCCTCAATTTGCGCTAATAAGTCGTCCTTTATGTCCTCGTATGCGTCTTCACCTTCATCAAAGTACGCATCGATTGCTTGACGGTAAAGGTTTGTCACTTTCACTGTGTAGTCAAAGTCTTGTAGCACCGCATCGAATTTTAACGAATCGATGCCTGCTTCAAATAGCTCGCCAAGTTCGTCAATAATGCAAATGTCGTTCGGTGAGAAAATGTGCGTGCCGTTTACATCTTCATAAATTGGGTATTTGTTTTTACGCTCTTTGTCGTGTAAAAACATGTTGCGATTTTGCTTGCGGTTTTCAACTTCCATCACTTCATCGCGGAATAAGAAGTAGTTGCCAAGCAATGAACGCTTCGACTGGAACATACATGTCATGCCGTGTACTTGCACTTCAATTTCCACTTTCGCGTTTTCTTTACATTCGATTACTTCATCAAGTGATAGCTCGCGCGCTAATACAGCACGTGTTGCGCCGCGCTCCCCCCAGTAGTTTGCTTGGAACCAGTTCGTCGCGATCGTTTCTGGGCTCCAATGTAGCGGAATCGTAATGCCTAGTTCACGTACAGCTACAACGACTGCTGGATCACCGAATAATAACGCGTCCACACCGATTTGTTGCATGTGCTGTAAATAAACGTCTAGTGCATCTAAACGGTCGTTATGGAAAATCGCATTTACTGCGACGTATACTTTTTTCCCTGCTGCGTGAATAAGCGCTGTCGCTTCACGTACTTCGTCTACTGTAAAGTCTCCTGCTAAACGTAGACCGAACTGCTGCTCTCCAATGACAAATGCGTCTGCACCTGCTTCAATTAATGCTTTTACATGCTCCACTGATTGTGGTGTTACTAATAATTCTGGTTTTGTCACGTTGCTCACCTCTTTAAACAAATTAAAATGCCATCTCCAATGGGGAAGAATGCTGATGTGTACTCCTCATGGCTTAAAATCCAATCTGAAAACGTCTTTAAGTTCCGAATCATCGTACGTTTTCTGCGCGGTACGTCTTTAATATCTAAATCCGATAATCCGTGCATGTACATGTTGTCGATATATAAAATACCACCACTTGGTACGAGCGGCGAATACTTTTCAAAAAACTTTTGGTATTGTCCTTTTGCCGCGTCGATAAAAATCGCATCGTATTGCGGTAGTAGCTCTGCGTTATCAACTTCAAGCGCATCGCCTTCAATGACGCGAATTTGCGATGCGACGTCTGAGCGCGAAATAAAGTGACGCGCTTTGTCGACGCGAGCTATGTCGCGCTCAATTGTCGTAATGTGCGTATTCGGTAACGCTTCTGCCATACGAATTGCCGAGTAGCCAATTGCTGTACCAATTTCTAAAATGCTTGTTGGCTGCTGAATACGTAGTAGCTGTGCTAACGCCTCAATGCCCGCTAGCTGCATAATCGGTACGTGGTGTTCATCTGCATAACGCTCCATCTCGAGTAAAAGCTCACTTCGCTCATGAATAAACGTCGCAATATAGTGATCCGATAATTCCATGTTGCCTTCTCCTTACTTTGTTGAAGAGTCAGTATACAAACGGCTATGCTCGTTCATTAGAAACGCCGCACTTCATCAACAGTCGCGCATAAGTGATCGCTTACAGGGCGAAATGCTTACGTGGATTATTGCTCGGCTCGTCGTTCAAAATGGACGTTTACACAGAAAAAAGGAGAGCAGCACTCGCGCCCACCTTCTACGTATTTTTGCTCATTCAACATTCGTTAAACATCAAAAAATCACAATCTATAATAACATGAAAATTGGAGGAAAGCGAATGTTCTTTCCTCCAATCGATCGTTCTTTTAATTGTATTGTGTGTTAATGTACTTCGCTACGTTTGCTTGATGCTCTGCGTATGTCTCTGCGAAGTGGTTTTTGCCATCTTTATCCGCTAAGAAATATAAGTAGCTCGTTTTCGACGGGCTTAATGCCGCTTCAAATGATGTCGCCCCTGCTGTTGCAATCGGCCCTGGTGGCAGCCCTGCATTTTGATACGTGTTATACGGGTCTTGTACTTCTAAATCTTTGTATAGCACGCGGTCTTTGTGCTCCCCTAGCGCATATAGCACAGTCGGGTCCGTTTGTAGCGGCATCGGCTCTGCTAAACGGTTAAAGAATACCGATGCAATCGTCGCGCGGTCTGTCGTGCCTGTCGCTTCTTTTTCAAGCAGTGACGAGAACGTTAAAAATTTATGCGGTGTGTTAATCCATTTGTTTGCTGCAATCGCATCTTGATACTGCACGACATATTTATTTGTCTCCTCGATCATTTGCTCAATGATCAGCGTTAACGGTGGGTTTTCCTCGAAGTAAGGATATGTCGCTGGGTATAAATAGCCTTCTAGCGGATATTTTACGTTTTCTGCAAGCATTTCCTCTGGGTTAATAAGCGTCGGGAATTTCGCTGCAAGCTCTTGAATGTATGATGGGTCGTTTACTTTTGCTAAAAACGCTGCTGCTGTATGCGTAGTTTTCTCTTCAACGCGCACTGCAATTTGCTCAAGTGTCCAGCCTTCATTGTATGTGACAGTAAACACTGGTTCGCGGTAAACGGTACCTGTTTTTAAGCTTTCAATCAACTCGTCTAACGTCATCGATTTCATTAGCTCATACTCACCTGCTTGGAACTGCGATTCATTTTTAAACTTCGCATAGTATTTAAACACTTTCGCATTTTGCACAAGTCCATTTTCCTGTAAAATGTTCGCAATCGTCGTCACACCTGAGCCAAGCGGTACTTCGATTTTGACGATTTCCTCTGATGTTTCGTCCACTGGCTCAAGCGCGCTCGTGACGAATATGTACGCGTAAATCCCTAAGCCGAGTACAATTGCAAATAAAATCCCTGTAATGATGAGGAATATTTTGCGCATTTTTTTTCTTTCTGCTGCACGCTGTTCGATTTTTTCGAGCATGCGCTGTTTTTTCTCTGGATCCATCACAAAACGACCCCTCCTAGTTATTTCTCTAAATAATGATACAAGATTATGCTATGCGTGACAAACAAAACTGTATTGTTTTTACGAGCTGTTCGCTCCATGCACATTTCCTATTTCATCATCATAGCAAAAAGGACTATGCTTTAGCCTTTTGACGTTAGCACAGCCCTTTATGTTCATTAAATTTTTTTGACGAACTCTGATTTTAAGCCCATTGCACCGAAGCCATCGATTTTGCAGTCGATGTCATGACCATCTGTTGCATCCGGCACTAAGCGAATGTTTTTCACTTTCGTTCCTTGCTTCACGGCACTTGAACTACCTTTTACTTTTAAATCTTTAATAACCGTTACTGTATCGCCGTCTTGCAGCACGTTGCCGTTTGCGTCTTTAATCACAACGACTTCTTCTACTTCGCCAGCTGTTGGCCATTCGTGTGCGCACTCTGGACATACGTAGTTCACGCCATCTTCATACGTGTAAGATGAATTACATTTTGGACAATTTGGATACATTTCTCTCGCTCCTTTAGTTTTGACCTTGCAGCATTTGTAGTACTGTTTCAACAAATGCCCACTCGTCGTTTGATTCAATCGGTAATAAGTCGATTACTTCGCCTTGTGCGCCTGCAACGTACGCTGAAGCGAACACTTCTGTTACGATACCGTTTTCGTCTAAGTCGCCGTAAAATAAATAATCTTTATTCGTTTCTGGATGTTGGAAGCGGTGTAAAATTTGATATTCTACGTCGTCGCCTTCTGCATTCGTTACGGTAATGAAGTTTTGTTGGTCTTGTGAAAACTCGTCAACTAACGTGTTCATCACTTCTTCAACCATCGCCCACTCTTCGTCCGTTTCGATGTCTTCAAAGTCTGACACTTCGCCCGCGTCGTTTAACACGTAGCGCAGCGCTGATAGTTGTCCTGAGTCGTCGCCGTCCATCGTAAATAATACGTATGAGCGCTCCTCTGCGTCAAATGTAAACACAACGCGACATGTAACAGCCTCGCCTGCTTCGTTTTGGATTGTAAATGTTTGCTCTTCCATATGAATCGCTCCTTTATATTTACAGAAAAAGAGGAGAAGACAAATTGCCTCCTCCTGTTTTTCATTTGTTATTGAAACGAAAATTACTTCACTTGACCTTTATTTGGTTGGTCATCTTCGTCTTCTTCGTCTTCTAACGCGTTAATTTGGTCTTCTAATTCTTCCATTTTTGACTCAACGAATTCCCACTCTTCATCTGTTTCAATTGGGAAAATGTCGCCGCCTTCACCTGTTTCATCTTCTACGTAAGAATATGCGTGAATTTCTACACAGCCATCTTCGTCTTCTTCTGCACCTACTTCAGAAATGAATACGTATGATTTGCCTGTTTCTTCGTTTTTGAATGTTTCAAGTACTTCGAATAACGTTTCGTTACCTTCTGCGTCTACTAATGTAATATGACGCTCTTGTTGTTCTGTCATGTGAGTTCCTCTTTTCATCGTTAAATTTAAAAATTACAAAAGCTCTTCGCTATCGAAGCAAGCTTACTGCGGGCGTCCGCCTCTTGCTTCGAGCCAAACGACTCGATCGTTACATTTGCATTTTTATCATAACATTAATTTTTGCTATCTAAATAGCCTTGTAAAATCATAACTGCCGCCATTTTGTCAATGACTTGCTTACGCTTTTTACGGCTAACATCTGCATCAATGAGCATACGTTCTGCCGCCATCGTTGTCAAGCGTTCGTCCCACAATTTCACAGGTAGCCCGAAACGTTCCTCTAGCATCGCCTTATAATGCTCCGATGCTTCACCGCGCGGACCGATTGAGTTGTTCATGTTTTTCGGGTAACCAACGACAATTTCTGTCACTGTATATTCTTTAATGAGCTCGGCTAAACGATCTAAACCAAATACTTGCTCATCTTCGTTAATTTTCACCGTTTCAATGCCTTGTGCTGTCCACCCAAGCGCGTCGCTAATTGCCACTCCGACTGTGCGTGAACCAACGTCTAATCCCATAATTCTCATTTCGTATCCTCGTTATGCTTCATATAAAATTTTACGAGTTCCTCTAATATTTCATCACGTTCTAGTTTTCGAATTAAATTACGAGCATCCTGATGACGAGGAATGTATGCCGGATCGCCAGATAATAAATAACCTACAATTTGATTAATTGGGTTATAGCCTTTCTCCTCTAAAGAGGCATGCACCTTCAACATTACTTGCTTCACTTCCTGCTCCATCGATTCGTCTGAAAAACTGAACTTCATCGTGTGATCGAATGAATCCATACCCAGCACCTCGCTTTCAGAAATAAAGAGATGCAAAAAGCGCATCTCCTTTTTTCTCAGTATACATGATTTCACAAGTAGTATAAATGAATTTGTCTTAATTCATTTTCCTTCTCGCCCTTCGCATCGAGGCTCGCTTTCCGCATGCGCGGCTCAAACCCCGTTATCGCGAACAATTGCGAAGTATTCATTGTCGCTAACATTCGCCTTTTACTACGAGCAATTAGCTACCGAACAACGATTAAGCAAACACTGGTAACTCGTATACAGATGCTAATGCTGCTTCTAGCTTGTCTGCATCTTTTGCACCAGCCATCGCCATATCTGGACGACCGCCGCCTTTACCGCCACATTGCTCTGCTACGTGCTTCACGATGTTACCAGCATGGTAGTCACTACCAGCGATGTCTTTCGTTACACCTGCACAAAGCATGACTTTGTCGCCGTCTGTTGCGCCAAGTACGATGACTGCTTTATCCATTTTCGATTTTAAGTCGTCCATCATTTGACGTAATTGATTGTTATCTTTTGCATCGACAACTGTTGAAAGCACCGTTACATCACCGAATTTTTTCGCTGCATCTAATACAGCGCCAGCTTGAGCGTTCGCCATTTTTTGTGATAACGAATCGTTTTCACGCTGCAATTCTTTGTAGTCTGCTTGAAGCGATGCGACGCGTGTTGCAACGTCTTTTGGATTTGCTTTTAATAACGCTGCTGCTTCTGCTAACACCGCTTCTTCTTCCTTGATCGCCTCATACGCCGCTTTACCTGTTACCGCCTCGATACGTCGTGTACCTGCACCGATACCGCCTTCAGAAACGATTTTGAACATGCCGATTTCAGATGAGCGTGATACGTGTAAACCACCGCAAAGCTCGATTGAATAATCAGATACAGCAACGACGCGTACAACATCGCCGTATTTCTCGCCGAATAATGCCATTGCGCCCATCGCTTTTGCTGAATCGATATCCATTTCTTGAATGACCACTTCGATATCTGCCCAAATTTGCTCGTTTACCGCACGCTCCACTTGTGCAAGCTCTTCTTTCGTTGCTGCGCCGAAGTGAGAGAAGTCAAAGCGTAAACGGTCTGGACCTACGTAAGAACCTGCTTGTGCTACGTGGTCACCTAAAACATCTTTTAATGCGCGGTGCATTAAGTGTGTCGCTGTATGGTTCTTTAAAATGTATTTACGTTTCTCTTCGTCAACTTTTGCTACTGCTGCGTCGCCTACGTTCATTTCACCAGACTCGATCACAACTGTATGAAGTGGTTGACCGTTTGGCGCTTTTTGTACGTCTTTAACGATCGCTTTAAACGTATCTGCTTCGATGACACCTGTATCGGCAATTTGTCCACCCATTTCTGCGTAGAACGGTGTTTCACTTAAAATAACTAACGCTTCTTCGCCTTCAGAAGCTTTGTTTGTCTCTTGACCGTTGACAACGATTGCCGCAACTGTCGTTTTTTCTTCATATGCATCGTAAATGAACGTAGAGCTTTGCGTTAAATTTGATAACACTTCGCTTTGCACTTGCATTGAGTCAACGTCTGCACGAGCGTTACGAGCACGCTCACGTTGTTCGTTCATCGATACTTCAAAGCCTGCATGGTCAACTGTCATGCCCGCTTCTTCTGCGTATTCCTCTGTTAATTCAACAGGGAAGCCGTACGTATCGTATAGCTTGAATGCGATTTCGCCTGGAATAACAAGCTCATTTTTCGCTTTTTGCGCTTCGATTACATCTGATAAAATCGATAAGCCGCCGTCAAGTGTTTCGTGGAAGCGATCCTCTTCGTTTTTAATAACGCGCGCGATAAACTCTGCTTTTTCTGTTACTTCTGGGTAGAAGTCTTGCATAATTGCGCCGACTGTTGGCACAAGTTTGTACATAAACGGCTTGTCGATACCGATTTGTTTTGCGTAACGTACAGCACGACGTAATAAACGACGTAATACGTAGCCACGACCTTCGTTTGATGGTAATGCGCCGTCACCGATTGCGAACGCCACGGTACGAATGTGGTCTGCGATTACTTTAAATGGTGTGTTAATGTCTTCAGCTGAGCCGAAAATTTCTTTTAAGTCTACTTCGTGTGGACGTTTGTACGTACGGTTTGCGAACTGTTCTACGTTTTCAATAATTGGCATGAACAAGTCTGTATCGAAGTTCGTTGGCACGTTTTGGACAACCGATACGATACGCTCTAAGCCCATCCCTGTATCGATGTTCTGCTTCGGTAGTGGTGTGTACGTATGGTCTGGGTTATGGTTAAACTGAGAGAATACAAGGTTCCAAATTTCTAAGTAACGCTCATTCTCACCACCTGGGTACATTTCTTCCTCTGGTGCACCGAATCCGTACACTTCACCGCGGTCATAGAAAATTTCAGAGTTCGGACCAGATGGACCTTCACCGATATCCCAGAAGTTCCCTTCGATACGAATTAAACGCTCTTCCGGAATGCCGATTTCGTTTGCCCATACGTTATACGCTTCTTCGTCTTCTGGGTGT
This sequence comes from Caryophanon latum, assembly GCF_001700325.1. Lineage (GTDB taxonomy): Bacteria > Bacillota > Bacilli > Bacillales_A > Planococcaceae > Caryophanon > Caryophanon latum. The sequence continues at coordinate 55,388 of NZ_MATO01000001.1, forward strand.
AACGTAATTGATAATTTTTCTTTTTCAAAGCCCATCCATTTTGGGTCTGTTAAAAACTCCCATGCATAATGAATTGATTCTTTTTTGAAGTAATCACCGATCGAGAAGTTCCCAAGCATTTCAAAGAACGTATGGTGACGCGCTGTTTTCCCTACGTTTTCAATATCGTTTGTACGAATTGATTTTTGTGCGTTCGTAATACGTGGGTTGTCTGGAATGATACGTCCGTCAAAGTATGGCTTTAACGTCGCAACGCCTGAGTTGATCCATAGTAATGATGGGTCGTTAATTGGCACAAGTGGCGCTGATGGTTCAAGGTGATGCCCTTTTTCTTTAAAAAACTCTAAATAAAGGCGACGAATGTCTGTAGCTTTCATAATGGAAATTCCTCCTAATAATAATGTTTGAATACGTGCGCATAAAAAAAGCCCCCATCCCCAAAAAAGGGACGAGGACTGTTCGCTCGTGGTACCACCCTAGTTCACATAAATACATTGATTTATGCATCTCTAGCACTTTAACGCAGTGAACGGCAGGAATTAGCTGCACTCAGGAGTAGCGGTTCGGTTTACTTGTGTGGAAGCTCTTACAGCCAAAGGAACTTCTTTCTAGTCATCACGTATGTAAACGTACTGTCTCCGTCAACGTATTCATTATTCAGTATAAAGTAAATTATATGAATGAAATGCGCTTCTGTCAATGTGGAAGCGGGCGTTTTATAGCGTAAATTTGCGCGTACGTACAAATTTACGCGTCCATTTCGTCAATTGACTTACGATCACGACTGTTGCATACAAAAAAGCTGTCCAAGCAAACGCTTGAACAGCTCCTTCTATTACATAAACATACCAGCAATTGCCGCACTCAACAGTGAAGCGAGCGTACCTGCTATAACTGCTTTCACAGCTAAGCTTGCAATGACGGATCGACGCTCTGGTGCCATCGAGCCTAAACCACCGATTAAAATCGCCATCGAGCTTAAGTTCGCAAAGCCACATAGCGCAAACGAAATAATCATCGCTGTTTTATCCGATAAGCTCGGAATTTCTGGACCGAAGTTTGAGTACGCTACAAATTCATTTAACACTAATTTTTGACCGATAAATGAGCCTGCACGAACTGCTTCTTCCCACGGTACACCGATGATAAATGCAATCGGCGCAAATACGTAACCTAAAATACCTTCTATTGTAACGCCTTCTACACCGAACAAGCCGAACGCACCGCCAAGCAAGCCGTTTAGTAGCGCGATGAGGGCAATGAACGCAAGCAGCATCCCACCGACGTTTAACGCAAGCTGTAGGCCGTCTCCAGCACCTCGAGCTGCCGCGTCAATAACGTTCGTTGACGACGTGTCTTTTTCCATTTTGAAGTTTGATGAATCCACTTGCTCTGTTTCTGGCAATAATAATTTTGCCATTACTAACCCAGCTGGTGCAGCCATAAAGCTTGCTGCAATTAAATATTCAAGCGGCACACCCATTAATGAGTAGCCGACAAGCACTGAACCGGATACAGATGCTAAGCCACCTGTCATAACGGCAAACAATTCCGAGCGCGTCATTTTCCCTAAAAACGGACGAATAACTAACGGCGCTTCGGTTTGCCCGACGAAAATGTTTGCCGCCGCATTCACTGATTCCGCCTGGCTCGTACCTAATAGCTTCGATAAAATGCCGCCGATGAATTTAATAATGATTTGCATAATGCCTAAATAATACAGCACAGAAATAAGTGACGAGAAGAAAATGATAATCGTCAACACATTAATCGCAAACACGAAACCGACTGACTCGCTGCTCGCTAAGCCACCGAATACGAAAGCGATCCCTTCATTTGCATAGCTAATTAAATTTTGTACTGCATCTGATACAGCCATTAACGCTTTACGTCCTTGCTCCCACTCTAATACGATAAATGCAAACGTTAGCTGCACGGCTAAGCCTGCTAAAATTGTGCGCCATTTAATACTTGAACGTGCGCTTGATAATAAGTAACCGATTACAGTAATCGCTAAAATGCCGGCGATCCCCCATAAAATATTCATACTACACCTTCTCCGTTTAATTTTAAAATTGCATACGTATAACATTTCGTTGTTTGATGTAAGAAGTCATACATCAAAACGCTAAAAAAATAGTAGCATTGAAAAATGAAAAGGTTAAATTAATAATATATTCCGATTTTTCAACATGTTTCTTCACAAATGCATCAAAAAATTAACAAGTGTATTCCACCTTACATTTTCGCTATAAATGATTAAAATACGAATGTTAAGACGTTATTTACGAACATTTTATTCGTTCATTTACGCATCATTCGGGTACGTCTGTCGTCAAACAATTTTCACATTTGAGCAATTCATCCGACAACAAAAAAGCAGGCTGCCTAAAAATCAGCCCACTTATCGTTAAATCGTTTCATCCTTCTTTAAAAAATCATAAGGTGACATATTATTCATGCCAATCATCGGATCAATTCCCGCCACCGTTTCAGTCGTTAATGCAAACTGCAATGCATCCGTTTGCTCTGTCGGTAGCATGTCATCTACACTCGCTGTTGCCGTCTCGAATATTTCCGGGTTAATGCGCATCTTTAGCGTCGTTAAGCGTTGTAAATCATCAGTGCGCTGCAAGCCTTGTACGAGGACGTCTGGCTCACCGCATAAAATTAAAAAGTTTTTCGCGCGCGTAATGCCGGTATACAGTAAATTGCGACGTAGCATTTTCGTATAGCTGCGCACGACTGGCATAATGACCATCGCAAACTCTGAGCCTTGTGATTTATGAATTGAGCAGCAATATGCGAGCGTAATTTGCTTTAAATCGCCGCGCTGATATGTCACTTCCACGCCGTCATAGCTCACAATTAACGTATCTTGCTTTTCGACCGTTTCAGACGCTTTAATAATGGAAATAATTTCACCCATATCGCCGTTAAAGACGTTATTTTCCGGCTGATTAACGAGCTGCAGCACTTTGTCGCCGACGCGGAAAATCGTCTCGCCAAACAATAGCTCACGGCGTCGTCCGTCCTCATTCGGATTGACGACAGCTTGAATTTCTTTGTTTAATGCATCGATGCCAGCTGGTCCGCGGTACATCGGCGCAAGCACTTGCACATCGCGTATTGAGAAGCCTTTTTTTAACGCACTTTGCACAACTTGTGTGACGACGTTTGCAACTTGATGTGCGTTTGCCTGAATAAAGCTTCTGTCGGACGTCTTTGCTGTAATGTTTTGTGGCACCTCATTTTTTTTAATTTGGTGTGCCATTTCGATAATCGTTGAGCCCTCTGCTTGGCGGTATACGTCCTTTAGCTCGACGGTTGGAATTTTTTTCGAGGCGAGTAAATCTTTTAGCACTTGCCCTGGTCCAACTGGTGGTAGCTGGTCTTGGTCGCCAACGAATACAACTTGCACATCTTTGTTTAATGCTTTTAGTAACTGATGCGCAAGCCACGTATCGACCATCGACATTTCATCAATAATGAGCAATCTCCCACCAATTTCACGCTCCGTTTCCTCGTCCTTTTCAAGCCCTGTGAAACCAAGCAAACGGTGAATCGTCATCGCTGGTAGTTCCGTTGATTCAGCTAATCGTTTCGCTGCACGGCCTGTTGGAGCAACGAGCGTAATCGGAAACGGCTCATTTTTTTGGGCGTAGTCGCTCGGATTAAGCGATAAACCGTGCAGCTCCGCATAAACGTGCACGAGCCCTTTAATAACGGTCGTCTTCCCAGTTCCGGGACCACCTGTTAAAATCATGACCGCTTCGTTTAATGCTGTTTCAATTGCCTCGATTTGCGTCGGTGCGTATGTCACGCCGGCACTTTCCTCAATATCCCCAATAGCGCGGCGAATTTCATCGAGCGGGAATGTCGAGTGCTGCGTATTGCGCTCAATTAAGTTGAGCACCTTAGAAGCGATGCCGACTTCTGAGTAGTAAAGCGACGGTAAGTACACACGTGTTTCCTCACCACAAATTTTACTTTCCTCGCGCATTTCGACTAGCAGCTGTGAAATGAGCTCAAATGGAATATTAACTGGCTGACTTTGCTCAAGCATTTGTTTTACGCTCGTTAATATGCTCTCCGCTTCTAAATACACATGTCCTTCCGATAATGCACCTTGTGTTAGCACATGTAAAATTGCCGCGGCGACACGGTCTTTATGCGTGCCGGTAATGCCGAGTTTTGCGCCGAGCTCATCTGCCTTTTGGAAGCCGACACCGTCCACATCTTCAATGAGCATGTACGGATTATCTTGCAGCAGCTCCACCGTTTGCTCACGATACGTTTGATAAATCTTCATGCCAAGCTGCGGACCGAATCCCCATTCGTTTAGCTGAATCATAATGCGCTCTAGCCCTAAGTTTTGCTCTAGCGTTTCGCGCAACTTTTCCTTTTTATCCTTTGAAAGGCGCGGTACGTCATCGAGTGCGTGCGGGTCCTCTAAAATTTTTTTAATGGCGTTCGTGCCGAGCTTTTGAACAATTAACTCCGCCGTTTTTCGCCCGATCCCAGTAAATAAATCGCTCGACAAATAATGAATGACCCCATGTTCCGTTGCCGGTACTTCCTTTGCAAACGTCTCAACAGCGAATTGCTGTCCATATTTCGGGTGCTGGCGCAGCTGTCCGGTAAAGCGATATACATCCTCCTCGTTTAGCTTTGGGAAATAGCCAACGACGATAATATCTTTTTCTTCATATTGTAAATTCGTCTCTTGAATACGTACGCGAACGATCGAGTACATATTGTCACTGTTGTGGAAAATCGACACAATTGGGCGACAGACGAGGAATAATTTATTTTGTTCAAATAAATCGTGAATTTGCGTCATAAAATCCCCTCCCTCGTTCGTTTTTTTGTCCATTTTATCATATATATTTGGCAATCGTTCGTTTGTTTATGTTTTTGAACTTGAATAAATATTCAAAAATTAAGATAATGTAAACATAGAGAGGGTGGAAAGTATGGAATTTAGACCTTGTATTGACTTACACGGCGGTAAAGTAAAGCAAATTGTAGGTAGCACGCTCGGTTATGAAAACAAAGAGGTTGTCGAAAACTTCGTGTCACAGCACGATTCAAGCTATTATGCAAAGCTATTTCAAAAAGATCACTTAACAGGTGGCCATGTCATTATGCTTGGTGGAGGCAATGAAGAAGCCGCAATGTCGGCGCTCGCTGCATATCCCGGTGGACTACAAATTGGCGGTGGTATTACAGCAGACAATGCGAAGCAATACATCGATGCTGGTGCTTCACACGTCATTGTGACATCTTACATTTTCCACGACGGCTTGCTTGATTTAGAACGACTTAACAAGCTAGTCGCAGCAGTTGGCAAGGAGCGCATCGTGTTAGATTTAAGCTGCCGCAAAAAGGACGGGCAATGGTATGTCGTGACGAATAAATGGACGACGTTTAGCGATTTCATCGTCAACGAGCAATCAATGAAGGAGCTTGCGAATTATTGCGATGAGTTTTTAATTCATGCAGTAGACGTAGAAGGCAAAAAGAGCGGCATGCAGCATGAACTTGTGCGCGACTTAGCACAGTGGGTAACGATTCCGACGACGTATGCAGGGGGCGTGCGTTCATTAGAGGACTTGCGCGAATTTAACGAGCTCGCAAATGGCAAGCTGCACGTCACAATTGGCAGCGCATTATCGATTTTTGGAGGCGACCTCGCATACGATGACGTTGTCGCTTATTGTGCACAATAATTTTTTCTGGAGGAACGAGCAATGAATTTAATTTATGGACATTTTAAATTTCCATTTGAAGAAACAAATTTAGAACGTATTATTGACGGCAAATATTTCAAAATCGACCGCGAACAAGTAGAAGATGAAGAAGCAATCATTGTGCATTTAGACAATGAGCGCATGCTGCTTGAGTTTTCGAAGTCATTAAAAGCAACGTGTGGGCTTATTCAAGATTGCGAAACGGCACCATACATCGAGGCAAACTTAAAGCTTGAGGAATTTGTACGCGAGTTTAATAAGCTATATAAGCTAAATGTAGAAATTCAAACGGTGTTAAAGGAAGAAGTAGCAACACCCGAAACGAAAGCACCACGCCCAGACGAAGTGGCGAAATAACGACAAAACGCTGTCCGAGTGAACCCGGGCAGCGTTTTGTCGTTTAATTTTTCTTTTGTAATAACATGTTGTAAATTTCTTGCGCCTGTAAAAATTCTGGCTGTAGCGTGAACGCTTGCTTTAAATGATATAACGCATCATCTAGCTGATCTGTTGATACCGCATATAAGATGCCTAAGTTGTAGTGCGCATCTGCGTTGTTCCAATCTTCTTCAATAACGAAATCTAGCTCTGCCTTCGCTTCTGTAAATAGCTCCATCGTACATAATAAAATGCCGTATGATAAACGAATTTGCACGTCCTCTGGTGAAATTTCAGCTGCGCGTTGCATAAACGGTAACGCTAGCTTGTAATTTTCCTCACGCTCGAAGCATTTTGCAAGCATGAAGTATGCGTCTGCCCCTTCAATGCCAGCGTCGATTGCTTTTTGGTAAAGCTTTGCCGCTTCGACAAAACGCTCACTGTTGAAGTAAAGGTTCGCTAAGCCGTAAAATGCTGTTGCCGCTTGCTCATCTAGCGTAATCGCTTTTTGGAAGAAGCGCTCTGCACGTTCTACCTCGTTCATCGTCGCAAGCAAGTTGCCGAAATTGACGTAGCCGACTGCGTTTTCTGGCTCCGCTTCAATTGCTTGTGTGAAATATTTTGCCGCATCTTCATAGCGACGTTCTTGAATTGCTTGAATACCTTGTTCGTTAAAATCCATCATTATTCCTCCATTTGAATCGGTTGAGTATTCGCCGCGTGTTGCAGCTCGCGTTCCTGGGGCTCGGCTCAAGCCTCCTCGACGCTCTCCGCGTCTGCGGGGTCTTGAGGCACGAGCTATTCCCCTAGGAGTCTCGCTGCATACGCCAAGCAACAACCATACTGCCGACTTTTAAAAACGATGTCAGCACTATATGAATACACAACCTTTTGTCCATTTGAAAAATCGGCAGAGAGTGTCCCCTCTACCGAATGTTTACCCTACGTATGTTAACGTTTCACCGTTTTTAATGACCGTATCAATTGTGCCGCCGCCGATGCACTCGTCACCGTCGTATAATACAACTGCTTGCCCCGGTGTAATGGCGCGCTGTGGCTCGTCAAACGTAATGAGCGCTGAGCCATCTTCGCGCATTTCCACCGTCACTGGTGAATCTTGCTGACGATAGCGGAATTTCGCCGTGCAGTTAAATGTTTGCGGGCGCGCTTCGTCTGTCGTAAAGCTTAGCTTCACCGCTGTTAACGCATGCGAGTACAATTTATCGTTTTCAAACCCTTGCCCAACGTATAATACGTTGCGTGCTAAGTCTTTTCCGAGCACGAACCAAGGCTCCCCGTCGCCGCCGATGCCTAAGCCGTGACGCTGACCTAACGTGTAATACATTAAGCCGTCATGCGTCCCTTTTACGTCGCCATCAAACGTTTCCATATTGCCTGGCTGTGCTGGTAAATATTGCGATAAAAATTCTTTAAAGTTGCGCTCGCCGATGAAGCAAATACCTGTTGAATCTTTTTTCTTCGCTGTCGCTAAGCCTGCTTTTTCAGCGATGGCGCGCACTTCTTTCTTCTCAATATCACCGATTGGGAACATGACGTGCTTTAGCTGCTCCTGTGATAACTGGTTTAAGAAGTACGTTTGATCTTTATTGTTGTCCACACCACGCAGCATTTTTACCGTATCACCAGTTCGGTCTACACGCGCATAGTGACCTGTCGCTAAATAATCTGCCCCGAGATTCATCGCATGCTCAAGGAACGCTTTAAACTTAATTTCCTTATTGCACATGACGTCTGGGTTCGGTGTACGACCTGCTTTATATTCTTCAAGGAAGTACGTAAATACTTTATCCCAATATTGCTTTTCAAAGTTCACTGCGTAGTACGGAATGCCGATTTCGTTACAAACCGCAATCACGTCCTCGTAATCTTCCGTCGCTGTACATACGCCGTTTTCATCTGTATCGTCCCAGTTTTTCATAAAGATGCCGACTACATCATAGCCTTGCTCCTTTAATAAATATGCGGTAACAGACGAGTCTACACCGCCAGACATGCCGACTACGACACGGATTTGTGAACGGTCTTTCGTTTCATTCATGCTATTTCACCTTTTCGTTTAGACAAAATCGCGTAAAAGGCGCGAAGTCTTTATTTACCCGAGGGCAATCCTTATTATTTCACAAGTCGCTGCACAATAGCAACTACTCGATTTGCCGCTTCTTGAATTATTTCATCTGACAGCCCTTGCCCGAAGCTAAATCGAATCGAGCTGCGCAGTTCCTCTGCATCGCTGCCAAACATGGCGACTAATACGTGCGACGGATCGATCGCGCCCGCTGTACAAGCAGAGCCACTCGACACGAGCACGCCGCTCATATCTAAATTAATTAAAAACGACTCCACGTCTGTGCCAACAAACGTCACGTTCAGCACATGCAGCAAACCTTCTTCTCCGTTGACACGGAAGTTGAGCCCTGCGTTCGTAAACGTCGTCGTTAACAGTTCGCGGTAACGTTTATACGCCGCGTTCGCCTCGTCGCGTTTTGCGATTGCTTCGTCTACTGCGACCGCAAAGCCAACTGCTGCTGGTACGTTTTCTGTGCCAGCGCGACGTTTACGCTCCTGTGAACCACCGTATAGTAAATTCACACATTTCACACCTGCACGCACATATAAAAACCCGATACCTTTAGGACCGTTTAACTTATGTGCAGACACGCTTAATAAATCGACACGCAGCGCATCGACGTCAAGTGGCACAATGCCGTATGCTTGCACTGCATCTGTATGAAACGTTGCCGTATGCGCTTGTAACAGCTCGCCAATTGCAGCGATTGGTTGAACGGAGCCGACTTCGTTATTGCCGTACATAATCGTTACTAAAATCGTATCATCTCGCAGTGCACGTTGTACGTCCTTTACTGCGACAACACCTTTTTCATTTACAGGTAAATACGTTACGTCATACCCTTGCTTTTCGAGCTGTGCGCACGCATGAAGTACGGCGTGATGCTCAATTTGCGTCGTAATAATATGTTTACCTTCGTGTTGACGAGCAGCAGCTACACCGAAAATAGCCGTGTTGTCCGCCTCTGTCCCACCGCTCGTTAATAGTATTTCGTTTGGCTTTGCACCGATCGATCGTGCGAGTGTAGCGCGTGCTTCATCGAGCGCTTTTCGTGCTGTTCGACCTGCACCGTGAATGCTTGAGGCGTTTCCATATACGTCGCGCATCGCTTCTGTCATCGCCGCAATGACGTGCTCAGACATCGGCGTTGTGGCAGCATGATCAAGATAAATTTCGTTCATTTGTAACTCTCCTTAAATATAGAACATATAACCATCGAGTGGCTCTGAATCTGTATGTGTCGCTAAATCTTCTAAGCTCGTCGTATCGAGTACGTTTTTCACCGCATCACGAATTCGAATCCAAAGCTCGCGCTGCGGTGATTCTTCCTCTTCAATGCCTTCAACCGGCTGAATCGGACCTTCTAGCACGCGAATGACGTCCGCGGCTGAAATTTCTGCTGGTGGATGTGCTAGCATGTAACCGCCGTATGCACCGCGCACACTTTTTACAAGTCCTGAGTTGCGCAAAGGTGAGACGAGCTGTTCTAAGTATGCCTCTGACAAGCTCTTTTCTGCCGCAATTTGACGTAGTGGCAGCGGTCCTTGTCCGTAATGTTTTGCTAGCTCAATCATAATCGTTAAGCCGTATCGTCCTTTTGTAGAAATTTTCATGTTCCAACACCTCAAATTTTTTATCGTTATTACCTATAAATCCTATCTCTTTTATTATAGCATAATTGATGCGCACGATGCTTTTGGCAACGCTTTTTTCAAATGTTATACTACCACATATAAAGGGGTGAGAACATGGCAATTGAACCATTACCATACCGCATGCGCCCGAAAACACTTGACGACATTATCGGTCAGCAGCACATACTCGGAAAAGAAACAGCACTGTACAAAATGATTGCCAAACAGCACGTTCCGTCAATGCTGCTGTACGGCGAGCCAGGCATCGGCAAAACGTCGATTGCACACGCCATTGCCGGCTCATCACAACTGCCATTTTTCTCGCTAAACGCCACACAAGCGGGCAAGAAGGACGTTGAGGACATTATCGTTGAGGCGCGTATTAGCGGCAAAGTGCTATTATTTTTAGATGAAATTCACCGCTTCAACAAGCTGCAGCAAGATACGCTCTTACCACACGTCGAAAGCGGCGCCATCGTATTAATCGGAGCGACGACGGAAAACCCTTTTCACGACGTTAACCCTGCTATTCGCTCGCGCTGTGGTGAAATATTACAGCTACATCGCTTAAGCGTAGACGATATGACTACTATCATCCACCGCGCGTTAGCCGACGAAAAAAATGGACTCGGACGCTATGACATTGCCATTACAGACGACCAAATCGAGCAGCTCGCCATCGCATCAAACGGCGATGCACGAAAAGCGTTAACGCTCCTTGAATCGGTATATTACGCCTCCGATGAACGAGACGGCAAAACGATTGTCGACGACGCAACAATTGCAAGCTTAGCGAAACGAATCGGCGTATACGGTGACCAGCAAGGCTCGCACTTTTATAATTTATTATCGGCATTACAAAAATCGGTGCGTGGTAGCGATGTCGATGCAGCACTTTATTATTTAGCGCACTTGCTCGAAAGCGGTGATTTAACCGCTGTTAATCGGCGCCTGCTCGTGATGGCGTACGAAGATGTCGGACTTGCGAACGCTCACGTCGGATCACAAGTGCTTGCCGCCGTTCAAGCGAGCGAGCGACTTGGCTTACCAGAGGCGCGCATTCCGCTAGCAAACGCCGTCGTGCTCATGTGCTTAAGCGAAAAATCCAATTCTGCTTACAAAGCGCTCGATGCGGCAATTGAAGCGATTCATAGCGGCAAAACCGGCGATATTCCGCTTCATTTACGCGACACGCATTACAAAGGCGCACAAAGTCTCGGTCACGTCGGCTACGAATACCCGCACAATCACCCAATCGGTACATTCGGCGGCTGGGTCGACCAACAATATTTACCCGATGTGCTCGTCGGTACGCATTTTTACACACCTGTTATTGCCGGTGAGGAAAAGCGACTCGCGACGATTTACGAGCGCCTGCAGCAATTTAAAAAATAAAAATAGGCTAGAGGGCTTCGATCGCCTTCTAGCCTATTTTCATCCAACATCGAATTTATTCACCGTTTGCGCTAAGTTGCGAATGACTAAGCCGCTGCGATCGGTTTCTCTTTGCACGCGCTGCATAATTGCAAGCATCTCCTTCATCGCCTGCTCAACATTTGTCGCGGCACGTACATTTTGCTCACTGCTTGCCGCGATGCTTTGGACGATGTCGCGCATTTGCTCGGTCGCTTGCTCACTTTGCCCTTCATGCGACATTTGCTCAAGTACGTGCTGCACTTCCCCGATGTAGCTCGCCCCGCGCTCTACTTCTACTGCACTATGAATAATCGCTTGCTCGACCGCAAACGCATTGCCTTCAATTTGGCGCAGCGTATCGTCAATTTCTGTCGTCGCACTTTTCGTCTCGTTAGCGAGCTTGCGAATTTCCTCTGCTACAACTGCGAAGCCTTTGCCGTGTTCGCCTGCTCGTGCCGCTTCAATCGACGCATTTAATGCAAGCAAATTCGTTTGATCCGCAATGGCGCGAATGGATTCCACAACGCCTTCAATGTTGCGTGATGACTCCGAAAAATCTTTCGTAATGAGCTGTGCTTCGGTTACTTCCTCTACAATCGTCGTCATTTTATCGTTAATGTTTGCTACTTGTCGCTGTGCATCGACTAAATGCTGCATCGATTGCTGCTCGAGCTGATCCATCGTCGCTCGAATTGTATCAATGCGGCTCATCGCCTCGCGTACATCGACGAGCTGCTGTCCCATCGCCGCAAACATTTCCTGCACTTCCGTTTGCACATGCGCAGATTGCCCTTCCACTTGTGACGTTTGCTCATGCAGTACGACATTTGTTTGCAATACGCGCGTCGTCGTTTCCTTCACTTTCGCAAGCAAATGATTTTGCGAATCGACGAAATTGTTTACCCAGCGCCCCATCATGCCAATTTCGTTGCGCGTCAGCATATCTTCTGGAATCCGCCTCGTTAAATCGCCGCCACCTTCCGCAATTTGCTGCACTGCTTTTGTCATCGTACGCACTTGCTCGACAATCGGCTTTATACGACGCTCGATAAAAAAATAGCCACCGAGCATCACGTATAAAAAGTTCACAAGGAGAATGCCGATAGCTGGCATATTTAAATCGGTCATAAGCTGAAATAGCACGACGTTCGTTAACATAAATGTCATAAAGCTATATCCGAACGTTAAGCCGATTGAGCGCGTGCGGTACACTTCCGCTAAATCAGCCTCGCACATCATGCCCCACACATCTAAGCTATGCGGCATTTGAAACGTTACCCCTTTGCCGACGACCGGAATGTGGCGATAATCGGCGTAACCTGGAAACGTTACCTGTAAGTTTCCACCGTTCGCAATCGTATTAGCGACACCTGAATGTAGCTCGTTCGTCGCCGGGTCCGTAAAACGAATTTCAAACTCTGTATGGCACTCAATTTTCACCGTGCCCCATTCTTTCGTCTGCACGCCCGCTTTTAAGTTCTCCCCAAATGAAAACGACGCATCCTCAAAGCGACTGCGTGATAGCGCCGTCCCTGGCAAAATCGTCCGATCAAAAAATGGTCGAATCATGAAAATGTAATTATCTCCTGAGTCAGAAAAAATATGCCCTGCCTCACGCTGAATTAAATCGCCCATTACATCATTTGGTACGCGTGCAATAAGCAGCATCGTCACTTCACCGTTTTCGATCATTGGTTGAATAAATAAAAGCGTTACTGCATCGTGAAACATCGAAGTACGGCGCCCAATTTCCTCCGTCCACGAATCAATAAACGGCCCGTACAATAGCGGCTTCTTCGTTTTCCACACTTCCTCAAGCGCTTGACGATACACACCACCGTTATACGCTGTGCCGATATGTTGCGCATAGCTCGATGCAAAGACGACGCCTTGTCGATCGAGTAAAAATAATTCCGTAAAATATGTACTGCGATTTTTCGAATGTTGTAAATAGTCGTTATACGCCGATTGCTCTACATATTGCAGTTCCTCAGTACGGCTTTTTAGCGACGCCCAACGATCGTCTGCCCATTCTGTTAATACATTCACGCGATTTTTCGCAATGCTTTCAAATAGTTCCTCATGCTCGCCAATGCTTCCGCGGTTCAACATTGACGAAACCCATAGCGGTAATCCCTCTTTCCATGATAGCCATCCAAACTTCCCCATGCGCACCCCTTCTTCCATTGCAATTCATCGTTCATACAGTTAAGTTTATGGATTCAAGTGATGTATTTCAACAAAATACATTTGTATGTCACATGTGGAAAGAAAGTTGTATACGCTTTCAATGAAACGCTTTATCACAATGATTACCGTAAAAAAATATTTTTATCCTCACATAAAGATGTAAGTAAAATGCCATTTTCTTCACATATTCGATAACAAGCGTGTTGATTAGCCATTCAACTGGCAGTTCGCGTATGGCGGCTCGCTTTGTCTCTGCGATTACTCGAGACAGAAAAACATGTGCTCCTGCGGTTACTCGTCGCAGATAAATTCCTGGGGCTCGGCGGCGAACACGATGTTTGTCATGAAGGTGGTGCCACATGGACGTGGCGTTCATCACCTTCCTCAAGCCTCCGCACCGCTCCTACGTCGCGCTTTACGGGATCTTGAGGCACGAGCTTTTCCCCAAGGAGTCTCGCCGCACGCTCCATGCCACTACAATACTGCCTTCATCTCATTTTTGCTACTGAAAACAACAGATTCAGCTGTATAAAAATGGCTAATCAACAGACCTGATTCGATAATAGTTAACATAACTAACAAAAAACGACCCTTGAAAAAAGGATCGTTTCGTTGCTTATATTAAATATTTAATAATGTAGTCTAGACATTGTGATTGAGAGAAGTTTTGTGCTATTGCTTCATCATGTAAGTTGATTGTTGTTTCTTCACCTTGCTCTTCTTTAAATGCACGGTATTGCACAGCCATATCCTCTAACACTTCTTCGTTTACTTCTGTATTTTTATTTGGCAATACAAACGCACTCACCACGAATAAGCGATCAATTTCTTCATTAGAGCCGCGCCCTAACTTCCACATCGTATACGCTTTAAAATGTGCAAGCTTCGATACAAGCCCCGCATAAAGAACCCAATATGTATTGCTCGGCGGTGTCTCAAGCCCTTTTTCTTTTAAATAACGCTGTAAAAACTGTAGTGCCTCGTCTAATTTTGGCGCGATCTCTTTATATGCTTGCGCGTAATTTGTCGACGTGTCGATATGGTTGAATACAATCTCATCTACTTGTCCTTGCATCGCTATAATGTCTAATTCCGTTAACTTTGATTTTAAGTTCATTTATTCATCCCCTTATCCTTCTCTTTCCCCTACCCTCATTATAGCAACGACAATCTGAATAGTCGCTCATTTTTCGAAAATAAGGCAAAATTGTGAATAAAACATAGAAAAAGGTCATTTCATTAACATTTCTTGCAAATAACTACTTTTTTATTTCTTTTTTATTCCAATTAATAATGCATAGTAAGTTACTATTTTTTGTACAAAAACTCACTTTCTATTTCTTTCGGATACGTCAAAAATTCACCGCCTAAACAACGTAGCAGCAATGATTTTGAACAGTAAAACACCCAATCAACTTTTTTAACCCAATCATTAAAATTTACTATTTCACTGCATATAATTTCCTTTTTAAATAAAACACGTGCCATTTGCGTCGTTTCATCCGAAAATGAATACGCTTTCTTCACTGCGTCATATTGCGGCTCACAAACGTAATATGCATCGAATACATGAATGCGCTCAGCTGCTACATCAATCGCAATTTCGACTGTTGCCAACTCGTCCATTAAGTTGCCCCCTGTGTACATTAGCTTAAAATAAGTGCTCATCATCTCATCCTCCAGTAAAAAAGCTGCACTCTCGTCTCATTCGACGTCGAGTACAGCTAGTTGTTATCCTTGCACGCGCGTAATTTTCACGTCTTTTAAAATCGTGTTTATCACCCAGCTTGCCGCAATTAAGCCTGCAACTGATGGGACGAACGCATTTGATGACGGTGGTAGCTGCGCTTTGCGAATGTCCGCTTCAGGCTTGCCTACGTATTGTGCAACGTCTGGACGCACAACGATTGGCGATTCGTCTGAGAACACAACTGTTATTCCTTTTTTAATGCCCTCTTTACGCAGCTTCGTACGAATAACTTTTGCGAGCGGGTCCGTATGCGTTTTTGAAATGTCGGCAATTTGGAAACGTGTCGGATCCATTTTGTTTGCCGCGCCCATGCTTGAAATCATCGGAATGTTGCGCTTTAAGCATTCCTTCATAATATGAATTTTGTAAATAACCGTATCACTCGCATCGATGACGTAATCAATGCCTTGTGCGAAAAATTGCTCATACGTTTCTTCTGTATAAAACATATGCATGTCGATTACTTCACATTCAGGGTTAATATCGGCGATGCGCTCTTTCATGACACCTGACTTTGACTTGCCAACCGTTGATAAGTACGCCACTAGCTGACGATTAACGTTCGTAATGTCGACGTTATCTTTATCGACTAAAATGATGCGACCGATGCCGCTGCGTGCGCAAGCCTCTGCTGCGAACGAGCCAACACCGCCGACACCTAAAATTGCAACTGTTTTATTTTTTAACTTCTCAAGCCCTTCTGTTCCGATTGCGAGCTCGTTACGAGAAAATTGATGTAACATGAATGTCATTCCACCTTTAATTATAAATGCGCAAAAATTTGCATCGTTAAAAATATAACTAAATTTATCGGAATTAGCAAGCGACATTATCGCAATGAAAAAGGGCGCCGAATTACTCGGACGCCCTAACGTTCATTATTTTACTGCTACTTTTAATTGTAAGTCTGTATAAATGACAACGTTTGGATGATTGTTTAATACCGATACTGGTACTTCTACTGTTACATCGCCTTCTACTAGCGCTTGCATTGCGTCACGCTTGTTTTCGCCACATGCAATTAAAATGATTTCCTTCGCATGTAAAATTGATGCGATGCCCATCGTTACAGCGTGTGTCGGTACTTCGTCTAGCGATGCAAAGTAACGTGCATTTGCCTCGCGTGTTGAAGGTGTTAATTCGATTACGTGCGTTTCGCTATCAAATGACGTGCCTGGCTCGTTGAACGCGATGTGCCCATTTTCACCAACACCAAGTAATTGAATGTCGCGCTCGTTTGCTTTTAACATGTTCTCATATTCACGTGCAGCGGCTGTTAAATCTTCCACATCACCAACTGGTACGAATGATTTTGAAAATGGCTTCGTGTTGAATAATTGTTCGTGCATGTATGTGTAATAGCTATGCTCAGACTCTTTCGGAATGCCTGCATATTCATCTAAGTTAAAGCTTGTACATTGTGAAAAGTCTACGTCGCTATTGCGTAAATTTTCGTATAACGGCTCCATCGTACCACCTGTTGCTAAACCGAATGTGCGTGCACCGTTTGCCACTGCCTCTTCAAAATGCTTACTTGCTGCTTTATAAAGCTCCTCACGATTTTCAAAATAACGGATTTCCATTTTTGTTCGTCACTCCTAATAATTAAGTTCATATATGCATATGTACATTTGTATGTTGTTTATAATAGCTTACATGAACATGTTCGTACATATTTTTTTACGTGCATTTTTATACTTTTTTTATCATTTTGTAACGATTTCGACATATAATTTGCCTCGTTCGACAATTTTCTGTGTACCTCGCAGTGCATAGCCACCTTTTTTGTCACATTTTGGTGTTAGTTTATAGGATCTTCGCCAAAAATCTGTTCTTAACCGTTCTTCCATTTCGGCAGACGCTTTTCACGATGGTTAACATGATGTTGGTCAAAAAAGCGTTGTCGCATGGACGCGACGAGTTTATCCTTTATTCTTTCGATTTTCCACTCGCGCTTTTCCTGCTGGAGTCCGCCTGTTGTTTCGAGCCTCGTTCGTATTGTAAATTTCACTCACCTTGTATATAGATACAAAAGTTCAATCTCTATAGAACTAGTTTGTACAAACAAAAAAACTCACAAGCGCCGAAGCAATTGTGAGCTTTCACTGAAAAGGACGAACCACAGCTTACTTACCCCTCGCTAATTTTGAACCCGCTCGCTAGCAGGTGGGTGTCCGCACGGCGATATTAAACTTCCCGCTCCAATGGGGCATGCTCGCTATCAGCACAAATGTTAGACTCCCTATGTCCAAATGTTCGGTCAAATAATACACGAGAGTTTGGTGTATAAGTAAGTGTGTTTCGTATTACCGTTATATTATCACAACATATTTTAACTTTTCAACTAAATGCGCGAGTTTTCTAAAAAATGAGACAAAAGACTTCGAATTTATACATCTTTTATGAAAGCGCATTCAAAATAATGCCTTTTGTCGATTGACAATACCGAAGATGCTGTACAATCTGTATGAATAAAACGATCTGATTCAACGATAAAAAGCTATGCTAACAGTCAAAATCGACTATTAGCACAGCTATCATATATGATTATTTACGAGCTGTTGCGCTAATGCGTAAGCTTAACTCGTCTAATTGTGCTGGTGATACTTCTGATGGTGCTGCTGTTAATAAGCAAGAAGCTGTCGCTGTTTTCGGGAACGCGATTGTATCACGTAAGTTCGTGCGACCCGCAAGTAACATGACGAAACGATCTAAACCGAACGCTAAGCCGCCATGTGGAGGAACGCCGTATTCAAACGCTTCTAATAAGAAACCGAACTGCTCTTTTGCTTCTTCTTCAGAGAATCCTAAAAGCTCGAACATTTTGTTTTGTAACTCTGGCTCGAAAATACGAAGTGATCCGCCACCAAGCTCGTAACCGTTTAACACGATGTCGTATGCTTGTGCGCGCACTGCTGCTGGGTTCGTATCCATTAACTCGATATCTTCATCGAATGGGCGAGTGAATGGGTGGTGAGCCGCGTAGTAGCGACCTTCTTCCGCGTCGTATTCGAATAATGGCCAGTCAACGATCCATAAGAACTCGAATTTCGACTCGTCAATTAAGCCGTGTTCTTTACCAAGTTTTAAACGTAATGCGCCAAGTGCGTCATGTACGATGTTCGCTTTGTCAGCGCCGAATAATAATAAGTCGCCAACTTGTGCGTCCATGCGCTCGATTAATGCAGCTGTTACTTCATCGCCGAAGAACTTCGCGATCGGTCCTACTAAGCCTTCTTCTGTTACTTTTAACCAAGCTAAACCTTTTGCTTTGTAGATCGCTACAAAGTTTGCTAACTCGTCAAGCTCTTTACGCGTAAACGTATCTGCACCGCCTTTGAAGTTGATTGCTTTAACAACGCCACCATCTTCAATTGCACCTGTAAATACTTTTAACGTCGTTTTTTCTGCAAGGTCAGATAAGTCAACAAGCTCTAAGCCGAAGCGTACATCTGGCTTGTCTGAACCGAAACGATTCATCGCTTCTGTGTAAGGCATACGCTTAAATGGAATTTGTACGTCCACGCCTTTTACGTCTTTCATTACCGCTTGAATTAAACGCTCGTTCATTTCTAAAATTTCATCCATTGACATGAATGATGTTTCGATGTCAACTTGCGTGAATTCTGGTTGACGGTCTGCACGTAAATCTTCATCGCGGAAGCAGCGTGCGATTTGGAAGTACTTCTCGAAGCCGCCGACCATTAATAATTGTTTAAATAATTGTGGTGATTGTGGTAATGCGTAAAACTCGCCGCCGTGTACGCGAGATGGTACTAAATAGTCACGTGCGCCTTCTGGAGTTGATTTCGTTAAAATTGGTGTTTCTACTTCTAGGAAATCTTCGTTTTGTAAAAAGTTACGAATTGTGCGTGTTACGTCAGAGCGCATTTTGAAAATATCGTACATTACTGGACGACGTAAATCTAAATAGCGGTATTTTAAACGTAAGTCTTCGTTTACTTCTACATCATCTTCAATTGCAAACGGTGTTGTTTTTGCTTTGTTAATGATCGTTAATGTGTCTGCTACTACTTCGATTTCACCTGAAGCGATGTTCGGATTTACTTGGCTTGGGTCACGTTTGATCACTTTACCAGCAACTTCGATTACGTATTCAGAGCGAATTTTATCTGCAAGCTCTAACGCTTCTTTGCTGTTGTCGCCGAATACGACTTGTACGATACCTGAACGGTCGCGTAAATCTACGAAAATTAAACCACCTAAGTCGCGGCGTTTTTGTACCCATCCTTTTAATACTACTTGTTGTTCGATTTGTTCTAGCGTTAAATCGCTAGCAACGTGTGTGCGTTTAGCCATTGTTGTTGTGCTCCTTTTGTTATTATTTATCAAGCGTGTTGACTAGCCAGTGAACTAGCAGGAGCGTATTACGGCTCGCTGCCACTGATATACAGCATTTATTTCAGCATGGTGACTAAAAATCATGAATTTCACTGTATATAAATGGCTAACCAACAGATATGATTATTTATACGTTTTTAAGAAAAATCTCATCATCTGTCAATCCATTGCGCTTATCTAACACATAACTCACTAAGTCAGCGAACGCTGTTTTTTGCTGCTCACCTGTCGCCATCGTTTTCACGTTCACTGCTTGCTCCTCTAACTCTGACTCACCTAGTACGATGACGAACTGCGCGTTTTGACGGTCTGCTGCCTTCATTTGCGCCTTCATTTTACGGTCTAAGTAATCCATTTCAGCTGTAATGCCTGCTTTGCGGAACTGTGCAACAAGCTCGACTGCTTTTGCCTTCGCTTCTTCATTCATTGCGACAACGTACATGTCTAATTGATTTTCCGTTGCGATTTCGATACCTTTTACTTCAAGCGCAAGAAGTAAACGCTCAATCGACATCGCAAAACCGATACCAGGAGATTCTGGGCCCCCGATATCTTCTACTAAGCCATTGTAGCGTCCACCGCCACAAAGCGTCGTAATCGAACCGAAGCCTTCACCTGTAATCATAATTTCAAACGCCGTGTGATTGTAGTAGTCTAAGCCACGTACTAAATTCGGATCGACCTCGTACGGAATGCCTAAAATGTCTAAATATTTTTTCACATCGGCAAAGTACGCTGCTGAATCGTCCGTTAAATAGTTCGTTAATGCGGGTGCAGATGCCATTGCTGGGTGCTTTGCATCAACTTTACAATCGAGTACGCGCAGTGGATTTTTTTCTAGGCGGCTTTGGCAATCTGCACATAGCTCGTCCTTCACTGGTTCAAAATGTGCAACAAGTGCGGCGCGGTGTGCTTCACGCGTTTCTTTATCCCCTAATGAATTAATAACTAGCTTTAGCTCCGTTAAGCCAAGTGCTGTATAGACGTTCATCGCAAGCGCCATCACTTCAGCATCAATGGCAGGGTCTTTTGAACCAATTGCTTCTACGCCAAACTGTACGAATTGGCGATAGCGACCTGCTTGCTGACGCTCATAGCGAAACATTGGACCTGTGTAATATAGCTTTACAGGTTGATCGGCATTGCCAAACATTTTATGCTCAACGTATGCGCGCACTGCTGCGGCTGTTCCTTCTGGGCGTAGCGTTAATGAGCGTCCACCTTTATCTTCAAACGTGTACATTTCCTTTTGCACGATGTCGGTTGTGTCACCTACGCCGCGCTGGAAAAGCTCTGTTGATTCAAACATCGGCGTGCGAATTTCGTTGTAGCGGTAAACGTTACATAGCTCGCGAATAACTTGCTCGACCTTTTGCCACTTTTCTGACTGACCTGGTAAAATATCTTGTGTTCCTTTTGGTACTTTAAAGCTCATCGCTTTCATCTCCTTTATTTTATTGAATAGCATTGACGGCATATCGCGTTGCTTTTCACTTCGAGGCAGGCTTTCCGCGGGCTCGGCTCAAGCCTCCTCACCGCGAGCGGTTGCGGGGTCTTGAGGCACGAGCTTTTCCCGCTGGAGTCCGCCTCTCGCTTCAAGCAACTTCCACTTCGTCAGCCGCATCTGTCAATGATAAATGGAGCACATTCATACGCTAAAACGTAAAAAAGCTCCCGTCTCTAGCGTACTAATACGCTAGGGACGAGAGCGACATATGTGCTTCCGCGGTTCCACCCTAGTTGACATCATAATTGCTGAATGCCCACCTCAATTATCGAATAACGGTCGATTGCCGGTTTCCCCTACTAAGTGTTGCTCTTTTCGAAAAAACGCCTCTTGAGTGTTATTCATTTTCACATGCTTCGGAAAAGATTTCAGCCACGTCTTTTCTCTCTAATAACCACATTTGTGTAAAAACTACTCGCTCTGTCATCGGCTCTTTTATAGTAATTACACCTTATGTTAATGATGTGACCGTGCATTGTCAACTTAATTCGCTAAAACAATGAAAAAATGATAGATTTCTCTTTAAATTTACGTCTATTTAAAGGTATACTTTTAAAGGAACGTAAACATGGTCTACACATAAAAGGAGGTATGACATGCAAAGGATTTTTTTACTCCTTCCGCTTGTTGTTCTACTTTCTATACTTGCACCGTTTAGCAGTTCAACGACAGAAGCAGCAGATGATTTAATCGTAGGCGTAAGTGAAGTAAATTTACGTAGCGGCCCTGGTCTTTCCTACGATGTCATTGCTTCTTTACCGCGTGATGAAGTATTAACTTCATTGCAACGTCAAGGCGACTGGATTCAAGTTTCAACTGGTGGACGTAAAGGTTGGGTCGCTTCATGGCTCGTCGTTGCGAACACGAACAAAAGCAGCGATACGTCGAGCACGAAAAACGGCACGCAAATCGCTGTCTCACAAGTTGATAACTTAAACATTCGAGCTGACGCGGACATTTCCTCTAGTGTACTCGGTTGATTACCTGCTGGCGGTCAAGCAGTCGTATTGCAAGAAAAATACGGCTGGCTTCAAATTGACTACAACGGTAAAAAAGGCTGGATCGCTAAGGAATATGTTTCGCTTAAAACATCGGCTGAAAAACCAGCAACATCTGCTGCTGGGCTAACATTTACCGTGCAAGTCGATTTATTAAACGTGCGCGAAAGCTCGTCGTTAAAGTCAAACAAGCTGACAACGATTAAACGAGGACAAGTATTTAACGTATTAAAACAACAAGATTTATGGATTCAAATTGAGTACGCAGCTGGCAAAAAAGGCTGGGTATACAGCTTTTACGGTGCGCTTTCTGAAGGTGGCAATGTAACAGAAGGCAGCAATGTAACCGCTCAAAAAGCCGACAGCAAAAGCGTTCAAACGATTTACAACGGCACAAATTTACGTACTGGTCCGTCAACAAATCATGCTGTCGTAGCACGCATTGATGCTGGACAAACGTTAAAGACAACTGGCGAGGAAAACGGCTGGTATAAAGTAACGTATAACGGACAGCCTGCATTTATCTCATCAACAGTCGTAAAATCTGCAAACGCTTCGTCATCTAGTCGAGGCGGCGCATTAAGTGGCTTAACGATTGTCGTTGACGCAGGACACGGAGGACACGATGGCGGTACGGTCGGCACACGCAACACGTTAGAAAAGCATTTAAATTTAGAAGTAGCATCCAAGCTTGCCTCTAAACTGCGTGCAAATGGCGCAAACGTCGTGTTAACTCGTGATTCGGACACATACTTATCATTACCGACACGCGTTTCAATTTCACATCAATACGCAGCAGATGCAGTTGTGAGCATTCACCATGATGCCCATGCAGATCGCTCTGTACGAGGCTTCACGACATATTATTCTAATGATTTTCAAAAGCCTTTAGCCGACGCAATTAATGGTGGCTTAAAGCAACAAATTACACTACCTAACCGCGGCACGCAATACGGCGATTACTACATTACACGCGAAAACACACGCAGCGCTGTATTAGTTGAGCTTGGTTATTTATCAAATGGCAGCGAGGAGCAAATTTTGCGCTCGAGCCAATTCCAAGAGCAAGCTGCTTATGGATTATATATCGGTTTACTAAACTACTTTAAATAATAACATCGCGTGACGAGCTACATATGAGCTTTCACACAACAAAAAAAGAGGTGTTTGCAGCAACACCCCTTCTCGATCATTACACAGCTTTACTTAACGCACGCAATGAGTTACTTAATTCACTTAACTCGTTCGTCGCTTGAACAATTTGTTTTATCCACTGCGTTTCTCCTTCCAGCGTTTGCACAATTTCCTCCGTCGTTTGTGCATTGCTCGATGAAATTTGTACGAGTGTTTCAAGCTGCTGCTCAGATTGCTTAAAGACGAGCGTCGTTTCACCTAAATACTGAGCGTTCGCTTTTAGCTCCGTATTGGCGTGCTGAGCACTTTGTACAACTTGCTGCACGAGTAAGACGATTTCCCTCAATTGACGTTCCCCGTTTTCAATAGCGCGCTTGCCTTCATGCGACTGCATTTGGGCAATGTGCGCTTCTTCTTTTAATACGTATGTCACGTCATGAATGTGCTGCGTAATTTTTGAGCTTTCATCCGCAAGCTTGCGTACTTCCTCTGCGACAACCGCAAACCCTTTACCGTATTCGCCAGCACGTGCCGATTCAATTGAAGCATTGAGTGCGAGTAAATTCGTTTGGTCCGCAATTGCTTGAATACCTTGAAGCAATGTATTTACTTCATTTAAGCGCGCCGCTAACGCATCAACAGTCGTTGTCGTCGTCACCATCGTATCGCTTAACGTATCCATATAGCTCGACACTTCCTGCACGTGGTTTGACGTATGCTGTAGCGTATTTACCATCGATACCGATTGTTCCGATAAATTTTCGGTCATGCGCTTTGAATGCTCCATTTTTTCAGAGGATTGATGCATCATCATATGAATGTCTGCCATCATTGTTGATTCCTCTTCAATTTGCTGAGCAATGCGCGCCGTGTTGCCAAAAACTTCTTCACTACCTTGTTGCAACGTATGAATATGCTCATTTACTATTTTCGTTTCATTATGCAATACGTCTGCACTGTCTGCTAATTCACGCATCGTCGCCTCAAGCTGTTGTACGAGCTGCTCAGACGCTTGCTTTTGCTCGTTCGCCTCTTCAATGAGTCGACTTCCCCAACTCGTTACAAAATATAAGCCGATGATCACACCGATATAAATCGCAACGAGCGTTAAAAACATCGCCAGCCGTTTCGGTCCACCTAAAAATGCCTCTGGAACGAGCGCATATACTATACAAATTGTCGCGATTAACACACCGCTATACACCGCGAGTAATTTCTTTTGAAAATATAACGCCGCCATTACAATTGTGAAGATGAGTACATAATGCTTGTTTAACGCGAAACCATCTAAAAAGAAAAACGCACTCATGACAAGCAACGGAATAAACGGGAAAATGAATGCTTTTATTAAATCGCTGTAGCGCATGAAATAATTAATTGTCGCAACGATGATTACAAGCACTGCCGCCACTATAAATGTAAACGCTTTCTCCACTCCTAACTCAATGACTAACGGTGCAATAAACAGCACAACGATTGCATAAATCATCAATACATTTAACTGATGCGCTCGTTTTATATGTTGAATTTTTAACTCCATTGTTTAATCTCTCCTCATACAAACACTGTTTCATTTAAAAATAACGCAAACATAAGAAAAAAGAATCACCATTTGTACTCATAATTAAAAATACAAAAGACTAATTTTTCGTGAAATTGATTTGATTATACATCAAACTGCCTAAAAATAGTATCATTTACTATTAACATTTTATATACAACTTTAAAAACAATGGATTTTATAGGCAAAAAGACAACACTTTACAAACTTTATTTTCACAAAAAAATGCGAGGAATACGTGTAAGTGGCGTACATGCCCCTTCTTCGTTTTCCTCGCATATGAGTGATTAACGGTTATGCGTATCTAATACGATCGTTACTGGTCCATCGTTAATGAGCTGCACGTCCATCATCGCACCAAAAATACCAGTTTCAACGACAAGCCCGTACTCATTGCGCAATACGTCATTAAACGTCTCCCACATTGGCTTGGCGATACTTGGGTGCGCCGCCTTCGTAAAGCTTGGGCGACGACCTTTTTTCGTTTCCGCATATAATGTAAATTGCGATACCGATAAAATCGCACCCCCAACATCGTGAATGCTTAAATTCATTTTGCCCTCTGCATCTTCGAACAAGCGCATTTCTGCAATTTTTCGTGCTGCGTATGCAATATCGTCTGCTGTATCTTCCGCTGTAATGCCGACAAGCAGCACATATCCTTTATCAATTGCGCCAGTCACCTGTCCATCTACTGTAACAGATGCTTCGCGACTTCTTTGTAATACGACTTTCATGTAAAAACCCTACCTTTTAATTAATGACGCGCTGCACGGAATAAATGTCTGGCAGCTGTTTAATGCGCTCTACAACTTTGTGTAAATGCGTAATGTTTGAAATGCCAATCGTTAAATGAATCGTCGCCATTTTTTCACGGTCTGAGCGTCCATTTACCGCATTGATGTTCGTTTTCGTCTCGCTCACACATTGCATCACTTCGTTTAAAATACCCGGGCGATCAAACGCCGAAATTTCGATATCGACAGGGTACTCTTTGCGATTTGGCGCTAAGTTCGACTCCCACTGCACATCAATAATACGCTCCTCGTCACCTTCTACATGCACATTCGGACAGTCGTCACGGTGAACAGAAACGCCGCGCCCTTTCGTAATGAAACCGACAATTTCATCACCCGGCACCGGTGTACAGCAACGTGATAAACGAATGAGTAAGTTTTCAATGCCCGGCACAACGACACCTGTTTCGGTACGCTTTTGCTGCTGCGGGTTTTTCATTTCTTTTTGAATCTTTTCAAGCGCCTCTTCTTGCTCGCGCTCTTTTCGCTGCTTTTCAGCTAAACGGTTAATAACTTGCTGTGCCGTAATACCACCAACGCCAACTGCTGCATATAAATCGTCCTCGTTCGTATAATTGAACTTCTCATATACACGCTTCATGTTTTCGCTTGTGAAAATTTCCTTTGCATTCCATTCTTGAGATTTTAGCTCCTGCTGTACCATCTCTTTACCTTTTTCGATATTTTCATCGCGTAAATGGCGCTTAAAGAATGCTTTAATTTTATTTTTCGCCTGTGACGACTGCGCAATTTTTAACCAGTCCCGGCTCGGTCCAAACGACTGCTTCGACGTTAAAATTTCTAAAATGTCCCCTGTATGCAGCTCTGTATCAAGTGGCACCATTTTACCGTTTACTTTTGCGCCAATTGTGCGATTACCGATTTCAGAATGTACGCGGTACGCAAAGTCAATCGGTACGGAGCCAGCTGGTAGCTCGATCACGTCACCTTTTGGCGTAAATACGTATACCATATCGGAAAATAAATCGAATTTCAGCGATTCCATAAACTCCTTAGCGTTTGTTGAATCTTGCTGGAATTCTAAAATTTCACGGAACCACGTTAGCTTTTGGTCAATTGTTTCTCGGTGCGTATCGACGCTGCGACCTTCTTTATATGCCCAATGTGCTGCAACCCCGTACTCTGCAAACTTATGCATTTCCTTCGTACGAATTTGCACTTCAAGCGGATCACCATATGGACCAATTACTGTCGTATGAAGCGATTGATATAAGTTCTGCTTCGGCATCGCGATGTAATCTTTAAATCGTCCTGGCATCGGCTTCCAAAGCGTATGGATAATGCCTAGCACGGCGTAACAGTCTTTAATGCTATCGACTAATACGCGCACCGCAAGTAAATCGTAAATTTCGTTAAACTGCTTATCTTGTAAATGCATTTTGCGATATACGCTATAAATATGCTTCGGACGACCGTAAATGTCCGCTTCGATTTCAACTTCATGCAGCTGTGATGTTACTTCATCTACAATATTATCTAAATACGCTTCACGCTCAGCACGTTTTTTCTTCATCAAGCTCACGACGCGGTAATATTGCTGCGGATCTAAATAACGCAGTGCGGTATCCTCAAGCTCCCACTTCACTTTAGAAATTCCTAAACGGTGTGCAAGTGGTGCGAAAATTTCAATCGTTTCCTTTGAGATACGTCGCTGTTTTTCTGTTGGCAAATGCTTTAATGTACGCATGTTGTGTAGGCGGTCTGCAAGCTTAATTAAAATGACGCGAATATCCTGCGCCATCGCAACGACCATTTTACGATGGTTTTCAGCTTGCTGTGCCTCTTTTGACATATATTTAATTTTTTCTAGCTTCGTTACGCCGTCTACAAGCAGCGCAACATCTTCATTAAATTGTTCGACAATGTCCTCACGCGTTACGTCCGTATCTTCTACAACATCGTGTAAAAAACCAGCCGCCACCGTTTCAGGATCCATTTGTAATTCCGCTAAAATACCCGCCACTTGGACTGGGTGAATAATATAAGGTTCCCCGGAGCTTCGGAACTGCTCGATATGTGCTTCACGTGCGACGTCATATGCTCGTTTTACGAATGCGACGTTCTTTTCGTTCATGTACGTTTCGACCATGCCAAAAACTTCTTCAGGGGTCATAATGTGCTCTTTTGCCATACGTTGCCCACCTTGTTCATCATATATTTCGAATCATTGTATATATTATTATAAAAAAAGAATTGCGCTTTGCAAACGTGTCACTTTATAATCATTCTAATTTTCGAGTTATTGTTCATTGTAGCATACTCAGCAGTACAAATGCCTTATGTTTAATGAAAACATTGTGAATGTGTGTATTTTTTAGTTCATCACCGTAAGCTATGGTTGACGCATGAGGTGGACTCCAGCGGGAAAAGCGCGAGCCTCGAGATCCCACAGTCGTGAGGCACGAACGACGAGTAGACTCAAGCCACGCTCCAAGAACGCGAGCCGCATAGCGCGGAAAACTTGCCTCACAGTGACGAACAATAGACAAACAAAAAGACCGCCCGATAATTTCTCGAACAGTCTTCTGTACTACTAATATTGAATTAACGTTTTAATATCAACGTTTTTAATTTTATCGCGACCGTTTAAATCAACAAGCTCGATGATGAATGCAGCGCCGACTACTTCGCCACCTAGCTGCTCGATTAAACGTACCGTTGCTTCTACTGTGCCGCCTGTTGCTAATAAGTCGTCACAAATTAACACTTTTTGACCTGGCTTGATCGCATCTTTATGCATCGTTAACGTATCTGTGCCGTATTCTAAGCCGTAATCCGCTGAAATGACTTCACGTGGTAATTTCCCTGGTTTACGCACTGGTGCGAAACCAATTTCTAATGCGTAAGCAACTGGGCAGCCGATAATAAAGCCGCGCGCCTCTGGACCAACGATAATTTCTGCGCCGCGCTCTTTTGCGTATGCGACAATTTCGTCTGTTGCATATTTGTACGCTGGGCCGTTATCCATAATTGTTGTAATATCTTTGAAGCTAATGCCCTCTTTCGGCCAGTTTTCGACAGTTGTTACGTATTGCTTTAAATCCATTGTTGTTCCTCCTCAAGAACGGTGAGAATGCATATGCATCCATTTTGTTTACATATTTTCTACTGCATTGTAGCCGTTAGCCAATCTTTTAATTCGGCATACGGAGCATATAGCAATAGCTGCTCTAATTCCATACGTGCTTGACGCTCTTTGTACGCTGGTGCATCTGTAAGCGCCGACTTTTGCGTCGTTGGCTCTACAGAGATCAGACCTTTGTCTATTCTAACAAATTTCAGCTCAAAAAACACCTTTGTCATAAACTTTAATATTTCTTGTGGCACGCCAAATTGCGTTGAAATTTTCGGGAAATGCTCACGCCAGTTAAGCTGCGGGTTTTGCTTTAACAGCTTGAAAAACCATGCAAACTGCTCTCGCGACGGCATTCCATTAAAATATTGTGAGTCTTGTACGAAAAAGTGAGCGTAAATACGCGACGGTTTTTTCGTCGATAATAGCGCCTGCAATATTTGAA
The DNA here is from genome assembly GCF_001700325.1 of Caryophanon latum. Taxonomy (GTDB): domain Bacteria; phylum Bacillota; class Bacilli; order Bacillales_A; family Planococcaceae; genus Caryophanon; species Caryophanon latum. The sequence goes on from NZ_MATO01000001.1 coordinate 84,496, forward strand.
CATTTTGTGGCAAGTCTAAAAGGACGATGTAGCCGTTTGTCAAAATATTATCATATTGCTCTGCAACAACGTAAATAGGTTGCTCAACAATCGATGCATAATAACGTACCGTTTCTTCTGAAAAGGCGACGAACTGCACGTCCGCTACTGGCACTTGCTGCAGCCAACGCGACGGCTGACGAATGCCGCGAATGTCAAACAGCTGCCACTCTGTCGTTTGTACATCTTCCACTTTAAACTGCGGCTTTTTGCGCCCTTGCCATTCGTTGATCGACACGTCGCCAACGAACGAAACGCTGACACCTTGCGTTAGCTCGTCCGCTAAATGCCCGTTGTTAAAGCTTACTGCCTCGATCGACTGTACGCCGTCTGTAATTTCAAGCTTTAAATGATTTTGCGTCGCACCGATTTTTTTCATCGACGCAATTTGCATGTTTTCAAGCGCATAAATTGGCTTCGCAAAATGCATGCCAAACGGTCCGAGCTTTGCGATGTCCTCAATCGCTTCCACCGTAATTTCTTCCAATGTTAGCGGAATGTCAACGCGCAGTTTTTGCTGTAGCTGCTCATCGGTTAAGCAGTCGACCGCCTGCATATGCAAACGACGGCGCAGCTCCTCGACGTTTTCTTTTGGCAGCGTCATTCCTGCTGCCATCGGATGTCCACCAAAATGCGGCACAATATCGCGATTTTTCGCAAGCTCATTGTATAAATGATACCCTTCAATGCTGCGCGCCGAGCCTTTTGCTGTTCCTTTTTCCTCGTCGATACATAGCACAATCGTCGGTTTATAATATTCCTCGACTAAACGTGATGCAACGATGCCGACAACACCTGGGTTCCAGTTCGGGGCAGCGACGACGAGCACTAAGCTATTTCGTAGCGCCTCGTCGCCTTCAATCATCGCCACCGCTTCTTCGGTAATCGTTTGTACTAAATCTTTACGCTCGACGTTTGCATCGTTTAGCTTTTTCGCAAGCATTGCCGCCTGCGCAGCATCGTCGCTCATCAATAGCTCAACAGCTGGACGCGCCTCTCCTAAACGACCGACCGCATTAATGCGCGGACCGAATAAAAAGCCAATCGTATCTTCATCAATTTGCGATTTTTCCTGGCTCGATACGTCACAAAGCGCAGCGACCCACGGCTTATGCGATATGCGCAGCGCCTCTAATCCACGCTTCACGAAATAGCGATTCTCCCCTTCAAGCGGCACTAAATCCGCCACTGTGCCAACTGCTACGTATTCAAATAAATGCGCTGGCACTTCACCGTATAGTGCGTGCGCAAGCTTAAACGCGACACCGACACCTGCAAGCTCGCCAAACGGATAGCTATTTGCTGGTACGCGTGGATGTAAAATAACGTCCGCTTCTGGCAGTACGTCACCTGGCTCATGGTGGTCGGTAATAATAATGTCCATCCCTAAATCTTTCGCAAAGCGCACTTGATCGACCGCTGAAATGCCGTTATCGACTGTAATAATTAAGCGCACCCCTTCATCGTATGCTTCTTGAAACAAATCGATATGTGGACCGTAGCCGTGCTTAAAGCGGTTTGGAATTTTAAAGATGACGTCTGCCCCTAAATCGTATAGCACGCTTAACATCACGCTCGCACTCGTTACACCGTCCGCGTCGTAATCGGTATAGACGAGTATTTTCTCGCCTTCTTCTAACGCCTGCTCAATTCGAAATACAGCGTCGTCCATACCGTGTAATAAAAATGGATCGTGCATTGCGCTGTCGTCCATATGCAGCCACTCTTTCGCCGCTTCTACAGTCGTAAAGCCGCGTGCTGCTAAAATTTTTGCCGCCATTGTCGATAATCCGAGCCCGTTTTGAAGCGTAGCGACAACCGCTTCATCGAGTGTGTTAATTTTCCATTGTTTTTTTGATTGAATCATTTTCTCACTTCCTCATGCTTTATTATACTTGTTCTTCCGTTTACACGCACAAAAAGACGAACGAGCAACACATACTCGTTCGCCGTTTAACGCATCATTTTTCAAACAACGTCGGCTCATTACTCATGACGCGTTTTTCAAGCGTGCTATACTCTTCCGTGCGCTTTTTGTACTCAAGCTCCAGCTGCTCGATCTGTTTACGAAGCTGCTTATTTTCTCGCTGCAATGAAAAAATGCGCACGAGCGAAAAAGCAGCACTCGCAATTGCCCCGAACAACGCCGAACCTAAAATAACTAAAATGAGCGGCCAATCTGCTTGACCGAAAATGTAATCGACCGGCACGTCCTCAATGTTAACAGTCGCAAACGCCGCAATGACGATCGCAAAAAGAAGCCCTAAAATTAACGCCCATTGTACTTTCATTCGCCTCACCTCTCGTTATATATTCCCACGTGCGAACGTGTCATAAACGTAAAAAAACAGCAGAAGGAAAATCCCCTCTGCTGCTGTAACTTACACGACTGGCTCGTCTGAACCCCATTCGCGTTTTTCTTTCTTCTTCACCGAACCGCCCTTTTTATTCATTTCGCGCACTTTTAACGTGTACCAAATTTGAGCTGCAATACAAATTGATGAGTACATACCTGTTACTAAACCAATGAGTAATGCGATCGAGAAGTTTTGAATCGATGGTGCACCGAACATAATAAGTGCAACAACAACGACAATTACTGTTAACACAGTATTAATTGAACGTCCCATCGTTTGACGAAGCGATTTATTGACGACGAGCGCTAACTCTTCCTTCGTCTTAATTTCACCGACGCGGTCTACGTTTTCACGAATACGGTCAAACGTGACGATCGTATCATTAATCGAGTACCCGACAATTGTCAATACCGCGGCAACGAACGTTAAATCGACCTCTAAACGGAACATCGAGAACGCTACGACGATAAAGAATACGTCATGCAGTAATGAAACGATTGCCCCAAGACCCATGCGCCATTCAAAGCGAACCGCTACGTAAATGATGATACCAATTGCGGCAATTGATAATGACATAATCGCATTTTTTACAAGCTCACGACCGACTGTAGGCGATACGTTGCTAACGCTTGGCTCTGCGCCGTAATCTTCTGCAACTTGTGCTTTAAATGCGAGTGTATCCGCTTGAGAGAAGTCCTCTTTAAAGCGCACAACCGCCATTTTTTTGTCGTCACCTGAAATGACAACATCGTCTGATGGGTGACCAATTTCATCTAAATATTGCACGATTTCTTCCTTCGTTACTTGCTCTGCTGATAAAATTTCAACACGCGTACCACTTGAGAAATCAATGCCTAAATTTAGCTTGAAAATCCCGATAACAATCGCACCGGTAATTAAAATGATCGTCGATAACGTGTAAAACTTTTTACGGTTGCCAACGAAATCAATTTTGTCGAATTTCGTCGTTAAATCAAGCGTATCCACTTCATCTTCTGGTGCTGCTTGCTTCGATTTTGAAATGCCGTACCATGCTGAATTGTCGAAGTAACCACTTTTTACAAGTAAGCCGAGTAAAATACGAGAACCCCATACAGCAGTAACAAAGCTTAATAAAATCGAAATAATTAACGTCGTCGCAAACCCTTTTACTGAGCTTTGACCGAAGTAAAATAATACGCCGGCTGCAAGTAACGTCGTCAACTGTGCATCGACAATCGCTGTTAATGATTGCTTTGCACCGAGCTGGTACGCTTGTTTAATGTTGCGCCCTGCACGCAATTCCTCACGCACACGCTCTGCGGTTAAAATGTTCGCATCGACAGCCATCCCGATACCGAGTACGACTGCGGCAATACCTGGTAACGTCAGTACTGCGTTAATCCAGTCAAACACTAATAATACTAAATACGTAAATACCGTTAACGTAATGACCGCAACAAAGCCTGGTAAACGGTAGTACAGCAGCATAAACACGAAGATTGCAAGCACGCCGACAATTCCGGCAAATATTGTATCTTCTAACGCTTGCTCACCGAACTGTGCCCCAACCGACGTTGAGTAAATTTCTGTCAATGATACAGGTAATGCCCCTGCATCTAATACGCCGGCAATTTGCTTCGTTTCTTCAACTGTGAATGATCCTGAAATCATAACGTCTGTCGTTTGAAGTTTTTGAGTTACAGATGCGGCTGAAATGAATTTCGGATCCGGTTTGATCATTTCTGCAACGTATGAATCGACACCTTCTTCAAAGTCTAGCCAAATGACAAGTAAGTTCTCACCAGCAGGCTTAGTTGCAAGCTGCTCTGTAATTGCACCAAACTTATCGGCATCCTTTAACGTTAATGTAACGATTGGGCGGTTTTGCTCATCAAATGATGCAGCCGCGCCACCTTCTTTTAAATCTGAACCGTCAAGTAGCACTTCATCGTTTACGTTACGAATCGTTAAGTTCGCTGTGCTCGATAAAATTTCACGCGCAGAGTTTTGGTCTTCTACACCAGCGAGCTGCACACGAATGCGGTCGTCTCCTTCTACTTGAATGCTCGGTTCACTTACCCCGATTGCGTTAATACGATTGCCTAAAGCGGTTGTCGTATCGGCGAGCGTATCACCTGATGGCATTTCCCCATCTAATGTGCGCACCTCATACAGCACTTCAAAGCCACCTTGCAAGTCAAGTCCGAGCTTGATGTCATCAAGAATTCCTTGAATCGTCGTACTCATTGACCCTGCAAGCACCGCTACGATCAAAATGAACGCAATAATACGGCTTCTTAATTTCATGTAAAATCCTCCTCAATTTATACGAAACAACAGTTATGATGACGAGATGAACGTATTTGTCTGACTCCATAACTACTGATTCATATACGAAAGGTCTATCAAATTTGATATCCTTACACTCGCTAACAATTTTAACTATTAGCGAAAAAGCGCAATAAGCTTATTATGAAACACGTTATCGTTTGTGTCAAACAACGATACTATTACAGTTTCGTGAAGAAATATTACACTTTTTTCTCACGTATAAAGGCGACCTTTTCTTTCATTTCATTGTACGTTTTTTCACATAAAACATGCAAAACATCCCTCCCTTTCATATAAAATAGCTAAATTGTCGTTTTCGTTCGCTACATTGACGCACAAATTAGCGATTTTCTTCAATTTTTTCAAAAAATCATGTGTAAAAATGAGCTATTTTTGGCGAATATCGCTTATACTAAAGAGGTGAGTTTTTGGAAAGGGGGATTTATCGACTATGGAAACATTAATCAGCTTATTACCGATTATTATTATGTTTATCGCAATGTGGTTCATCTTAATTCGACCAGCACAAAAGCGTCAAAAGCAAACGCTTGAAATGCAAAATGCGTTACAACGTGGTGATCGTGTTGTAACAGTTGGTGGTCTACATGCAACAATTGAGGCTGTAGATGATACAACAGTTATTTTAAACATTGCAGACGGTGTGAACGTACGCTTCGAAAAAGGTGCAATCGGCCGTGTGGATAAATAATTAATAAAAAAAACGTTCAATCCGTCAATGGGTTGAACGTTTTTTAGTTTCATCTCTTTTTTATAATCTATTGGCGGTTGGGAATGTATTTTAGTATTTTGTTAGTCGGCTCTCCACATCGAGGCAGGCTTTCCGCGGGCGTGGCTCGAGCCTTTCGTGTCGCGCTCACGCTTTTCCCGCTAGAGTCCGCCTCTTGTTCCGAGCCTCGTTCGCATTATACATTTTAATCACTTTTTATCAGGTCTGTTGATTAGCCACTTTTATACAGCTGAATTGGTTGTTTTCAGCAGCAAAACTGACATGAATGCAGCATTGTAGTGGCATGGAGCGTGCGGCGAGACTCCTTAGGGAACAACTCGTGTCTCAAGACCCCGTAAGCCGCGACGCAGGAGCGGTGCGGAGGCTTGAGGAAGGCGATTAGCGCCACGTCCATGTGGCATCGCCTTCATGACCAACATCGTGTTCGCCGCCGAGCCCCAGGAATTTATCTGCGACGAGTAACCGCAGGAGCACATGTTTTTCTGTCTCGAGTAATCGCAGAGACAAAGCGAGCCGCAATACGCGAAATGCCAATTGAATCGCTAATCAACACGCTTGACTTTTTATATAACCCGTACAACAAAAAAGACTGCGCGAACAATGTCGCACAGCCTCGTATTCATTGATTAGAAGTTTTTCGGGTTTGGCACGTTATAGCCGTACTTCTCAAAGAACTCTTCCTTGAAATCGCCTAAGCGGTCTTCACGAATCGCTTGACGCACTTGCTCCATTAAGTTAATTAAGAAGCGTAAGTTATGGAAGCTCGTTAAGCGTAAGCCGAACGTCTCCTCCGTACGCATTAAATGACGCACGTACGCACGAGAGTAGTTTTTACATGTGTAGCAATCGCAGTTTTCATCGATTGGGCGGAAGTCGCGTGCAAACTTCGCATTTTTAATAACCATGCGTCCTTCTGAAGTCATCAGCGTACCGTTACGTGCAATACGTGTTGGCAATACGCAGTCAAACATATCAATGCCGCGAATTGCACCGTCAATGAGTGAGTCTGGTGAACCGACACCCATTAAGTAGCGAGGCTTGTCAGCTGGCATAAGCGGTGCTGTAAAGTCTAACACTTTGTTCATAATATCTTTTGGCTCACCTACTGATAAACCGCCGATTGCATATCCTGGGAAATCAAGCTCGACTAACGCCTCTGCAGACTTGCGACGTAGCTCCTCGAACTCGCCACCTTGAATGATGCCGAATAATCCTTGCTCGTCTGGACGTTTATGCGCTTCTTTACAACGTTTTGCCCAGCGCGTCGTACGGTCAACGGATGCTTCCATATATTCGTACGTTGCAGGGAATGGTGGACATTCATCAAACGCCATCATAATGTCAGAGCCTAAATCGTTTTGGATTTCCATCGCTTTTTCTGGAGAAAGGAATAGTTTATCGCCGTTTAAATGGTTACGGAAATGTACGCCTTCTTCTTCGATTTTGCGGAACTTCGATAGTGAGAACACTTGGAAGCCGCCTGAGTCCGTTAAAATTGGACGATCCCAGTTCATAAACTTATGCAGTCCGCCCGCTTCCTTCACGATGTCGTTACCAGGGCGTAACCATAAGTGGTACGTGTTTGATAAAATGATGCCTGCGTTCATTTCCTTTAATTCTTCCGGGCTCATCGCCTTAACCGTTGCTTGTGTTCCAACCGGCATAAATGTCGGCGTTTCGAACGAGCCGTGTGGTGTATGGACGATGCCAAGACGCGCTCCTGTTTGTGCGCATGTTTTAATTAATTCATAACGAATTGGTAGTTGTGTCATTGAAATTCTCTCCTAAAACTAAAGTAAAAACAGTACTTCGTTTTGTTATAGATGCTCTAGCGCTCGCTGTTTTGCCGAAGCGGCTAGCGACACCTGATTAATTTTAGAATTGGCTTTTCGCGCCAGCTCGCGTTCTTGGGGCTCGCTGCGCGTTTAGCCAATTCCCTCTTACATTCATATCGATTGCACAAGTTTATCATTTACGCATCACCTATATAAAGGATGTGTAAAACATATAGTTAAGCGCATAAAGAAAGGGCTCGAAACAAGAGGCGGACTCCAGCGGGAAAAGCGTGAGACTTGAGACCCCGCAACCGCTCGCGGTGAGGAGGCTCAAGCCACGCCCGCGGAAAGCCTGCCTCGACGTGAAGAGACCTTTTTGCTTCATTAGCCAACGATTATGATAGCAATAAAGCTCTATTATCGCACAGGTCGAATAAACATTGCATCCCCGAAGCTAAAGAATCGGTATTTTTCTTCAACTGCTTGTGCGTACGCATCTAAAATAAGCTCGCGGTTTGCAAGTGACGATACGAGCATCACAAGCGTTGACTTCGGTAAATGGAAGTTCGTTAGTAAGCCGTCGACACATTTCCACTCGTAGCCTGGGTAAATGAAAATCGCTGTCCAACCTTGCTCAGCAACGATTTTTCCGTCGTGACGGCTTGCGACTGTTTCAAGCGTGCGCGTTGACGTCGTACCTACTGAAATGACTTTGCCGCCACGTGCTTTCGTTTCGTTAATGATGTTTGCCGTTTCCTCGCTCACCGAATAAAATTCCGAGTGCATGTCGTGGCTATCGATATCTTCAACGCTTACTGGGCGGAATGTGCCAAGCCCAACGTGAAGCGTCACGAATGCGATGCTCACACCTTTTGCGCGCACGGCATCTAAAATTTCTTCTGTGAAGTGTAGCCCTGCAGTTGGCGCTGCTGCTGAACCGCGTTCTTTAGCAAATACCGTTTGATAACGGTCTTGGTCGTCTAGCTTTTCACGAATGTACGGTGGTAGCGGCATTTCACCTAATTGATCTAAAATTTCATAAAAAATGCCGTCATACATAAATTTAAAAATGCGTCCGCCGTGGTCAAGCTCGCCGATGCACTCTGCTTGTAATAAGCCGTCACCAAACGATACGACTGTGCCGATTTTCACGCGCTTTGCCGGCTTCGCAAGCGTTTCCCACACGTCTTGTTCGTTTTGTTTTAATAGTAATAACTCAATGTTCGCACCAGTTGGCTGTTTCGTGCCCATTAAACGTGCTGGTAATACGCGCGTGTCGTTTAACACGAGACAGTCACCTTGCTGTAATTCCTCTAAAATGTGCGGGAACTGTTCGTGTGCTACGCTGTTTGTCGTTTTGTCCACGACCATTAAGCGGCTCGCAGTACGATCAAGTAATGGCGTTTGCGCAATAAGCTCCTCTGGTAAGTGAAAATCAAAATCTTCTACTTTCATGCTTCAAAACTTCCTTCTATATTATGATTACGGCTGTTCGTAGCCAAAATGGTCATATGCTAAATGCGTCGCCATGCGTCCGCGTGGTGTGCGCTGTAAAAAGCCAATTTGCATTAAATACGGCTCATATACGTCCTCAATCGTCATCGATTCCTCACCGATTGATGCTGCGAGCGTATCGACACCAGCAGGACCTCCATTAAAGCGCTCGATTAAGCATTGCATTAATTTATGGTCAATATGGTCTAAGCCAAGTGGATCGACTTGCAATAGCTCGAGTGCTTGATTCGCCAGCGCATGTGTAATGGCCCCATCACTTAACACTTGTGCATAATCACGCACGCGCTTTAATAAACGATTTGCAATACGCGGTGTACCACGAGAGCGGCGCGCAAGCTCACCTGCTGCCTCCGCATCAATTGTGACGTCAAATAATGTCGCACTGCGGCTCACAATTTCTGCTAAGCTCTCATCATCGTAATATTCAAGACGTAGCAGCACACCGAAACGATCACGTAGCGGCGCCGATAACGCACCTGCTCGCGTCGTCGCACCGACAAGCGTAAACGGTGGCAAATCAAGTCGCACTGTTCGCGCCTCTGGACCTTTGCCGACGACGATGTCTAAACAAAAATCTTCCATCGCTGAATAGAGCACTTCTTCAATCGCGCGTGGCAAACGGTGAATTTCATCAATAAACAACACGTCTCCTGGCTCGAGTGCACTTAAAATGGCCGCTAAGTCACCCGGACGCTCAATGGCTGGTCCACTCGTCATACGCACGCCGACGTTCATTTCGTTTGCGATGACGTATGCAAGCGTCGTCTTCCCTAGCCCTGGTGGACCGTATAGTAGCACATGGTCTAAGCTTTCCTCACGCATTTTTGCCGCGTCGATAAAAATGCGCAAGTTGTCCTTTACTTTATGCTGCCCGATGTACTGCGCTAAACGCTGTGGACGTAACGACAGCTCAAATTGCTCATCAAAGCTCGATACCTCGCTCGACACTGTTCGATCTGACATTCGCAAATCCTCCTACCTTTATACTTCATTCTAGTCACAATAGGCATAGCTGGCAGCGACGCGGCGAGACTCCTTGGGGAATAGCATGAGCTTGAGACTACAGGCTCAAGCCATGCCCCAGGAAAGCGAGCCGCATGACGCGAACAGCTAAACGAATCGATTACTTCAACTTCAACAACAGCTTCAACGCTTCTTTCATATACGCATCGGTCGTTGCAAGCTCGGCTTCCTCAAGCTTCGGCTGCACTTTCGCAAGCTCGCGGTCAGAGTAGCCGAGTGCTGCAAGTGCAAGCAACGCCTCCTCTAACTCATGCGCAAATGGGTTGACGCCAAATAACGGCAGCTCATCGTCTGCACTCGGCAACGTAAATTGCTCCATTAGCGAACCGAGCTTGCCTTTTAAGTCTAAAATCATTTGACGCGCTGTCTTTTTGCCGACACCTGGGAACTGCACTAAAAATGCTTCGTCCTCTAGTTCAATCGCTTGAATAACGTGGCTCGGCTCACCTGTCGCTAAAATGGCAAGCGCACCTTTTGGACCGATACCTGACACTTGAATGAGTTTACGGAATAAATCCCGCTGATGCAAGCTCGTAAAACCAAATAACGTCTGTGCATCTTCACGCACGCTTAAATGCACAAATACTTGAATGGGTTGCTCTTTTTGAAAGGCATACGGGTTTGGCGTAAATAACTGCCACCCAATTTGTCCTTGCTCTAACACTATATATTCTGGCGTAATACGTGTTACGCTACCAATGAAATAATCGTACATACTTTCGCCCCTTCTTTATCGTTTTTGATTATAGCATAATTGTAGTCGATTTGCTTTTACGTCGCACGAAAACTACAAAATCCGTTGCGTTTCGTGCTACAATACGTGTAATGATTTTTTCATGCTGGAGGGCTTTTTTATGAAGAAAATTTTAGGTGAACAGCGTCGCATCATGCTACTTGCACATTTAAAAGCAGCATCTACCCCGATTACCGGTACAGCACTTGCAAAGCTTGCGAACGTGTCGCGCCAAGTCGTCGTGAACGATATGACGCTACTTAAAGCGCGCAATGAGCCGATTTTGGCGACGAGCCAAGGCTACGTCTATTTACAAACAGAGCCAGCCGACAATTTATTTGAGCGCACAATTGCTTGTCATCATACACAAGAACAAACAGAAGAAGAGCTGCTCACAATTGTCGATTACGGTGTCACAGTCCAAAACGTTACGGTCGAGCACGGCGTTTACGGTGAAATTACGGCAAACATTCACGTTAGCAATCGCCATGACGTGCAACAATTTTTACAAAAGCTGCGCGATTCAAACGCGTCGTATTTATCGGCGTTAACGAACGGCACGCATTTACACGTGCTGCGCGCTCCGTCTGAAAGCGCATTAGAGCAAGCAATCGAAGCGCTGCGACAAAAAGGATTTTTAATTGAAGAATAATTGTAACAACCTTTTAGTTTGCGGCGTCTAATAAAGGACAACAACGACTAGGAGGTTTTTATAATGCGCACATTTTTTACAACAGCCGCCCTTGCAACAGCACTGCTTGCAAGCTGTAACACGACAAAGCCTGAATCAATTACTACAGCAAACGATACGACAGAAACGACAGCAATCGAAACGGAGGAGCAAACGATGCCAACATTTATTGCACAGCAAGGAACGATTACTTCATTGAACCAGACGGACGACGGTTTATTCGTTGAAGCGACATTGAACGACGAGCCGCTAACATTTTTATTGTTTGACGACACACCGATCGTCAATAACAAAGGCGAGGACGTGACGCTGCAAGAAGGTATGAACGTGCAAGGCTACGTATACGCAAACAGTCCGATGGTAATGATTTACCCACCTCGCTACACACCTGCGATCATCGTTGTCGAAACAGGCGACGTCGGCATGTATAGCGTCGCATCGTTTAATGACGATCATGTGAACGATACGAACATGCTCCAAGTGACGACGGACGAGCCGATGCCTGCTGGAAACTATGCGGTGTTTTATACAACGTCTACACGCAGCATCCCAGCACAAGCGACGCCACACCGCATCATCGCGTTACCTAACCGATTTGCTGAAGCAACAGAGTAAGCATAGCACGATAAAAAATGCTATACTAAGCACGATAATCACCAAATAGAAAGTGTGGTGCGAAACGTGCGTTTAACATTATATACGGACTACTCCTTGCGCGTGCTGCTATATTTAGGCGCGAAAAATAACATAGAGCTATCGACCATTCAAGAAATTGCCGATGCGTATACAATTTCGAAAAACCACTTAATGAAAGTGACGCATCAGCTCGGGCTTCTCGGGCTCATCGAAACAGTGCGCGGTCGCGGCGGTGGCATTCGTCTTGCAAAAGAGCCAAGCGACATTAACATCGGTGCAGTCGTTCGCCAAACAGAGGAGGACTTTCACATTGTAGAGTGCTTCGACGTTGAAAACAATTTATGTAAGCTGTCGTCACAATGCCGTTTAAAAGGGGTGCTATACGAGGCGCTTCAAGCTTATTTAGCCGTGCTTGACCGCTACACGCTTGCTGACTGCTTACACGAAAAAAAAGACCTTCTTGCGTTGCTACGACTGTAGCGCAAGAAGGTCTCTTTTATAATAAAAACTTTTGTCGCTCTGCCATCGTCGGCAATCGACATGTTTCGACAGTACCAAATAGCTGCAAGCGTCGTTTCGCAATCGCTTTATAGGCGACGTCACGCAGCGGCTTTGGCAACAAAACAGCACCACGCAGCAACGTGTACGGCAGTGGTAAATGCTTCGCTAGCTGTAAAACGGCATCGCTATATACGTATGCTCGCTCTTTTTCAATAACAACGACGCTATCGACCGAATCGGCAATGCCGTAACGCTTTTTGTACACATAGCCTGTTTCACCGTCAAGCGCCGCAAAATAAAAGCGATTGCGTACGTCGTGCTGTAATAAAAATTGTACAACCCCATCACATAATCCGCATTGTCCATCATACAACACAAGTATACTGTTATTTTTCAAGGCGCACCTGCTTTTCTCGCTCAAACTGTACCATGTCTGAATTTAACTGTAAGCGCAGTCTCTCGTTTTCTAAGCGAAATGTTTCTTGCTTTGCGATTTCTAACTTGTATTCCTCTTTTATTAACTTCTCACGTAGCTCTAACGTTTTCGTCTGCTGTTTCGCATGCGTTTTATATACTTCTGCCCCTGTCGTAATCGCTACAACGGCAATAATCATTATCCAAAACATGTCATCACCTCTTTAACAGTATGTACGTACGTGCGAGCTAAAAAGTTTCATGATCACGACGGCGTTTCATACGTATAATACGTGCCGAGTGTTTTTACCGTACATCCGAGCGCCGCAAGCTCCTCCATTGCACCTTTCATCATCGGCTCATTTTCATCGGCTAACACATCGATATTAAAGAAGTAATCACCGAGCGCCGTTTTTAGTGGACGCGATTCGATTTTACTTAAATTCAGCTGACGCCATGCAAATACCGATAACACTTGATGTAGCGCCCCTGAGCGATCAGATGGCAGCGTCAACATAACGGTCGTTTTTCCTGTATCAACCTTCGTAGACTTGTCGATGCGTACGTTCTCACGTGAAATGACGAAAAATCGCGTATGGTTAAAATGAAAATCGTGAATATTTGACTGTGCGATCGTTAAGCCGTACTTTTGTGCAGCTGATGCATTTGCGATTGCGGCGATGTTACGTTCTGGGTTTTCGGCTACGAGCTTTGCCGCTGCTGACGTTGACGTATATGAGTGGAGCGGCACTTGGCTGAAGCGATAATATAAATATTTATGACATTGTGCAAGTGCGTGTGGATGTGAATACACCGCCTCGATTTGCTCCCACTTATTAGCGTTATTCGGATGAACGAGTAACTGCTGCTGAATTTTTGATACGAGCTCTGCAACAATATAAACGTTCACCTCATGAAATAAGTAATCGAGTGTTAATGGCACAGAGCCCTCTAGCGTGTTTTCAATCGGTACGACCGCTAAGTCTACGCGTCCATCTGCAACAGCTTCTAAGCAGTCTGGAATCGTTGGAAATGGCTGCAACTTCTCGCTTTCGAACATGCCTTTTGCTGCTAAATATGTAAATGATGCTTCCGGTCCTAAATAAGCAATTTTTGTCGTTGAATCAATCATAGTACAATCCCTCTTTTTACATTGTTTTTAATTTTCAGTCATTTAATCGTACAAAAAAGGAGCTATGAATATAGCCCCTTGTATTGTTTCCTCATTATAACGCGCATCGTTTTACACGTGCAACTTTATTTATAGTGCGCCTGAGCTAATAACTTCAGCTGCTTCTACAAAGTCCAGCCGCTTTAATGATTGAAGTAAGTCGTCTAAATCGCCATGCATGCTCGTCACATCAAGCGAGAGCGTAACGTTAGCGCGTCCTTGAATCGGAATCGTTTGATGAATCGTTAGCACATTGCAATGCGCATCGGTAATCGTTTCAAGCAATTTTGCAAGCGTGCCTTTTCGATCTTGAATTTGTAGAGAAACCGTTAAAATACGTTCTTGTACAATTGAATGAAACGGAAAAACAGCATCTCGATATTTATAAAATGCACTGCGCGACAAATCGACTTCCTTCACCGCATCCCAAATCGACGCCACAGCACCCGTTTGAAGCAAATGCTTCGCCTGAAGTGTTTTTTGCATCGCGTCCGTTAAGACATCTTCGCGCACTAAATAATATCGTTGGTTTGCCACGTCTTTCATACTGCTCCTCCTTTACCCGTTCATTAGTCGATGAAGTCGAATTCGAATTCTAATAGACGAACAATGTCACCGTGCTCAGCACCCGCTTTACGCAGTCCTTCGTCAACACCCATCGCACGTAGTTGACGTGCAAAGCGACGAATACCATCTTCACGGCTAAAGTCTGTCATTTTGAATAAACGTTCAATTGTCGTACCAGAAATAATGAATGTACCATCAGAATCGCGCGTTACTTCAAACTCGCGGTCTTGTGAAGTATGTTTGTATAATACTGTCGTATCCGATTCTTCCTCAATTTCGTGGAATAATGGGAACTCACTCGTTACTTCTAACAAGTCTGCAATGTTAAATAATAACGTTTGTAAACCTTGTCGAGAGACGGCTGATACCGGTAAAATTTTAATATCGTCGCCTACTTGTTTACGGAATTCAGCTAAGTTTTCTTCCGCATCTGGCATGTCCATTTTATTTGCGACAACAATTTGTGGACGCTCTAGTAAGCGCATGTTGTATTGTTGTAACTCTGCATTGATTGTTACGTAATCTTCGTACGGATCGCGACCTTCCATACCGCTCATATCAATCACGTGTACGATAACGCGTGTACGCTCGATATGACGTAGGAATTGGTGACCTAATCCGACACCTTGGTGAGCGCCTTCGATTAAACCTGGTAAATCCGCCATCGCAAAGCTACGTCCATCTTCTGTTTCAACCATACCTAAGTTCGGTACAATTGTTGTGAAATGGTATGCGCCAATTTTTGGCTTCGCCGCTGATACGACCGATAATAATGTTGATTTACCTACTGATGGGAAACCTACTAAGCCAACGTCCGCTAATACTTTTAATTCAAGTAAAACTTCAAGCTCTTGACCTGGTTCACCTTTTTCAGCTAATTCTGGTGCCGGGTTTGATGGTGTAGCAAAGCGACAGTTTCCGCGTCCACCGCGACCTGCTTTTGCAATGACTGCGCGTTGACCGTGCTCAACTAAATCGGCAATTACCGTATCTGTTTCAGCATTTTTTACAACTGTTCCAGGTGGTACTTTCACGACTAAATCTTCCGCTCGGCGACCATGCATCCCTTTACTCATGCCGTGTTCACCGCGTTCTGCTTTAAAGTTACGCTTATAACGGAAATCCATTAATGTGCGTAATCCTTCTTCTACCTCAAAAATAACGTTCCCGCCATGACCACCATCGCCACCTGCTGGACCACCATTTGGTACATATTTCTCGCGACGGAAGGCAACCATACCATCTCCGCCGTCTCCACCTTTAACGTAAACCTTAACGTGATCGACAAACATCTCTTTCAACTCCTATTGCCATGCTAAACAATATGACAAGCACTCATTCGTTGCTTCGTCGATATCGACATGTATATTTTCAGTATTGTGTAGCGCAAGTGGTTCAATGTGTTGGAACCCTTCGACGCACACGAATAATTGTTTTATTTGTTGCGTTACAGTAACACTTACCGTCAGCTCTAATTCATCCGTTGCTGTCGACTGCTCACTGTAATGAAGCACTGTTTTTTCCAAGTATTCGACTAATTGCTCCTCATATCCCTGTTGCAATGCTTCGTCCACATGTGCCGTTAAATGCAACGTAAACGCCGGATAACGCCACGTACACGTTTGAAGCCATTGTTGTACTATCGGGCTTTTTAAATAATGAAGCTGTGAGAACATTCTTACGTTCACTGTATATTGCTCGATTAATTGCTTCGCTGCATCAATCTGCCCTAATTCTAAATTTATATGAATGAGCTGCAAATGATTTAAATAATCATGATTTGCATGGCGAATCGCATCAGACACCGTTAATTGTTCAACCGGCATATGGCTTCACTCCAATTCAATACTATATTCAGTATAACAAGATGTTCGCATTTTTTCTTACACGACGCATGCTCGTGTTTTAATGTGAATACTATAAGAAAAGTTCAATGCTTCATTAAATAACCGTAAAAAAGGCGTCCCGACACTGCGGGACACCTTCAACGTGTGCAGATTAAGCTTCTTGAGCTACTGGGTATACAGAAACTTTTTTCTTGTCACGGCCCATACGTTCGAAGCGTACTACGCCATCAGCTGTTGCGAAAAGAGTATCGTCACCACCGCGACCTACGTTTGTACCTGGGTAAATTTTTGTACCGCGTTGACGGTAAAGAATTGAACCACCAGTTACGAACTGACCGTCAGCACGTTTAGCGCCAAGACGTTTAGACTCTGAGTCACGTCCGTTCTTTGTAGAACCTACACCTTTTTTAGATGCGAAGAACTGAAGATCTAATGTTAATAACATTTCCATTTTGTTCCACCTCCTACACCATTTTATATTTTAGTTCGATGTAGTCACTATAGCTAGTAACCATTGTATAAAATTGCGTTACCATTGTGTTTAAAATCACTTGTAACGTCTCGTCTTGTTTTTCATCCAATGTAGCACGGTCAATTTGAACAGATAAAAATCCGCCTTCTTTTCCTTGCTCAATTTGTGGCTTAATTTGAGTTAAATGACCGATTGCATTTACAGCACCAAAGGCAACTGCCGATGCACCAGCACAAACTAAATCGCGACCATAAACGTCGGACAACGCATGCCCTGAAATTTCAAAGCCATACGATTTACGATTTTCATCACTATGAATCGTAACTGTGATCATGTCAATCACCTCACTTTTAATTAAGCGTTGATTGCTTCAACTACTAATTTTGTGTAAGGTTGACGGTGACCTTGCTTACGACGGTAGTTTTTCTTAGCTTTCATTTTGAAAACAGTGATTTTTTTAGCACGGCCTTCTTTAACAACTTTCGCTGTTACAGTTGCGCCTGCGACAGTTGGAGCACCAACTTTTACTGTTTCGCCACCTACGAATAATACTTTATCAAAAGTAACCACTTCGCCAGCTTCTACACCTAACTTCTCGATGAAGATTTCTTGACCTGCTTCTACTTTGATTTGTTTACCACCAGTTTCGATAATTGCGTACATTTTACTGCACCTCCTCTTAGACTAAGACTCGCCCGAACTAAGGTGATCAAGATGATACTTAAAGACCTCGTCAGTGCGGTTGTAACACGGGTGCGCTACAAACTAACATGATAGATATTACCACGAAAAACGACTGTGCGTCAACTCATTTCACGCCGAATTTCATGAAAACCGCTTGAAAACATAATACGTCGAATTTTCTGTTTTTAGGCAGATGACGTTTCGTTTCGCGATACAATAAAAAAGGCTGTGCTAACGCCTTCGTTTGACGCTTCGCACAACCTCTTTTTTCATTTACGAACGTGAAAATAACGCTTTTAGTTTTGCCCAGAAGCCTTTTTTCTCTTCTTCAATTGACATAAGTGGCACGGATTCACCTAAAAGTCGACGCGCAATGTTGCGGTAACCTAAAGAAGCACGGTTTGATGAATTCATCACGACTGGCTCGCCTCGGTTTGATGCACTAATTACACCTTCATTATCGGTAATGACACCTAGTAAATCAATCGATAAATGCGTTGTGATTTCACTAACGTCCATCGCTTCGCCGCTTTTCATTAGGCGGTGACGAATACGGTTAATGATTAATTTTGGTGGTTCAATATTTTCAAGTTCTAGTAAGCCGATAATACGGTCAGCATCACGTACAGCTGAAATTTCCGGCGTTGTGACAACGATAGCACGGTCGGCACCTGCGACAGCATTTCGGTAGCCTTGCTCAATTCCGGCTGGACAGTCGATCAATACGAAATCAAACTCCTGCTTTAGCTCACCAACTAGCTGCTCCATTTGCTCTGGTGTTACGTCGTTTTTGTCCGCTGTTTGTGCAGCTGGTAAAAGATACAGCATATCGTCTACGCGCTTATCTTTTACGATTGCTTGATGTATTTTACAGCGACCTTCTAATACGTCAACTAAGTCGTAAATAATGCGGTTTTCAAGACCTAGTACAACGTCTAAGTTACGTAGTCCGATGTCTGTATCGACTAGACATACGCGTTTACCTTGAAGGGCTAATGCAGTCCCAAGGTTAGCAGTCGTTGTCGTCTTACCAACGCCGCCTTTACCTGATGTAATAACTATTGCTTCCCCCAATTTAGAGCCCTCCCTTAGCCATTTCTACCGATTGACGTAAATGCTTTAACATTTGTAGGCGATCAAAATCGATGCGTCCTGACTCGTCAATGTATGCACAGCCGTATTCTGGCTGTACAACGATTTGCTCTTTTTCATCAAACATAATTTCTAATTGGTCGGCAATACGAACTTGCGTCGGCTTAAAATAAGAAGCAGCAATGACTGCATCTCGGTCACCTTCAACACCTGCATGCGCAATTCCAACAAGCTTGCCTAATACATAAATACTACCGGTTGCGATTACTTTACCATTTGGATTAACATCGCCAACGATAAATAAATCCCCAATCGCTTGAACGTGCTGCCCCGAACGTACGACACCCATATGTATTTGTGATTGATTTTCAAGCATTTTTTCTTGGTATTCCTTCACCGTCATTACGTCACTTACGACTTTCGATACGCGCATGTCACTATGTTTATGTACGATTTGCATAAGCTCCTGCTTTTGCTCTTTCGTACAATGACGATGCCCTAAGTGTAACTGTACATTGATTGGTTCATCGGATGCCTCTTTCACTTTCTCTTCCAACTCAACAAGCAAATCTGAAAATAAACATTGATCATCTAGACGTAAAATTAATCCGTCTTTCGTGCCTTTAATATGAACAAGCGTTTTTTTCATTTCGTCACCTCTCTCTCGATGTTGTACTTCTTGATTATTCAATATGCTGTAAAACACGTGCGCTAATTAAATATTTAAAAATCCAACCAAGCATTAGTAAAAATAATAAATTGGCGCCAATCGTTGGCAACAGGCGGTCATAAACGAATACATCTATCGGCATCGCTGTGTATGAAATAAAATAAAAGAACTGATACAGTACAAACTCAAAAACAGCCATTAAGCCAATTGCGAGCGCAGTCGTCGTAGCTAAATGCTGATGCATATAGCGCACCGTCGAACCTGCGATGAAGCAAATAATTGGATATAGCACCGTATATACGCCGATTAAATTTAAATAAAACACATCAAATAAAATACCGAAAATGAGCCCATATTGCATCGCACGCTCTCGATTATAATATACTGAAATAAAAATTAAGTATAAAAATAAAAAGCGTGGCACTAAATACACCGTACGATCATTAAAATCTAATGGTGAAAAAAGCGCTAAGTTCGATTCAATAAAAAACAGCACTAACGCCGTGAAAGGAATGAACAAGCGAACAATCATGATTCGCCCTCCTCGTCCGTTTCATTCGTTAAATCTTTATTCGTATTGTCTCCGTCATAGCCATCAATCGTTGTAACGCTACGCTTTGCGATAATGACGTGGTCAAGTAGCGAGAAGTTCGCTGCTGGCTTAATGTATGCCATTTTCGTTAACCCGAAGTCATCCGTTGTTACTTCTGTTACGTCACCGATTAAAATACCTCTTGGGAAAATTCCACCAAGCCCAGATGACACGACTTGCTCGCCTTCTTTAATTGTTGAACTCGAGTCAATTCGTTTCATCATTAATTCTCCGCGCTCTACGTCATATCCTTCGATTAAGCCATATACTTCTTGATTTTCGCTTAAAACCATCGATGATACACGATAATTCGGGTTATTTGTAAATAACAATTCAACTTCCGAAGTAAATGGCGTGACAAGTACAACTTTTCCGACAAGACCCGTTGCCGTTTGTACAGCCATATTCACCTCAACCCCATGTGTTGAACCTTTATCTAAAATAATTTTTTCTTCCCATTGATCCGGATTACGCGCAATTACAGTCGCTTGAATTGACTCATAATCGCTTAACCCTTCTGTTTTCTCTACTACGGCACGCAGCTTTTCATTTTCTGATTGCGCTTCTTTTAAATTAGCATCCAGCACCGCAAATTCATCTAAACGTGCCTTTAAACGCTCGTTCTCATCATACGTGTTCAATAAATCATTTATATTGACAAAGACATCCGTAACAAAGTTCATCGGCTTCGAGACAAGACTATGCCCAAAGCCGACTGCATCTTTAATCATTTGCTCCGGTAACGTCGCATTATCACGATCGCGTAGAGAAAAACTTATCAATGCCACAAGAAAAATCGTCCCAAATAGCAACAGTAAAATCTTCTTATTTTGAAAAAATTGTGGCATTGCTTACACGTCCTTTTACCCTATTACTTCCCTTGTTGAGAACGGATTAAATCAATATGGTCTAACGCTTTCCCGGTACCGATTGCTACGCAGTCTAACGGATTTTCCGCAATGAATACTGGCATGTTTGTTTCATCACAAATTACTTTATCTAAGTTGCGCAGTAATGCACCGCCACCTGTTAATACAATCCCACGCTCCATTACGTCTGCTGATAGCTCTGGAGGTGTTTGTTCTAACGTACGTTTTACACCTTCTGTAATTTGAATTACGCTCTCACGTAATGATTCAGAAATTTCAAGCGCTGTAATTTCAATTGTTTTCGGTAAGCCTGTTACTAAGTCACGCCCACGAATTTCCATTACTTCATTTGTGCTGCCTTCCATTGATGCTGTACCAATTTCCATCTTCACTGCTTCTGCTGTACGCTCACCAATTGTTAAGTTATACGTTTTACGAATATATGCAATGATTGAATGATCCATCGCGTCGCCACCGCAACGTACTGATTCAGACGTTACGATACCACCAAGTGAAATGACAGCTACTTCCGTCGTACCACCACCGATATCAACGACCATTGACCCTGTTGGATCCCATACTGGTAAGTTCGCGCCGATTGCTGCTGCAAATGGTTCTTCAATTGTAAAAGCTTCCTTTGCACCCGCTTGACGAGATGCATCGATTACTGCACGTTGTTCTACTGACGTAATACCATATGGTACACAAATCATGACGTTTGGTTTTTTCCAATTCGAACCTGAAGATTTTAATGCCTCTTTTAAATAATATTCGATCATCGCTGTTGTAATATCAAAGTCTGCGATAACCCCATCTTTCATCGGTCGGATTGCAACGATTGAACCTGGTGTACGACCGATCATGTTTTTTGCATCATTACCAACGGCTACGATATCCCCCGTTTTTGTATTTTGTGCAACTACTGATGGTTCGCGTAAAACAATTCCTTTTCCTTTAACGAATACTAAAGTGTTAGCTGTACCTAAGTCGATTCCGACATCTTTACTTCCTAATCCAAACAAGTTGTGTACTCCCTTTCTATATCACTTACGTTCGTAAGCCCTCATTTATGAAATCATACGCTTAATTATAGCGGAAAAAACGTAAAATTACAGTATGACTTATTTATTTTCTACCGTAAAATAAGTATTTCTTGTATCGTTGCCAACAAAATGGTGTATTTTGTTATGCCGTCACTGTAACTTATGATTACTCTTCGCATCGAATGAAACTGTTTAACTGTGCTTCAAGCAACTATTTTTTTGTTATGTTTGTTATAAATAGCAGTATGTATGTACGTTTCTGTAGCATTGACGTGACACGCTATAGAAAAGTTCCGAAACAATGAACAACAATAGAAGGATTGTCTCAACAATTCATGTTGTGAGACAATCCTTCTTTATACTATATAACCTTTTTCCTTGAACGACAAGTATTCATAATCACCGATGATTAAATGATCGACGACTTCAATACCAATAATTTTTCCAACCTCGACTAGTCGATCGGTTACTTCTAAGTCTTCTGCACTTGGCGTAAGCGTTCCACTTGGATGATTGTGTACAATTAAAATATTCGCAGCCGCTCGTTTAATAGCGTGGCGAAAGTAGGGTAAGCCCCCAGCGCCTTTGTCTATTACTAGACGAGGTTTCCAAAGACTCCCCTCCAAACCGTACGTACTCCTCTCAGAGTATACGGCTTTCCATTTACTTTAATCTAACTTCCCATTATGCAAATCGTGATGACACGGTACACATAGCGCCATCGTTTTTCTTCTTCAGGCAATCATTTTTTGCTCCCACTTTTTCTTACCTTTTAAATCCTTCAGCTTATGGATATGGTGTATTTCAAGTGGAATTCCTGTTGCACCACACCATTCACATTTTTTGGCAAGTAGTCGGTCAATTAAGCTTGTTCGCCCTGAATAAATAACTGTATTTTCAACTGTATCGACTATTGGCTGTTTGATTACATCGTTTTTTTCCATACGTTGCTCCGTAAAATAAGCAATTTTCGGACCTTCTTTCGTTTCATAATGAACGACAAATTTCCCGTTAATAGTGTGCTTTGAGATCATTTTGCTAACGGTACTTTTATATTTGTTCGCATACGTTTTAATCATGCTGTATTTCATTGTTTGACGGAACGATTGAAGCACGTGTACATTACTCGCTAGGCGATAATAGTTGTAGTACCCCTCTATTTCCGCATTATACGTGCGAAGTATTTCTAAGTCATCGTTATGAACTAGGTAAGGACGATGAACGGGTTTCCAGCCATTGTTTGGTCCTATTTTCAACGCATTTAGTTGTACAAGTTTTTGGATATATTTTTCGTGCGGAACGAATAACTTTGTTTGGTAGTTAAACTTTCGTTTCTTTGTACCATTTGGCATTTTCATACGATGCCAGTCTCGAACAACACGAATATCATAGCCAAGAAAACGGGCATTTTTCTTGCTGTGTGTAATTAATGTTTTTTCATCACTTAGCTCTAATTTCAAACGCTCCTTTAAAAACGTTTTCAAGTCCTGTTTAATTTGTTCAGCTTCTTTTTTACTTCCGATAACACCGAGTATAAAGTCATCCGCATAACGGACGTATTTCAATCGTCGGTAATTCGGGTCAAAAAGGTCCTTACTATCATGACTTTGTAGTTCTTTATAAAGCATCTTTAATTCTTTTAACCGCTTTTCCTTTTGTTCTTCTGTTAGATTAGACCAGTCACGCTTGTTATTACTTTTTCTTTTGGCAATTTTCGAAGCTAGGTTATGATACGTGATATTATGCGTACGTTTATCACCTTTATTGTAGTTATCAATGTATTGCTCCACATATTGGTCGAGTTCATTTAAATAAATATTCGACAATAACGGACTAATAATTCCGCCTTGTGGTGCGCCACTATACGTTTTGTGAAATACCCAATCTTCCACGTAGCCTGCTCGCAAAAATTTCCAAATTAAGTGAATGAGTTTTTCATCGTGAATTTTCCTTCTTAAAATCCCTATTAATACATGATGGTCAATGTTATCAAAGAAGCCTTTAATATCCCCTTCTATAAACCATCTTGTCCCTGTAAAGGTATTTCGGATTTCTTTTAGTGCGGTGTGACAGCTCAAGTTTGGTCTAAATCCATGCGAATGAACTGAAAATTGCGGTTCATAAATACTTTCGAGTATACGACGAGTTACTTCTTGCACTAATTTATCTTCAAACGTTGGAATGCCTAGTGGTCTTGTTTTTCCATTTTTCTTTGGAATATACGTTCTTCTCACTGGATTAGGCTGATACGTTTGATTTTTTAATTTTTCAATCAGTTTTTCGATACGTTTTTCACTCATACCATCAATGGTATCGTTGTTAATGCCTTTTGTATTACTACCCTTATTTTTGTACAACTTTGCATACGCTTCATAATAAAATTCTTTGTTATACAAATTGCGATATAGTCGTTCAAATACATAATCTTGTTCTTTTGCTTTGGTCGTTAGACGATTTAATACTACTTTCGGAATTCTCATAGAGCCTCCGCTCCCTCCCAATTTTGTATTAACGCTGTAAACTGCTCCCCTTCGCCATGTACTAGGCTTTCCCTAGCTCGGACTACTACGAGAGCTCCGTTACCATATCAGATATTCAGTGTCTTATACACATAGCCTACTAGGCGTTCCGACTTAGGTAATCCCCATTTAGATTGATAAGGACGATTCGCATGTATGATGTCGGATATGATGTTCACTCTTTACTTTTATACGAAAGTTGGGTGAAATGGTATCACTTCTTCATTCTCGAAGTTTTTAAGAATGAAGCACATTTCAAATAGCGTGAATCATGACCTCCCGCTAAAGGTCCCCGTAGTCCCCCTTGAGCTATCATTCAAGCAGTTTAGCCTTTATCCTTGTTCATACAGTTCATCTCGCCATTCAGTCGTACTTTGGTCATTAAGTAACTTATGGCTTTTCCAACATGCTACACTCCCTGTCTGGTTTCCCTTTCAGATAAGTTGGCTGATGATAGGGTACTAGCTTGTGATATTTCCCTACTGCTGTGCGATAAGCAGATTCCTTATAAACCCTTATGGGCGCACAATTTCTCTCGGGTGCACGATGCTTGCATTTAAGCTGCCGATAAACACCGTTTCTTTATGCATTACTTCGTTTTTCGTATTTAAATATAGCACAAGAAAATGCTCCTGCTGCAAGCCGCTTAGCTCCTCCATGACATATTCCGCCGCATCTGCTGGTGAGCGAATGCTGTAGCGTGTCATATCCATTTTAGAGCTAATGCGTTTGCCTAATTCAATCGCCGCGAGCAGTTGCAGCGCCTTCATTTGTCCGATGCCTCTTATGGCCATTAGCTCCTGTAATGTTGCTTCCTTCAGATGCTGCACACGCTCAAATTTATGCATCAGTTCACTCGCTACATTTGTCACAGTCGCTTCCTTCGTCCCGCTTCGCAATATTAATGCAAGTAACTCTTCATTTGTCAGTGCCGCTGCACCGTACGCCAAAAATCGTTCTTGTGGTCGTATGTGCACAATATCACTCCTTATTAAAGCGTTATAATGCGTTGAGAAAGAAGCTGCTCACAAACAGTCGCTAACGGCAAACCGACAACGTTTAAATAATCTCCTTCAATGCGCTCAACTAAAAACATCCCGTCCGTTTGAATGCCGTAACCACCTGCTTTATCAAACGGGTCGCCTGTTGCAATATACGCGTGCAGCAACTCATCTGAGACGTGCTTAAACGTCACCGCTGTCTTTTCGACAAATACTGTTTCGCGCCCGTCCTCTTCAATGATTGCAACAGCTGTTAATACGTGATGCGTTTTGCCGCGCAGTGCTTGTAAATGTGCCAACGCCTCTGCTGCATCAGCCGGCTTATGCAGCAGCGTATTACCTTGTGCTACAGTTGTATCCGCTCCGATGACGACTGCATTTTGATGCATCTTTGCAACAGCGCGCGCCTTCAGCAATGCGACATCTTTTACGTATTGCTCTGGCGTTAATACGGCTATACTTTGCTCATCTACGTCCGCTGTATAAATTGAAAATGGCACGTTTAGCCGCTCAATTAATTCCTTTCGTCGCGGTGATGCCGACGCTAAAATAAGCGTTCTCGTCGTTTGAAATTGCATGCGTTCTTCCTCCTCTATAACGTTACGAATCATTAACTATTTTCGCTACAAATTGCACGAAAATTTTATTTTGCACATGCTGCTAACAAATAGAGCGAGCCTGTGACAACGACTGGTGCGCCGTCTTGTGGAACGTCCTTTAACGACTTAATTACATCACCGTCCACATACGTCTGCATGTCTTCTGCTGGCAATGCGCGCTCATGCGAAAATGTCATAAATGAAAACGACTTCGCAACAGGCTCCAATGCGCGAATAACACCTGCGACATCTTTATCACGAAGCATGCCAAGCACGATATGCACGCGCTCACCAAGCTGCTCGTTAATCGTCTGTGCTAGCACTTGTGCCGCTGAAACGTTATGTGCGCCGTCTACATACATGTTCGGTGCAATTTGTTCAAAGCGATACGGTACATGCGTGTTTGCGACTGCTGCTTGCACGCGCTTTGTCGCTACATGCACTTTCATTTTTTCACAAAATAGCACGAACGCTGTAATCGCTAGCGCCATATTATGTTGCTGATGCGCACCCTTTAAGCTCGGTTGCAATGCATCAAACGTGATGTCACGAAATGTGTAACGTCCGTTTTCCACTGTGAAATCTTTACCGAACGTATATAACGGCATTCGTTTTGCTGTTGCCGTTTTTGCCATTACTTCTGCTGCTTCCGCTTGTAATGCACCGATCACCGCCGCTGCACCGAACTTAAAAATGCCCGCTTTATGCTCGGCAATTTGCGACAGCGTCTCGCCTAAAAACTGCGTATGCTCGATCGCAATTGTCGTCACAACAGTAACGAGTGGCTTCACAACATTCGTCGCATCTAATAATCCACCCATGCCCGCTTCAATAATCGCAACGTCGACGTTGGCTTGTGCGAGTGCGACAAACATCACAACCGTTACTAGTTCAAAATCCGTCAAATCCGATACGTTCGCTCGTGCGATTTGCTCCATCGCGGCATTCATTTGTGCCTCACGAATCGGCGCACCATTTAATCGGATTTGATCATGCACATCAATAAACGCTGGCGACGTAAACACACCTGTTTTTAACTCGCGCTGTAACGCTAGCTGCTCCAAAAAGCCAACTGTTGAGCCTTTGCCGTTTGTACCTGCTACGTGAATGACATGCAGCTGCTTATGCGGATTGCCTAGCTGCTGTAATGCGCATTCGATATTTGCAAGCCCCGGCTCAATCGTCTGTTTGCTCGTGATGTTAAATCGTTCTTTGTAGCTTGCTAAACCTTGAATTTCCATAACGTTATTCCCCCAACTGTTGAATAAATGGTCGTGCCTCTGAAATAAAATAAAGTGAACCTGTCACAATGAGTACGTCATCTTCTGTGCGCGTTGCTAAATGCTCACGAATATACGTGCGCCAATCGCTAATCGCCTGCTTTTTCGCATGCGTCGACTGCTGTGCGAGCGCTTCTGCTGCTGCAGCGCGTGGCATCGGTAGCGTCGTAAAAGCAACAGTATGCGCAATCTTATCCATTTGTGCAATGCTTGCAGCGTGATCTTTATCTCGCATCGCTGCGTAAATAAAGTGATACGCTTTGTTCGGCAACGCGTGCGTAAGCGTATGAATTAACGCCGCTGTTCCTTGCTCGTTATGCGCTCCGTCAATGAATACATTCGGTAATAGTTGCTCAAAGCGTCCTGCCCATACCGCACGTGTTAATGCCGCTTCCACTTGTGCATCCGTTAACGTCACATTCGATAATAGTAATACAGCTTGTACTGCGACAGATGCGTTACGTTGCTGATGCGCACCAAGCATATTGAGCTTTACTCGTACGTCGCGACCACTACACGTAATACGCCCAATTTGCTGCTGTGCATCAACGTGCTCCTCTACGAACATAAACTGCTCACCGTATGCGTAATGCGGTGCACGTTGCTCAGCTGCAATGTGCGCAATGAGCTCGTTTCCTTCCGCTTGTGTTACTGCAGTTACGACCGGCACGTGCGGCTTGATTACCCCTGCTTTTTCACGCGTAATATGTTGTAGCGTATCGCCAAGTAAATCGGTATGATCAAAGCCAATCGATGTAATGACACTAACGAGAGGTGTCGCCACGTTCGTTGAGTCGATGCGCCCACCGATGCCGACTTCCATTAAAGCAATATCGACATGTTGCTCAGCGAAATAACGCCAGGCAAGAACAGTCATAATTTCAAAAAAGTTCGCCTCTAGCTGCTCGCGTTCGATTACGTCCGCTACATCATTTACGTATTTAATGAGCAGCTCATCTGAAATGTCGGTGCCGTCAATCGTCAACCGTTCGTTCATTTTTTGTAAATGCGGCGATGTAAACGCTCCGACGCGCACACCCGCTTCCATCAATAGCTCGCGCATAAAGTTGACTGTCGAGCCTTTACCGTTTGTACCTGCAACGTGAATAAATGGCACGCGTTGCTGTGGATTGCCAAACGCTTCAAGTAACGCATGCATCACAGCTAGTGGCTCCGCTCGCTTGCCACCGCTACGCAGACGAAATAAATATGCCTCACATTCGGCAACTGTTGTGAAACGTTCCAAATTGTTCACGACCTCTCCGTTCGATGTATATCCTTGTCATTTTATCGAATGGCTGTGCGTGTGACAAGGGAATACGTGAAATTCGCTTGCGTAGTCGCATGTTATCGCTCGCGTTCCTCGAATCGACTCAAGCATGTTCGCACAAAAGGCTTTATCTCAACAGACCTAGCTTTATATATAAAAAGCAGCACGAAGTATTCCCCTCGTACTGCCAATTGCTTATGATAATGCTTTTAATTCTTCTAAACGTTTTGCAACAGCTGCGTGCTTCGCCTCATAATCTGCAAGCTTTTCGCGCTCTGCATTTACTAACGCTTCCGGTGCTTTTGATACGAATTTTTCGTTTGAAAGCTTACCGTTTACAAGCTTCACTTCTTTTGCCCACTTTTCTAATTCTTTTTGTAAGCGAACCATTTCTTCTTCAATGTTAATTAAGCCCGCAAGTGGTAAGAACAGCTCTGCGCCTGATACAACAGCCGACATTGATTGCTCTGGTGCTGTGAAGTCGTGACCGATCGTTAACGCTTCTGGGTTACAGAATTTTTCGATGTACGCGCGGTTCTGTTCTAAAATCGTCGCCGTCGCTTCGTCTTTTGCTAAAATGCTTAAGTTTACTTTTTTGCTCATCGGCGTATTTACTTCCGCACGAATGTTACGCACTGAACGAATGATTTCCGTTAAAATTTTCATGCTTTGTGCATCCGCTTCGAAGTTGAACGCTTCATTAACAGTTGGCCAAGCAGCCGCTACGATTGATTCGCCTTCGTGTGGTAAGTGCTGCCAAATTTCTTCCGTTACGAACGGCATGAATGGGTGTAATAGACGCATCGTGTTATCAAGCACGTAAGCAAGCACTGAGCGCGTCGTTAATTTCGCCGCTTCGTCATCACCGTAAAGCGGTAACTTCGCCATTTCGATGTACCAAGAACAGAAGTCATCCCAAATGAAGTTGTATAGCTCGCGACCTACTTCACCGAACTCATATTTATCCGCAAGTGTCGTTACGCGGTCGATCGTTTCGTTTAAGCGAGATAAAATCCATTTGTCCGCTACGTTTAAGTTACCTTCTAAGTTAATTTGCTCAAACGTTAAGCCTTCCATGTTCATTAATGCAAAGCGTGATGCGTTCCAAATTTTGTTGACGAAGTTCCACGTCGACTCTACTTTTTCTGTTGAGTAACGTAAATCTTGACCAGGTGAAGAGCCTGTTGCTAAGAAGTAGCGCAGTGAATCGGCACCGTATTGCTCGATTACGTCCATCGGGTCAACACCGTTACCGAGTGATTTACTCATTTTGCGACCTTCTGCATCGCGCACTAAACCGTGAATTAATACGTCTTTAAATGGACGCTCGCCTGTAAATTCCTTACCTTGGAAAATCATGCGAGATACCCAGAAGAAGATGATGTCATAGCCTGTTACAAGTGCTGCTGTTGGGTAGTAACGTTTATAATCAGCCGCTTCTGTATCCGGCCAACCCATTGTAGAAAACGGCCATAATGCAGAAGAGAACCACGTATCTAGAACGTCCTCGTCGCGCGTCCAGTTATGTGCATCAGCTGGTGCATCTTTTCCTA
The DNA here is from genome assembly GCF_001700325.1 of Caryophanon latum. Classification (GTDB taxonomy): domain Bacteria; phylum Bacillota; class Bacilli; order Bacillales_A; family Planococcaceae; genus Caryophanon; species Caryophanon latum. Next base: position 114,470 of record NZ_MATO01000001.1, read on the forward strand.
CATAAATTTCACCTGTTTCGTTATTATACCAAGCTGGAATTTGGTGACCCCACCATAGCTGACGAGAAATACACCAGTCGTGAATGTTTTCCATCCAGCGGTTATACGTGTTTTCGAAACGGTTTGGTACGAAGTTTACTTTTTCGTCTTCTTTTGCTTGCATCGCTAACGCTTCTTCTGCAAGTGGTGCCATTTTTACGAACCATTGCTTTGAAAGGTACGGCTCAACGACTGCGCCTGAACGCTCTGAGTGCCCTACTTGGTGTGTATGTGGCTCGATTTCTACTAGCACGCCCGCTTGTTGTAAATCCGCAACAATTTGCTTACGACATTCGAAGCGATCCATCCCTGCGTATTTGCCTGCAAGGTCGTTCATCGTGCCGTCCTCGTTCATTACTAAAATGCGCTCTAAGTTGTGGCGATTCCCAACTTCAAAGTCGTTCGGGTCATGTGCTGGTGTCATTTTTACAACGCCTGTACCGAAATCTTTATCTACGTAGTCATCTGCTACGATTGGAATTTCGCGCCCTACGATTGGTAAAATAACCGTTTTGCCTACTAAATGTGCATAGCGCTCATCTTCTGGGTGTACCGCAACACCTGAGTCACCAAGCATCGTTTCTGGACGAGTTGTTGCTACGCGTAGCTTACCAGAACCATCTGCAAGCGGATATTCCATATGATAAAACGCGCCTTCTACTTCTTTATGAATTACTTCGATGTCTGATAACGCTGTTTTTGCTGCTGGATCCCAGTTAATGATACGTTCGCCGCGGTAAATGTAGCCTTTTTCGTATAGCTTTACGAATACTTCATTTACTGCTTCGTTTAACCCTTCATCTAATGTGAAGCGCTCGCGTGTGTAGTCTAAACCTAGACCAAGTTTCGCCCATTGTGAGCGAATGTGTGAAGCGTATTCTTCCTTCCACTCCCACGTTTTTTCAAGGAACTTTTCGCGCCCTAAATCGTATCGAGAAATGCCTTCACCGCGTAGCTTTTCTTCAACTTTCGCTTGCGTTGCGATGCCGGCATGGTCCATCCCTGGTAACCAAAGCGCGTCGTACCCTTGCATGCGCTTCATACGTACTAAAATGTCTTGTAACGTCGTATCCCACGCGTGCCCTAAGTGCAATTTACCTGTTACGTTTGGCGGTGGAATAACGATTGCGTACGGCTCTTTATCCGCGTCTGGCTGTGCTTCGAAAAACTTCCCTTGTAACCACCAGTCGTAGCGCCCTTCTTCTACTTTTTGCGGTTCGTACTTCGTTGGCATTGATAATTCTGTCATGAAAATCTCTCCTTCTGTTGTAGCTCTTAATCAAAATATGTTCTTGACGGTTCTTTCATTTCGGCGGACGCTTTTCGCGGTGGTCAACATGACGTTGATTACAAAAGCGTTGTCGCATGGACGCAACGGATTTAGCCTTTGTTCCTAAGATTTTCGGTTCGTGCTTGTCCCGCAGAAGTCGCCGTCTACATTTCAGAACACACATATTACATCACGTTTGTTGATTAGCATTTTTCCGCATCGACATCGCAGTTTGGAGTACCTACTTAGAATGACGAGCACGATTTAGCTAGCTGTGAGCGCCGCGGCGAGACTCCTTAGGGAACAGCTCGTGCCTCGAGACCCCGCAGTCGTGAGGTACGAACGACGAGGAGGCTTGAGGAAGGCGATAAGCGCCACGTCCATGTGGCATCGCCTTCATGACCAACATCGTGTTCGCCGCCGAGCCCTAGGAAAGCGAAGCCGCGTGAAGCAAACAGCCGAATAATACGCTAATCAACACATATGATATTACATATAGTAAGCACCGATTTTGAAATAGAGCCTCTGTTTTAAAACTAAAAAACTGCAAAACAAAACTCCCGTCGTCATCTATAAAAGGACGAGGGAGTTAATTCGCGGTACCACCTTTAATTCTGTTAGGGTTAAGTTAAGTAGTCGCATATTGCGGCACTCAGCTAGCAAACGCTTCCTGTTGACTTTCATACGTCATCAAATCGCGCTTTTCCCTATCAGCACTTCATTGTCGATAACGGTGTTTAACCGGCACTTTACTACTACAATTTCATAAAGGCTGCTCCTAGGCTACGTTCAAATGGGCTACTTTAGAAACTTTTCAGCTACCGTTTCCTCTCTAATAAAGCGCGTGCATTTTACTCTTCCTATTCGTTGCATCAATATTGAACTACACACATTGTAATCAATTTTGCCGCCGTTTTCAAGCATTTACCGTTACTGCCTTTTCAATGCGGTAATGATTGCGTCCGTGCTGCTTTACTTCATACAGCATCACGTCCGCTCGCTTATAAAAATCGTCCAGTTGCTCAACGCTCGTAATAAATCCACTATAGCCACCGATGCTTACCGTAACGTACGGATTCACTTGAGAACGCTCGTGTACAATCGCCGCCTTCGCTACTTCTTGTTGAATGTCACAACAAATATTTTCTGCATGCATCGGTGTCGTCATTATTAAAAACTCCTCGCCACCCCACCTTGCCGCATAGCCATCATACGTTGCAACAACACGCTCAATAATTTGTGCAAGCTCATATAGCACATGATCCCCTTGCACATGATTATAAAAATCGTTATATTGTTTAAAATAATCGACGTCCATCATGAGCAACGTTAACGGCTGACATCTTTCTTTAATGTATTCTGTTGCGTATGTGTAAAAACCAGTGCGATTCGGAATCATCGTTAAATGATCGTACGACGCTCGCTTCATTAACAATTCGTTCGCTTTCAATAATTCCGACGTTAAGTTCTCGGCCTTCGCAACGCTTTCTTTCAGCTGCATATCTTGCTCAATGATGCGTCGCTGTGCACTCGAAATGAAATATTGTATCGCGATCCCAATTAATAATGTATTCACTAAAAAAATGCCGTCGTTAACTTTTTCAACGTAGTCGCTGTTCATTCCCATTAAAGATTGCATCACAACGCTAAAGCTTACAATGCTCACAATAATAAAGTAGTGAAAATGCATAATAAACAACGTACAACATAAAAAATAAATAATAACAAACATTAAATAATGATTAAACAACATTACATCTATATATAAGGTGATTAATATTTAGATTTAAATCCTTTTTCTTC
>NZ_MATO01000002.1 GCF_001700325.1 Caryophanon latum
AAGCGAACTTCTATATCTTAGCATTTCTACTAAGTTTTTGTCAATAACTTTTTTAAAATAAATATTGGAGCGGGTGATGAGAATCGAACTCACGACATCAGTTTGGAAGACTGAGGTTTTACCATTAAACTACACCCGCGATATGGCGCGCCCGGCAGGAGTCGAACCCACAACCTTCTGATCCGTAGTCAGACGCTCTATCCAATTGAGCTACGGGCGCATATTTTAATTTCATAAAAAATTTGGTGCGGCCGAGAGGACTTGAACCTCCACGGTGTTAACCACCACTAGGCCCTCAACCTAGCGCGTCTGCCATTCCGCCACGACCGCAATTCAATTTACGTGACAATACAAAAAAGAAATGGTGTGCCATGAAGGACTCGAACCTTCGACCCTCTGATTAAAAGTCAGATGCTCTACCAACTGAGCTAATAGCACGAAAATGGCTGGGGTACCTGGATTCGAACCAGGGCATGACGGAATCAAAATCCGTTGCCTTACCGCTTGGCTATACCCCAATAAATGGCGGTCCCGACCGGGATCGAACCGGCGATCTCCTGCGTGACAGGCAGGCATGTTAACCGCTACACCACGGGACCAGACAAAAATTATTTATTTCATTATAAAAATAAGTGGTGACCCGTACGGGATTCGAACCCGTGTTACCGCCGTGAAAGGGCGGTGTCTTAACCACTTGACCAACGGGCCAGTATGGCTCCGAAAGCAGGACTCGAACCTGCGACCTGCCGGTTAACAGCCGGATGCTCTACCAACTGAGCTATTTCGGAAAAATACGATCTATTGCGCAACATTATGTCGTCGACTTTTATTAGTATATAGAGCGTAATATGAATCGTCAACACTTTTTTCAGAAAAACGATATTAAAGTTTAAAAACGTGATAACATCAATGTTTTTACTCATTGTATAAATGATAATTGTTCGTTGCATTTTCCACAAACGTACTTTAAGATGACGTTCCTACAAAGAAGGCTCTTCACCATAACTCTGGGTTACTTTGCACGTTTTTTTCGTTTGACTGATTGTTTGACAATGACGAGGTGCACCAACGCCGTTCAGCAGTGATATGAACTACCCCCACTTAAACACTGACGTATTTTAAAGTGGGGGCTTCTTTCATAGTTTATTTTAACGCAAAAAGGAGGTCCGATTTTCAAACGATTCTCTATCGTTTAATTGTTTACCGGTGCGATCATCGTTAATGCGATGCGCCCTTTTTTCACATCGACACTATCGATCCATACTGTGACGATATCTCCTAATGAAATGACATCGAGCGGATGCTTTACATGTCCTTTTTTCAGCTTTGAAATGTGGACAAGCCCATCTTGCTTTACACCAATGTCGACAAAAGCGCCAAAATCTACAACGTTACGCACAGTGCCTTGCAGTTCCATACCAACTTTTAAATCTTCCATCTTAAGTACATCCGTTTTTAGTAGCGGCTGCGGGAACGCATCACGTGGGTCACGAGATGGTTTTTGTAACGTTGTCACGACATCAGCAATCGTCACTTCACCAATTTGTAACTTATCGCTTAGCACCTTTACGTCGAGCGCACCAATTTTCTCTTCCGCTTCAGCTGTACCTAGTTGCTTTTTATCTACTTGTGCATGCTGTAAAATTTGCTCAGCTAACGCGTAGCTTTCTGGATGAATCCCTGTGCTATCGAATGGATTTTTCGCTTCGGGTACGCGCAAGAAGCCAATTGCCTGCTCGTATGTTTTCGCACCGAGACGTGGAATTTTTTTCAGCTGCGCACGCGATGTGAACTTGCCGTTTTCGCTACGAGCAGCGACGATGTTTTCGGCAACTGTTTTCGATAAACCAGACACGTATTGTAACAATGACGCAGATGCCGTGTTAACGTCAACGCCGACTTGGTTTACAGCTGTTTCAACGATGAACGTTAATGACTCTGCTAGCTTCTTTTGTGATACGTCGTGCTGATATTGCCCAACGCCGACTGCTTTTGGCTCGATTTTCACAAGCTCTGATAGCGGATCTTGCAAACGACGGGCAATTGATACGGCGCTACGCTGCTCGACTTGTAAATTAGGAAACTCTGCGCGTGCAACATCTGAGGCTGAATAAACGGATGCGCCTGCCTCGTTAACAATGACGTACGCTACGTTTTTAATATCTCGTAAGCATTCGGCGATAAACTGCTCCGTTTCGCGTGATGCTGTACCGTTACCAATAGCAATAATTTCGATCGGATAGCGCTTTAACGTATGTAATACTGCTTCGACTGCCTCTTGCTGCTTGCCTTTTGATAAATGCGGATAAATAGTCGACACTTCAAGCATTTTTCCTGTTTCGTCAACGACTGCGAGCTTACAGCCAGTGCGGTATGCCGGGTCGACGCCGAGCACCATTTTGCCGCGCATCGGAGGCTGAAGTAGAAGGCTGCGCAAGTTTTCAGCAAAAATGTGAATCGCCTGTGTTTCTGCCTTTTCTGTTAGCTCGTTGCGAATTTCGCGCTCGATTGCTGGCTGAATGAGACGTTTATAGCTATCTTCAATCGCAAGTTGGATTTGCTGTGACGCTTCATTTTGTTCAGTTTTTAACCATTTTCTAACCATTGCATTCGTCGCGAGCTCAATCGGTAGGCGGATTGACACTTTTAAAATATCTTCCTTCTCACCACGGTTAATCGCGAGCGTACGATGTGGCACGATGCGGCTTACAGGTTCTTCGTATTCATAGTACATCTCAAATACTTGCTTTTCATCGAGCTCTTTATTTTTTACTGCCGTTACGATAATGCCTTGCTTGCGCGTTAATGTACGCAGTTGCTCACGAACGGACGGCTCATCAGCAAATCGCTCTGCTAAAATGTCACGTGTGCCTGCCAATGCATCGTCTATTGTTGGCACAAGCTCGTCGTTTACAAATGACTGTGCGAGCTTGTCGACCGAACCATTTGGCAGTTTGCTTAGCACATCAGCAAGTGGCTCAAGTCCTTTTTCCTTCGCAATGGTTGCTTTCGTGCGGCGCTTTTGCTTGTATGGACGATATAAATCCTCAACGCGTTGTAGCACAGTTGCTTGTGTAATTGCTGCTTCAAGCTCTGGTGTTAGCTTTTGTTGCTCACCTACAAGACGCAGCACTTCTGTTTTACGTTGCTCCAGCTGCTTGACATATTCGTAACGATCCTCGATTGCTTTAATTTGTACTTCGTCGAGTGAGCCCGTTGCTTCCTTACGATAACGCGCAATAAATGGTACGGTGTTGCTGTCGTTTAACAGTTCAATTACAGTAGCAACTTGCTTTTCACTACAATCAACTGTTTGTGCAATAAGCTGTACAATTTTTCGTTCTTCCATCCTACTTCATCCTCTCTTCTTTTCTATTAGTTTACCATGAACAAAAAAAGATAAAGCCGTGAACTGCACGACTTTATCTATAAACTGACGCCACTATCACTAGCAGCAATTGCATCTTGTAATTTTTTAATTGCTTTACGCTGAATACGCGATACATGCATTTGTGAAATACCTAGCCGCTCGCCCGCTTCTTTTTGACTCATTTGCTCTAAATATGTAAGTTGAATAATATTTTTTTCTCTTTCTGACAACACATTCATCGCATCTGCTACAATCATGCGGCGATTTGTCATTTCAAAACCGTCGTCTTCTCTGCCGATTACGTCAAATAACGTCACCGTACTACCGTCAGAGTCAGATTCAATTGAATGATCCATCGATAACGCTTGATAGCTGCGTCCCATTTCCATCGCCTCTAGCACTTCCTCGTCTTCCACTTCTAAATGACGAGCAATTTCACTAATCGATGGCGAGCGCTGTAATTCGGTCGTTAATAGCTCTACCGTTGCTTTAATGCGTGGACCGAGTTCCTTAATACGACGTGGCACATGCACATCCCACGTTTTGTCGCGTAAAAAACGCTTAATTTCACCGACGATTGTCGGTACAGCAAACGCCTCGAAGCTTCGACCAAAATCGGGATCAAAGCGACGAATCGCTCCAAGTAACCCTAGCATGCCAACTTGTACAATATCGTCGTAGTATGATTTACCACTTGAATATTTACGTGCAATCGACTCTACTAAATATTTATAATGTACAACTAAATTCGTTTGCGCTATATCACTTTGCGTCGCCTGGTAGTCTGCAATCCATTGCAATACTTCCTCCTTGGAAGAGTTTCTATGTGGTGATTCTTTCGACATTCTCTTCCACCTGCTCTCGCGTGACATACTTTGTCATGAAAACAGTAACTCCGCCCTCGTTGTTCACCTTCACTTCATCCATGAGCGTTTCCATTAAATATAAGCCTAAACCGCCTTCACGCAGAAAATCAATTTCTTCCTCTTCATGATACGGCCCAACTTTTTCTTTAATTTCCTCGAAGCTAAAGCTATTTCCATAATCCGCCACCATAATTTCCATGCGTGATTCATAAAGAGCGCAGCCGATGACAACATCGCCTTCATCCTTTTCATCATATGCATGCTGTACAACATTTGTTACTGCTTCACTTGATGCAATTTTTAAATCTTCAATATCATCATAAGAAAAACCAACACGTGCTGCTAAGCCAGAAATCGCTAAGCGGGCCACACTTACATATTGAGGTTTTGCTGGAATGCGTATTTCAATGTAGTCAAATGCCTTCATTGCTAAGTTCCACCCTCTTCTCATTCTCGATTTCCATTAAGTCACTTAAACCAGTAATTTCAAATAAACGACGTAAACGAGAAGATAGACCAACTAGTTTCACGCTCGCTTGCTCACGCTTTGCACGTTTATAAAAGCCGACGAATACTCCAAGCCCTGTACTGTCCATGTAATTTAATTTTGACAAATCAATTTCAACATATACGCCTTCTGCTAATTCCATGGCCTCTAGCTCTTCTTTTAACTGTGGAGCTGTAAATGTATCTAGCTCTCCCTCGATCATTCCTCGAATCACTTGCTCAGACTCTTGTACTTGAAAAATAATATTCATCGTAATTAGCCACCTCCATATTCAGTACATTATTCCCACTTTTATCTTACTTAAACGTACTAAACTAATTTTTTTTCAAAATGACAAGTGTGAAGTCATCACTTAGCTCAAAGTTTTGCATTTTCTCAAGCTGCTTAAATACTTCATCAACGATTTGCTGCGCACGCTCATGCTTATGTTCAGAAATGATCGATGTAATAATTGCCATCGCGTCCATTTCTAAATTTGTACGAATTTCGGTTACACCATCCGTCATCATAATAACTAAATCATTTTGCTGTAGCTGAACCTCGTGCTGCTCGTAGTTGCCATCTGGTAAAATGCCAAGCAATAACCCTTTCGCCACGAGCTCCTCATACGTTTGAGATGCAGCTTTGTAATGCAACGCCGGCTCATGCCCAGCGGAACCATAAGCGAATGTGGATGTCTCAACATCATAACGGCCGTAAAACATCGACACGAACATGCTGTCGTCTACGCTTTTTTCGACGATTCGGTTAATAACTTCTAACACGCGTTCTGGCTCGCTCTCTGAATAATCTAAGCTGTCCATGCCGTATTTTACCATCGACATGCAAAGCGCAGCTGGAATGCCCTTTCCGACAACGTCCGCTACCGCAATGCCAATATAACGATTTTTGTCGTCAATAAAATGAACATAGTCGCCGCTCATTTTGCGTGCGGGCACAGATATCATGCCAACGTCGACACCGTCAATTTTTGGCACATGCGATTTTAAAATCATATTTTGAATGTTTGTTGCGACTTGTAACTCTAGCTGCATTTCCTCCTGCTGCTGCAATAAGCTTTTATGCTCACTCAACGCTAAGCCATAATGAACCATCACCTCGATCAAAAAATCATACGCATGACGTAAAGATATTGGGAAATCATCAATAATTTCTTCTACTGCCGATTTATGAATGTGAATAACTTCTTCTGGCGCAATATTTTTTTGAAGCAGCTGGCGAATAAAATTTTGACCAATATATAAATTTCGTTCTGTTTGCTCTTCAATGTAATCTGCCAAAATTTTTGTATATTGCTTTTGAAGCTCATTCAAATGAAATATCACCCTTTCTTAAGTATTCAACCACTTTTCTGCACGAATAATTGTGCCTCTTCCAACGACCGAATCAACGTGAATCGTGTCCATTAGCCGCTTTACCCCTGGAAGTCCTGCACCTAAACCTCCTGACGTAGAGTATCCATCCTCCATTACTTGTCGAATATCTTGAATGCCCGGACCTTGATCTTTCGCAACGATAGCAATTCCTTTACGATCTCCGTCTCGTAAGCGCTCAATTTCGATTTCTCCAAGCTTTGCATATAAGTATATATTACGAGCGAGTTCACTTATTGCAGTCGTAATACGCGCTTGGTCTACTGTACCAAATCCTATTTCCTTCGCTTCATTACGCCCAAATTGTCGAACTGCAACAATATCCCACTCAGTAACAATTTCTACTGAGGATTTTTCGCTCATTATTTTCGCCCCATTCTATGTCGTAGTAATAATAAATCGTTCATCATTATAGATGCTGCCAAATAGCATTTTCACTAAAAGATAATACTTAATGATACCATATTTCCCTAATATGCTGTTCAATGTATTCTTTTCACTTGTATTTGTATTCATTGCCACAGTTATATCTATTTGATTAATTCCTATATTTAAGGTTATTTTACTACACTTTGTTAGTGAATGGAATTTAATAGAAAAGGAAATAGTTCTACTCTATTACTTTAACTTGTATTTAAAAACAAGCATGTTGATTAGCCGGCGAACTTACCGGAGCGTGTTGCGGCTCACTTTCCTGCCACTAAAATAAAGCGTTCATTTCCGTTTTGCTACTGAAAACGACCAATTCAGCTGTACAAAAATGGCGTATTAATAAACCTGACTATTTTATAACTGCTTGGAAGTCGTTCGTCACCACAAATTGCGATTGTTGCTTGAAACGACAGGCGGACTCTTGCGGGAACAGCAAATGTTTTAACTGCGTCGAATAATCGCCTTGAGACTACATGCCCGCGGAAAGCCCGTCTCGATATGGAAAGCAACCTCATGTTATGACAAAAAAACGCTATTTCATTTCTCGCCATCATGTATACTGAATTTTGGCGTTTTTAGGCACATCTTAGTTAATGAGATGATTGTAAAAAAAGCACCTGGGAGTGTTTCGTTCCACTGCCGGTGCCTTTATTTACAACATATATGTATTATAGTTTTACTAGCCCTACACTAATCTTTAGTGCTTCATCAACACGCTTCATCATTGTATCGTCTAAATGTGTGATGCGATCTGTTAATCGCGCCTTATCTACTGTACGCAATTGCTCAAGCAAAATTACCGAGTCTCGTTCTAACCCATACTTTTTCGCATCGATTTCGACGTGCGTTGGTAATTTCGCTTTTTGAATTTGCGCTGTGATGGCCGCGATAATAACAGTGGGACTAAAACGATTTCCGATATCATTTTGAATGATTAATACTGGTCTTGTACCACCTTGTTCGGAACCTACTACTGGTGATAAATCCGCAAAGAAAACGTCCCCACGTTTTACGTTATTAGCGTTCAATTTGTCATCCCCCGATTAAGAGACGCTCCACTACATGTTGTGCCTCGTGCTCTGCATAGCTGAACTCCTCTGCGATTTGCAAATTTAACTCGGCCATTTCAACATAGCCTTTCATCATTGCTTCGCGCAGTTCAAGACGTTCATCATCATGCAATTCACGCTCTGCTGGTAAGCCACTTAAGCGATAACGTTTCAAACGATTGTCATATTCCTTCGTTGCTTCTTCTAGTAGCATTTGCGATAAATCATCATATTGCAATTGTTTTGCATACATAAATAGCACCTCCAACAAGCCCATTTCTTAATCACTTCTTTCATTCATCATACCATCATGAAAACTAAATGAAAAGACTCGAATTATATTTTACAGATAATTCATGCAATTAAAGAACGTTCTTAAGAGAGTATTTATTTGTAGAAGCGAGGAATTCTATTCGTGAAATTACACGGTACTTCGTAATTAATCGTCTGTAATCGCGCCGCCCACTCATCAAGTGTTACTGCTTCATTTCCTTGCTTACCAATGAGCTGTACTGGTTCGCCTACTGGATATTTTTTTCGTAATAACACCATGCATTGATCCATGCAAATGCGTCCAACAATTGGCATTCGCTGCCCGTCAATTAATACTTCCTGACCACCTAACTTGCGAATCATTCCATCCGCATAACCAATCGGCAATGTGCCAATCCAACAGCTTTCTTCTGCAACGAATGTCGCGCCGTAGCCTACTGAATCACCTGCTTGAATTTCCTTTACGTGCACGAGCTCTGTTTGTAATGATAATGCCGGCTGTAATGCAAACGGCTCAATCGATGAAACGTAGCTTGAAGGCGTTAAACCGTAAAGTGAAATGCCATAGCGTACTGCATCAAACTGCACCGATTGATCCTTAATAAGTGCTGCCGCTGTGTTGGATGCGTGCACATATGGTGGTCGTGTCGTAAGCGCATTGACAAGTTCTATAAACAATTGCACTTGCTTCGTAAATAATGACGCATTTTCCTCGTCAGCTGTTGCAAAATGTGTGAAAATACCGTCAATCGTCATTGTCGGCTCGTTCACGATTGCTTGCTCAAGCGCCTTTAACTCATCTACCGTTCGAACACCGATGCGTCCCATTCCGCTATCGACTTTAATATGTAGCTTTAATGGCTGCATCATAGTATCGACGTAGCGCGCTGCTTGCTCTACCCACTCAGGAGAAAAAACCGTTAATGTAATGCGTTGCTCCGCTGCGTAAGGCGCAAAATGAACCGGTGTTGCACCTAGCACTAAAATGTCTGTATGCGGATAATGTTTACGTATATGTAATGCTTCATCTGCTGTTGCAACTGCGAGCATCGTCGCACCTGCTTCAAGCGCCGCACCCGCGACTGCTACATCTCCATGACCGTACGCATTTGCTTTTACTACTGCAATAATGCGTGTTGTCGGCTGAATATGCGCCTTTAAGTTACGGACATTTTGACGAATTGCCTCTAAATCAATGATTGCCTTTGTTGGTCGAAAGTACTGTTCTACTGTCATCAATATAACCTCTTTTTCACATACTTAAACGTGTAAGTAGTTTTTAATTTTAACGTTGCACCACCGATTCCTGCACAGCGTTTTCATTATTTTACCTCACTCTACACAATGATGCATTAAAATAACTTGCGCAGCGGCGTACTGCTCACTATGTGTAATCGATACGAAGCCGCTGCTACGCTCACCTTTAAAATAAAGCATCGGTGCCCCTAAATCATCTGGCAACACCTCGATGTCCGTAAATTCGCAGCCCGCGCGAATGCCTGTGCCGTTTGCTTTTGCATATGCTTCCTTTGCCGCAAATCGCCCTGCTAAAAACTCGATTTTGCGATGTGCCGATAACGTATCGTACAGCGCTTGCTCACGCGCCGTTAAAATACGAGCGATAAACTTCGGTGTGCGCGCTGCAATTTTTTCGATGCGGGCAAGCTCAGTAATATCTAAGCCAATTCCTTTAATCATATAGCTCCTCCTTTCCAAGCGCATCTCGAAAACGTTATACTATAAGAAAGAAATCGAGGTGGACATTTTGTTTAATCGTAGAGAAAATTTAAAGCAATATATAAAGCTATATCCTGTCGTTGCAACGCTGCTGTTTTTAAATATTGTCGTGCATGCATTGACGTATGTGCCAAATGTCGGCAACACTATTTTTAACTTCGGTGCCGGCGCAAACTTTTTAATTGCAGACGGTGAATATTGGCGGCTCATTACATCAATTTTTTTACACGGTGGCTTTTTGCACTTATTGTTTAACTGCTTTTCGCTGTACGTATTCGCCCCTGAGATGGAGCGTATTTTAGGTAAAGCGCGCTTCATTACATTGTATGCGATCGCCGGTCTTTTCGGAAACGTCGCAACGTATGTCTTTTTAGATTTACGTACGGTCAGTGTCGGTGCATCTGGTGCAATTTTTGGCGTATTCGGCGCATATGCAGCACTTGTATATTACACGCGTAAAACGATGCCAGCACTTCGCCAAATTATTTTACCGATCATCGTCATTAGTATTGTCATGACATTTTTACAACCAGGCGTAAACGTAGCAGCACATATTGGCGGTATCATTGTCGGCTTCTTGATCGGCTTAGCATACTTGCATCCAAAGCGCATACTCGCATGGCGTCAAAAAAAATAGTAAAAGAGGTGAGCGACATTTTCGCTCACCTCTTTTTTATTGCTCTATTTCATCACGTCGCTCGCGTTCAAACCAGCTCAATAATTCGTCGGCATGTTGCGATTCAATATGCATCGCTGTCGAACTAGAGCCACCAAATCCTGACATGACTGTGACACCGACTGACGCAACGTCGCGACGCTGTTCAAAATAGCTTTGGCGCGCTTCCATCGATTGAATGCGATTTTTGTGCACAATAAATGTCGTTCTACTTAAAAAGCGAGAGCGAATCGTCAGCTGCGAATCATCAATCGCAAACGCCGCGCTACGCCATTGCCAACGACCGAGCAGCATAAATGCCACAATAAGCAAGATCGAAAATAGCCCGTATGGATAAAAGAAATAGCTAAGTGCCGCAATAATTGGCACGACGTACACTAAATCGAAGCGGTAAAAAAATGGAATCGCGCGCTTCGGTGAACTTGTCATCGGCGTGTCGATCGTATACTGCGGCAGCACATGCGCTAGCTTTCCAGCAATTTCGTTACGCTTAATGAGCGGAAATAAATTCATTTTCGATGCAATTTTATTGTCGTCGTCACCGCCTGATGCACTTTCAACTAAAACGGTCGCATAGCCAAACGGTTGACGCAGCGGATTTTCAACGATGCGAATGCCTTGTATGCGTGACAGCGGAATCGTCGTACGCTTTTTTTCGAGCAGCCCGCGCGTAATGATCATTTTGCCATCTTGCTCCACTACTTTGAAATTGTAGTAATTAACGAACGTCATTAACACTGAAATGAGCCACGTAATAATAAACGCCGCCGCAATGACTGACGCAAGGAGCGCAAAGCCGATGCTCACAACGCTCGAAATTTCTTTGTAAATTTTTTCATATGGAATGTACGCGCTCACCTGTGAAAAAATGGCTAAAATACCAGCAAGCACGACACCGACACCACCAGACGTTGATGCAAGTAAAATTAAATCTTTTTTGTCCATCGCATGAATAACATGTTCTCGTACAACAGTTTCTTCTGCTACGATTTCCATCCCTTGCTCATCGACAATGACTGCTTGCAATCGTTTTTTCGCTTCCTTCATTTCACGCTCGATGCGGTTCGCTTGCTCACGCGTAATGGCTGTTAGTGAAATTTCTGCCTCCGTCGAGTTACCTGCCGTTTCAATGTCGACCGCAACAAGCTTAAACATGCGATGAAAAATACCTTCTTTATAGTTTAAGCTTTGAATGCGCTCAAACGGTACGTATCGTTTTTTCTTCACGAACAAGCCATACTCAACGCGCAGCTCGTCGTCTTCAAACCAATACATGTACGTGCGCCACTTCACAACCCCGATATATAACACAAAAATGAGCGCCACCCCTAAAAACAATTTCGGAATTAAGCTCGGCCAAAAATCAGGGTCGTTCGGGTTAATGACGATGCCACCACTCGTAATAATGATGATGATAAACGGCAGTAGCAACTCCTTTAGCCCTTTAAAAAAGTTAATCAGTGCAGATACAGGATGCAGTCGATATTTAAACATCTTCTTCCGCCACCCTTGCTAGCAGCGAAATACGTTGGCGTAGCTCATCTGCTTCCTTTGTAATAAGCGCTGGAATTTCGTGCGTCGTTGCGGCTGTTGAAATCGAAATGTTCGCTAAGTCATAACGCTTTAAAATCGGACCTTGTGCGACGTCAACGTGCTGTACGCGCACCATCGGAATTAACGTACGTTTAATGACGAACAAGCCGTGCTGCACCTCGATTTCTTGCTCACGTACTTCATAGCGCCAACGTTCCCAGCGCAGCTTCGGAAATAAGTAAATGCTAAAAATAGCGGATAACATCGGCAAGCCGAACCAAATAATATGTAACCACGGTGACCAATCAAACATTTTTGTCAAAATTGCCATTACTAAGCCGACTAACAAAAGTATAGCTGTTTGAATCGAGCCGTACACACGCCAAACGGTTAATGCTTTACGTGCGATTTGAAATGCAGGTGGATTTCTCATAAATTCACGTCCTCTCTAAGCTTAGTATACGATGTTTCAGCACGTTTTGTTTCATGATGTACGTTTCAATGAAGTTCAAACTGAATAATCGGCTAAACGCACATTGCGACTCGCTTTCCTAGGGCTCGGCGGCGAACACGATGTTGGTCATGAAGGTGGTGCCATACGGACGTGGCGCTCATCACCTTCCTCAAGCCTTCGCACCGCTCATGCTTCGCGGTTTACGGGGTCTTGAGGCACGAGCTGTTCCCCAAGGAGTCTCACCGCGTGCGTCCGCCATGAACATAGCACTTCATTTCAGAAAATTGTTCAAAAAAGATTCAATGGAATAACGTTAACTAGCGTGACACAAAAATCTCATACTACGCTCACGTAAAGCCTACCTCACACATCCATCATAGAGCATAAAAAAAGGGCTGTGCGAAAGCCATTTGACTTTCACACAACCCTTGATATTGAAAATTATTCGCTACGCTCGCGACGACGACGGCCTGCGCCACCATCGTTACGACGATCTCCGCGTGGTGCTGAGCTTGAAGGTGCACCTGCACGGTCGTTACGGCGTTCTCCACCGCGACCTGCACCGCCGCCATCACGACGACGATCTCCGCTGCGACCTGCTGGACGACGATCGCCACCGCGACCACCTGATGAACGGCCACCGTTACCACCACGACCTCCGCCACCTTGACGATCACGACGCATTGGTAATGGACGCTCTTCTGTAATTGATACAGCTGTTGCATCTGGCTCGTTTGTTACTAGTTTTAACGCTGCAGCTACTAATGCAACTGGATCGTTGTCTGCTAATAATTGCTCAGCAAGTACTTTGTAGCTAGATAAATCTGCTTCGTGTACGTGCGATAATAATGTGTCCATTGCTTCTTGTTGTTTACCAACAAGCGCTTCTTCTTTTGAAGGTGGACGTAAAGGTGTCATACGTTTTTTCGTTGTTTCTTCAACGATGCGTAAGTAACCCATTTCACGTGGTGTTACGAATGTTACAGCTAAACCTGATTTACCAGCACGGCCAGTACGTCCAATACGGTGAACGTATGATTCTGGATCTTGTGGAATATCGAAGTTGTATACGTGTGTTACACCAGAAATATCTAAACCACGAGCTGCTACGTCTGTCGCAACAAGAATTTGGATTTTGTTTTCTTTGAACTGACGTAATACTGACATACGTTTCGCTTGAGAAAGGTCTCCGTGAATACCTTCTGCAGAGTGACCACGTTGCGTTAATGCTTGAGATAACTCGTCAACACGGCGTTTTGTACGACCGAAAATGATAGCTAACTCTGGCTTTTGAACGTCGATTAAGTTTGATAAAATATCAAATTTCTCACGCTCAGTTGATTTTACGAAGAACTGCTCAATGTTTTCCATTGTTAATTCTTTCGCTTGAATTTTTACGATTTCAGGATTTTTCATGAATGTCTCTGCAATTTTACGGATTGCTGGAGGCATTGTCGCTGAAAATAGTAATGTTTGGCGCTCTTCTGGAACGTTTTCTAAGATGGCATTAATGTCATCAATGAAGCCCATGTTTAACATTTCGTCCGCTTCGTCTAATACAAGCGTTTGTACATCTTCTAATTTTAACGTACGACGGTTAATATGATCTTGAATACGACCTGGAGTACCTACGATGATTTGAGGTTTATTTTTTAATGCGCGGATTTGACGACCAATTTCTTGACCACCGTACACTGATAATAATTTCACACGTTTATCGTAACCAATTTTGTATAGCTCCTCTGAAACTTGGATTGCTAATTCACGAGTTGGTGCGATTACTAATGCTTGGACATTAGGGTTTTTCGGGTCAATTTTTTCGATTAATGGAATACCGAACGCTGCAGTTTTACCTGTACCTGTTTGCGCTTGACCTAATACGTCACGGCCTGCCATTGCGAATTGAATTGTACCTTCTTGGATTGGTGTTGCTTCCTCGAATCCCATACGCTTTACTGAGCGGATTGTAGATTCACTAATGTTTAATTCTGAAAAATTTGTCAAACTTCTCAATCTCCTTTTTTCCTTTAAGTTGACAAATGGTTACATTTTCAGATGAATTGTCGGCAAACTTCGAGCCTGTATGTGGAACGTTTCCGTTACGTAAAAATTCTCTGTCTAAAAAACGCAGAGCCGTCTTATATGAAAGGGAAAGCCCGGTCTTTGCCGGACGGTTTAATTCTTACTTACTTAAGTTTCGTTACTAAAATAAGCATGAAACCGTATGTTCAAAAAAAAGCACCCTTCAATCAAAATGAACTGAAGAGTCTTCGCACAAAATGTATCCATTGCTTTTATTAGAATAGCACGCTTTAGAATACGTTGCAACGATAATGATTCGTTCTAGCCGCTTTCTTAATGTTCAGATATATCCAACTATTGTAAAAAACGATACACCTCATGGAACCATGCCTCACAATCGGAGCTGTAACAAATGTGATGCTTTCCTTTTTCCGAAACGTATAACCGCTTCTCACTGCACTGTAACGTTTCGTACAATAACATCGCCGTCTTTTTCGGCACGATGCCATCAAGTGCCCCTTGTACGATGAATGTCGGCGTCGTCACCGTCCGATAAAATGGCTTTACGACTGCGACGAGCTTCATAAATTCAAACGTCGAGCGAATCGGCACGTCGCGTAGCTTTGAGGCGTAGCGAATAAATACTTCATTTTCTTTTAGCGTGCGTCGGTAAAAATGGCCAGCTAAGTCGCGCAAATCCGCTACGAGCTGCACAGGGCTAACGTATTTTAACGCCGCACTTAGTAGCACGAGCTTTTCAATACGGTAGCGTTTTGCTAAATAAAGCGCAATGAGCCCACCCATTGAAAAGCCGACGACGATAATGCGATCGACACGCTTTGCTAAGTCGCGATACGCAAGCTCGGCCGTCATAAGCCATTCTTTATGCGTATGTCCGCGCATCGACAGCTTCTCGCCGTGTCCTGGCAATGTCGGTGTAACGATTTCCCAGTCGGTATGTTGCTCCAAGTAGTTTGCAAATGGTGCGACTTCGTACGGACCGCCGCTAAAGCCATGTATGCATAGTACGCCTGTCTTCATCCACATTTTCTCCCTTCTCATCTTCAATGTTGCTCTCCACGCCGAGGCACGCTTTCTGCAAACATTCCCCTCTCGTTACGAGCAATTTAAACAAACCGATGTAACATATACCGTGCCATCTACAGAAGGTGTTCACTACGTTCATACGACATGTTTCACGTCAGCTATTAATATATATAGACTTTTCATCACAACACTAAGTTCCATATACTTATCACCCGTGTTGATTAGCACATTCAACTGGCAGTTCGCGTATTGCGGCTCGCTTTCCTGGGGCTCGGCTCAAGCCTCCGCACCGCTCCTACGTCGCGGCTTACGGGGTCTTGAGGCACGAGCTTTTCCCCAAGGAGTCTCGCCGCACGCTCCCATGCCACTACAATGCTGCATTCATGTCAGTTTTGCTACTGAAAACAACAGATTCAGCTTTATAAAAATGGCTAATCAACAGACCTGTATACTTATAGAAAAAAGCTGTGCGAAAGCCTCGTTTGACTTTCAGCACAGCTGTTATTGTTATTTATTGAAACGCTTCAATGACGCGCTCTAGCTTCATACCGCGGCTTGCTTTTACAAGAACGACGCTATTTTTTCCTGCTTGCTCACGAATGCGCTCGATCATTGGTGCGACGTCCTCGCTATGCAACACGCGCTCACCAAGTGTCGGCAATAATGCATCATACAATGCTTTCATCCGTGGACCGTATAAGCATACACCTGCTACTTTGTCCGCTTCGATGCTTTCGGCAATCGATGCGTGGAATGTTAGCTCATCGTCGCCAAGTTCGAGCATATCGCCAAGCACGAGCCATTTTTCATCGCGCAGCGTCGTCGTTTTCATAAAGTCAATCGCTGCCTTCATCGATGTCGGTGCGGCATTGTACGCATCGTTAATGAACAACGTATGCGCCGTATCGATTAGCTGCATGCGCATATCCGTTAGCACGACTTGCGCAAGACTCGCACGAATTTGTTCATCTGTTAAACGTAAATGATTCGCAATGAGCATTGTGCTAAGCGTATTTTTCACTTGATGCTTACCGAGCACTGAGATGAAATACTCACCGTTTACGACACCGCTCGCCTCAAACTGACTGCCGTTATCGACTGTCGTAATGTTCGATGCTGTTTGAGCATGAGCGCCGTCAAAGCCAAAGCTTACGTATTCGATGTCGTCGCGGCTTGCACTTGCTACAAGCTCGGCAAGAAGTGGCTCGTCACCGTCGTAAAACAGCTTGCCACCAGGAAGGAGCCCATCGACAATTTCAAACTTCGCCTTTGCGATGCCTGCGCGTGAACCTAAATCTTGCATATGCGCCTCACCAATGTTTGTAATGACTGCTAAATGCGGGCGTGCAAGCTTCGTTAAAAATTCAATTTCGCCAAAGCCGCTCATGCCCATTTCGAGCACCGCAATTTCTGTATCTTCATCAAGACGTAAAATCGTAATCGGTAAGCCTAGCTGATTATTAAAGTTACCGATCGTTTTTTGTACTTTATAAAACGGTGCAAGTGCGCCCGCTAAAATGTCCTTTGATGACGTTTTGCCGTTTGAGCCGGTAATGCCGATAAACGTTGCGTTATGCTCGGCACGGTATGCACGCGCCATTTGTTGCAGCGCTTCTTCTGCATCGTCGACGAAAATTAACGGTACGTTTGCTGGTGGGTTCGGCTCATCTTTTAACCAAAGTGACGCCACTGCCCCTTGCTCGAACGCTTTTTCAACGAAGCGGTGACCGTTCGTTTGCTCACCACGAAATGGAATGAATAAATCGCCTTGCTCAATCGTTCGTGTATCGATCGACACGCCTGTTACTACGACGTCACCGAACGATTGATTTTCAATGTTTAGCCATGCTGCTAATTGCTGAACTGTCTTTTTCACGAGTAAACCCTCACTTAGTTTTGCGTATATTGCAGTTGTTGTTTTTCTGTATGACGCTCAATCGCTAGCTCAATTAAACGGTCAATTAACGCTGTGTACGATACACCCGATTGTTGCCACATTAACGGGAACATGCTAAACGGCGTGAAGCCTGGCATCGTGTTCACTTCGTTAATGAAAATGTCATTGTTTGCTGTTACGAAAAAGTCTGCACGTACAAGCCCTGAGCAATCGAGCACTTTAAACGCTTTAATCGCCATTTCCTCAAGCTGTGCGTACATATCAGCGTCAATGTTCGCTGGAATTTGCAGCACCGTGTTGCCATCTTTATATTTTGAATCGTAATCGTAAAAGTCTGTTACTGGAATGATTTCACCGGCAACCGATACTTTCGGGTCGTTATAGCCGAGCACACCTGTTTCGATTTCACGTGCAACGACACCTTGTTCTACGACAATTTTACGGTCGAATTGTAACGCGTAATTTACCGCTTCAGTAAGCTCTTGTACGTTTGATGCTTTGCTAATGCCGACGCTTGAACCTAAGTTTGCTGGTTTAACGAACATCGGCCAACCGAGCTTTTGTTCACACGCTTCCACGATTTGTCCTTCGTTGCGCTCCCAATCGGCACGTAAAAAGTTTTCATATGGCACTTGTGGCAGTCCGGCAATTTCAAATAGTTGCTTCATGACAACTTTATCCATACCTGCTGAAGAAGCAAGCACACCGTTACCTACGTACGGAATGTTTAACACTTCTAATAAGCCTTGTACTGTACCGTCTTCACCGTTCGTTCCGTGAAGAAGCGGCATGACAACATCATATTTCACATCGCCCGTTAAGAAAGAAGAAATATCATTTGGTTTTTCTTCTCCGTCAAATTGTAGCTGTTCAATTGATGCTACTGGTGCTGTTAAAATATCGCCTTTACGCCATTGTCCTTGTGACGTAATAAAAATCGGATGCACTTCATAGCGATCAAAGTCTAACGCTCCAATCACTGCACGTGCTGTTGATAATGATACTTCGTGCTCGGCAGACTTACCGCCATATAATAGCCCGACAATTGTTTTCATGAAAAGACCTCCAAAAATTAAGTACCTTTAGTTTATCACTAATCGCTCTATTGTATCGAAAAAATTCCGTAGTATATTCGTCTGTCCATTAATCGCTACATACGTATTTTCACTTAATCGCCGGTATTTTTCAACACAAAAAAGGGATGCACAGTAGCCACGTTGACTTTTCGTACATCCTTTCGCTTTGTTCTATGAATCAATCGGAATGATGGCGTCCGCTTGCTCCTTTAATAGCTCGCGAATTTCAAACCAAATTTCATCTGGATAATCGTAGCGATCCCCTAATACGCGGCACTCTAGCCCATAAGATTTAGAACTTTGTTTAACGAGTGACAGCAGCACGCCCTCGGTTGCACTTGCTCGATGCTGCTTTAATTCATTTGCGTTCAACATCGGCAGCACCGTTTTTAATTTACGGCGCCAAAAGCCATTTGTTCCTTCTCGCTCGGCAATTTGCTGATTCAACACGGAGGCAACGACCTTCTCCGCATCATCTAGCTGACGAAAAAATACTTTCGTCAATCGTTCAGACGGCGAGGAATACACGACGAAGCGGTTGTTTAATTTATAAAAAAAAGGCGAAATAATCGGCTCTCTTTTATGTGCCAAGTACAACAGCTCAGACTGCTCCTTCGGTGTAAGTAAATCTAACGAACGCTCAAACTGAAAATCAATAAAGCAAATATCCTCCTTGCGCTCGGCGACCTGCTTCTTGAATTTCAACAGCTCTGTTTTCGGCACGTAGTCAAAATATGTATGCGCATTGTATGCAGAGCCTTCAAAGGGACACTTCAAAAGTAAAAGATGATGGTGTTGTTCAATCGATGTGATAAATTGTGAAATAGATAGCTCACTAAATATAACGAACTTGCCGATTTCATCCATATGCATATACAAATGATATAAATAATCCTCTGAGGCTCTCATTTTTTTCACCACATCCACTCACCCTTTCTATCTTGTTTATTATAAAACTTCGAACCTTAAAATTGAAACAATTTCACCTGTCATTCGTCCTAATTTTCAGCAACATTTATTTTTGCCTTTCGCTAATTTATTGCGGCACAAAATATCCACGTCACGTACTTTTGCGTTATAATAGGCAATGTTGTATACTCATACATTTAAATTTATGATATAGGTGGCTTTCAAAATTGGAAACTAATCGTCATTTCGCGCAGCGTTTCGACTGGACGCTTGCAATTATTATTTTCATTTTCATGTGTATTAGTTTAACCGCCATTTCGTCAGCACAAACATCTGGACAATATTCGGCAAACTATGTCATTTTACAGCTTCGCGGCTACATTATCGGTGCGTTTATTGTCGCATTTGTCATGTTCTTTGAGCCAAGCCAATACAAAAAGTTCACATGGTATTTGTACGGCTTCGGTGTGTTTTTACTTTTCATGCTGTTCGTCATTCCAAAAGGTGGCTTCGCTGTTGAAATTAACGGCGCAAAAAGCTGGTTCAAAACACCGATTGGGAACATTCAGCCAGCCGAATTTATGAAAACATTTTATATTTTAGGGCTCGCTTGGATCATTAGTAAACATCATGAATTATCACCAAATCGAACATTCAAATCAGATTTAATACTGCTTGCCAAAATGCTCGGTGTACTTATCGTTCCGCTGTTTTTCATTATGAAACAGCCAGACTTAGGCTCAGCACTTGTGTTTTTAGCCATTACCGGCGCACTTATCGTCATCGCTGGCGTTACGTGGAAAATTATTTTACCAGTGTTTCTCGGCGCTTCCGGCATCGGTGCAGCACTGCTTTGGATGGCGCTGTACAATCAAGACTTCATCCAAAATACACTCGGCTTTGATCCGTATCAGCTTGCGCGTATTTACTCGTGGCTCGACCCGTATTCCTATGCCGCTTCTGAAGGGTATCATTTAATTACGTCGCTCAATGCGATCGGCTCTGGTGAAATTTTCGGTAAAGGGTACGGTGGGCGTGAAGTGTACGTTGCAGAAAACCATACCGACTTCATTTTCTCTGTAATTGGCGAGGAATGGGGCTTTATCGGTGCAAGCTTCGTCATTTGTATGTATTTTTTACTCGTGTATCACTTAACGAAAATTGCAATCGAGATGCAAGATTCGTTTTGCACGTACGTTTGTGCAGGGGTCATTGCGATGATTACGTTCCACGTCATCGAAAACATCGGCATGACGATTCAACTGCTCCCAATTACAGGTATTCCATTGCCGCTCATTAGTTACGGCGGTAGTTCGATGATGGGGATTTCACTCGCACTCGGGCTCATTTTCAGTATGAAGTTCCATCACCGTTCATACATGTTTGGGGAAAAAGAGCAGTAACTATAAAAACGGACAGAGATGCGATATCTCCGTCCGTTTTTTCAATATAAAAGGTCGATTGCGTAAAGGATTTTCAATAAAATCACTTACGCAATCGACCTTATTCCACCGCAAATTACGCTTGTGTGGATGACGTTTGAGCTGGAGGTGCTAACACTTTTAATAACTCCAGTCGTGATTTCGTCATGCTTGCTGTAACACCGAGCTTCGTTAAATTAGCAATAATTTTTCTTACATCTACTTCTTTCGTCATCTAAATCCACCTCACAATTGTATGTGTACATTTACTATTACGTTTTAGTCATAATAAAAGTTCCATTATCCTTAGATGTCTGACAAGTAATCTATCGTTATCATACCACGTTTTTATACTTTTGAATCATTAATTTTGAAAACATTAAAAAAAGTCAAGCAATGTCATCACCATTTTGACAAACTTATTCTTTTCATGACATATTTACGTAATTTCAAATGAACACGTCTTAGTTCTGTCTAAAACCAGGTCTGTTGATTAGCTATTTTTATACAGCTGAATTGCTTGTTTTTAGTAGCAAGACGGAGATGAACGCTGCATTTTTGTGACATGGAGCGGGTGGCGAGACTCCTTGGGGAATAGCTCGTGCCTCAAGACCCCGTAAGCCTCGACATAGGAGAGGCGCGGAGGCTTGAGCCGAGCCCCAGGAAAGCGAGCCACCATACGCGAAATGCCAGTTTAATGGCTAATCAACACGCTTGGTCTAAAACGATTTTATAACTGCTTGGAACTTGTTCGTCACGACAAATTGGGATTGACGCATACAAGTTGCTTAAAACGACAGGCGGACTCCAGTGGGAAAAGCTCGCGTCGAAAGACCCCACAAACACGAGGAACGAGTGTTGAGGAGGCTTGAGGAAGGCGGTGAGCGCCACTACACGAGCCACCGCCTTCATGACCAACATCGTGTTCGCCGCCGAGCCCACGGAAAGCCTGCCTCGACGTCGAAAGCAACCCGATGTGATGACAAAGAACGCGATTTCGTTCCTCGCTATTATGTATACGGAATTCTGAAGTTTTTACACACGTCCTTGTATTGACAACAATTGGATATGTTTTACAACAATCGAAACGTGGAATACAACTACTATGTACGTCGATTACGAATTGGAGGATATTTATGGGCATGACGAAAGACTTTGAGCTACCTAAAGACTTGACACCATTTAGAGAAATATTACAACAAACACTAGTGCCTACTTCACATATTACACTTTCTAATACACCAACTACTTTATATAACAGTAAATTCGGCGGCGATCCGTATTTGCCAAAAAATCGCCACTTACCAAAGGATAGCCAAGGAAGAGAAATGCGATTACTTGCACAAATTAATTTCAGTGAACTGTCGCTACCGCAGTTTCCAAAGAAAGGCCTTTTACAGTTTTTCATTCCACATACGGTGAATTTTAACGATGAGGAAAGCCACGAAGATATTTGGCAGCACCATTTTAAAATTCGTTATTACAGCGAGCTACGTCCGTACGATGAACTTGCTTCGGTCGTGCACACTACAAACGAGAATAAGCATTTTCCGCTACAGGAAGAGAAGCGACTCCATTTTAAGCAAACGGATGAAATTGTATCGATTATGGATTACCGCTTCCATACGATTTCCGATACACCACTGTCGCTATTGTTTAACGACGACGGCATTAATTTGTACGATATTTACATGAAGCATTTTTTAGGTCAAGGGCATAAAATCGGCGGCTACCCGTACTTCACGAAACAGGACCCACGCGAGCGTTATGCTTTTTTGCGAAAATACGATGTGCTACTTCTGCAAGTAGAGTCAGATGATGAAAACGGCATTATGTGGGGAGACTGTGGCGTTGCAAATTTTTTTATCAATAGCATTAACTTAGCAAACGGCGACTTTTCCGATATTTTGTATCATTGGGATCACTATTAAAGCAGTGAGGTGTATCGTTTTCACATGATGCCCCTCCTGCTTTTTTGCATGCTCATTTGTATACATAAGCTTTCACTTTCTTTTCCTTAAAGCTTTTGTATATACTAGCTACAGAAATCACTTGTTGAAGAAGGTGAACATTATTTTCGATTTTGCTGAGCTTAGTTTTTCAGGATTTTTAATTATTGGTATTAATATTTTATTTGCATTGACGGTTATTTTTTTAGAACGTCGTGATGCAACATCTACATGGGCATGGATTTTAGTGCTATTTTTCATGCCAGTCATCGGCTTCGTGCTATATTTATTGCTCGGTCGGCCGCTGCGCCAAAAACATTTATTTCGCTGGGATGGACGAAAAGATATTGGCATCGACAAACTTATCCATTATCAAATGGACGCGATTGCGAACGATACGTTTCAATACCGCAACCCACAAATTGAAAAATACGATGAAATGATTTTCATGCAGCTGCGTAACAACGATGCCGTTTTAACGCAAGACAACTCCGTACAAGTGTTTCATGACGGTGTCGATAAGTTTGAACAGCTCGTGCGTGACATCGAGCAAGCGCGCGATCACATCCACGTGCAGTATTATATTTTTAAGCTCGACCAACTCGGGCAACGCATTTACCGTGCGCTACTCAAAAAAGCAAGCCAAGGTGTAAAAGTGCGCATTTTATACGATGAAATGGGTTCGCGTACGACGAAGCGGCGACATTTTAATGAGCTTATAGCAGCAGGTGGCGAAGTTGAAGTATTTTTCCCATCTATTTTGCCGCTTATTAACCCGCGCATGAACTACCGTAATCACCGAAAAATTGTCGTCATTGACGGCAAGATTGGCTACATTGGTGGTTTTAATGTCGGCGATGAATATTTAGGCTTAAAAAGCAAGTTTGGCTATTGGCGCGATACGCATTTACGTCTGCAAGGAAGCGCGATGCATCCGCTGCAAACACGCTTTATTTTAGATTGGAATCAGGCGACGAGCACAAATACAATTCATTATGCAAGCCGTTACTTCCCAATCATTCCGCGCCAAGGCACAGTAAGCATGCAAATTGTATCAAGCGGCCCTGATTCAAACTTTGAGCAAATTAAAAATGGCTACTTAAAAATGATTTCGATGGCGAAACGATACATATACATTCAGTCACCGTACTTTATTCCAGATCAAAGCTTTATGGACGCGATTCGCATTGCGTGTTTAAGCGGCATCGATGTACGCATTATGATTCCGAACAAGCCTGACCATATGTTTGTATACTGGGCAACTTACTCGTATGTCGGGCAGCTGCTTGAAGCAGGAGCGAAAATATTCCATTACGATCGTGGCTTCATTCATGCGAAAATGATTGTCATTGACGACGAGGTGTGCACAGTTGGCACTGCGAATATCGATTTGCGCAGTTTCCGCTTAAACTTTGAAGTGAACGCATTTATTTACGATCGCACTATATCACATCATTTAGCAGAATTGTTTGAAAGCGATATGCTCGACTGCTCAGAACTAACAATTGAGCGCTACCACAATCGTACGCTGCTCATAAAAATGAAAGAATCCGTCTCACGCTTGCTGTCACCGATTTTGTAAAACGACGAACGAAATGAATTTAATACAAAATAAAGCGTTATCGGGAAAATGCATTCCTAATAACGCTTTTTATTTTTCGACTAACGATTTTCCTTCGTTAATGAGCCGACTTTTAACGTCTCGTCACCTGTCGCTTCGACATCACTTGACGTTACTGCAACGCCTAAATATTCCTCCAACGTCACATTTTGCTTTTTAATTTTCGCTGCGACATCTTTGCCAACGTAGCGGAAATGCCACGACTCATACATGAAGCCTGTAATATGTTCCTTGCCTTTTGGATAGCGTAAAATAAAGCCATATTCATGCGCATTATCGACGAGCCATTTCCCTGCTGTCGTTTCACCAAATGCATCGGTTAACCACAATTCTTCTTTTCCAATTTCACCAATATCAAACGCCAGTCCTGTTTGATGCTCTGAATACCCTGGACGTGCGCTATAACGATCTGCTGCTTCTTGACCGTCACGTGCTACGTAATTTGTATACAACGTCTCCTGGTACGAATATGAGCGGAATCCGCTAAATGCTGTTAAGCGAATATTTTGCTCTTTTGCTGCCTGAATCATTTCATCTACCGCTTGTTGTGCGACTGGGTCGACGCCAGGCTCATATGAAGCAGGTAATGGATGCTGCTTGTTCGCGAGTAAAATGCCGTCGATGTACGTCGGTGTCGTCGCTGCTGCTTGCCCCTCGATATACTGTCTTGCATCAGTTACATTCGTTTGTACTTCCTGCTGTTCTACATCTGTGTGCGGCAGCTCTTCTGTTTCCTCGTCCGTTACCGGTGCGTTCACTTCAGGTACTTCCACCGTTTCGGTATTTGCTTCATTTGGCGCTTGTGCCGTCGTTTCTTCTGTCGTTGCGGATTGCTGCGTCGTCACGTCCTCTTTTCCACTTGTTACTGTATAATAAATGCCCCCAACTAGTGCTAGCGCTAGTGCTGTTGATGCACCGATGACCGCATTTGTTTTCATTTTTCGTTTTTGCCGTGTCATACTTAACCCTTCTTTCTCATTCACTGTTTTTATTTTACCATTACGAACAATACATTTCGATTATATCGATTACACATATACAAAACACAAAAAGACTGCTCGGCACATTCACCTCGCAGCCTTTTCGTGACAATTTGTTATTTACGCATGGTCATACATATGCTCATTCATATCGAAACGATAAAATTTATGATGCAGCTCATCTCTGAAATGCTTCGGTGTCACACCTGTATATTTTTTAAAAATGCGTGTGAAGTAGCTTTGATTACAAAAATGGAACTGTGTTGAAATCGACGTAATACTTTTATTCGTGTGGCGTAAATAGTACTGTGACTCTTCTACTCGGCGCACGTTCAAGTATTCAACTAACGTAATGCCAACATGCTCACGGAAAATGCGAGATAGGTGACTTGTGCTAATTTGAAAATTCGCAGCGATGCTTTCCACCGTTAAATTTTGCTCAAGCTCATCATTTATGTACATAATCACCTTATTTACCGTCTGGTGCTTAAACATCGGCTGTTTGCGATCTGCAATAAAGTTGACAAAGAAGTCGATTAAATCATCCGCAAATTGTAAAAACTCTGCATCGCGCATTTGGTTATCAATCATATCGTCACATGCTACGCTAAAGGCAAATGCTTTTTTAGCTGGCACTTGATTATCAAGCAGCTTCCTCGCCACGATTGAAGATAACGTTTTAAAATACGAACGGACTACTTTAATTACTTTCTTTCCAAAACGGACTGTTAGTAAATCAATAATACTGTGCAATGACTTTTTCGCCTTTGCAGCTTCTAAATGATAAATTTCAAAAATCAATTTTGTTTCTAACGCAAAAAAGTCTTCCATTCCTTCATAGTCGTTCATGCTATCAATTTCTTGAAAATAACGTTTAGAAATTGCTTCTGCCATCGAATGTTGGTGTAGTTGCATAGACCCACTCCCCGTCTTTTTGTAAACTTTTTGAATATTTTCAATGTAAGCTCTCCAAAGTAATCGTAATCAAACATGAAGAAAAATGCACTAACAATATTACATTTTATAAAATTATTTAAATCTTTTTGCCTAAAAATTGTACGTTTTCCTTGCTTTAAAAAGACCCCTTAACCAATCTTGCTATTATTATAGCGAATTTTACCATAAATTATACATTTTCTTCAATATTTTTTAAAAACTTTGTTGATTCTTTTTTCATATTTTTCTACACAGCTATAATAACTTTTGTTACAATACTCTATCAATCGATCTCAATTATTAGAAAAAAGCTGTCAAAGATGGTATAGTCCGAATATATGGAAAAATTGCACGAATTCTATCATATAAAAACTGTTTACATTTTTGTAAAGCGCAAATTTTTCTAATTTATTCTCGAATATGCACTAATATTTTCAGAGATTATGTAGTAAAATAGTGTATTATTAATAATTATTAACTAATGAGGTGTTAAGAAGTGGATCCGAAACAAATCGAAGAAATCATGGATGTCATTAAAGAATTTTTCCCAGACAATACATCTATCGCTATTTCTGATACTAATTCATACTTATATTATCAACCGAGTAAAAAAGTTGACTTAAAAATTAAAGCTGGCGATCCGATCAAAGAAGGTTCAGCAGCACACAAAGCGTTAACTTATGGACAAAAAATTAGCACGTACATTGAGCCTGATGTATTTGGCGTACCTTACTATGGTATGAGTATTCCGTTAATCGAAGAAGGCGAAACAAAAGGTGCTATTACAGCTGTGTTCCCTCAAAAGCCGTCTCCATTCTTAACGAATTACATTACGATTAAGATTGACGACTGCTGGTATCCGATCAAACATGACCAAGTGATTTACTTAGAAACACAATTACGTAAAACATTTGTAAAAACAATGAACCGCGAAGGCTATCATCGTCTAAACTTAAGTGATCTCGAGCTATTTTTAGCGCCTGACTCATTTATTCGATGCCACCGTTCATACATCGTTAACATCGACTATATTGAAGAAATTCAACCAGATTCACATTCAACATTCCTATTAATTATGAAAGACGGCACACGCATTCCAGTTTCTCAACGTTATGCAAGCTACTTCCGTCGTTCATTAGGATTCTAACTGTAAGTAACCGGATTCGCACAGTCGAGTCCGGTTTTTTTCGTGAAAGCGTGTCATAACGTACATTACCAGTTAGAAACCTACCAAAATATCCCTTTAAACATACGAAAAATCGCGTTTTAAAGAAAGCGTTTCCACGAATATATTCTCGAAAAAACAAATATATTCTACTAAAATGCATGTAAAACCATTTTTCATGTTTTATTTGAAGAAAATGTGACAATTACGTGTTAGACTAACGTTATTCCGGTCAATAGTGGCCGTATATTAAAAAACTGAAAATTACAAATTCGCATTTTGCGGTTTGTTTTTACGCCTTTATTCATGAATAAGGGACATATTTTATATAATTAGGGGGAGGATTTTCAAATGACTAATTTTGAAAACCGTATTGGCGTTAAATCTTTATTAGACAAAGTTGTAACAGCAGACGAAGCAGCAAAGCTTATTTCTGATGGCGACGTAGTAGGTATGTCTGGTTTCACTCGTGCAGGTGACGCGAAAGTTGTACCAATGGCTTTAGCTGAGCGCGCGAAAAACGAGAAATTCCAAATCGACGTTTACACTGGTGCTTCATTAGGTCCAGAAGTTGACAAATATTTAGCAGAAGCTGGCGTTATCCGCAAACGTGGACCATTCCAAGCAGACGCTGGTATTCGTAACATGATTAACGCTGGTCAAGTAACATACGTTGATGCTCACCTTTCTCACAATGCTGAGTTAGTACGTCAAGGTATTATCGGCCCAATCAAATATGCAATTTTAGAAGCAGTAGCAATTACGGAAGATGGCATGATCGTTCCAACAACTTCTGTTGGTAACTCAAACATTTTCGCTGAGTATGCTGAAAATATCATTATCGAGTTAAACATTTCTCACCCAGAAACATTAATCGGTATTCACGATATTTACACGCCAGCTGAGCAAGGTAAACGTGGTCCAATTCCAATGACAAATCCTGAGCAACGTATCGGTACAATCGGTATTAAAGTTGACCCAGCTAAAATTAAAGCAATCGTTATTTCTGAAGAGCCGGACGCTCCTTCAATGATCGTTCCTCCAGATGAAGAAACACAAACAATGGCAAACATTTTATTAGACTTCTTCCGCGATGAAATTAAAGCAGGTCGTTTAACAAATGAATTAATGCCATTACAATCTGGTGTAGGTTCTGTAGCAAATGCTGTATTAGACGGCTTCGCTGATTCAGAATTCGAAAACTTAGTAGTAGCTTCTGAAGTATTACAAGATGCAGTATTTAACTTAATTGACGCTGGTAAAGTTCGCTTTGCAGCTGCTGCTTCTATTACACTTACTAAAGAGTTACAAGAAAAAGTTTACGGTAACTTAGAAAACTACGCGGACAAAATTTGCTTACGTCCACAAGAAATTTCTAACCACCCTGAATTAATCCGTCGTTTAGGTTTAATCTCAATCAACACTGCACTTGAGTTAGACATTTACGGTAACGTTAACTCTACACACGTTTCAGGTACAAAAATGATGAACGGTATCGGCGGTTCTGGTGACTTCGCTCGTAACGCTCGTTTAGGTATTTTTGTAACGAAATCATACGCTAAAGGCGGCGCAATCTCTTCAATCGTACCAATGGTGTCTCACGTAGACCACACTGAGCACGATGTAGACATTATCGTAACTGAACAAGGTTTAGCTGATTTACGTGGCTTAGCACCAAAAGAGCGTGCTGCGGCAATTATCGAAAACTGTGCACACCCTGATTACAAAGAGCAATTATGGGATTACTACAACCGTGCTGTAGAAGCAACTGGTAATGCACAAACTCCTCACATTTTAAGTGAAGCATTATCTTGGCACGTAAGCCTTGCTGAAAACAAAACGATGAAAAAAGAATTAGCTAAATAATTTTTTCATACAAATAGCCTCGATGCAATTTTGCATCGAGGCTTCTTTTATAATGACTACTCTTTTACATATCTGTATGGCGTGTATGATTCGTTTCATCTGTATTTGTTGGCTCGTTGAAATATTGTGATGGATTTTGTGGTCCTTCGTTGTTCATGCGTGCTTCACTAAACTTTGAAGCATTGCCTGTATCACTATCTTCAATCGGCAAATCAGTCACCGTTGTGTCTGCTGCTGGAGTCGTTGATTTAAACTGCGCTGCTACATCTTGCACTTTTTCTTTTAACGTTGTGCCTTCAGATGAGTTGAATTGCTGTGCTGCGCCTTTACCTTGCTCCATTAAGCCGTTTAATTTTGTTTTTGATTGGTTTAACATGTCCATCGCCTTATCGCGGTTTTCAGGTTTCTTTAAATATTGTGCTGCACCTACTGCTAATCCTGCTAAAACGACACCTAAACCTTTTTTATCGATTGCCATAATGTTCATTCCTCCCAAAAATAAAATAACTATATAGACGGTGAATATATTTTAGCGTTTTGTTAGTAGGCTCTCCACATCGAGGCAGGCTTCCCGCGAGCTCGGAGGCAAACACGATGTTTGTCAGGAAGATGATGACTCGTGTAGTGGCGTTTATCACCTTCCTCAAGCAACCTGTATGCGTCAATCCCAATTTGTCGTGACGAACAAGTTCCAGCCGGTTATAAAATCGTTTTTAGACAGAACCTACTATTTCGTTTTAAATGTTAATCACCGTCTATATACATATATTTATCATTCTAGTTCTACATATTCCCGACACGTTTTTCTTTAAACATAATTGTAACAATTTGTCCTATTTTCCTTCTGTTCAAATGCGAAGGGACATAGGTACAATAAATATATAGGCTACAATTACGTAAAACATTACTAGCAGTTTGACGACGCTTGCATGGAGATGATATTGAATGAACCAAACGTTATACGAGGATTTGATTCGTGTAGCCAAATACTTAGGAAGTGCGTTTGCGATTACAGTCTTTACGTTAGCTATTTTAAAAACTTTATAAAAACAGCCTGTGCGGAAAAATTCCACACAGGCTGTTTTATTTATAATACTTGTACGTCTTTGTAATCATCGTAACGATCAAACGCTGTTACAACGTATGAACATACTGCTTTCATTTTATAATTGTGCTCGCGTGCGTATTTTGCCGCTTCGTCTAGTAGCTTTTTCGCTACTCCTTGACCGCGTAGCTCGTTTGATACGTACGTGTGATCCATGACCATCGTACCGTCGCGTAACACCCACGTAATTTCCCCTAACATACGACTATCTTGATGATACTCAATTGCTTGCTCATCTGCTCGAACTGAAAACATATGTGATTGCCTCCCTTTGAATTATCCTCTTTATACCCCTATTGTAAAGCAAGTTATCCACATGTGCATAACTTTTATTTCAAGACAAGCGTGTTAATTGTCAGGAGCATATTACGGCTCGCTTTCCTGCCACTAATATACAGCATTGATTTACGGTTGGTTGCTAAAAACGATAAATTTCACTGTATAAAAATCACGAATTAAACCAACCTGACACAGTATCCATTAAGTTTTTAAAGAACGTTTTCACACTTTCCCAGAAGCCTTCGTTCTCGCTAATGAACGTGCCGAATTTTTCCTCGATGTCTTTGCTTAAGTCGCTTAACTGCTGTGACCATTGATCAAAGTCGATATTTAAGTTTGAAATGCGATCCATTAAGTCGGTCAATAGCTGACGGTCTGCTTCTGATAATTCAATTTGGAACTTCGATAGCTGCTCCGATACGATTTGCTCAACGTCCTCGCGCGTCGCCGGGTTCAGTTCAGCAATTTGCTGTTTAATTGATGTTAATAATTCCGCTACGACTGCATCATCAATACCAGCGTTTTCAGTAATTTGTGTCGCAATTGATAATTCGTCGTTAGCAACGTCTGTACGCTCGATATCAAGTTTCTCACCCGTAGATACCTCATATGCTTTATAAATGCCTACAAGCGCTGAATGACCTGTTACAGGGTTCGGTGCAGCAACTTCGACTAATGCGTTTTTAATGCCGGCTGTTAACATTGCTGACGCATAAACTTCTGACGTAATTTGCGTTATGTTTGACGGTGTCACGATATCGATTACAAGTCCTTCTCCTTCGTTACGCTGCGTAATTTTTGCTGATGAGAACATGCGGGCGTTCGGGTTGCCGTCCTTAATGTATTTCACTAAATCTTGACCAGATACTGTAATTTCTTCAACTGCACTAGAACTCGTAATTTCAAGTGCATTTTTCACCGTTTCTTTTTGCTCAGCCGTTAAGTTTGCCCCGTATACAACGATTGGTACGCCAAGCTTTTCGTCAATTACGCCTGTGTTGGCACTCGCTGCAGTCATCATCGAAAATGTTAAAGCGACTGCTGTTATTGTTGTCATTACTTTTTTCATATTAAACTCCCCTATCGTAGAAACGTTCTCGTCACAAAGCTGATGATGCGTTGTTCGCTTCATGCGGCTCGCTTTCCCGGGGCCCGGCTCAAGCCTCCTCGTCGCTCGTACCTCACGACTGCGGGGTCTTGATGCTCGGGCTTTTCCCCGTGGAGTCTCGCCGCTTCGCTTCCAACATTTACTGCATCACACACTTTATCTACATCATCATATGCATTGTAGTTATTAACTATTTTTCCTTAAATGTATACGTTCGTAAACATGAAAAGTTCCATTTCGCAAAAAAATGGTAGAGGTCTGCATATCGCTTCCTCTACCATGTATGATTAAACGATTTCTGTCCAACCGTCTTTTTGTGTAATTTTACGCTCTTTCATTAACGTACCTAGCGCGCGTTTGAACGATGCTTTACTCATATTAAACATATCTTTAATTTCATCTGGTGATGATTTGTCGCCAAATGGCATGCGTCCGCCAACATCTTGTAAATACGCTAACACTTGCTCTGCATCGTCGCTTAAACGCTCGTGCTTACGCGGTAAAAGAGAGCCGTTCATTGAGCCATCTTCTTTTACGTCGATAATGCGCACGCTAATGTCTTGCCCTAAACGCGGCTCTGCTTTTCGCTCTGTTTCGTGTACGAAAATACGGAACGGCTGCTCAACACCTAGTAAGAACGTGCCGACTGGTAATAGACGGTACGGGCGAGCGATAATATTTTTGTTAAATTGGTCTTCGAGTGCGCCCTCGTAAAGATCCGCTACTTTTTCTTCTGTAATTAAACGACCGTAAAGGCTACCGTTACGATCTGGCTTTAACGTAATGTATAAGTGGTCACCAGCTTGCGGCCATAATTCCTCAAGCTTCGGTAAATCTTCTGCACGTACAAGCACCTCGCGTGACGTACCGATATCAACGTATGCACCTTCGTGTTTTACTGCACGTAATACACGTGCCCATCCGTATTGTTCCTTGCGAATTGTTGGAATCGCTGTCGTTGCGTGTAATTCACCGCGACGATCTGTATATAAAAACACTTCGACTTTTTCACCGACTGTTAATGGTTCAAGCACTTCCGATGCGTTTAATGAAATTTCCTTTGCACCGTTTGTTAAAAGCCACTTTGACCCTTCTTCTTTTACGACCGTTAAGCTGACAACGTCGCCAGCAGTTAATTCTATCATGTATATCCTCCTAGAGATGATTTGTTTTTAATTGTTGTAGCTGATGAAGTATATCTGGATTTTCTTCCATCACTTGCACTAAATCAGCAATGCGATCAATCGAATCCCAGCTTAAGTGATGTTCAATTCCTTCGACGTCATTGTATATTAATTGCTCGTTCACGCCAATTAAGCGCAAAAACTGCTCTAGTAGCTCATGACGCTGCACAAGTCGTTTACCGAGCTTTTGCCCTTTAGGTGTTAACGCTAAACCGCGATATTTTTCATAAATGAGATAGCCATCTTTATCTAATTTTTGCACCATTTTCGTAACGGAAGACGGAAGAACAGCCAAAGCTTCAGCAATGTCAGATACACGAGCATAGCCTTTTTGTTCAATCAATAAATAAATTTGTTCAATATGATCTTCCATGCTTGGTGTTGGCATGTCGTCCCCTCGCTTTCGCTTTCGCATTCTTATGTCTTTAGTTTACTACAATAGCTAAAAAAAAGTGTAGGCAATGTCGTTATTTGTATCTTTCTTGTCATAATGTCTCAAAACATATGTGAATTAGCGATGCGCTAACTCAACTCCATATAAAAAGGAATGCCCACAATAATGTGAGACACTCCTTGACCTATTTATTTATGCTTCGGTTGACGAGCAACGATATGAATCGCTCGGATAATTTCTCGGTTAATCATTTCAACATTTTCAGGTGTATTTAATTCTTTAAACGCTTCGTCTCGCATTTTCGGGTTGGATACATATTTCGGTGGCAATGCATTTAACGTTAATGCATTTACGTCCATCTCACAAATAGTACAGTTACAAAAAGCCTGATACTCTGGGCCACGTAACATAAAACTAACTAATCCGCGTACGATTTCCTCTGTTACATTAATTAAAATTACATCGGATTGTGTCATTGTAATCGTTCCTATTCATCCTAAATTTCCAACAAAAGAGTTTCTACTTTTGCTTTCATCGTACTTCATTTTAACGATTAACTAGTACGAACGCAAGAAACTTTACTTTTGAACGCGCATTAATCGTAATGAATTTAGCACAACGAGCAATGTCGCGCCGATATCAGCGAAAATCGCAATCCATAGCGTTAGCCAACCTGGTACGACGAGCAAAATGGCAAGCATCTTTAAACCGAGCGCGAAGGCGATATTTTGTTGGATGATCGTTAACGTTTTACGGCTTAAACGAATTGTATACGGCAGCTTCGTTAAATCGTCCGACATAAGTGCAATGTCTGCCGTCTCTAGCGCTGTATCTGTTCCCGCTCCGCCCATCGCAATACCGATATTTGCCGCAGCAAGTGCAGGGGCATCGTTCACACCATCACCGACCATCGCCACTTGCCCGAACTTGTCTTGCAGCATTTTAATTTCTGCTAGCTTTTGTTCTGGCAGTAAGCTTGCGCGCACATTCGTCACGCCTAAGCGCTTCGCCATCGCATTCGCTGTACGTTCCCCGTCACCAGTTAACATAATCGTTTCCTTCACACCGTTTGCTTTTAGCTGTTGTAAAATAGCAGCACTTTCTTCGCGCACCTCGTCAGCTACTGCGATAAGCCCTAATAATATATCGCCTTCCACAACTGCGACAAGCGACTTTCCTTCTTCTTCATACACACGTGCTTGCGCAATGACTTCTGGCTGCACGTCCATCATCGCACAAACAGATGAAAGACTACCGACGTACACTTCGTTGCCATTTACAATCCCTTTTGCACCTTTACCTGTAACAGACTGGAACTGCTCGACGCTCGGAATGTGCAGCTCCTTCACGAACGCATAATGTAAAATGGCACGTGCGAGTGGGTGCTGCGATTTCGTTTCGACTGCTCCGGCAACTTGCAATAAGCGCTCCTCATCGTGCGTATATAAATTCGTTACAGCAGGCATTCCTTTTGTGAGCGTGCCTGTTTTATCAAACGCCATCGCCTCAACGTGTGCGAGTGCCTCTAAATATACGCCGCCTTTAATGAGTACACCTTGCTTCGCCGCATTGCCAATCGCCGTTACGATCGCAACAGGTGTTGAAATAACGAGCGCGCACGGACAACCTACGACGAGTACTGCAAGCCCTTGGTAAATCCAATGTGACCAGTCACCTGTAAATAGCGGTGGTACGACTGCAACGAGCAGCGCAATGAACATAATAATCGGCGTATAAATTTTCGCAAAGCGGTCGACAAACTTTTGTGACGGCGCCTTTTCTTGCTGTGCTTCTTCAACTAAATGAATAATTTTTGCAATCGTCGTGTCATTCACATGCTTTGTAACACGTACTTCCATTGCCCCTTCTTCATTGAGCGTGCCGGCAAATACCGCATCACCGACTTGCTTTAGCACCGGCATCGCCTCACCTGTAATCGACGCCTCGTTTACAGTCGATTGCCCCGACACAACAATACCGTCCATCGCAATTTTTGAACCCGGCTTAATAATAATGACGTCCCCGACTGCAAGCTGCTCTGTTTCGACTTCCACTTCATGTGCATGATCGCCGTGTGCGACTTTTTTCAGTGCTGTCGCCGGTGCAATATCCATTAGCTGACGAATAGACTGGCGTGCTTTGTTCATCGAGTACGCCTCAAGCGCCTCACTAACCGCAAATAAAAATACGACGATTGCCGCTTCTTGCCACTCACCGATAATGGCTGCACCGATAATCGCAATTGTCATGAGCGTTTTCATATCAAACTGTAGCTTTATTAAATTTTGGAAGCCGACTTTAAAAATGTCGATGCCACCAAAAAGAATCGCTGCTCCGAAAATCCAAGGCGCTATTTGTGGCGCAATGCTCGTCATGCTGTAGCCGATTGCGACAAATAATAGTGCAACAACGGCGAGCTTATTTTCACGACGTTTCCAAAACGGCGTCGTCACCTCGATGCTGCGAGACGTTGCTGGTACGACTTTAATGTTATCAAATGCCCCTGCTTCCTCTAGCTCCTCGATCGTCGCTGAGCCTGTCACCGTTAGTTTCGCTGCGCCGAAATTAATTTTTACGTCCTCGACATTTGGCAAGCTTGCGACGTTTTTTTCAAACTTTGCCGCACAGTTTGCACACGATAAATTTTGTAGACGGTATTGCTCTGTTGCCATAAGTCTCACTCCTTCGAATGCGTATACGCGACGTCAATCATTTGGCGTACATGCTCATCTGCAAGCGCGTAATAAATTTGCTTCCCTTCACGTTCTGAAACCGCTAAACCGTGCTCGCGCAAATAGCGTAAATGGTGCGATGCGGTCGCGTTTGAGCTGCCGATAATCGCGGCGACGTCACAAACGCAAAGCTTTGGCGCAAGCGTTAGTGCAAACGCGATTTTTAAGCGTGTTTCATCGGCGAGTGCTTTGAAAATTTGTAGCGTTTTTGTTAGTTCTGGTAGTTGTTGCTGCACGTGTTGTACAACGTCCTCATGCTGTTCGACAATGTCACATACGTCTTTCATTCGCTCACCTCATTCAAATGATCGTTTGAATGTATTGTACACTGTTTCGCAACAATATTCAAATGATTGTTTGAATGAAAAAATGCTTAAAGTTGCTTTTCATGTCGAGGCAAGCTTTCCGTGGACTCGGAGGCGAATACGACGTTGGTCATGAAGGTGTTGCTACATGGACATAGCTTCTACCGCCTTCCTCAAGCAACATTTATGTGTCGCATCGAACTCGCAAGGATCAGTTAATATGCAACAAATGATGTCGCCATAGTATATCGAGCCATTCGTAATAAAATAAAAAATGCTACAGAGAATCATCTCCGTAGCATACTATCAAGCATATACGCAACGAGCATCGCAACGGCACTGTAGCTAAGCATGCGCACAACGTACAATGCCGCTTCTTTTTTACTCGTTTTCGCTAGCTGTACAGCGTCTAGCGTAAATGTCGAAAACGTCGTATACGCTCCGAAAAAGCCAATTGCGATCAGCAGCTGTTGCCAATCAGTCGTCATATATGGCATAAAGAGGACGAGCAAAAAGCTGCCACTCACATTAACAAATAACGTCGCCCGCTCTTTTTTCGCAAAAACATTAAACATTAAAAACCGCGCAATGGCTCCAAAAAAACCACCGATACATACGTATAAAAGCTCCATCATCGCTTACCGACCACCGTTCCTCCAATTGCCGCTACGATGCAACAAAACGTCATCACTACGACGTACATGAAGCCGCGCAATATAGACTGCTGAAACAGCACAAATGCATCGTACGTCACGCTTGAAAACGTCGTAAATGAGCCAAGCATACCAGTCATAACAAATAAACGAATAACTTGCTCATTGCGCTTTCCGCTTACCCGTTCATGCAAATACGCTAAACAAAAGCTGCCGACGATGTTCGCAACGAAAAGTGCCGCTCCTGAAAACGACGCGATGCATACGTAACGAAGAGCGACACCGCATGCGCCACCACATCCGACAACGAGCGCCGCAACTACTCGATGACTAAGCCGATTGGACAATGGTCGCTCCCTAACATATGTGCATCAATCGTTGCGTGCTGTACGCGTGGCATAATGCGCTCCGATGCGATGAAATAGTCGATGCGCCATCCAATGTTTCGCTCGCGTACTTTCGCCATGTACGACCACCATGTATAATGGTCGATTGCATCTGGATGCAGCGCGCGGAACGTATCGACGAAGCCTGCTGCGAGTAAATTCGTCATCGCCGCTCGCTCCTCGGTTGTAACACCTGAATTGCCTTTATTTGATTTTGCATTTTTCAAATCGATGTCGGTATGCGCGACATTTAAATCACCGCAATAAATGACCGGTTTTTGCGCGTCGAGCTGCTTTAAATAAACTGCAAGCTTTTCCTCCCACGCTAATCGAAACGGCAGCCTTGCTAAGTCGCGCTGTGCGTTTGGCGTGTACACATTGACTAAAAAGAAGTCCGCATATTCGAGCGTAATAATGCGTCCTTCTGCTTCTGTTTCGTCGTCGCCAACACCGTAGCGCACTGACATCGGCGTATGCTTCGTGAAAATCGCTGTTCCCGAGTAGCCTTTTTTCTCGGCATAATTCCAATATTGCTCGTAGCCGTCTAGCTGCAAATCAACTTGACCGGCTTGGCATTTCGTTTCTTGCACGCAAAAAAAGTCTGCATCGACTGCGTGAAAATAGTCGACAAAGCCTTTCGTAATGCATGCACGAATGCCGTTAACGTTCCATGATACAAACTTCATATGTTGTTTCCTTTCCAACGAACAGATGCCATTTGAATGCAGCTGCACCCAAATGGCATGTTGTTTTGAACAAATTTTATACGACTTGATTAAAGCTTTGCAACTGGCAGTGCGCGATTTTACGGCTCGCTTT
Organism: Caryophanon latum; assembly: GCF_001700325.1. GTDB lineage: Bacteria > Bacillota > Bacilli > Bacillales_A > Planococcaceae > Caryophanon > Caryophanon latum. Next base: position 38,126 of record NZ_MATO01000002.1, read on the forward strand.
CCTAGGGCTCGGCTCAAGCCTCCTCACCGCTAGCGGTTGCGGGGTCTTGAGTCACGAGCTATTCGCACGCGCTCTGCCATGACAATACCGCATTGATTTTAGTTTTACAGTTAAAAACAAGCAACTCCACTTTAATCACCGTGCTTCGATCGCCAGCACGTAAAATTAATTTTCGTTCATCGCTAGCTCATCACCAACGATTTTTACTTCCATTTCAAGCTCGATGTCGAATTTTTCTTTTACGACTTGCTGCACCATTTGAATCGTCGCAATGTAATCTGATGCTGATGCGTTCCCTTTATTGACGATAAACCCAGCATGCTTCGTTGACACTTCCGCACCGCCGACACCTTTACCTTGTAAGTCGCTATCTTGAATAAGCTTACCTGCGAAATGCCCTGGTGGACGCTTGAACACGCTACCTGCTGACGGGTATTCGAGTGGTTGCTTCGACTCGCGCTGGTGCGTTAAGTCCGCAATTTTCGCATCGATTTGTGCTTGATCACCGCGCTGTAAGTCGAACTCCGCTGATAATACGTAATAGCCCTCTGTCGCGATAATGCTTTTACGGTAGCCTAGCTGTAGCTCGTCTTTTGATAACACGAGCAGCTCACCTTGCTTCGTTAACACCGTCACTTGGCGCGTTACGTCTGCCATCTCGCCGCCGTACGCACCTGCATTCATCGCCATCGCTCCGCCAATTGAGCCTGGAATGCCACAAGAAAACTCTAAGCCTGTTAACGTGCTTGCCGCTGCTGCTTTTGATACGTCTTTTAGCAATGCACCTGCACCAGCGTATACGTGCGTGTCCGTAATTTCAATCGTATTTAAATGAGCGAATGTCACGACGATGCCGCGCATACCGCCATCGCGTACGACCATATTCGAGCCGTTGCCGAGCATGAGCAGTGGAATGTTGTTGTCATATGCGTAACGCACGACGTATGTTGCTTGCTCCTCGTTTTCAGGCAATACGAAAACGTCTGCCGCGCCGCCTAGCTTCGTCATCGTATAGTTGCGTAACGGTTCATCTATTTTAATGTTTGTCACAGGAATTTTTTGTGCTAAATGTGCTGCCCACTGTTGCTTTGTCATGATTTCCCTTCCTATCCTCTCATTACAGCCAGTTTTTTGACCAGTTTTCAATTTCACGAATGGCGCCGCTTAATGCGAGCCCTTTGTCCGTCAATGTATATTCTACACGAACAGGCACTTCTGAGTACACTGTTCGCAGCACGATACCTTCTTTTTCTAGCTCCTTCAAACGCTCCGATAATAAGCGTCCGCTAATCGGTAGCGCAGATTCAATCGCATTAAAGCGCTGCGGTCCGTCTAGCAGCTGATACAAAATGAGCGCCGTCCAACGCTTGCCGATCATCTCCATCGCCTTTGCGAGCCTCGGACATAAAGCTGTTTCTGTCATCGTTTCTCACCTCTACTTTAGTATTGTACGCGCACAAACGCCAAAAGTTAATAAGTTATTTATATACACATAGTTACGTTTAGTAACCATTATAAATAGCGTATCATTTATTGTAAACGAAAAAAGAAGCATCCACGTATGAATGCTTCTTTAAAAATTTTGAAATTATGCGTTTACTGTTAAGTTTTGTGCTACTTCTTTTACTTTTTCTAAGCCAGCAGCGATGATCGCTTGTGCATCATTTTTAGAAGATGCGTGACCTTCGATGATCACTTCACCGATTTTTTCCATGCCATATACGCCGCCAATTACATTGTTAATATAATTTACTGACATTTCAGTTGCCGCCATTTGTGGTGTTGAGTAAATGCCGCCACGTGCGTTTAACACAACGTATTTTTTGTCAGTCATTAAGCTAATTAATTCACCTTGCTCACCATATTTAAATGAATATCCAGCGCCGTATGTGTAATCGATGAACGATTGTAACGCAGCTGGGATCGTTAAGTTCCATAATGGGAATGCAAATACAACTACATCTGCAGCTGTTAACGCTTCACGAGATTTGTTGAACGCTTCTAAAGAGCGTGCTTCGCGAGTTGTTAATTGTTCGCCGTTTTGTGCTTTACCGAAAGCGTTAAATAATTCTTGACCGAAGTATTCTAAGTTTTCTTCAAATACGTCGAAAGTTGTTACGTTTAATGCTTCGTTCGTTGCAGCTGCTTCGATAAATGCGTTGTACATAGATGTTGATACGCCGTCTGGACGGTTGTTTGCTTTTACTACTAATACGTTTGTCATAATGATAGTTGCTCCTCTGTTTGCAATTGTTTATTTAAGCATGTTGATTAGCTTTCAACTAGCAGTACGCATACTGCCACAACAATACAGCTTAGATTTCGGTTTTATCGTTAAAAACAGCGATTCAGCCGTAAAATGATGGCTAATCAACAAACCTATTGTTAATTAAAAATTTTGTATGTGTTCAAATATCTCGAATCTGAGATATAAGAATTATGATAATATAGTTCTCAAAAAAATGCTACTATTTTGTTTTAAGACTTTAGGCTGAAATTATGAAGAGCTTTTTTACGGACGCTTTTGTTCGATGTTACAGTTTCTCGTTCGTATCGTTCCGTTAGAAGTCACCGTTCCACAATTGCGCTTTGCTATTTACTGCATGAAATTGAATACGTGCTCTAACTCCTTTAGTGTGCCATCGAGATCGTAGCACAAAGACGTTGCTCGAAACAAAAAGGCGGACTCCAGCGTGAAATTACAAGCTCACGCCACGCAGAAATCCTGCCTCGACGTGAAGAGCAACATAAAAAGCAGAAGAAACATATCGTCTCCTCTGCTTTCGTACAATTATTTTAATCCGTCTGTTAATACAGGCACGATTTGTTTTTTACGAGATACAACGCCTGGTAATGCGATGCGTCCGTCTACGATTTCAGCACCGAATGCTTTCGCTGCTGCTTCTGCTTGTGCACCAACTGCTACAGCTGTTGAATCGTTGTTTAAAATGTCTGTTACAACGAAGAAGAATAAGTCTAAGTTATTGTCAGCTACGTCTTTCGTAAGTAACGCAACTAACTCTTCTTGGCGACCTAATACGTCCTCGATATCTACTGCATTTACTTGTGCAACTGTTGCTTTATACGCGCCAAACTCGAAGCCTTTTGCGTCTAAAGATAATAAGTCTTCAAGTGATTTGTCTGAAAGGTCAGCACCTGCTTTTAACATTGCTAAGCCGTATTCTGCAGCGTCAACACCAGCGATTTTCGCTAGCTCTTCGCCTGCTTGTACGTCTTGGTCTGTGCATGTAGGTGATTTGAATAATAATGTATCTGAAACGATAGCAGAAAGCATTAAGCCCGCGATGTTTGCTGGCACTTCTACGCCGTTTTCTTTATAAAGTTTATTTAAAATTGTCGCTGTACAACCAACTGGCTCTGCGCGGAAATATAGTGGGTCAGACGTTTGGAAGTTTGCGATACGATGGTGATCGATTACTTCTAAAACGCGTGCTTCTTCAATACCTTTTGCAGATTGTTGGAATTCGTTATGGTCTACTAAAATTACTTCAGCGCCTGCTTCTACACCTTCTACTAAACGTGGTGCTTCAAAGCCGAATTTTTCTAAAGCGAATGCTGTTTCGTTGTTCACTTCGCCTAAACGAACTGCTTCTACGTCAGCGCCTAATTGCTGCTTTAAGTGCGCGTATACTAATGCAGATGTAATCGTATCTGTATCTGGATTTTGGTGTCCGAAAACTAAAACTTTACTCATGACAAAAAATTCCTCCTAGTAAGTTAATATACTTTCTATTCTATCATATTGTTGCATGCGCAAACACGACAACTTTCGTCAATATCGCATGTTTCATTCGCAAATAATGCTCTTTCCACCACTTTCTTCTTGATGCTTTTACTGAATGTATCACTCCACTATGCACAATTTCTCATTCGCGCATATTATTTACGTGCGATATGCGTTTTTTATACTTAAAGAAGTGAATTATCATTGCTTTTTACTAAATTTTTATTTTTCTCATAATGATACATACGTATGAACGAAATTCATGATTTTTTCAAGAATATTGCGTACATACGACAAAAGCGTTATTACTTGTCAATATTTAGCCAAAAATTCGTCGAAAAATGTCGAAATCTATAGTTTCAATTATTTCGTTACATGCTATAAATATGATATTATAAAACTCGTGTGTATTATTAGTGAGGAGAAGATGAATAAAATGTCAAAAAAGATGGAGAAAAAGTACATCCCGTTAGCTACTTTCTTCCAATCTGCAACGCAAAATGAAGTTACTTTAACTTTCGAGTCATTAGAAAATATTATGGGTCAGGCACTACCGAATGCGGCCTATTTAAATATGAGCTGGTGGAAAAAAACGAAGCCACCGTTAACACATTTCTTAGCTTGGACAAATGCAGATTATTATGTAGTAGATGTAAAATTAGGGAGTAGCATTACGTTTTCACGTTTAAATCCGTTTGAACATAATGAAACAGACGACTATAAAAATACAAATGCATTCGTGATTCGCTCGATTGAAACAGAGGATGCAAGACCTTATATTAATCTTTTAGAAGAGATTTATAATGAAACCGATTACTTACCGTATGCATCAGAAACGCGCCAATTAACTGTTCAAGGTGTGCGCAAAATGATGGGCGAATGGCGCAAAGCGAAAAATAGCACAGTGCTGCTATGCATTTTCAACGGACAATTCGCTGGCTACTTAGCGCTAACAGGTGACAATGCAAGTCGCCGCCAGCACGTAGCACACATTGAAATTGGTGTAAAAGAATCATTCCAAAAGCAAGGTGTGGCCACTTCACTGTTACAAACAGCAGAACAATGGGCACTTGACCGCAACATTACGCGCTTAGAACTATCGGTATGTTCACAAGATAAAGCAAGCCAACAATTTTTCGCAAAACATGAATTTATTGTAGAAGGTACACGCCATCAATCAATGTTCGTAAACGATACGTTTGTGGACGAATTATTTATAAGCAAATTATTAAAATAACAAAAAAGAGTAAAGCTGCGGCTTTACTCTTTTTTGTTATTAATGCAACGTGTTAACAAGACGTAAAGCCGGACGCTCTTGGCTCACACCTTCACGTTGAAATTGTTCATATTTGCGTCTGTTTTGTGCGATTGTACATTCTAACAACGTATGTAAAAACGTAAATACGACAGGCGTCATATTGAAAATTGATTTTTGCTTCGTTCCCATTGCGAATAAATGTGTCGTTGATGAGCGAAGTGGTGTCATCGCTGTATCAGCAACTGTAATGACTTTCACACCTTTACGTTCCGCTCCGTCGATAAACTTTACAAAATCAGCAGTTGGCTTTTCTAATGCAACAACGAGCATGACGCTATTTTGATCGAACTCCTGCGCCTCTTGCACGTACGTATGTGGGTCATCTAAATGCGTTACATTTGGATGCAGCTGCTGAAGCGTACCAACGAGCCAGCTTGCAATCGGAGTCGTTGATACAGTCGACATAATGTAAATATGCTGCGCCTCATCGATCGCTTTTGCTGCCCCATTTAATTGCTCGTCATCAATCAATTGAATCGTATCGATAATTGCTTTTGCGTCTTGATTCATTAAATTGCTCGCGTTTTTCTCGATGCTTTTTACTTTTGCATTCGAACCGTATGCGCGTGCTTTCGTTGGCTCAGACTGTAACAAATATTCTTTCATTAGCATTTGTAGCTCTGTATAGCCACCTAAATCAATCGCGTAGCAAAAACGAATGACTGTTGATTCACTTACACCAGCTTGTCTACCTACTTCTGCCGCAACGTGCTGGGCTACTGCGCGCGGGTTATCTAAAACGTATTGTGCCACTTTTCGTTGACCTTTTGAAAGTCGATGAAAACGTTTTCTCACTTCTTCATAAATCGTCATGCAAAACAACCTTTCTTCATCAAAATAATCATCTATAGAATGCCAAAAATCCAAAACAATGCGGTTTAAAGGAACAAGCTAGGATGATTAATGATTGTGAAAACGTAGCTTGCTTCTTTATTATTACGTGTACATGTACGTATTTTTAGTTACATTAACATTTTTAAAGTTTGAAAACAATGACTTTTCAGAAAAAACTTTATCCAACTAAATTAATGAGCTTTTTTCGTACATATTATTTAATATTCAAACAAATTCGAATAAAAAAATAACAGGGAGGAAGTTATAAATCCTCCCTTATTATCAATCTAATTCGATCTGTTTCGTTTCTTTTCCGAAAAATAATACTGCTGCAGCTCCGATTAAAATCGCTACACAGAATACGCCGAAAATGACGCTAATGTCATAGCCTTTCGTTAACATTGAACCTACTAAAAGCGGACCAAAAATACCACCGATTCGTCCGATCGCCGCTGCTGTGCCTGCACCTGTTCCGCGGTTAACTGCTGGGTATTGCTCTGGCGTATATGCATAAAGCGCACCCCACGCACCTAAGTTAAAGAATGATAATGCCATCCCTGCACCGACGAGCATAACAACTGTTTCCGCATTACCGAATATGTACGCACTCGCTGCTGTACCGATTAAATACGTAACGAGTACGAATTTGCGTCCGAACTTCTCAATGAACCATGCTGCTGTGAAATAACCTGGCAGCTGGGCAAGCGTCATAATAAGCACATATTTAAAACTCGTAATTAAATCGAACCCTTTACCTGTCATGACACTTGGTAACCATAAAAACATACCGTAGTACGAAAATACGACCGCAAACCATAGCACCCATAGCACGAGCGTTTGCTTGCGATACGGTTTAGCAAGTAAATCGCGCATGTTTTGGAAGACCGAGCGTTTTTTCGCTGTTGCTTTTGCTGCAAATTGCGGCGAATCCGGTAGCTTCATGCGAATGTATAGCGCGTAAAATGCTGGAATTGCCGTTAACACTAATGCGACGCGCCAACCGTAATCTGGAATGACGAAGTATGAAATGAGTGCACCGAGCAACCAACCTGCTGCCCAAAAGCTCTCAAGCAATACGACGACACGCCCGCGTTCTTTTGCAGGCACGCTTTCGGATACGAGCGTTGAAGCGACTGGCAGTTCTCCACCAAGCCCCATGCCGACGAAGAAACGCAAAATTAAAAATGCGGCGAGCGTCGTCGTTAATGCGGATAAACCACTTGCGACCGAAAATAGCACGAGCGTCCACATGAAAATTTGTTTGCGTCCGACTTTGTCTGCGAGAATGCCGAACAGCAGTGCACCGACTGCCATCCCGATTGAGTTCACACTTCCAATCCAGCCCATCTCTTGCGACGATAAGTTCCAATCGACTGCAAGCGCGGCGATCACGAATGATAAAATGCCGACATCCATCGCATCAAACATCCAGCCAACACCAGCGACGCCAAGCAGCTTATTGCGCGAAAGTGGCGCGGTCGATTCTTTTGTAGTTGTCATGTTGAGTTTCCACCTGTCTTTACACTTGAATTTACAATCTAATATATACTTTTTACATCGCGTTAACAACTAGCTGAGAGTGTTTTAAGAAGAATTTGTAACGTTTCCTATTTATAAAGCGTTTTCAAAGCAGAAATTTCACGTAATATGTTTCATTGTTTTGACAATTTTGTTTTTTCTATTGAATGCTTTCGTTTTTTGCGTTAGAATGTCTTTTATACAAAAACAACTGTTCTCGTCATACGAACAAAAAGGAGTTAACACCGTTATGTGGAAAGGCTTAATCGAAGAATATAAATCGTTTTTACCCGTTACAGAAAACACACCGGCACTTACATTAAATGAAGGTAACACGCCACTTGTTCATTTAGTAAACTTATCGAAAAAGCTTGGTATCGAGCTTTACGGTAAAATCGAAGGCGCTAACCCAACTGGATCATTCAAAGACCGCGGCATGGTTTTCGCTGTCGCAAAAGCAATTGAAGACGGCGCAAAATGCGTAATTTGTGCATCTACAGGTAACACATCTGCTGCAGCTGCTGCATACGCAACACGCGCAGGCATTAGCTCAATCGTTGTTATTCCTAAAGGTAAAGTAGCGCTTGGTAAATTAGCACAAGCGACAATGTACGGCGCACAAATTATCGAAATCGATGGCAACTTTGACGATGCATTAAACATCGTACGTCGAGTTTCTGAAACGACACCAGTAGCACTTGTAAACTCAGTAAACCCGTACCGCTTAGAAGGTCAAAAAACAGCGGCGTTTGAAATTGTTGATTCTTTAGGTGCAGCACCAGATTACTTATGTATTCCAGTTGGTAACGCTGGTAACATTTCAGCATATTGGAAAGGCTTCAAAGAATACAATGAAGCAAAACAAACAGGCTTACCGAAAATGTTCGGCTTCGAGGCAGAAGGTGCAGCAGCGATCGTACAAGGCGCACCAATCGCAAACCCAGAAACAATCGCAACAGCAATCCGTATCGGTAACCCTGCAAGCTGGTCATTAGCAGAAGCAGCTCGCGACGAATCAGGCGGTATTATCGATTCTGTAACTGACGAAGAAATCATCGCAGCATACAAATTAATCGCTGGCACAGAAGGTATTTTCGTAGAGCCAGGTTCAGCAGCTTCTTTAGCTGGTGTTATTAAATCAGTAGAAAGCGGCAAAATTGCACAAGGCAGCAAAGTCGTAACAATCTTCACAGGTAACGGTTTAAAAGATCCAGATACAGCAATGGGCGTTTCTACAGTAGAAGTCGTATCTCTTAAAAACGACGAGGACGAAATTCGCACATACATTGAGGGTACACTATAATGTCATGGCGTATTGTTGTACCTGGTAGTACAGCAAACTTAGGGCCAGGCTTCGATTCTATCGGGCTTGGTCTTTCCCTGTACTTACAGTTAGATGTCACACCGCAAGACACGTGGGAAATCGTTCACCTTTCTGAGCATTTGCCACAAAACATCGTCATTGAAGAGCATTTAATTTACTGTATCGCTAAGCAAGTAGCTGATCAATATAACAAACCATTACCGAGCTGTAAAATTGAAATGTCATCGGAGCTTCCGTTTGCACGCGGCTTAGGCAGCAGTGCCGCAGCAATCGTAGCTGGCATTGAAGTCGCAAACCTTTTATGCGACTTAAACTTAACGACGCAAGACCGCTTAAACATTTCATCACAAATTGAAGGGCACCCAGACAACGCAACAGCTTCTGTTTTAGGTGGCTTAACGATTTCGTCGATGACAAAAGACGGCATTGTTGATACGTTACACGTAAATAACGTCGACGCATCATTTGTCGTATTTATTCCGAACGTAGAATTAAAAACGTCTGAAGCACGCGGTGTATTACCAGAGCAGTTTGACCGCCCGTACGCAGTAGAAGCGAGTGCAAACGCAAACATGCTTGCCGCTTCACTTATGGCACGCGACTTCAAGCGTGTCGGTCATTACATGGAGCAAGACCGCTTCCACGAGCCGTACCGCGCAAAGCTTATTCCGAACTACGCGGACATTCGCACGGCAGCAAAAGAAGCCGGCGCATACGGTACAGCATTAAGCGGTGCTGGTCCGACGATGATTTCCATTATTCCAACATCGATTGAAGAGAGCTTTGTCGAAGCGATGAAACAACGCTTCCCAAGCTATGACATCGTGCTAACGAAAGCAGATGAGCAAGGCGTACAAGTAACATCAATCGCCGCTGTATAAGCACTAACCCACCATCTCAAACTTGAGGCGGTGGGTTTTTTTATTCCATTACACAAAAGCTCATTCAAAACGTAATCCAACTGCACCATGAAAGACAGCGATTCATTTTCACATTTATTCAACATACGTACGTCACCTTCCGACTTCCACAATTCAACCAAAATTCTCATTTTCGCTAAATTAATATAATTTTAAACTCGTTTATTCGTTTTTTATGTAGGGAATAGTTATAATATGAAAGTAACTTCATCAGTAAAGGGGAGATTTTATGAAAATCGCAATTATTGGTGCTACAGGCCGAGTAGGAAAAGATATTGTGCGCGAGGCATTAATGCGTGAACATGAGGTCGTAGCGATTGTACGAAACCGTTCGAAGCTACCATCCGATGTAGAAGCAAATATTACCGTTGTCGAGCGTCAAATTTTAGATTTAACACCACATGACTTTATCGGTGTCGATGTTGTCATTAATGCATTCGGTGCAGCGCAAGGCGAAGAGCATTTGTACGTAGAGTTTGGTAAACATTTCATCACCCTGCTAGAAGGCACAAATACGCATTTAATCACTGTTGCGGGAGCAGGTAATTTATTTGTCGATAGCGATAAAAAGCGTCGATTACTCGAAGAAGAGCGCTTTCCGAAAATTTATTTACAAACAGCACTCAACCAATTACAAAATTTACAGGACTTACGCAACTCAAACGTAAAATGGACGTTCATTAGCTCGTCCGAAATTTTAGATCCGTCTGGGCCACGTACAGGGCATTATATAAAAGGAAAAGACCACGTGCTATACAATTCACAGCTAAACAGCTACGTTAGCTATGCCGATTTTGCAGTAGCCGTTGTCGACATTGCTGAAAAGAATGACCATATTCAAGAGCGCATTACGGTCGCATCAGAAAACATTACGAGCGCATCGTAGCATACAAAAATAGTCTATCCAATATCAATAAGAGAATATATGTTGATGGTCGCGCTGTTGGCTCGCGTTCCTGGGGCTCGGCGGCGAACACGATGTTGGTCATGAAGGTGGTACCACATGGACGTGGCGCTCACCACCTTCCTCAAGCCTCCGCACCGCTCCTACGTCGCGGTTTACGGGGTCTTGAGGCACGAGCTTTTCCCCAAGGAGTCTCGCCATGCGCGTCCATCAACCGCCTCATGCTACAAATAAAGGGGTTGTGTTAACGTCCATTCGACTTTTAACACAACCCCTTTTGCTTATCTTTTCTTCTTTTTTTCAAGTTGTACTTTTATTACATACAAACAAACGTACAACCACGCTGCCGCAAGCATCCACCCCGCCAATACGTCGGTGAAATAATGACGGCTTTCAACGACGCGTGACAAGCCGACGAGCATCGCTATCACAATGCCAATGACCCACATAGCAATGATGCGTTTCGTTGTCTTTTTGCCGTGCGTCAGTAAAAACAGCACCGTCGCAATCCATAATAAACTTGCCATCGTATGCCCAGACGGAAAACTGTAGCTAGTTAACTGATCCACAATATTCGGTCTAGGACGCTCGACAATGTGTTTAACTGCTTGGTTAATACCGTAACCGCCAAACACCATTAAAAACGCAAACAACGCCTCTGAACGCTTTTTACGCCATAGTAAATAGCCGACAATGACAACACCTAATGCGACGACAAATACCGTCTCTCCTAAATAATGAAATAGCCCGATGATGTGCTGCCCAACAAGCACGTTCGAAGCCGCTTCATCTAATCGCTGCATGACGCTCGTATTGTACGTAAGCAGCACGATACAAAAAAATAGGACATACATACACGCTGATGTGAGCAATCGTTTATTCATGTAACCCCTCCTCAAAATAAATAAAAAAGGCTGCGCTACAAGCCATTTTGACTTGTTGCACAGCCTTTGTCGACTGAATTATTTTAATTCGTTTAAAATTTCGTCTAATTTTGCTGTTTCAGTTGTTACACCGTTAGCAGAGAAGTACCAGTTTACACCATCAAGGTAAACGATTTTGCCTTCTTTATAAGCGCGCGTTTGTTTAATGATGTCGTTTTCGATGTCAGCTTTAATTGCTTCTACATCTGAAACTGTACGGTCAACTACTAATAATACTTCTGGGTCTACAGAAAGGATTGACTCATAAGAGAAGTCCGAACCGTGAGAAGAAGCTTCGATATCTTCCGTTACTGGCGTGAAGCCGAAGTCATTGTAAGCGTATGCGAAACGAGATTCTGGGCCGTTATCGAAACCAGAAATTTTCTTGTCGTTGTACATCGCGATTAAAGCATTTTCATAGCCTTTTGCTTTTTCGTTTACAGCATCAACTTTTGCTTGTAAGCCCGCTTTTAACTCTTCAGCTTTTTCTTGCTTGCCAAAAATTTCAGCAGCTAAGTCTACTGTTTCGTAAACACCTTCGAAGTATTTTTCGTTGTCAGAACCGATGAACACTACGTTCGGTGTAATTTCTTTTAACTCTTCATAGAATGTGCTTTGACGACCAGAGATGAAAATAATGTCTGGCTCAGCAGCTGCTACTGCTTCGAAGTTGATCTCTTTTAAAGAACCAACGTCTGCAATTGCATCAGATGGCGCGTACTTATCTTTTAAGTGCGCTGGAATGTTACCAGAACCACCATTTGCTGCTACACCGACAATTCCTTCAACACCTAAAGCATCAAGTGTATCTAAGAAACCGTAGTCGAATGAAATAATACGTTTTGGTTCTTCTTCTAAAACAACATCTTCAAACACTAGTGATGCGCCGTCTTCTGTTTCACGACCAGGTGTTAAAGATTTTACTGTTAATGGGAACGCAGAATTTTCTTCAGTTGCTTCTGTTTCCGTTGCAGCTGTTTCTTCTGTTTCCTCTGCAGTTGTTGTTTCCTCTTCTTCAGCACCACACGCAGCAAGCATTAAAGTTAATGCAGCAGTTGCAGTTAAAAAACGCCATTTCTTCATTGTAATTTCTCCTCCTACATTGTCTCACTCATTCTATGAGAGTGATTATCGTTTTCAATTAACTACTCGTAATTCTATCGGAGCATTTACACTTTGTCAACATTGTTTTTTCAAAAAATTCACACAAAGTTGTCGAAATGCTCGATAGAACGTCTTTTATTATTTATTCGTGTGAATTGAAGTAAACGCAAATGCGGCAACCATCCTGCTCTTGAACAGGAATGTGCATGTCATAAACTTCCTTCAACGATTCTGAAGTAATAATTTCGTTTGTCGGGCCATCTTTCACGAGGCGACCATCTTTTAACGCGACGATACGATCTGAATAAACAGATGCGAAGTTAATATCATGTAATACGATAATAACCGTCTTCCCTAGCTCATCTACAAGCTTGCGCAAAATTTTCATAATTTGCACAGAATGCTTCATGTCTAAGTTGTTCAACGGCTCATCAAGTAAAATGTACTCTGTATCTTGTGCAATAACCATCGAGATGAACGCGCGCTGCTTTTGACCGCCTGATAATTCATCTAAATATTTGTACTGCATATCCGTTAAGTTCATATACTCGATTGCTTCATCGATTTTCTTTTCGTCCTCTGCCGTTAAACGACCTTTTGAATATGGGTAACGCCCAAATGACACAAGCTCACGAATTGTTAAGCGCACGTTAATATAGTTTGCCTGCTTTAAAATGGCAACGCGCTTTGCGAACTCGCTGGATTTAATTTTTTTCACGTCGCTGCTATCAAGTAACACTTCACCTGTATCTGAATCTAACAGGCGGCTTACCATCGACAGTAACGTTGATTTACCCGCACCATTTGGCCCAATGAAGGACGTAATTGTACGCGGCTCAATTGTCACAGACACATCTTCTACAACAGGTTTTTTCGCAAAAAATTTAGAAATCCCTTTAATTTCGATCATCCTGCTGACCTACTTTCTTTCAGTAATAAGTAAATGAAGTACAGTCCACCGATAAAGTTGATGATTACACTAATTGTCGTATTTAAATCGAATACGTGTAACACGAGGAACTGTCCACCGACAAGGGCAATAATACTAATTAAGCTCGCACCGAGAATTAATACAGAATGCTTGTACGTCGCTAAAAACTGATACGACAAGTTCGCAACAATTAACCCTAAAAATGTAATTGGTCCAACAAGTGCTGTTGACGTTGCGAGTAAAATAGATGATAACACGAGTACGTTCAATACACGCTTATCATAGTTAACACCTAAGTTTAACGATACGTCTCGACCTAAGCTCATGACGTCTAAATCTTTCATCATCGTCGCACCCCAAATGAATGCAACGACTAAAATGATCGCGGCGAATAATAATAAATCACCATTGACGTTATTGAAGCTCGCAAATAAGCGCGTTTCTAAGCTTAAATATTCGACTGGGTCGATAATAACTTGTAAAAATGTTACGAAGCTTCCGAGCAACGTTCCAATTACCATCCCTGCAAGAAGGAGTAAATAAATCGGATATTTATCTGCACGGAATAAGAAGCGATACAATAATAGCGCAAATAATACCATCGCAATTAATGACACACCGAAGTTTAAATAACGGCTTACAACGAAAATGGACGCTGAACCTAAGAAGAAGAAAATAACGGTTTGCACTACTTCATACATCGAGTCAACCCCGATAATCGAAGGTGTTAAAATTCGGTTACGCGTTACTGTTTGGAACATTACGGTCGCGTATGCAATCGCTATACCTGTAACAATCATCGCTAATACGCGAATGACACGCTTTGGAAATGCATAGCTAAAGCCACCTTGAATGTTGTAAAACAAGAAGCCCGCAATCGATAAAAGCGCAAGTACGACTAATACCGCGATTTTAATGAGGTTCGTTTTTTTCACATTACTTTGCATATGCTTTCCCCCTAAATAACATAACTAAGAAGATGGCACTACCGATTACGGCAACCGTCGTATTGACTGGAATTTCGTACGGATGCACAACTAAACGGCTGAAAATATCACATGCAAGTAGGAACACAACCCCTAATGCGACTGTATGCGGAATCGTTTTGCGTAAATTATCTCCTAAGTAAAGCGATACGATATTCGGTACGATTAACCCTAAAAACGGAATAACACCGACTGTTAATACGACCGTCGTTGAAATAATCGCCACTAGCACTAAACCGATATTTAATACCGTTTTATAGCTTAACCCTAAGTTTTTTGCAAAGTCTTCACCCATGCCTGCTACTGTAAATTTATTCGCGAAAATGTATGCAATAATGATCGCTGGCACGGCTACGTATAACAGCTCATAACGACCCGATACGACAAGTGTAAAGCTTCCCATAAAGAACGCTGTTACGTTTTGCATAAGGTCTGACTCGTAGGCGAAGAATGTCGTTACCGAAGAAATGATATTACCGAACATAATCCCGATCAGCGGTACGAAAATAACATCCTTAAACTTAATGCGATCGAGTAAATGCATGAAAATAAATGTCCCTGCTAACGCGAATGCAAATCCGAAGAAAATTTGCTGCATGTACGTTACTTGTGTAAAGAACACCATTGAAATTACAATACCTAGCTTTGCTGCATCTAACGTTCCTGCTGTTGTAGGCGATACGAATTTATTGCGGCTTAACGACTGCATAATTAAACCAGCAATACTCATACCTGCACCGGCTAAAATAATTGCCATTAAACGCGGAAGACGGCTCGCTAAGAAAATTTGCATCTCTTGCGACTCCCAGTCTAATAAATCGCTCGGCTTAATGTTAATAGCCCCTACGAACAGAGAAATGAATGACAAAATGACAGCTGCTACAACTAGCATCCATAGTCTCATTTCCTAAACCTCATTTATTCTATTTTTTATTTTCACAATGAAAATGATTATCATTGTATGTAAAGCCCATTATATACCCTTTTTTATTTGTTATTCAACCTTTGCTACTAATTGAGAATAAGTGAAATACTCACTTAAAGACTAATTAAACGTTTAAAACATAATAAAACGAACACGTTACAGTTTTAACGATAGTAAAATACTGTATAAAAAAATTTCATATTCAAAATATTCAATAATTATTATAAAGTGACAAGTTCGTCAGTAAAAATTATTATAAAAAAGCCAAGTGTGTTGATTAGCCATTTAACTGGCAGTTCGCGTCTTGAGGCACGAGCTGTTCCCCAAGGAGTCTCGCCGCACGCTCCATGCCACTACAATACTGCCTTCATCTCATTTTTGCTGCTGAAAACAACCGATTCAGCTGTATACAAGTAGCTAATCAACAGACCTGAAAAATTATTATAAAAAAGCATATGAATGGATTCTCACTCATATGCTGCTATATAACCAACGATTGCTAGTCAGCTCTTCACGTCAAGGCACGGTTTCCGCCAGCGTCTGTAGTCTCACGCTCATGCGTCTGCGATTACTCGAGGCAAAAAGAATTTTCCCTTTTCCCGCTAGAGTCCGCCTCTTATTTTAGTTACATAATGCATCGCTTCGCTATCGTCACTTGCTCTAAGTATGCTTCATCAATATGAAAGCCTCGCCCAGCACTTGTCGGTACGTTAATATGCGCGTCTTGTGAAGCAATGATCGGTGTTACGATGTCGCGCTCCCAGTAACGATCTGCACTTGCAATATCAGCGGCGTATATGAAGTTCGGTAAGCTTGCGAGTGCGAGTGCATGGCTTCGCCCAATGCCTGCTTCAAGCATACCGCCGCACCATACGCCGATGCCATGTTGCTCACAATAATCGTGAATGCGTATTGCCTCCGTAAAACCTCCGACGCGCGCAAGCTTAATGTTGACGATTTGACAGCTGCCTAGCTTCACGGCACGCTTCATATCATCGAGCGAGCAAATGCTTTCGTCTAAACAAATCGGCGTTTGAATATGTCGTTGCAACGCTGCATGGTCGACAACGTCATCGTGTGCAAGTGGTTGTTCAATCATGAGAAGGTTGAATGCATCGAGTGCTTTTAGCTGCTCGATATCGTCAAGCGTATACGCACTGTTCGCATCTGCCATGAGCGAAATGTCTGGGAAATGACGTCGAATCGTCTCCAACAATTCGACGTCGTGCTGCGGTGTAATTTTCACTTTAATGCGGCGATACCCTTCATCGAGCGCTCTCTGAATGCGTGCTACGAGCTGTTCCTCAGACGGCTGCAGTCCAATTGCGACGCCAACTTCAACTGCAGACTGCGTGCCACCGATTAGTTGAGCGAGCGGCTTCTTTTGTAGCTGGGCATATAAATCCCACACTGCCGTTTCGATTGCCGCCTTTGCCATGTAGTTACGTCGCACTGGTTGAAACAAATTGTGCACATATGATGGATGGTCGATCGTTTTATGCAGCACGGCAGGAATCAATACCGTTTCTAATATGTGCGTCATCGTTTCGACTGTTTCCTCGGTGTAATACGGGCGCTCAAATGCTAGCCCTTCGCCGTAGCCAATCGTGCCGTCATCATTATGTACTTCGACGACTAAAAATACTTTTTTGGAAATCGTATCGACGCCGCTTTTAAATGGTGTTTTTAACATCATCGCTACGTGTCGTACGATCACTTGTTGAATGAACATATTGAAGCGCTCCTTTTCTGTTATGTATAGTTTCTACTATATTATATTTTTTCGATTTTGCTCTTTACTATTGAAAAAATGCTCGTACGTAGACGCGCTACGCACAAGCATTGTATCAATTATTTAACATCGTCTTTGTTCATTATTCACCGATGACATATTGTTTATATTTATTGTAATCAGCATCTGTTACTTCAACGTTCAGCAGCGTGCCATTTTCTTCATACGACGTCGAGTGAATCGATGCATGCATATTCAAATATGAAACGATGTCGCCACGGTCATACGGAATGAGCATGTCGCACGTTACGTAATTAGAGAAAATTTCTTTGCGAATCATGTCAATTAGCTCATCTAGCCCTGCCGTTTCCTTTGCCGACATCCAAATGTTATCGCCGCTTATAACCGGGTACTCTAAATTCGCTTTATCCGATTTATTGTATACGTAAATCGTCGGTACACCTTCAACACCTATTGCCTTTAACGTTTCTTCCGTTACTTGCATCATGAAACGATATTCCTCATTCGATACATCAACTACGTGCAGCAGTAAATCCGCATCACGTGCCTCTTCTAATGTCGAGCGGAAAGCTTTCACTAAATGGTGAGGTAATTTGCTGACGAAGCCAACCGTATCTGTTAATAAAAAGCGCTTATTATCTTCCAATTCGATTTGACGTACACTCGTCTCTAACGTGGCAAATAGCATATCTTTTTCAAACACTTGCTTATCATCTGCTTGTCCGATTTTGCGCAACATTTCGTTCATAATTGTCGATTTCCCTGCATTCGTATAGCCAACGATCGACACGACTGGAATTTCATTTTTTTTACGCTGCTTACGCTGTGTTTCTCGCTGCTCTTTCACGTCCTCTAAGTCGCGACGCAGCTTCGCAATTTGATCCTCAATTTTACGGCGGTCTAGTTCCAGCTTCGTTTCCCCTGCACCGCGGTTACTAAAGCTTCCTCCTGCGCTACCACCTTGACGAGAAAGCGATGCGTGGAGCCCGACTAAGCGCGGTAGCATGTATTGTAATTGCGCTAGCTCGACTTGCATTTGCGCTTCTTTCGTTTTTGCACGACGACCGAAAATATCTAATATAAGCATCGTACGGTCGATTACTTTACAATCTAAATCGCGCTCTAAGTTACGAATTTGCGAAGGTGATAATTCGTCATTGAAAATAACTAAGTTTGCGCCTGTTTCGTCATATAGCGCCTTTACTTCATCAATTTTACCTGTGCCGACATAATGTGACGCTGTAACACGCTCTAAGTTTTGTGTAATGACGCCTGCAATTTCTACCTCGATTGCACCCGCTAAATCCGCTAGCTCCTCCATCGAATAGTCAAAATGCTCTGCGTTGCGTAAATTGACGCCTACGAGCACTGCGCGTTCAATGCGTTTTTCAATGTCTTTTAATGTTTGCATAAATACCTCCACGTACGTGATTAATTATTAAATTATAACACATGCACATACGTTCCTACATGATTGCACAATCGCTACACGGTTTTATGTTACACTTAACGTTCCATTCCAAAATCGATGCTTGCTAAAGGTTCTGAAATGTAGGCCGCGACTTCGAGATGAATTAAAAAAAAATTCCAAGAGGTAAAGCAAAAAAATTTGGAAAGACATAATTTACGTTCATCGCCGTAAGCTAAGTTTGACACATAAAGGTTGCTTGAAACGAGAGGCGGACTAGCGCGAGCTTTGAGACACCGCAGTCCGACGAGGAGGCTTGAGGAAGGTCATAAATGATACTCACCTTCATGACAAACATCGTGTTCGCCGCCGAGCCCGAGGAATTGATCTACCTCGAGTAACCGCAGAGGCAAAGCGAGCCGCCATACGCGAACTGCCGATGGAATGGCTCATCAACACGCTTGATTTTATATAAAGAGATAGAAGAACGTTTGAAGGAATTGTTAATCGAACAATCGATTACGCATAGATTTCAAATTGGAAAAAGTCACAAAAAACTTAATCTTTCTTCTTTAGAAAAATTGCATCATAATAATAATTGGACTTTTACAAGAACTTCGGCTTATGCCGACTGAAATTCCTCCCCACTTAAAAACAAAAGTTCAGTTCAAGTTTTTTGAAGTAGGGGAATCGTGGTTCATCACCGTAAGCTGGGGTTGACGTATAAAAGTTGCTTGAAACGAGAGGCGGACTCCAGCGGGAAAAGCGCGAGCCTCAAGACCCCGCAGTCGTGAGGCACGAACGACGAGGAGGCTTGAGGAAGGTGATAAACGCCACTACACGAGTCATCACCTTCATGACAAACATCGTGTTCGCCTCCGCGCCCGCGGAAAGCCTGCCTCGACGTGAAAAGCAACCCCAAGTTATGGTGAAGAGCCGGAATCGTTTCAGAAAATGTTAAAGTAGGGGCTGACCTAAGTAGCCTTACACTAGGACGTGTCTAAAAACTTTATAATTCCGCACAAATGAACGCTGTAAACGAATGAGTAGTTTTATGAGCTTCTTCGTATAGTTAGTTGATTCAAGAGTAGGTCGGTTGATAAAATAATTTTTAGACAGAACGTAGAAAAAAGCAAAAGAAAAGGAGCATATACATGCTAACATTTGAACAAAAACAACAAATTATTGAATCATTTGACGAGCTAGAGCGAAAAGACATTTCGTTAAAGCGCGTTAATTATCACTTAAAAACAAGTCTTTATGAAAAAACATTAGTCGTTGAAAAATTACATCCAAACGGCAACGGTTACGTATTCGTTGGTGACTTACCACAATATAAAGAGCTAGCAGACACGCGTCATTTAGTAAATATTCGTGACTTTTCAGAAGGTGAGCTACGCGATGTGCTAGAAGCGGCGATCACGTATTTAACAGAGGAAGAGGAGCCAGAACCACAGCTTGAAGAAACGTGGACAAACCGTCACGGCGATGAGCTAACGCTGCGCCATGATAATCCAGACTACGGTGTGTACCATGGTGATAACGTTGAGGAGCTTTTTGGCACATACGAAACAGCAAAAGCATACTTACTTGAAGAAGGCTTCCGTTTAAAAAAATAAACAAATAAGCTATCAAGCGTGTTGATTAGCCATTAAACTGGCATTTCGCGTATGGCGGCTCGCGTGTGCATCTGCGGTTACTCGTCGCAAAAGTCTTGGGGCTCGGCGGCGAACACGATGTTGGTCATGAGGCACGAGCTTTTCCCCAAGGAGTCTCGCCGCTTGCTCCATGCCACTATCATGCTGCATTCATTTCAGTTTTGCTGCTGAAAACAACGAATTCAGCTGTATGAAAGTGGCTAATCAACAGACCTGATAAGCTATGACACATTGGTAAATAAAAATGCCACAAGGAAATGTATAATTCCTTGTGGCATTTTGTATTAGAAAATCAGATTTAAAAGTAAGAAGAATACACCGGCCATAACAGCTGAAATCGGCATTGTGATGAACCAAGTTAACACGATTTTACGTGCAATCGCCCAGTTTACACCTTTAACGCGCTGTGCTGCACCAACACCCATAATTGCAGAAGAAATTACGTGTGTTGTTGATACTGGCAAGTGAATTAATGTCGCACCGAAAATGATTGAAGCAGATGAAAGATCCGCTGCTACACCGTTTACTGGACGAATTTTCATAATTTTACCGCCAACTGTTTTAATGATTTTGTAACCACCAACAGCTGTACCAAGACCCATCGCTAATGCACAGGCAACACGTACCCAATCTTGTACTTCGTCACCAGACTGCATGTTTGCAGCGATTAATGCCATCGTAATAATACCCATTGCTTTTTGCGCGTCGTTCGTACCGTGCGTGAACGATTGAATAGCTGCTGTCGCAATTTGTACTAAGCGGAAGCCTTTGTTTGTTGAATAAAGACTGAAATTTTTAAATAGGAACTTGAATAGTTTCATCATGGAGAAACCGATTACTAAAGCGATAATTGGTGAGAAAATTAACGCTTGAAGAATTTTTAAAAATCCTTCGTAGTTTAAAATACCAAATCCAGCAGATGCGATTGCCGCCCCAGCGATTGAGCCGATTAACGTATGTGAAGAACTTGATGGAATTCCGTAGTACCACGTTAATAAGTTCCAAGTGATGGCAGAACAAAGCGCCGCTAAAATTACGATAGAGCCCGTTGTGTCACCTTCAAAACCGTTTAAAGAAAATGGGTCAACGATATCGCTAGCAATTGCTTTTGCAACACCTACGAATGTGATTGCCCCGACAAAGTTCATAACTGCCGCCATCATAACTGCAACGCGTGGTTTTAACGCACGCGTCGAAACCGATGTTGCAATGGCGTTGGCCGTGTCATGGAAACCATTAATAAAGTCGAAACCTAAAGCGAAAATTACGACTAAAATGGTAATAATCAATAGCATATCCATAAATTTTTTCCTCGTCCTTCGTTATTACGCGTTACGCATAATGATAGATTCAATTGTGTTTGCTACGTTTTGACAGAAGTCTGCGATTTCTTCAAATTGCTCGTAAATGTCTTTGAAAATAATTAAACGAATTGGATCTTTTTCAGTTAAGAATAATTGTTTAATCGAAGAACGGAAAATTTCATCACACTCGCGCTCGTAATCTTTAATTAAAATAGCGTGTTGACGCATACCAACTAAATCTTTACGGTTTAATGATTCCATTGCTTTTACTGCTTCGTCTGCTGATAATGTGATGTATTTTAAAAATTGACGCATTTGCTCATTTACTTCTGTGAATGAATACATTTCAAAGTGAGCAATTGTGTTTTCGATGCCATCTAAAATATCATCTAAACGAATCGCTAACGCTAAAATATCTTCACGCTCGATTGGTGTTAAAAACGCTTTGTTTAATTCAACGATTAACTCATGAATTAGTTTGTCACCAGCTGTTTCATACGACTTCATTTTAATGCTAATTTCTTTTAATGATGCTGGGCTGTCGATGCGGCAATCATTAGCGAAGTGCATTGATTCTTGTACGTTTTGTGCAATTTTTAAAAGTGCTGAGAAAAATGGATCTGGTTTTTTTGAACTAAACATTGTGGTCTAGTGCCTCCTAGAATATATAAAATAAATTGTTTATAACATGAATTTCTGTTAGTGAAACCTTACTTATCATAGCAAACGTTTGTGTAAAACTACATAAAAATTAACTTGGAACTATCAAAATTTACATTGCTGTAACATTACAACGTTCAAAAAAAAGTTAGTTTTGCAGCACAGCGCGATCTCAATCTATGAAATTTGTCCTTATTCGAATGGAAAATTGTTGTTTTTTAACGATTCCATGCATGAACGAGCGCATTTTTAGAATGTAAGAAAGTTTTGTCAATAACATACATGTCACATTCGTCAAACAAATTGTTAATGTAATGTAAAGAAGAATGACAGGATATGTTGAAGGCTGGACGTAAAATAAAGCGACGTTTTCGTGCACGTCGCTTCGTTTATTTTCGTTATTAATCTAATTGTTCGCGCAGCTCGTTATGTAAAAACGGCTTCGCACCTAAAAATTGCACAAATTGCTCATATTGCGTACGCACATCATTCGATGCTTCTTTGCCTGTGAAATACGCTCGAATTAAAATGTTTTTCGGTGTATTTTCGATGTCAATAAACTCCAGCAGCTGTGCCTCATAGCCGACGAGCGATAAAATTTGTGCGCGAATTGAATCGGTTGCAAGTGCGGCAAAACGCTCACGAATCAGTCCGTGCTGCAGCATTACATCAAGTGCAGGTGCTTGAAGCTGACGGTTTAGCTCATGTTGGCAGCACGGTACGCTTAAAATAACGCGCGCTCCCCATTTCACGGCACGAGCAAGCGCCATATCTGTTGCGACGTCACAAGCATGCAACGTCACGACCATATCAACAGACGCTTCGTCGTTATAATCGTTAATATCCCCAACTAAAAATTCAAGCTGATCGTAGCCTAAGTCTTTGGCGATTTCATTGCATTCCTCGATAACTTCCTTCTTTAAATCAAGCCCCGTTACACGTAAATCGAGCCCTTTCTCAATCTTTAAATAATGGTAAAGTGCAAACGTTAAATACGATTTGCCTGAACCGAAGTCTAAAATACGAATCGTGCGGTCTTTCGGCAAATGCTCTAGCGCATCGTCAATGAATTCAACGAAGCGGTTAATTTGCTTAAACTTATCGTACTTTTGCTTTTTCACTTTGCCATCTTCCGTTTGCACGCCGAGGCGAATTAAAAAAGGGTAAGGCGTTGCATCGTCTAGCAAGTAATTTTTTTTACGATTGTGCGATAAGTTCACTTGCTTCGCTTGTTGCTGTTTCGTCGTTTTAAAGAGCACTTTGTTTTTTTTCGATAGCTGAATGTGAATTTGTTCATCGATAAAATCGCCTTGGAATTGGCGGAAGTCGTCGAACAGTACGTCGAGCTTTTCAGCAACGTTTTCAAGCAATACATTTTCGTGCTTTAAAATGCGCTCGTACTGGTATTCTAATTGAATGTGGTACATGCCCTTTAATTCGATTGGCTTGAGCTTCACACGTTTAATGTCGTTTGATTTTAAGCGTGGCTGGCTAATTGTAGCACTTACTAACGTTTTGGCATGCAAGCGTTCGAGTACAGCCTCTTTCATTTGTATAAATTCCATATGATCGTCGTCCTTTTTTTAAATATTTCGAGTGTGTATTCATGAACTTCCTACAACTAAAGTCGCGAGTTTCAGCTCAGGTGCCTCTGCCGTTACTCGAGGCAACAAATTTTCGCTGTTCCAACAAAAGTCATCGCCTACATCGTGCGAACACCGTTTTTGGAATAGAACCATTATTATAGGATATTTCGAGGAGAAAACAAAGCCATCATTAGAATTGAGATCGCAGCAATTTCTCCTTTCCTCAACATGGAAGCATTTTGAGGAAAGGAGGGCTTTTGCCGCAAATCTGATGAAAAAGCACGCTACAAAACTGTAGCGCGCTCAATTTGTTACACTTTTTTCGATGCCGTTTTTTGAATGAGTTTACGTTCTTCATATAAGTTGCTCACAACTACTTTAATAACCGCGTATGCTGGCACTGCTAAAATGATTGCCAAAAATCCACCTAAATTGCCCGCTGCTAAAATAACAGTAATGACGGTTAAAGGGTGTAGCTCGAGTGATTTCCCCATAACGTTCGGTGTGATGACATTACTTTCTAGCTGCTGTGCCAATAAGTTAATGACCGCTACCCAAATAACGAGCGACGGATCTTGAATAAGGCCAACGATGACTGCTGGAATAAACGATAGCCACGGTCCGATAAACGGAATCATATTCATGAAGAAGCTTAAAATAACAAGAATGAGCGTATATTCTAAGCCGATTAATGAATAGCCCGCTAAAATAATAATCGCTAAAATGAAACTTACTAAAATTTGTCCTTGCACGTAGCTTCGAATCGTTTCGTTAATATCCTCTAACGTACGTTTTACCCAATCTCGACGCTCACCGGCGAAAAATTGATAAATAAACGGTGCAAGCTTCTCATGATCTTTTAACATGAAGACGAAGAAGAACGGTACGATAATGATCGCAAGTGTTGCCGTCACGACAGATGTTACCGTACTCACTAGCCACGTACTTAACGCAATCGCGTAGTCTTGAATCGAGTTTGAAATCGAATCAATGGCGTCCTCTAGCTGCGGTGGGAAATCCGCTTTATTCGCAATGACATAATCGACTGCACGTTGAATTTCGTACGCAATCGACGGTGTCGCCTGCACTAAATTGTTCACCTGCTCTGTAACTGGCTCCCCTACAACCCAGACGAACGAAGTGAATAACCCTGTTAGTAAAATTAAAATGATGACGATACTGCCCCAACGCGGAATGCCACGCGTTTCTAAAAATGTTTGTACTGGCAATGTAATGTAAAACAGTACACCACCGATTAATAACGGCACAGCGACTGCTTTTAAAATGGCTAACAATGGATTCAGTAGCCAATGAACTTCTAAAAAGAACTTAATAATAAGCAGTGCTAGTAAAATGCCGACCCCCCATTGAAACCAAGCTTTATTTGTCATGTGTACACACCCTTTCTCTCTTTTGTCGGTAAATGACATACCTTCTTATACTGTACTAAAAAACTACCCTTTAAGTTTCATTTCGTAACCTTTTATTTCGCAAAAAAACTGTGCTAATTGTCCATTTCGACATTTAGCACAGCTGTTCAGTTTAAGTTCGACACGTATTATCGCTCGTGCCGTTCTACTATGTTGCAAGGGTGTTGATTAGTAATTTAATTGGCAGGGCGCGTATTGCGACATCGCTTTCTTGGGGCTCGGCGCACGCGCACTGCCACTAATATGCAGCATTATTTCCATTTTATAGCTCTTCACCATAACTTGGGGTTGCTTTTCACGTCGAGGCAGGCTTTCCGCGGGCGCGGCTCAAGCCTCCTCGTCGTTCGTGCCTCACGACTGCGGGGTCTTGAGGCTCGCGCTTAGCAACTTTTATACGTCAACCCCAGCTTACGGTGATGAACCCATTTTATTGCTAAAAACAATGGATTTCATCGTATAAAAAAGGTCAATCAACAGTCCTGACTATGTTGTTCATTAAATATCGTTACAGCGCTCGATCATCGACGCTATTTAAGTAGCCTTCAATCGTACCAATAACCGATTCGACGCAGCCTTCTTCAAATGGTGAAATTAAGCCTGCTTCTTTCACAAGTTGCGTAAATGATTTCGAACCGCCTAAATCACATAAATGTAAGTAATCTTTCCACGCGCCGTCGAAATCTTCACGCGAACGTTTCCAAAATTGGAATGCACAAATTTGCGCGAGCGTGTAATCAATGTAATAAAACGGGCTGTTGAAAATGTGCCCTTGTCGATGCCAAAATCCGCCGTTTTCTAAGTACGTAAGCCCATCAAAGTCGCGCTGTGGTAAATACGTTTTTTCAATGTCGCGCCACGCTTGTTTACGTTCCTGTGGCGTCATGTTTGGATTTTCGTATACGACGTGTTGGAATTCATCGACTGCTACGCCATATGGTAAAAACTGCAATGCGCCCGCTAAATGTGAAAACTTATATTTCTCGACTTGCTCGCCGAAAAATAGCTCCATCCACGGCCACGCTAAAAACTCCATGCTCATTGAGTGGATTTCACATGACTCATACGTCGGCCATAAATATTCTGGAATACCTAAATCTCGACTGCGGTACACTTGAAATGCATGCCCTGCCTCGTGCGTTAATACGTCAATGTCACCTGATGTACCGTTAAAGTTTGAAAAAATGTAAGGAGATTTGTACTTGTCAATAAACGTGCAATATCCGCCGCCTTCCTTCCCTTTTTTCGCCTCTAAGTCCATTAAATTGCGCTCAATCATAAATTCAAAAAACTCATGCGTTTCTGGTGACATTTCTTTATACATTTTGCGACCATTTTCAACAATCCATGCTGCATCGCCTTGTGGTGTCGCATTACCTGTCGTAAATGAAAGCGCCTCATCATAAAACTTTAACGTCTCCACACCGATGCGCTTTGCTTGTCGTGCGTATAACTTTTGCGAAATGGGCACGATGAAATGACGCACTTGATCGCGGAATTTCTTCACCATATTTGCATCGTAATCAACTCGGTTCATGCGAATGTAGCCAAGCTCTACGAAATTTTTGTAGCCAAGCGTCGTCGCAATTTCATGACGCACTTTTACGAGTTCATCATATAGGCGATCAAACTCTGCCTCATGCTGCTCAAAAAATGCCGTGCGTAGCTGCATAACTTCCTCGCGTACAGCACGATCTGTTGATTCTGCGAACGCGCCCATTTGTGCAAGCGTGTACGTTTCGCCTTTATAATCAATTTGTGCTGATGCGACAAGCTTGCTGTAATCAGATGATAATTTATTTTCCTTCATAAGTAGCTCGATAATTTCTGGCGAGAACGCTTTAATTTGATAATCCGCTAAGTCAAATAGCTGTTTGCCAAAGTGTTCCTCTAACTGTGCGCGAAACGGTGATGCGACTAACGCCTTGTAATACTCCGTCGTAATGTCTTCAACGCGTGGGCCAACCTCGTCAATAAAGTCGCGCTCCGCTTGATAAAACGTATCATTCGTATCGATTGAAGCACGAATGTAGACGATGTTTGATTGCGTGCTAAACTCCGCCATCATATCGTTTAGTTGCTCGATAATCGCGATTTGCTGCTCGACTGTCGTAGCCGCTTCAAATTGCGCTAATTGTTCGCGTGCCTTTGTCGCCATCACGTCAATATATGGGCGTACATATTCATAGTTTTCAAATGTTTGTTGCATCGAAAAGCCTCCCTTTGTTTTCGGTTCTATTCCAAAATCGGTGCTTGCAAAATGTACACATATGTTCTTTCATTACGGCTGCAACTTCTAAATGTTATTGCCTCCAATAACATAAGAAGCACTAGCGAAACAAGAGCTACATTCGTCGCGTCTCTGTGAAAAGCTGTAATGAAACAACCGTTAACAATATATTTTGCTTAAGATCCTTATTTTTATACACTTATTATTTCGTAAAGCTAAATATATTGCAAACAAAAGCTTGCTGTTTGTAACGCCACATGCACAAAAAACCTATGCGAACAAAGATCGTTTCGCATAGGTTTGGTTTATATCGTTATAGCTTAAATTGCTTCACTGCTTGCTGTAGCTTTTCTGCCATTGCTGCTAAATGTTTCGTTTCTTCACTCATTTTCTTTGCTGCACCGTGCTGCTCACACGAAATTTCTTGTACGTTAACAACATTGTTATTCGTCGAAATAGCGCTGCTTGATACTTCCTCCATTGCCGCTGTTACTTCTTCAGTGTTAGCGCTCATTTGCTGTGCTGAGCCACTTAATAGCTCTAGCTCCTGCGTAATTTCAGCGACCGCTACGATAATTTCTTTAAAGTTATGGTCAATGAGCTGAATCTTTTCGATGCCGACTTCAACATTATTTTCACTTTGCTTCGCCGCTTCTGCTACATCTTGCGTATAGCGCTGCATGTTTTTAATGAGCCCATCGATTCTCGTTGCAGAGCTTGCTGTTTGCTCTGATAATTTACGCACTTCATCCGCTACGACAGAGAAACCTTTTCCTGCCTCACCAGCACGCGCTGCCTCAATCGATGCATTTAGTGCCAGTAAATTCGTTTGGTCTGAAATTTCCGTAATCATACGTGAAATTTCACCGATTTCAGCTGATTCACGCTCTAAATGTGCAATCATCGTTAGCTCGCTTGCTGTTCCTTCTTGAATGTTTGCCATTTGTGTAATCGATGAATGAACAGCTTGCTGACCGTCAATAATTTGCTGCTCAATTTGTGCTGTATGTGCTGTTACAAATGTTGATGTTTCCGCCACTTGCTGAATACCTGTTGCCATTTGCTCAATTGCATGTGCACTTTCGTCGACCATCATCGCCTGCACCTTTGTCGTTTCCGTCGTTTCATCCATTGACGAAGAAATACGCGTTGCACCATCCGTTACTTCTTGTACTGTCGCAAATAAATTAACCGCCGTTTGAGATACATTTACAGCTTGGTCATTTACAGTCGAAATCATATTACGCATATTATGAATCATCGTCGTTAAGCTGTTCGCTAATACGCCTAGCTCATCTTGTCGATTAATATAACGCGTCGGTACTTGCTGTGTAAAGTCACCGTTTCCTACCGCTTCACTCACATGTACAAGCTCCGTGATCGGCTTGCTTAATGAACGTCCAATTAAATACGCAATGACGCCACCGATAATTAAAAATAATAAACTAAACACCATTAAATTAATTTTCACCGTATTTAAGCTTTTCAACATTTCCGATTCCGTTGCTGTTACTGCCATCGTCCAATTGTTGTTTAACGTATAAAAACCTGCTAAACGTATATCGCCTTCTACATCCTCATATTTCGAATAGCCAGATGTGTGATCAATCATATTTTGAATTGCTTCACTAACTGTATTGTCCTCTTCAATATAATTCATTTGTTCTTTAACATATTCACGATTTATATGCCCTTGCATAACTCCTTCATTATTAATAATGAACGCATAGCCTGTTTCGCCAATTTCAATCGTATCTACTACGTCTGATAAAATATAGCCATCTACACGTGCAAGCAATAATGCTGTTTCTTTTGACGCTGTTTCGATCGGTGTCGCAAGCATTAATACTGGCTCACCTGTCACACGACTAATTACAATATCCGATAATACTGTTTTCCCCTCAAAAGCTGCCTGTATATAATCTCGATCTGCTAAATCGCTTGTCGAACCATCTGTATAATGCGCAATTCCTTTTTCATCTACAATTGCAAATGCTAAATAATCTGGATACGCTGATAATTGTTCATCCAATTCGTCAAATGTCGGTTGCAAATTAGCATACGATAAATTTTCGATAACTGGCTGTTTCGAAATTGATTGTATTTCAACGAACATTCGATTAAACACTTCTTCAATATACAACGACACATCCGTAGCTTTAGACTGTAAATTTTCTTCTACCTGTAACGTCAATGCTTTGGCACTCAATAAATAGCTTGATGTTGCCAGTGCACCGCAGACAACGATTATTAGTGACATAATTGCCAATGTCAACTTTATACCGATCTTTTTCATTCGAAATGCCTCCTGTATGTTATGTTGAGCCGCACCTTTTCAAAGAAGAGAGATGTACATTAAAAGAGCTTTTTCTAATATAAACTCAAAAACATATTAATTCTTTTTAACTAATTTTATACTATTTTTGTAAAGTATATCGACACCTTTTCTATTTATATGGTAACTTTTTTCATTATACTTCATAAAAATGACACTTATTTCACAAAAATAATATGTCCTTTCATCTATATAAAAGGTGATTGAAATTTACAATGCGAACTAGGCTCGAAACAAGAGGTGTACTTCAGCGGGAATAACGAAAATTATTTTTGTAACGAGTAACCGCAGATGCATGAGCGTGACATGAAAAGCTCGCACCACACCCGTAGAAAGTCTACCTCGATGTGAAAAGCCGATTAACAAAACGCTAAAATTCATTCACAGTCTCTATATCATAGCATTTATTCAAGAACCGACACAAAAAAGTGATAGAAGGAAAGTGATATTCCCTAGCTAACACTTTTATGCTTTTATTTTATTTTAAACTAGGTTCTGTCTAAAAACGATTTTATAACCGCCTGGAACTCGTTCGTTACAATATAATTGGGATTGACGCATAAAAAACAAGAGGCGGACTCCAGCGGGAAAAGCGCGAGCCTCGAGACCTCGGAGTCGTGAGGCACGAACGACGAGGAAGCTTGAGGAAGGTGATAAACGCCACGTCCGTGTGGCACCACCTTCAGAACAAACATCGTGTTCGCAACCGAGCCCCAGGACTTTTGCGACGAGTAATCGCAGCAGCACATGTTTTTTTGTCTCGAGTAATCGCAGAGACAAAGCGAGCCGCAATACGCTTCTGCCAATTGATTGGCGTATCAACACGCTTGATAAATCACATGTCACACGCGTTAATTAACATGCCCGATCACATTTTAAACTTCTTCATAAAATTTGTTAAGTCTCGTGACGATTGCTGTAACGTCGCCGCTACATCGCTTAACGTACCGACTAGCTTTTGCTGATCCTTTGCTACGTCGTACGATTGCTTCGTTTGCTGTAGCATATCGTCTGCTGATTGATTTACTTCCTCCATCGACGCTAGCACTTCCTCTGAACCCGCCGACATTTCCTGTAAAATTGCCGCATCTCCTTGAATGTAATCATATACTTCATTCATATTTTGTAAAATATTGTCCATATGACGCTCAACAACCGCTACTGCTTCTGTACTTTTAATGACGCGCTCATTACTTTGCTCCATGCGGCCAGTTACATCTTCTGATAATCGCTCAAATATACGCAGTTGCTCGACAATATCGTCTGCCGATGTTTTCGACAAAACAGCAAGCTTTCGCACTTCCTCTGCAACAACTGCAAAGCCTGCACCATGTTCACCTGCACGTGCTGCTTCAATGGATGCGTTCAATGCTAACAAATTCGTTTGATCCGCAATGCTCGTAATGACGGACACGCAGCTTTCGATTTGCGTAAAACGCTCAGTCATTTCATGCACGCTATATGTCGTTTCGTTTACAAGTGCCTTTAACGCCTTCATCTTCTCAAAAACATCTTTCGTGTCGCCGGTACTCGCACGCACGAAACCGGTTACTTCTTGCGCTGCTTCTGTAATTGCGTTAGTTGAATCTGCTAAACGCTGAATACCTACCGCCATCTCTGTCATCGCTTCTGTCGTTTGAGAAGAGGATTCTACTTGCGTTTGCGCACGTTGCTCGATAAACGTCGTCGTATTTGTAATTTGCTGCTGCGCTCCTTTTACTGCCTCTGCTTGTGTCGTTAAATGTTCCATTACCCGCTCAACATGCTCTGTTTCTTTTTGAATATGTGTAAATAAATGACGCAACGTTTCAAGAGTCGCCTTAAACGACATCGCTAAACGAGACACTTCATTATTCATCGTTGTATCAACACCGCTCACGAGCTGCTCTGCATTCGCAACTTGTCCGTTTGCAAGCTGCTCAGACGCCTGCTGTAGCGTTGTAAGTGGCGCTAATGCACGATTAATGTAGATGCGCACAATCAGTAAGCCTAGCACTGTAATACATAACATTACCGCGATAAACACAGGGATGAATGTTTTTAAAATATCTTCTTTTACGACCGCAATTTGGTTCGCTTCAATATCTACCCCAACATATGCGATGACCTCACCTTCATACTTCAGCGGCACAATTGCCGTTAAAAAGTCACCGAATGTATCATCCGATAAAATTTCCGTCGTTGTGCCATCGTTCTGTAGCGCCTCTTGTAAATGCTCCTGCGTCGTCACGCTCGACGTACTGTTAATCGTTGCTGCGCCATCTATGTCATCAACCGGCATACCGTCTACTAAAAACTGAACAGCATCCCCAGGTGTTGTTTGGTACGTCAGCGCATATAATACACCTGACTTTTCACGAATATCATTTAATTGTTCACGCAACTTCCAATACAAGTCATTTTCTACTGGATTGCTTGCGATTTCAGCATATGCTTGCTCGTCTAGTTGACTCGCTACATGCTTAGCTGTTTGAAGTGCCTGCTTTGCGATTGCTTGTTCAACGATATACGGCGCTCCTACAATCGCCGCTACTGTCACCGTCAACATTAAGCTTACGCATAAGCTAAGTACTAAGTAAACGAGACGTCGACTTAGCTTTTGTTCTTTCTTCACAAAAATCCTCCTCATTTTAATCAATTCTGTTAGATTTAGTATGGTGATAATACGTGGATGTTACAATGTCATATTTTTGCATCATACAAAATTATCACACTTTTGCGTTGAATGATTCATAATACATACTATTTCCCACTATTTTCAGCTCATATACGACAAGTCTTTTTACACATTGAAAAGTAAATTTATGTATGATAATCATAGCGTAAATTCATCTTTCCTGCTCGAATCAAACAGTAACTTCAAACAATCTACATGTAACGTTTACAATATGCGCAATTAGCATAAAAAACACCGCAGTATGATGACTACGGTGTTCCTTTTGCTATTCGCCTAAATCAGCGTTGTGGTATACGCGTTGCACGTCCTCTAAATCTTCTAATGCATCGATCATTTTTTCGAATTTCGCTAAATCGTCGCCTTCTAATGCTACTTCCGTCATCGGTAGCATCGTTAACTCCGCTACTGTGAAGTCCTCAATACCTGCTGCTTTGAAAGCTTCTTGCGTTACGTGGAATTGCTCTGGCTCAACGTAAACGATGATCGTTTCGTCTTCTTCCATAATGTCGCGCATATCAAGGTCTGCTTCCATTAAAATTTCTAAAATTTCGTCCTCAGACTTACCTTCAATACCGAATACTGCTGTATGTTGGAACATGTGCGCTGCTGAACCAGATACACCCATGTTACCGCCGTTTTTGCCGAATGCTGCGCGCACTTCTGACGCTGTACGGTTTACGTTGTTCGTTAATGCGTCCACGATGACCATTGTTCCCGCAACGCCGAATCCTTCATAACGTAGCTCATCGAATTGCTCGTCGCCGCCTCCTTTAGCTTTGTCGATCGCTTTTTCGATAATGTGTTTCGGTACTGAATATGTTTTTGCACGCTCTAATACGGTTTTTAATGCGCGGTTTGATTCTGGGTTTGGCTCGCCAGATTTTGCTGCTACGTAAATTTCACGACCGAATTTTGCATAAATACGGCTGTTTGCTGCATCTTTCCCCGCTTTTTTATCTTTAATGTTATTCCACTTACGACCCATGTCGCTCCACTCGCTTTCATGTTTTGAATGATTTTTCGCCCTAAAGCGCACAATAAAGCTTTTTTTGACTGTACTATTATACAACACAATGCGCGGAAAGAAAAAGTGTTGAGGCAAAACAAATAGTAACGAAAATCGACATTTCCGTTACCATTTGTTTGCTTGTATCATCGTGACACTTCACCTGTTGCTTTCCGCGGGCGCGGGGGCTAACACGATGTTAGTTCTGAAGGCAGTGCCGCATGGACGCGGTGCTTACTGCCTTCCTCAAGCCGCCTTGCTACACTGTGGGGTCTCAAGGCTCACGCTTTTCCCGCTAGAGTCCGCCTTTTGTTTCAAGCAACCTATTATTTCGTCTACTGACATACAAAAAATAACGCTAACATTTTTACAACTGCGATGCTGGGATGCTAAATGTGTCGCTGCCATCAAGCGTGCCGTTTTCATAGCCTTTTTTCAGCCAGCGCATACGTTGCTCACTTGTGCCGTGCGTAAAGCTTTCTGGCACGACGTAACCACGCGCCTCCATTTGCAGCGTGTCGTCACCGATTGCGTTTGCCGCAACGAGTGCTTCCTCCATATCGCCTTCTTCTAAATAGCCCATACCTTGAACGTGATGTGCCCATACGCCGGCTAAGTAATCGGCTTGTAGCTCTAAACGTTTCACTTGCTCGTTATATGCCGCTTCCGATACGTTGCCTGACTGCGCATGAACTTCCTGTGACGTACCGAGCAACGTTTGTACGTGATGCCCTACTTCATGTGCCACAACGTATGCCATCGCAAAGTCACCTGGTGCATTAAACTGATCGCGCAGTTCTTTATAAAAGCTTAAGTCGATATACAATGAATAATCGCCTGGGCAGTAAAATGGTCCGACCGCCGCACTTTGTAAACCACATGCCGAGCTGACGCTATCCGTAAATAACACGAGCGTCGGTTCTACGTATTGCATACCTTGCTCTTGAAATAACTTGTTCCAAATATCTTCCGTATCCGCCAGCACGACCGATACGAAATCAGCAAGCTCCTCTTCTTCCGCTGTCGGTGTGTACGCTACTTGCTCAGTCGTTTCTGTACCACCGCTATTGTTCACGACATTTGTTACGACGTCACCTAAATCACCACCACTTAACAACGTAAAAATAATGATAATGATGATCCCGATTCCGCCACCAATTCCGCCCATCTTTTTTGGACTCATACCTCGGCGATCGTCTACGTTACTGCTTTTTCTTCTCCCATTCGTCTCCATGAAACCCGCCCCTTTTTACGTACTCTGTGCCATGTTATACCCGTAAAAAATGGTTATGAAAACAAATGTGGATGCTCCGCTTCAATTTTTGCGAGCAATGCGTTACAGCCATCGATGACTAAATCATACGTTTCTTGGAAGTCGCCTGTGTAATACGGGTCTGGCACGTCCTTTTGATGCTGTGTTACATCAAGGAAACGAAAAATTTTATCACCTGTTTTACGCAGCGCTTTTTCGATATTTTGCACGTTGCTTGAATCCATCGCTACTAAATAGTCGAAGCTGTCAAAGTCCGATGCCCACAGCTGACGCGCCTTCATGCCATCTGTAGAAATGCCATACTCGCGCAGCTTTGCCTGTGTGCCTTTATGCGGTGGCTCACCGACATGGTAGCTTGCTGTACCGCATGAATCGACTTCAATGATGTGCGCTAAGCCGCGTTTTTTTACCTCTTCACGAAAAACTGCTTCTGCCATTGGTGAACGGCAAATGTTGCCTAAGCAGACGAATAATACTCGAATCATGTTGTTTCCTCCTAGTGAAAAACCCACTTCGATTCAGTCGAGTGGGTTTATTGATACTTGCTATTTTATAAAATGGATAGATGGCAGGGAGCTTGCAGCGAGACTCCTTGGGGAAAAGCCCGTGACTCAAGACCCCGCAACCGTTTACGGTGAGGAGGCTTGAGCCGGGCCCTAGGAAAGCGAGCTGCAACAAGCTCTCTGCAACTTATATCATTTGCGACTAACGCTTGCTTTCCGCGCGTTTTTTCTCCGCTTCGTCTGTTAAGCGAAGCAGCTCCTTCTCTAAATACTTCGTCGCTTCATCGCGTCCTTCTTTGCCTGTTGCCGGTGTAAATGGCTCGCCAAACACTAAATAGCCGCGCTCACGCTTAAATGAAAAGACGTCCTTTGCGTTGCTTGGACCGACGTATGCAGCTGGGACGATTTGTGCTTTTGATAGCTGTGCAATCGTAATGGCCCCTTGCTTGAGCTCTGAGCTTTCGGCGTTGCGCGTACCGCTTGGGAAAATGCCGACAATTTTCCCTTCTTTAATGAGCTGACGTGGAATTTTAATTACGCTCGGCCCTGGGTTTTCACGATCTACTGGGAACGCATTTAATTTGTTAATGAACCAGCCTAAGCCTTTTATGTCAAACAGCTGTTTTTTCGCCATGAAATGAATTTCGCGCGGTAGCATCGACACGCCTAAGCTTAAAATATCGACGTAGCCTGTGTGCGTGCAGGCGATAATGAAGCCACCTTCAGTCGGAACATTTTCTTTGCCGTACACGTGCGCAGATGAACCCGCTGTTACAAGCAATCCTTTTACTAAATTCGCTGTTA
Organism: Caryophanon latum; assembly: GCF_001700325.1. GTDB lineage: Bacteria > Bacillota > Bacilli > Bacillales_A > Planococcaceae > Caryophanon > Caryophanon latum. The sequence continues at coordinate 74,182 of NZ_MATO01000002.1, forward strand.
ATTTATACACGATCATTGCCTACCTTTTCGTCCAAAATTTCTGTTGTGAACGTATTTTCGTTGCTACTTTCATTTTACTCGATGCGTATCGTTGTCGCAACGAGTGATTAACGTTGTGACGCGACAAGACGCTCGATTAACGGCAGCAACCAATCGTGTAAATGGCTAAACGTAAAGCCTGCGCGCGTCGCCTTGTCGTTCGTCATGTACCAATCTGCCCCAACTGCATACGGAGAGCGCGTTGCATCGTCACCACCAAGCGCAATTTTCGCACGCTCGCCTGTTGCTTGTTCGACGAGCGCAATGAACTGTGCAATCGTATAGTCGCCACTTGCTGTTGCGTTAAACGGCTCCGCTTTTGCTTCCTCACCTGCCCATTGTAAAAACGCCGCCGCTTCGTCTGACGTAATGTACGACATGCGCGCATCTAAGCTTGCGAATGCGATTGGTTTTCGTTCAAGCACATGTTGCACGTGAAACAATAGCCGCTCCGTATAATCATCCTCACCGACAACGATTGGGAAACGTACTGCCACGACCGGAAAGCTTGCCTGCTGATAATATACTGCTTCGACTTGGCGCTTCCCTTCACCGTAAGAAAAGTCCGCCGTGTTGCCTTCGCGTATTTCATGTATATGTGGGTTGAAGTCTTCTTCGGTGCGAATACTAGCGCGCGGGTCATACGTCGCAAGCGATGACGTAAACACGAGCTTGCCTGCCTTGCCTTCTAAAATGCGCACCGCCTCACGCGCATCGTTTGGGCTGTAGCAAATGTTGTCGTACACGATGTCCCACGACTTGCCTTGCACTGCCGCTTCAAATGCCGCCGCGTCTGTACGGTCGAATTGTAAATGTGTAACGCGCTCGTCAAACGGATTGCCTGCTTGTCCGCGCGTTGCGATTGTCACATCATGTCCGCTCTCAAGTAAACGTTCCACTAATTTTTTACCGAAAAAACGGGTACCACCTAATACTAAAATTGTTGCCATGTTCATTCCTCCTTGTTAACGAAATTGTAGGCTTTTATTATAATGCTGTTTTCCACGTCGAGGCGGGCTTGGCGTGAGCTTGTAGTCTCATGCTCCTGCGGTTACTCGTCGCAAAAAGAATTTTCGCTTTTCCTGTTGGAGTCCGCCTCTTGTTTCAAGCAACCTCCATAAATGAACTCATCTGTATAATGCGGAACTAAATTGTAACATATTTTCATGTCGTCTAATTGTATCGAAGTGCAAGCACAAAAAAAGCTGCCCGACGTTTATATCGGACAGCTTTGTTTTCGTTACTTATATGTTCCAATCAACACATCAACATCAATCGTAATGTGCGAAAGCGTAATATCCTTCGTTTCATCGCGATGCCAGCCCATTGGTGTCATGTTTAACAAATGCGGCACAAGCTCAGGCGTTAGTGCCATCGTCGTCGTAACGCGCTGCTGCTCAACATGCGTAAATGCTTCGTTAAAGCGTGCGACCGTTTGTGCGTTCGAGTACGATTCTTTTTCCGAATCCGCAAATAGCTGTTGGCGTAGCTCTGTTAAATAACGCTCAGCTGGCACGACTTTAATGACGCGACCATTCGGCTTTAACAGTCGTTTAAATTCATCGTAGTTCGCCGGCGATAAAATGTTCAAAATCGCATCGAACGTCGCCGCTGGAAACGGGCTTTTCGCTAAGTCGCCAACGATCCACGCCTCCTTTTTGTAATGACGTGCCGCTTCGATAATGCCTTCCTTCGCTAAATCGATGCCGATACCGAACGCGCCTGACTTTTCGCAAATGCGCGCTAAATGTGTACCCTCGCCGCAGCCTGTATCAAGAACCACTGCACCGTTTTCGATATAGCTCGCAAGCGTGCGCTGTACGTCGTCATACAGTCCGCTTTCTAGCACCGTTTTGCGCGATGTGAATAAGTCTTTCGTGTACATCGACTGCACCGCATGCGTTAACATGTTGACGTAGCCTTGCTTTGCGACGTCAAATGAGTGGTTGTTTTCGCAGGCAATGCGCCCTTCTTCACTCACTGTTACTTGCTGTGCGCAATGAGGGCAGCTCAATTTCTCCTCATGTGCGCGCAATAATTGTATTCCTTCTGCTCTTCTTGAAAGCACACCGTTCACCGTCTTTCGTTCTTTACTGCTCTATAGACAATGATTTTATTCGGCTCTTCACATCGAGACAGGCTTTCCGCGGGCGCGGAGGCGAACACGATGTTTGTCATGAAGGTGATGCCACATGGACGTGGCGTTTATCACCTTCCTCAAGCCTCCTCGCTTACGCTGTGGGGTCTTGATGCTCGCGCTTTTCCCGCTGGAGTCCGCCTCTTGTTTCGAGCCTGCCATTATGTTCTATATAGCTACTATTGAACATGTATGCGACTTGCTTTCTGTCATTTCGTCGCAACACAGCTCTTATTAAATATACGTGCTCAAGTTATTTATTATAGCACGAAGCGGTCGTGTACTTCGCTACAATTGCCAACGTGCGAGCTGCTCACTCGTCGCAAAAACGTAATGGTCGGTGGATACTTCGTGCGCGATCATGTCCCCGTCCGTTTCTTCATGAACATACGGAATACGTGTGCGTGTACGCTCGCTTAACGGGTCCGGCTGTGGTACGGCAGATAGTAGCGATTTCGTGTACGGATGGCGCGGCGTATTGTAAATGTCATCGGCTGGTCCGATTTCAACAATTTTGCCGCGGTACATGACAGCGATGCGGTCGCTAATGTATTTTACCATCGACAAATCATGCGCAATGAATAAATACGTTAAATTACGCTCGCGCTGAATTTGCTTTAGTAAGTTTACAACTTGCGCTTGAATCGACACGTCGAGCGCAGAAATCGGTTCATCGGCAATGATGAAGCTCGGATCTAGGCTTAGTGCTCTCGCAATACCGATACGCTGGCGCTGTCCACCTGAAAACTCATGGGCATAACGTGAAGCGTGCATGCGATTTAGTCCGACCGCCTCAAGCAACTCGGCAACTTTTTCGGCGCGCTCCTTTTTATTTTTGTACATGCCATGAATGTCAAAGCCTTCCGTAATAATTTCGCTCGCCGTCATACGCGGGTTGAGTGAGGCGTACGGGTCTTGGAAAATCATTTGCATCTCTTTATTGAAATGCTTTAAATCTTTGCGCGACTTTATAGCAGCAATGTTTTGCCCTTTAAAATGAATGTCGCCACCAGTCACGTCGTACAACCGAATAATCGAGCGCCCTGTCGTCGATTTCCCGCTTCCTGATTCGCCAACGAGTCCGAGCGTTTCTCCTTCGTATACGTAAAACGAAATATCGTCGACTGCTTTAATCGGATTCGACGCCGAGCCGAAATATTGTTTCAAGCCGTTTACTTCTAAAATTTTCTTTTGCAGCATTACGCCTCACCTTCCTTTACGTAGCGGTCAATGCGCTGCTGTACTACTTGTGGCACGTCAATTTTCGGCGCGTCTGGATGCAGTAGCCACGTTTTCGCAAAATGCGTCGGCGATACTTGGAACATTGGTGGCTCCGCTTCGTAATCAATCGCCATCGCAAACTCGTTACGCGGCGCAAACGCATCGCCAACTGGTGGGTGAATTAAGTTCGGCGGCGAGCCCGGAATCGTTCGCAGCAATTCATCCGAGCTGTTGCTTAAATCCGGCATCGAGCCGAGAAGCCCCCACGTATACGGATGCTTCGGGTTATAAAAAATTTCGTTCACCGTGCCGTATTCAACAATTTGCCCTGCATACATAACAGCGACACGGTCTGCCACATTCGCCACAACGCCTAAATCATGCGTAATGAAAATAATCGACGTATTGCTACGTTTTTGAATGTCCTTCATGAGCTCTAAAATTTGCGCTTGAATCGTTACGTCAAGCGCGGTCGTCGGCTCGTCAGCAATGAGCAGCTTCGGGTTCGCCGCGAGCGCAATCGCAATGACAATTCGTTGGCGCATACCACCTGACAGTTCATGCGGATATTGCTTGTAGCGCTTTTCAGGAAACGGAATGCCGACTAAATTTAATAGTTCCATCGCGCGCTCTTTTGCATCCGAACGCGACGCTGCTTTATGCTGCAAAATGACCTCGGTAATTTGCTTGCCAATTTTCATCGTCGGGTTGAGCGATGTCATCGGGTCTTGGAAAATCATTGCGATGTCGTTGCCGCGAATTTTCGCCATCTCTTTGTCCGATAGCGGAATAATGTCGCGCCCGTTAAATAAAATTTCACCGCCTGCGTAAATGCCAGGGGGCTGTGGAATAAGCTTCATAAGCGCATTGCTCGTCACGCTTTTTCCAGAGCCGGATTCACCAACAATCGCGAGCGTCTCCCCCTCATATAGCTCGAAGCTCACACCGCGCACTGCCTGCACAATGCCGGCATACGTTTTAAAATGAACGTGCAAATCTTTAACTTGTAACAGCTTTGGCTTCATATTCGTACTCACCTCTTATTTTCGTAATTTCGGGTCTAACGCATCGCGAAGTCCATCGCCGACCGCATTAAACGCAAAGATTGTTAATGAAATGAAAAACGCCGGGAAAAACAGTCGCCACGGATACGACATGAGCGCTTTATTCCCTTCAGATGCCATCGTTCCCCAGCTTGCTCGAGGTGCGGGAACGCCTAAGCCTAAATAACTTAAAAATGCTTCTGTAAAAATGGCAGCAGGCACCGTTAACGTCATCGTCACTAAAATTGCCCCGAGCGCATTCGGAATTAAATGTTTGCGAATTAAATGCGCTGTTCCTGCTCCGAGCGTGCGCGCCGCTAATACGTACTCTTGATTTTTAATCGACATGACTTCGCCGCGTACAATTCGTGCCATGTTCACCCAGCCGGTAATACATAGCGCAATAATCATCGGCACAAGCCCTGGCTCCATCACAACAATTAAAATAATTACGACAAGTAAATACGGTACAGCTGTTAACACGTCCGCAATACGCATCATAATGTTATCTGTTCGCCCACCGGCAAGCCCTGCAATGCTGCCCCAAATAACACCGATAATTACATCGATAAGCGCTGCGGTAATACCGATAAATAATGAAATGCGCGCCCCTGCCCAAATGCGGACGAAAATGTCTCTCCCTAAATCGTCTGTGCCGAACCAATGCTCTGCAGATGGTGGCTGATTGTACACGCCGAGCTGATCGCTATATTTATATTGTGACACTTCCGGCACGATGATCGCCATAAGCGCAATAATGATTAAGACGATTAACCCACATACGGCGAGCTTATTTTGTTTGAAGCGGTATAATACTTCCTTCCAAAACGATACTGGCTTTGAAGAAAGCTGTTCTTGTTCCTCTCGATGCATGCCGACAATGTCGAATGCACCGTCGCGTAATTTTTGCTCTGTCATGATTTTTTCGCCCCTTTCAACTTAATGCGCGGGTCGATGATGCTATATAAAATATCAACGATGAACACCGCAAACAGTAAAATGATCGAGTAAAACACAGTCGTTCCCATAATGACCGTATAATCACGGTTCGTAATCGACGTCACGAAATGGCGACCGAGCCCTGGAATCGCAAAAATTTGCTCGATGATGAAGCTTCCTGTAATGACACCTGCTGCAAGTGGTCCTAAATACGTTACGACCGGTAGCAACGCATTACGGAGAGAATGCTTAAATACGACTTTCCATTTGCTAAGCCCTTTTGCCCGCGCCATTTTCACGTACTCGCTATTGTTTTGCTCAAGCATGCTCGATCTCGTCAGCTTTGAAATAAAGCCCATATGCGTAAATGCGATCGCAAGCGACGGTAAAATGCTATACACGTATCCTTTCCAGCCACTTACAGGGAAAATTTTAAACTCATACGCTAAATAATATTGCAGCAGCCCGGCTAAAATGAACGACGGCACGGAAATTCCGAGTACGGCGATGATGGTCGATACGTAGTCGGGCGCCTTGTTATGATAAAGCGCAGAAATGACGCCGAGCAAAATACCAAAGCCGATTGCAATAAGCATCGCCTGCATACCGAGCGTCAGTGAAATCGGGAAGCTCTCCGCGATGATGTCGTTTGTCGAGCGTCCTTTATATTTCATCGATTCGCCGAAATCAAACGTCACCGAATCAATTAAGTAATCTTTATATTGAATATACCAAGGATTGTCGAGCCCGTATTTCGCATTGAGCTGCTCCTCGATTTGCGGCGGGAAATCACGCTCGCTCGCAAACGGGCTTCCTGGTGCTAAGCGCATTAAAAAAAACGTCGCCGTAATAATTAAAAAAAGCGCAAGTAAAATGTACACGAGACGTTTTACAATGTACTGTAACATACGATGTCCTCCCTTAAGTTGAGTTGAATTAACAGTCGCTACTAGCATCGAGGTAATAAGCAACTCTGCTTAAAACTGCATCGATGTGAAAACCCGCAATTAAATTCATTACTTCGTTCATTTAGCGCAGTAAAGAATAAAGCGGGCACTGCCTCGTTCGATTACTCGAATTGAAAGCAGCCCCCGCCTGTATCACTTTTTATTTCGTAACATCAACGTCTTTTAAGTTAATATTACCTAAGTTGTCTGGCTCCATGCCTGTCACGTAATCTTTTACTACATAAAGGTTCGTGTAGTAATAAATTGGCGCTACTGGGAACTCTGCAATGATGATTTCCTCTGCTTTTTTCAGTAAATCAAGACGCGCCGCTGGATCTGTTTCAGTTGTCGATTGCTTCAATAAGTTTGTATATTCTTCATTCGACCAACCTGTGTCGTTGTTGCCGTTGTCTGCGCTGTTATACATTTCTAAGAATGAATACGCATCGTTGTAATCCGCAATCCAACCGAGACGACCGATTTGGTAATCTAAGCTGCTTAACTTATCTAAATACACTTGCCACTCTGCATTTTCAAGCGTTACGTTAATGCCTAAATTTTTGTTCCAGCCTTCTTGAATGTATTGTGCGATAACTGCGTGTGCATCGCTCGTGTTAAATGAAAGCTTTAAATTTAATTCGCTCGGATCCGATAAGCCAAGCTCTTTTAAGCCTGCATCAAGTGCTGCTTTTGCCCCTTCATAATCCGCATCTTTAAAGAAGCCTGCATCATCGCCGAAGCCTTCAACACCGTTTGGCACCATACCAAGCGCTGGCTCCTCTTCACCTTTCGTTACGTTTTTAATTAAGCCTGCACGGTCAATCGCTAACGTTAACGCTTTACGAATGTTAGCGTTTTTCATAACGTCATCTGTCGTGTTGAACTTGTACCAGTAAATACCTGAATAGTCGACGATGTTTAACGACTCTTCAGATTGTAAACGCTCAATCGCATCTAATGAAATTTTGCCGTAGTTCGTACCTAAGAAATCAATTTCGCCTGACTCGAATTTCGTCATTTGCGTCGTCTCAGACTCGACCATTTCAATGTTTACTTTCGTTAACTTCACGTTGTCTGCATCCCAATATTCAGGGTTTTTCTCAAGCGTCAATGAACCTGCGTGCTGCCATTGCGATAATACGAACGCACCGTTTCCTACGTACGTATCCGCTTCTGTGTACCATTTCGGGTTCGCTTCTGCTGTTGCTTTATGAATTGGGTATAACGTTTTAAACGCCGTTAATTCTAAGAAATACGGTGTCGGTGACTCTAACGTTACTTCTAACGTTTTTGAATCAATTACTTTTACGCCAACTTCATCAAATGACGTCGTTGTACCTAAGTTGTAAGCTTCTGCCCCTTTGATCGCATATAAAATTGTTGCGTATTCAGAAGCGTTCGCTGGATTTAATGCGAATTCCCACGCGTATGCAAAATCTTCTGCTGTTACTGGCTCGCCGTTTGACCATTTCGCATCACGCAGCGTAAATGTATACGTCAATTGGTCGTCACTCATTTTATACGACTCTGCTACACCTGGTACGGGCTCGCCGTTTTTCAGTGTCATTAAGCCTTCATGTGTACTGCTCATAATTGTTGAAGATGTTGTATCTGTTGCTAGTTGTGGATGTAATGACGGTGGCTCTGATGCTACGACTAAATTTAATTCTTTGTCGCCGCCTGAGCTATCATCTGTCGTCGTATCCGTATCTGTTGTCGTGCCACTATCATCTGTCGTCTCTTCCTCGCCGCCGAAGTTACATGCGACAAGCACAACAGAAAGTAATAACAGCATCATTAATACAAGAAAATTATTCTTTTTCATGCGCCTACCCCCTAATAAAGTTATGAACAATTCCCATCCCCTTTGTGAGTGGACATCGATTCATTCTCTTAAAATATACCAAATAAAGCTTTGGAATGGAATTGTTAATCATATAATATTTTTACACGAAACAGAAAATACATTACATATAAAACAAATTAAACAACTTAACGTTACATCGCAGCGTCACATCAAAAGGCTTAGAAAAAATTGATATCGTATCAAAAATCATCTGTAACAACGTATATGTTACCGGTTACTCTTATGCTTTTATGTTATTTTTTGATTTATATACTCTTCATGTTGAGGCGTGGCGTTACACTACAGACCGCTCAAAGGAAAGTGACGACAAAAGCAAACAAGTGCCTTCAAGAAATGTTGAATTTCCTGAGGGCACTTGTTTTACCTTAACCGCGACGTTCATATATAGCGTTCAATCGCACGCCAAACATCGATTTTTTCATCAAACGACTTAATGTTTTTGCCTGGGATCGGACTTGTCGATGGCAGTTGCTCGTAATGACGCTCTGCAAGTACATCGAGCCCGACATGTCGCTTAAACACCGTAAACGCTTTACCGCCGTTAAAAAACACCGCTTCAATTTGTGGATATGCGCGAAACAACGCCGCAAAATCGTTTGGCACTTCTTGTTTAATGGCCGCGTCTAAGCTCCCTTGTCGCTCGCAGCTTGCAATCGCATCCCATAAGCCGATGCCGTGACGACGAAGCAAATCGAGCCGCTCTTCATATACGTCAGGTACATGTTCATTTGTAAGATGCGCGATTATGCCCCAAAAATGATTGCGCGGATTTCCGTAATATTGCTTCTTTTGTAGCGACTGCACACTAGGCATCGAGCCGATAATAAGCACGCGTGTCGTATCGTGAACGAAAGCATTCAAGTTATTGACAATCAAGTTTTTTCCTCCCATCATTATGAAACATGTTATACTATTAATGAATAATTTTTATGCACAAATGCGCGTTCGTTACCTTACCTTTTATTATACAACGTTTAACGAAAGCGCCCTTTTCGTATACACTCACACCTAGAAGAAGCAAAAGCACGTACTATGCTTGTATTTCCAACCGAGGGCTTCATCGCTCTCGTTTTTACATACAATTCTTTTATAAGAGGTGATATTTATGAAAGCGCTTCATTTTTATGGGTTAATTATTTTCACAACATTTTTAATGGGTTCGTCGTTTGCGGTCGTCAAGCTCGGGCTCGTGTACGCATCGCCACTACTACTTGCCGCACTTCGCTTCATCATAGCAGGTGGTCTCATGGCAATTGTCATCGCGTACTTAAAGCAGCCGATGCCGAAAACGACGAAAGAATGGCTACAAATCGTTTGTATCGGCGCCCTGCAAACAGCTGGTGTCATGGGCTGTATTTTTTTAAGCTTGCGCACGATTACGGCGAGTGAATCGTCTATTTTAACGTTTATGAACCCGCTACTTGTCATCATTTTTGGCACGCTATTTTTCACGCAGCGCTACTATACATATCAGTGGGTCGGCGTCATTTGTGGCTTCATCGGCGTATTCATCACGATGGGCGGCGAGCTGAAATTTGAAATCGGCATGTTCATCGGCTTTAGCGGCGCTGTATTTTGGGCATTTTCGACGCTGCTTATGAAGAAATGGAACGCGAAAATTAATACGTGGGTATTAACCGCGTACCAAATGTTAAGTGGCGGCATTATTTTACTATTGCTTAGCTTCATTATGGAAAAACCATTTTTCATCACGACAGCTGAATCGATCGGCATCGTGCTATGGCTCAGCATTTTATCATCGGTCGTACAGTTTGCGCTTTGGTTTTATTTACTTGAGCACGGCGAGGCAGGGAAAACGAGCAGCTTTTTATTTTTAGCGCCATTTTTCGGTGTTCTTACAGGGGCGCTCGTATTTAAAGATCCGCTATCGTGGAGCTTAATTGCAGGCTCGCTATTTATCATTGCCGGCATTTATTTAGTAAATCGTCCTCGCCGCGTCGCACCCGAATTAAGCTACGAGCGTGCTGATTAAGTGTTTTAGCTGTTTTCATTTCGGGCATTTATCGTAATAAGGAGGTCGAGTGATATGCATCACATCGTTTCAGAGCAAGGACCACTTTATTCGATTCATGAGGCACTGCAGCAAGCACAAGACGGCGACACAATCATACTACAGCATACGCAGTACGATGAATTTTTCACCATTTCTAAAAGCGTCACGATTAAAGGCAACGGCACGACATGTACAGGTGGATTCAAAGTTGAAAACACCGCAAACGTCACGATTGAAAACGTAACTTTTTCAAATATTCCTCGCATCGATTGCTACGGGCATACGACGTTAAAATACGTTCATATTGCCGAGCCACGCGATGCGATTGCGCTATTTGCCGGCTCGTGTCAGCTGACGTTGTTTCATTGTCAGCTCACAACGACAAATGCGCGAGACCAAGGTATTCAAATTAAAAACGGCAACGCACGCATCGAAAGCACGCTCATCAAAGGACCATTCCACGTCGGTTGCTTCGTCAATCATTCCGAAATTTTATTGCTCGCTACGTATTTTGAGCAAAATTTCAAAGGTGTGCAGTTTGAGCGTGAATCTGTCGGTGAGGTGAACGAATGCAGCTTCCATCATCATGAAGGCACACAATGCGTCGTTATGAGCAACTCGAACGTGCGCTTTAAAAACACGCGCTGGCAAAACGGCAACGTCCACGCCATTTCCGCTATCGAGCAATCAAACATTCATCTGCTGCACTGCGAATTTACAGGGCATAACGACTATCAAATTTACGTGCGTGAATCGACAGCCGCGTTCGAATCGTGCCATCTCGAAAAAGCACAAAGCGGCATGTTATTTGAGCAAAATTCAAAAGGAAAGCTGCTATACGTCACATGCGAACAACATGAAAACTTGCAAGTCAAATCGATCGGCATTAACGATCTTCACCTCGCCCAGTGCGTGTTTAAAGAAACGAACGGCAACTCATTAAGCGTGAAGGAAAAGGGCAAAGTCATCGTCGAGCGCACGCTATTTACCGCGTCAAAAAACCCAAAATATCCACAGCTGTACGTCGAGGATAGCATTATCGATTTAAACGAATGCATGTTTAAGCAAAGCGCATCGTCTGCAGTATATTGTGAACAGCATTCGCTACTGACGCTCCGCAACTGCGAATTTATACAGCATCAGCACATTCAGCTACACAGTCGCCAATCAAAAGTGTATGTATTCAATTGCGCCTTTACACAATGCGATGAAGCGGCCGTCTTTTACGAGTTCCAATCTGAAGGCGTCATCGATACGTGTCATTTCGGACGCAGCTACAATAGCCAGCTCGCCTTTAACGGAGAATCGCAAGCAAGCGTACGCAACAGCACGTTTACACAAGCAGGCACGAACGCCATTTTCATTTTAAAATCAAACGTCCAGCTAGAGCACATTTCCATTCGCGAGCATATTGCCAAGCATCCTGCAATCGTCATCGAAGCGAGCATCGTCGGCTTACAGCACATTTCTGCAATGAACATTCAAAGCGAAACGATTCATATTCATGCACATTCAACGATTATCGGCAGCAACATTTCAATCGAGCAAGGCACAAATGCGCACATCGCCATTCATAACAGCACCGCACAGCTGACGCATTTACAGCTCGCAGACGGCAAAAGCTACGGTTTGTATATGAAAAAAAGCGACGTGTCCGTTTCACATAGCGAGCTGCGCAACCACGACGATAGCGGCATTTATATGCTCGATGGTGAGGCAACGCTACAGTACACGCACATATTTGGTCATACGCGCGCGTTTGAGCAGCAGCACGGTACACTTTACGCAGAAGGATTACAATTCGTTAAAAACGACGCACAGTGGCAAAGTAATGACGCTAGCACATTTATTAAGCATAGCCTGTTTCGCGGTGGCAAAACCGGCTTACAGTTTACTAACGGCGACACTCATTTAAAAAACGTTCATCTTACCGAGCACGACCAAACGCAACTTTCACTAGATCGCTGTAAAACTATCCTGACCGACACCGCCATTCATTCTGGCTACGGCGACGGCTTACATGCACGCCATTGTCCACTGCTCCAAATACAACATACAACGATTGAACGGCACGACGGAGAAGATATTATTACAGTTCATACGACCATTACCTAGCAATAAAAAAGGCAGTGCGAACCGTCACCCTCGACGATTGCACTGCCTGTTGTTTTTATTCCTCTTCCTCTACTTCCTCCTGCTTTAGCTGCTTTAAAATATAAAAGCCAACTGCTGTTAAAATAACGAACGCCGTTAACGCTAAAAACGGAATCGTCACGAAACCAAACCAGTTAATATACATTCCTGTACACGGCACCGCACCACACGCAATCGCATTATCTTGAAATAAATCAATTTTTTGAATCGCATAATGATACGCCGAAATACAGCCACCGATAATTGAAAATACTAACGTCGTCACAACGATGCGCGGATTTTTTTGAATGTATGCGACCGTCATTATGATTGCTATCGGATACATGAAAATTCGTTGCACCCAGCAAAGCTTACACGGCTCATATTCACGAATTTCCGAAAAATAAAGCGAACCAAGCGTTGCGACAAATGCGACTGTCCATATTACGAGCATACTGTTCTCAATTTTTTTAGACATTATTCCAAAGCCACCTTAAAAATACATTTTCCTATCATTATACTATCTTTCAATGCAAAGCGTGAATGTACTGTTGCACTTATTTTGAATGCTTTATAGTTTTGTAAATACAAAAAGAAAAAGCATCTAGCCTATGCTAAATGCTTTTTCAATATGACCCGTACGGGATTCGAACCCGTGTTACCGCCGTGAAAGGGCGGTGTCTTAACCACTTGACCAACGGGCCTTTATGGCTCCGAAAGCAGGACTCGAACCTGCGACCTGCCGGTTAACAGCCGGATGCTCTACCAACTGAGCTATTTCGGAATCACTTTATGGTGGGCCTAAATGGACTCGAACCATCGACCTCACGCTTATCAGGCGTGCGCTCTAACCAGCTGAGCTATAGGCCCATAAAAATAATGGTGGGTTTGGACGGAATCGAACCGCCGACACTTAGAGCTTCAATCTAATGCTCTACCAACTGAGCTACAAACCCACAAAAATGGCGGTCCCGACCGGGATCGAACCGGCGATCTCCTGCGTGACAGGCAGGCATGTTAACCGCTACACCACGGGACCATTTGGTTGCGGGGGCAGGACTTGAACCTACGACCTTCGGGTTATGAGCCCGACGAGCTACCACTGCTCCACCCCGCGACAATACTACATTATTTAATTATTAAAAATGGAGGAGGTAGAGGGATTCGAACCCCCGCGCGGTGTTACCCGCCTGTCGGTTTTCAAGACCGATCCCTTCAGCCAGACTTGGGTATACCTCCAAAAATAATAAATGGCTACCGAGGGAGTCGAACCCACGACCTTTCGGGTATGAACCGAATGCTCTAGCCAGCTGAGCTAGGTAGCCGTAATACGAATAATAAAACGATTGGTGGAGCCTAGCGGGATCGAACCGCTGACCTCCTGCGTGCAAGGCAGGCGCTCTCCCAGCTGAGCTAAGGCCCCAATAAAGAATGGTCGGAATGACAGGATTCGAACCTACGACCCCTTGGTCCCAAACCAAGTGCTCTACCAAGCTGAGCTACATTCCGAAATCTATCAAAAATAAATGGCGCGCCCGGCAGGAGTCGAACCCACAACCTTCTGATCCGTAGTCAGACGCTCTATCCAATTGAGCTACGGGCGCGCTATGAAATTTAAAAAATGGTGCCGAGGGCCGGAATCGAACCGGCACGGTGATCACTCACCGCAGGATTTTAAGTCCTGTGCGTCTGCCAGTTCCGCCACCCCGGCATTTTGGAGCGGAAGACGAGGTTCGAACTCGCGACCCCCACCTTGGCAAGGTGGTGTTCTACCACTGAACTACTTCCGCAAAATGCATAAGATATTTTTTACTCTGACAGTATATGAAATTAAAATGGTGCGGGTGAAGGGAGTCGAACCCCCACGCCTTGCGGCGCTAGATCCTAAGTCTAGTGCGTCTGCCAATTCCGCCACACCCGCATATTTATAAATGGTGTGCCATGAAGGACTCGAACCTTCGACCCTCTGATTAAAAGTCAGATGCTCTACCAACTGAGCTAATAGCACGTAATGTTAATAATAAATTAAAATGGCTGGGGTACCTGGATTCGAACCAGGGCATGACGGAATCAAAATCCGTTGCCTTACCGCTTGGCTATACCCCAATAATAAAAAAGTATAGTTAGAAAATGGGGCGACTGATGGGAATCGAACCCACGAATGCCTGAACCACAATCAGGTGCGTTAACCACTTCGCCACAACCGCCATAGTAATAGAATTTAAAGATGGCAGGGGCAGTAGGAATCGAACCCACACCAAAGGTTTTGGAGACCTCTATTCTACCTTTGAACTATGCCCCTACATGGTGCCGGCGATAGGAGTCGAACCCACGACCTACTGATTACA
>NZ_MATO01000003.1 GCF_001700325.1 Caryophanon latum
TATTAATGGCAGTAAGCGTGCGGCGAGACTCCTTGGGGAAAAGCTCGTGCCTCAATACCCCGTAAAGCGCGACGCAGGAGCGGTGCGGAGGCTTGAGCCGAGCCCCAGGAAAGCGAGCCGCAATACGCTTCTGCCAATTGATTGGCTAATCAACACGCTTGAGAATGTTTATTTCTTTTTTTTGAAATAACCTATAATAGTACTACCAATTAGAAAAGTTATTATTAGTATCCATACTATATTATTGAGCGTTTCTGGTAAGAATTTTAGTAACCAAATTGCTGTCATAATAGTAGCAATAGATAAATATTCAATTCTTTCTTTATATTCAAATTTGTTTAAATTGATAAGTAAAATAAGATACCCAATTGGTGGCATAAGGATACAAAATATATAGACAGATGTTTTCTTTAAATACCAAGGTAGTTTTTGATTCATAACATATCTTCTTTCTATTTTTAAATCCCTAAAAATTTTTTAGGGATTTATTATTATATGATATTAAATCGGTAAAATCATCATTAATGTTTTAGCGATTCCCGATGCTATCCATTCTGGCATACCAGGAATTAATGTTAAAATCCCTTTAATGAGAAAACCCTCAACTGTATCCGTAACACCAATGAAATTATTTAAAACTTTAACTAGTGCAACCGTAGTTAATGTTTTTTTCCATGTTGTTTTATTCTGATCCGATACAAATGGTAAAGCGTCAATAGCAGTATCGATCGCAGAATCAATTTTTTTGGCATACTTTGATAATGCAGCTGCAACTGCTTTAGCTGTCACTGAAGCCCTGGACTGAGGCTAAGCTGTGTCACCCTCGTGCTTGTGGAACGCGTCCGCTATGTGGAGTAGCACTAAGCCCTGCTTACAAAACGACGTAAATAAAAACCCGCTAACGTATTGTAGGGAATACGTTAGCGGGTTATTTACGCAATGAGGGCGTTTGTTGTTTATATTAGTATACTAAGCCGAATAATGCCTTAATGTGCGTTAAGTAACGGATGTTTGAAGCTTCCTTCATTAATGTCGCTGGTAAGCCTACTAATTGCGTATTGCTTGCACCGATTGTTGCAATTGCATCTTTACGACCTAATGAACCTAGTGTACCAGAGTTTGTGAATTTGAATTCTTTCATGCTAGTACCTTTAATTTGAGCGAAGATGTTGTAACCAGCAGCTTCACCTTGTTGCCATGCTACTTGTGCAGTTGGTGCGTAAGTAGGACGGTCACCTGGGTTTGGAATGTGTGCAGATGCATCACCGATTACAAATACATCAGGGTGAGATGTAGATTGTAAGAAGTCGTTGATTGTTGCTTTACCGCGATCAGCAGCTAAACCAGATTCAGCTACTAATGGAAGTGGAGCAACGCCACCAGTCCAAACTAATGTATTTGCAACGATCGGCTCACGATCTTTAAGCTCGATTACGTTACCTTTAACGCCTGTTACAGGAGTAGACGTAATGAATTCAACGCCGCGTTTTGCTAATGATTCTGTTGCGCGGTCAATTAAGTTTGATGGGAATACTGGTAAAATGCGTGGGCCAGCTTCTACTAATTTTACTTTAATGTCAGCGAAGTCTACGCCGTATTTTGCAGCAACTTTCGGGAAGTTGTCTACGATTTCACCAACAAGCTCAACACCAGTTAAGCCGCCTCCACCGATTACGATTGTTGCGTCCGCTTCGTCTTTAGACGTTGCATATGCTTTAATGCGGTCTTCGATATGGTTGCGAATTTTGTTTGCTTCGTCAGCTGATTTTAATACCATTGAGTTTTCTTCTAAGCCTGGGATACCGAAGAAACCAGTTTGGCTACCTAAAGAAACAACTAATGTATCGTATGATAATGTTTTGCCAGATGATAATTCAACTTTTTTCGCGTTAACGTCAAAGCTGTTTACTTTTGCGATTTCTAAGTTTACATCTAAGCCTTTGAAGATTTTTTTAAGCGGTAACGCAACTGCGCCTTCAGCGATTGTACCACCAGCTAAGCGGTGAAGCTCAGTGATGATTTGGTGTGTAGGGAATTGGTTAACAACTGTAATTTTTGCCTCGTTGGCATTTAAGTATTTGCGTGCAGTAAGAGCTGATAACACACCAGCATAACCAGCACCTAAGATGACGATCTCTTTTGACATGATTAAATAATCCTCCGTCCTGTTTGTTCTGAAATTACTTATTTGCTTGACGCTCAGCATTTACTTGTAAAAATGCATTAGCAAAACGGAATACGCTTTGTACTTGAGGGTCTTTTAACATTTTCATTAAACCGAAAATACCGATTGTTTCTTGGCTTTCATCAGCACGGTCTTTTGCTTCGATTGCAGTTTGGGCTAAAGATTTCGCTGTACCTACTACTGGTGAAGCCATTTCAGAAATTGCGCTCACTGTATCACCTTTTAACGTTTCATCTGTCGCTACAGCTTGTGCGAACTCATATGATTTTGTTAAAAGTGTTGTCATTTCTGCAAGCTTTGGTAAGTTATCTACTAATGTAGTTAATGAAGCTTGTACCTCTGGCTTTAATAATTGATCTAAAACGTCTAGTTGTTCTTGTGTTACAGATACTTCTACCTGTTGGTTGTTCGTTTCTGACATGTTTAACTCTCCTTTGCCATCACTAATCTTTTTTAGTTTCTTGAACTACCACCATTTCGTTTCTTTTGAAGTGGCGGATTCCTACGATTACAAACCAATTGATTCGTCATTTAGTAAGCTAACCCCGTCGTTCTTACGGTTAGAAGTAATTCATCCCTTACTTATTAAGGTGTGAAGATTCTCGATTGAATTTTGATAAAAAGACTATTAAGCCTCATTTCTTAACAGTCAGCACTAACTACAATATTACAAAGAATTCGGCAGTATAATAAAATGAAGGAGCTCCAAAATTACCTTTACAAAGTTATATGAAGGCTTGCATTATCAACGCCTCTTTGTGACATGACATATTAAATTATAAAGCTGTTGACACGTTATTTCAATTAAGTATTTTGAGTTATTGTTATATATTTCATAAAATGTTTAGGTGATTCAAAAATACGTTATCATTTCGCCATATTTTTTTCATGCTTGTTGAAAAGAAGTGTATGAGCATAAGCTAGGAGTGACGCTCAAATGTTGCTTGAAACAACATACGAACTGCAGCTGGAATTCGAACAAACATCGTGTTCGCTTCCACGCTTTCGAAAAAGACTCCCTCGACATGGAAAACAACTTTACGTTATCGCGATAAAGAGCATAAAAAAACTCTACTACGTTGCATTCCGTAGTAGAGCGTCTATATAGGTCTTGCTGTATCAACAATAGTATAAAGCTACAATGACGTAATATGAATAGAAAGTTTTAAACCACCACTCCTCAAAGTGGGTGTTCGCAATTTAGTTCCTGTTTATCCTTCAGTCAAAAGAGTGAAGGCACGCCATTTCCTAAACGATTAAAACTCCCTTTTACAGCATAAAGGTTAAAACTTAATATTGTACGAGCAATGTAGCTTTATAAACATAATACGTGAACTGCTATAATATAGCAAGTAAGTGATATGTAAAAAAAATGTCAAGTTACAAGCATCGTAATTCAAGTTCGTCAAAAATTAGCAAAATAAAAAGCTTTCCCTTAAAGTGGGAAAACAATTTGAAGCGATTGATTACATCGTTTCTTTTAAAATTTGCTCTGTTAACGTATATAAATCAATATGTGTATCTTCTTGAATCGCATCTTGTAAAATGACGTCGCGGAAATATATGACGCTTGCTGGCAATGGCATACGCAGCAGTTTTGTTAGTGCTGTTTCGTAAATAACAATAAATTCTTGATCTTTGTTACCGCGTTTTAGCTCAGCAAATGACTCATAAAACTGATCAAGCTTGTCGGAAAATTCGAGTAGAAGTCCTTCGATCGTTGCGTCCTTACCTTCTTTCATACGGTCGAAAAACACTGCCTGAAAGCGTTCTGGAATTTCATCTAAAATGAACTTCTCCATCATCTTTTCTTCGACATGTGACAGCATTTGCTTTAGCTCTGGGCTTGCATGCTTTACAGGCGTTTTAATGTCGCCGATAAACACTTCCGCAAAATCGTGGTTAATCGTTTTTTCATATAATGATTTCCAGTTGATTGTTGCGCCTTCCATTTCCTCAAGTGTCGCAAAAAACATCGCGTATTGCGAAACTTTCCATGAATGTGCTGCGACGTTATGCTCCTCGAACTTAAAGCGTCCTGGGCAACGAATAATGCGCTCTAAATCATTTAAGCTAGTGAAAAATTGATGAATCCCCATACAACATTCCTCCCTATCTCTCTATGCCATTACTATACCCGAAAAAGAATAAAATGAATCGTGCTATACGAAATGTTAACAAAGAAAAAAGCGTCCTTTAACAATTGCTAAAGGAGGCTTTACATAAGTAAATATAATGGTGATATGCGTGTTGAATTCCTTATTTTATGAGCAGCAAATCAATACGCTCGTTACAACATCATACTGATACGTCGACAACAGAGCCTTTATATGGGTGTTGTGCAGCTGGTGCTTGTGGGGCTGCCTCTAACAATTGTGCAACGGCGCCGGCTTGCGTGTTCATTGATTTGTCTAATAACGACATTTGTAATGTTTGCTGTAGCTCAGCAAGCTGTGAAGACATAATTGAATTAATATCCATTCATCTCACCTCCTACTGTATATATCGGCAATAATAGTTATTGTTTGTGACAAGCGATGTTATATATGTGACACATTGAAATATAAGAAAATTGTTTATGCATATGAAAAAACGTTGATATACCTAGGTTAGGACGTGTTTTTTAGGTAAATTGAAATGTTTCATATGAATAAATATCCATTGTTATCGAAATATGTTTGTAACTGATTACACTTTGTTTTGTAATATGGCTGTAATGTTCAGAAGGTAAAGTATACATCAGCTACAAAATAAAAGTTTTTGGACAATCGGATTTAATTCAACTTTGGAGGAATTTATATAATGAACACGAAAGCATGGGCAATGGCTGCAATTATGGCATTTGGAATCGGGGCTGCCGCAAACGACGCATCGGCTGCTAATCATAAAGTACAATCAGGCGAATCTTTATCAACAATCGCTGAGCGCTACAATGTATCAGTAGGGTCGTTAAAAGCATCAAACGGGTTAAGCTCGGATTTAATTTATGCGGGGCAAACATTGCAAGTAGGTGGTACTTCATCTGTAAAAGCATCAGCAAATTCAGGATCAGAAGTACACTACACAATTAAAAATGGTGATACGTTAGCTGAAATCGCTGCAGCATACGGCACGACAGCACAAACGTTAGCAGATTGGAACGGTTTACGCTCTGTAAATACGATTCACGTAGGTGACGTATTAGTTGTGAAAAACGGTTCTGTACGCGCACCAGTCGAAACAGCGAAGCGTAACGCACAATCTCAACAATCATCACAGCAAACATCACGTAGCGCTGTACAAACGATGACAGTGGAAGCAACAGCTTATACTGCATATTGCGCAGGCTGCTCTGGTATTACAGCGAACGGTACGGACATTCGTTCAAACCCTAACTTAAAAGTAATCGCAGTAGACCCACGCGTTATTCCACTTGGCACACGTGTATGGGTAGAAGGATACGGTGAAGCAATCGCAGCAGATACAGGTGGCGCGATTAAAGGAAACCGCATTGACGTATTCATTCCATCACAAGCAGACGCGATGAACTGGGGACGTCGTACAGTAACACTTAAAATTTTAAACTAATGCGTAAATAGCGCATTGCTATATAAACTATCACTGACGGTCTTTACGCTGTTTGTGATAGTTTTTTTGTACATACTCGCTTTTTTTCCGTTAACGAACGTGCTATGCTAATGAAATTGTAAATGATTTTTCAGAAAGTTGACGAAGGAAGGTTTCAAAAGGATGAGAAAGTATAAAGGCGAGCTGCTCATGCTCATTACAGCACTTATGTGGGGAAGCGGCTTTATCGGTATGGACATCGGGCTTGAATATTTAACGGTGCTTCAGCTTATGGCGGGACGATTCACGCTCGCAACGATGATTTTATGTATTGTGTTTCGAAAAAAATTAAAGCTCATTAATAAGGCAGTGCTTTGGAAAGGTGCTGTGCTCGGGTCGATTTTATTTTTAGCGTTCGTCATTCAAACGTACGGCTTACTGTATACGACGCCGTCTAAAAATGCATTTTTAACAGCGCTAAACGTCATTTTCGTGCCGCTCATCGCATACATTATTTATAAACGACGCTTCGACCGCTTTGAAATTTTAGCAGCTGTCATTGCGATTGTCGGCATCGGCTTTTTATCGCTGCAAGGCTCGCTGACGATGAACATCGGCGACTTATTATCGATTGCGTGTGCGCTCGCATTTGCGTTTGATATTTTTTATACGAATGTGTTCGTGAAAACGGAGGACGCACTCGCGCTAACGATTGTGCAGTTTATGACCGCCTCGCTTCTTAGTTTAGTAACGGCAGGCTTTATGGGCGAGCTGACGACGAATGTGCCACAAGAAGGGCTATATGCAATCGTCTACTTAGCGATCTTTTGTACGGTGATCGCATACGTCTGTCAAAATATCGGCATGCAATATGCGAACCCGACAAAGTCCGCGATCATTTTATCGACAGAGGCGCTATTTGGCACGATTTTATCGGTCATCATTTTACATGAGCTATTAACAGGGCGCATGATTGTCGGCTGTGTGCTCATCTTCCTTGCGATACTCATTGCGGAAGTGAAGCCGACGTTCAGGAAACGAAAACGTGCTATGCAAAACATATCTTAATTTGAGATTGATTTTATACTTCTTTTCGATGAATGCGATAGAATGTTGCATCTGTATTTATAATAGTATAAAGTATTATTTATCTAAATATTCTTACTATTAGGAGCGTTGCACATGAACTCAAAATTCGAAACGTATTTACTTGATCAAGAAGGTGTAGAATCGGTGGAAACAACGACGGAAGTATCGGTGGAATTACAGGAAATCGAGTTACCTGAAGGCTTTTTAACATCATTGTAAGGCGATGAGTGGCAATCACTCATCGTTTTTCTTTTGCTGTAAAATCGATATAATGAAAGCAACGATAAATAAAGGTGGCAGCAGCATGTTTACAGAGCAAACAATTGAACAGCAAATTTATACGTGGTTTGACTATTTCCACGCGAATCCTGAAGTGAGCTGGAAGGAGGTTGAGACGACGAACACACTTTCACGCATTTTAGACGACTTGCAAGTACCGTACCGACGTTTTGACGACGTAACAGGGCTTATTGCAGAAATTGGTGAAGGCGACGACGTCATTGCGGTGCGTGCGGACATTGACGCATTATGGCAGGAAGTAAACGGCACGTGGCAGGCGAATCATTCATGTGGGCACGATGCGAATATGTCAATGGTTCTTGGCGCGTTGCTGTACGTGAAGGAAGCGGCGTTAAACAAGCGCGTCCGTTTCATTTTCCAGCCAGCAGAGGAGCAAGGGAACGGAGCGATTTCAATGATTGAACGCGGCGCATTAGACGATGTGACGCATTTATTCGGCGTGCATTTACGTCCGCAAGAAGAGCTTATGTTCGGGCAAGTGTCGCCGGCCATTCATCACGGCGCGGCATATTTTTTACAAGGAAAAATACTTGGCGTTGATGCACATGGGGCACGCCCTCATCAAGGAAAAAGTGCAATCGATGTGTTTGCGGCGATGCATCAGCAACTAGCGATGATGCATATCGATCCGTTTGAAGTATGCTCGGCGAAAATTACAAAAATGGTCGCGGACGGTGGTGGTGTGAACATTATCGCAGGAACGGGTGAGTTTTCAATCGACGTGCGCGCGCAAAAAAACGACGTGCTGCAGCTGCAAAAAACGCGCATTGAGGAGATTTTTAACAACTTACAGCGACAGTTTGACGTAGAGCTACAGTGGGAGTGGCAAGACTTTACACCAGGAGCGCAAGTATCAGCAGAGGCGGTGGCGATTACGGAGCGTGCATTAGCGACAACGTTCCCGAGTGAGGCAATCGCACCTTCAGTACATACGCCAGGCAGCGATGACTTCCATTGCTACACGATTGCGAAGCCGACACTGCATGCGGCAATGATTGGCATCGGAGCGGATTTAGCGCCAGGGCTGCATCATCCACTTATGACGTTTAAGAAGGAGGCGTTGTTGATCGGTGCAAAGGCGGTAGCGGCAACGTTAATCGAGGCGGCGAAATAGTTGCACGAATGTTGTGAAAACATGTAAGCTTAGTCGTAGTATAGATTAGATGGAGGGTTTTATGAGAAAAAGCATTGCAGTAGATATGGACCAAGTGCTAGCGAATTTTTTTGATAAAATTTTAGTAGAGGCGCGCGCACTGTACGGTAAAGAACTAACGATAAAAGAAATTTTCCAAGGTGAGCACGACGCGGAAGATCAACGCAAGTTTTGGGAAATGGTAAACGAGCCAGGCTTTTTCCGCGACTTAGCTGTTTTAGATGAAGACGCATATGACGTATTGAAAGAATTAAATGAAACGTACGACATTTACATTGCGACAGCGGCAATGGACGTGCCAGGAAGCTTTACAGCGAAATATGAATGGCTGCTTGAGCACTTCCCATTTTTAAACCCGCAATACTTCATTTTCTGTGGCAATAAAAAAGTCGTGAACGCCGATTACTTAATTGACGATACGGTGCAGCAGTTACGCAACTTCACAGGGCAAGGGATTTTATTTGACCAGCCGACGAACGCAGGGAGCGACGAATTCCCACGCGTATATGGCTGGAAAGGCGTACGCGAATATTTCGCAAACGTCGAAGTGGAAGTTAATACAAAATAGCAAAACGGAGAATTGTTTCGAAAGTTTGTCGAACACAATTCTCTTTTTTATATTTTTGAGCAAATGATCGTATTCGATAGTACGTTTGTGACTATAATGATGAGAGACATTTTTGGAAAGGACGACAAACAAGTGGTCATTTTAGCAGAGCAGCAACAAACGTTAACAGAACAACTCCAGCATTTCGTCATTACGGCTGTAACGGCGGACGGCTTTGTACTAAGCGAGCGTGGCGATGCGCTATATAAACGATATCGCTTCGTAGACTTTCATGACGTCGAAACGCAGCAATCGCTATTAAGTAAAGGCTGGGTCGGTACAGCAATCATCATGTATAACGATGAGCCAGCAATTCAGTTTCGTCAGCAAGTGAAGTAAAAAAGAGTGTGCAGCAGTCAACGTCGACTGTCGCACACTCTTTTTGCGTTATTGAATTGGACAGTGTCCACAAGCCATTAAGCCAGGGATGTCTTTTGATAAGCAGCAGCTTTTACGAATGGGCACATCGATAAGCTTCGATGGATGTGCGCCGCCTGTATATTCCGCAAATAACGATTTATCGGAAAAGCGCGCCCATACTTTCGGGTTTTCTAACAGTTCTAAATCGTCCATCGCTTGATCGGCAAGCCCTGGGTTACTAAGCAGCGTATGGTAATGCCACACTAAGTAGCCGAAAAAGTTTTCCCAGATCGTTAGCGGGGAAATCGTTGTCGTTTTCCGCACTTGGCGCATTACTTCGTGACCTTGCTGGAATAAAATTTTGCTAATGACTTGCTCGCGCTCGTCGTCGTCCACGTAGCGCCAGTCGTTCGGATTCACGAACATGCCGACTGTATGTACGCCGTATTCCTCTGTTATATCAAAGCAAATGTCGCTCACTTTGCCGTCCCAAATTTCATCATACGCAGCGAGCATGTAAAATTGTAGCGCGAAAAACATGCCGTAACGTCGTGTGAAATGCGATACAGCGGCAGTTTCCGTCGCAGCACCTGTAATGCCGACCATTAAGTTTGCGAAATCGCCGTGGAAAAACTCACGGTGTAAAATATGTTCCATTGTAAATAGCGTGCGCTTCGGTTCCGTTGTGTAAATGCTATATGAGTTTAATAAGCGCACTTGATCCATTGTTAAAGCGGGCATGTTTGTCATCACCTTATCGTTATATTTTCATCTCGGCGTGTTGGCTAATCAACACATAGGATTTTCATCTATTATAATTCATTCCATTGCATTTTGCCGCCATATCGTTTACAATCTTTAATACCTAGAAAGAAGGTTGGTTATTATGATACGTTCCATTCCTCGTCCTGTCGTGCGGGCGAATCAAGTCGTTATTTTTGTAACGAGTGTGCTGACGATTGTTACAGGACAGGCATTGTTATTACTCATTCCGCTTATTGCGAACTTGCTTGGACTCGTTCGCTTCAATCCGATTATGCGCATCGCAGCGTTATGTTTACGCAAGCCAAAAAGCAGCTACATACCAGAGGACGTCAATCAGCAGCGCTTCAACTCATACATTGCGATTGCGTGCTTAGCGTTATCGTTTGCTGGATTCATGCTCGGTATAAATGCGATTGGCTACGCGTTTAGTGCGATGGTGGCGATCGCGTCAGGCATTGCGTTATGCGGCTTTTGTATCGGCTGCTTTTTACATTTTCAGTTGAAGCAGTGGCAATACCGTCGCTCGCTTTCGAAGTAAATGAAAATATTCTCAATTAGATGTTGACTTTCTAATTGATAAGCATTATCATTGAGACATAAGGTAATTCCTTTTCACAAAAACAGTTGTGATAAGGTAGGATTTAGCCGCTTTTCTCCAGAAGTTAGCTAATCCTAATAATACTTACGCGCCTAGAACCCCCCTCATAATTTTAGGCAGTGTAAACTTTCTCCGTGCACCACGTTCTCTCCAAACGTGGTGTTTTTTATTTCTCAATTAGAATATATAATTGAGAATATATGTTGACTTTTAAGTTGAGAAATATTATCATTTAGATATAAAGATTACACCTTCTCACAAAAACAGTTGTGAAAGGATCGAGTTTAGCGCTTTTCTCCAGAAGTTAGCTTCACTCTAACAGTATGCTTGCCTGAAACCCCCCTCATATTTTAGGCAGTGTGAACTCCAAGCCGGCGCTCTCTCCAAGCGTCGGTTTTTTTGTCGTTGTGCGGTACGTAAGACGAGCTGATGCGTGACGGTGTACAATATAATAAAAGGCAACGTCGTGACTGCGAGCTGCATCACATGTTTAGCTAATTCGTCCACATATGAGAAATGAGGTGATAACGTGCGTCAATATATTTTAGGAGCTGTTTTATTAGCGTTTGCAGCGTACTTAAGCATAAATGGCTCAACATGGTGGTGGCTATCGCTCATTTTAGGTAGCGTGCTCATCGTGCTCGGAAATTTCAATCGTCGTAAACAAAAAACTAAATAGCGTTCTTTAAGTGTGTTAAATTGTCGAAAAATACAATAAATCGTTTGACTTGTATCGAAATGATGAATAAAATGACAATAAGTTAACATTTTGTGGTTGTACATTTGTAAGCCCACGTCGTAAATCTACTCGAAAATAGCATCAGTAGGTTTTTAGCGCGTGGGCTTTTTTTGTACCTACAAACAAATCGCAATAAGGGGGAGTTGTATGTCAACCTTTACAGCAGAGTTAGTTGGAACGATGTTGCTCATTTTATTCGGTGGTGGTGTTGTAGCTGGTGTGTCACTTCATAAATCAAAAGGGCTCGGTGGCGGTTGGGTCGTCATTACAATTGCGTGGGGCTTTGCCGTTGCGATGGCAGCTTATGCGGTCGGTGGGATTAGCGGTGCGCATTTAAATCCAGCGCTAACGATTGCACTTGCGACGATCGGTAATTTTGCGTGGGCGGACGTGCCGTTATACATTGTGGCACAAATACTTGGCGCATTTATCGGTGCGGTGCTTGTATACTTAGTGTATTTACCACATTGGAAAGGGACGGAAGATGAAGGAACGAAGCTCGGCGTATTTGCGACGTCACCTGCGATTAAGCATACGCCGTCGAACGTTGGGGCAGAAATGGTCGGCGCATTTGCACTTGTAGTAGGAATTTTAGCGTTAGGGACGAATACAATTACAGATGGGTTAAATCCATTTTTAGTCGGTGTGCTCATTATCGTCATCGGTATGGCGCTTGGCGGTCCGACTGGCTATGCGATCAATCCAGCGCGTGATTTCGGTCCGCGACTTGCCCATGCACTTTTACCGATTCCGGGCAAAGGTAGTTCTAATTGGTCGTATGCGTGGGTGCCGATTATTGGTCCTATTATTGGCGGTGTGTACGGAGCGGTATTTTTCGACTTTTTGTGGAACGGCAATAGTATGATGTTATTTGTATTATTTAGCATCGTTGTCGTCGCGATTTTTGGAGCGGCGCAAGCAACGGTGTCAAAAGTAGAACAATAGGGGGAGTTTTTCGATGACAAAACAATATATTATGGCGTTAGATCAAGGGACGACGAGTTCACGAGCGATGCTTTTTGATGAAGGTGGCAACGTTATACACACAGCGCAGCAGGAGTTTCGTCAAATTTTCCCGCAGTCTGGCTGGGTTGAGCATAATGCGGAGGAAATTTGGAGCTCGATTTTGTCGTGTATCGCAAAAGTGCTGTCGCAAAAAAATATTCCAGCTGATGCAGTAGCAAGTATCGGCATTACGAATCAGCGCGAAACGACGGTCGTGTGGGATAAACATACAGGCAAGCCGATTTACAATGCGATCGTATGGCAGTCGCGTCAAACGGCGAGCATTTGTGAGGAGCTAAAGGAAGCAGGGCATAACGATTTGTTCCGCGATAAAACGGGTTTACTCATCGATGCGTATTTTTCAGGTACGAAGGTGAAATGGATTTTAGATAACGTTGAAGGGGCGCGCGAAAAGGCTGAAGCGGGCGATTTGCTGTTTGGCACAATCGATACGTGGATTATTTGGAAACTAACAGAAGGCGCAGCACACGTTACAGATTATTCGAATGCATCTCGCACGCTCATGTTTAACATTTACGATTTGAAATGGGATGAAGAGCTGCTAGAGCTATTAACCGTGCCAGCGTCGATGCTTCCTAAAGTGTGTGAATCGTCGAAGGTGTACGGTAAAACGGCGCCGAAAAACTTTTTCGGTAAAGAAATTCCGATTGCAGGCATTGCGGGAGACCAGCAGGCGGCACTGTTTGGGCAGGCGTGCTACGAAGAAGGCATGTCGAAAAATACGTACGGTACAGGCTGCTTTATGCTTATGAACACGGGCGAAAAAGCGGTGAAATCGAATAACGGCTTGTTAACGACAATTGCATGGGGGCTAGATGGCAAAGTAACGTACGCGCTAGAAGGCTCGATTTTCGTTGCAGGCTCGGCAATTCAATGGCTGCGCGACGGCTTGCGCATGTTTAAAAATTCAGCGGATAGTGAGGCGTATGCAAAGCGTGTCGATTCAACAGAAGGAGTGTACGTCGTGCCAGCGTTCGTTGGGCTCGGTACACCGTATTGGGATTCGGACGTGCGAGGTGCGGTATTTGGCTTAACGCGCGGCACGTCGAAGGAACATTTCGTCCGTGCAACACTTGAATCACTTGCGTATCAAACGAAGGACGTGCTCAGTGCGATGGAAGCGGATTCGGGCATTCCGCTCAATACGTTGCGCGTTGACGGTGGTGCGGTAAAAAATGACTTTTTAATGCAATTCCAAGCAGACATTTTAAACGTGCCGGTTGAGCGTCCTGAAGTGAATGAAACGACAGCGCTCGGTGCGGCGTATTTAGCTGGCTTAGCGGTCGGCTTTTGGCAATCGCTCGATGACATTTCAAACAACTGGAACTTAGACCGTCGCTTTGAAGTGGCAATGGAGGAAGATCAGCGTGACGAGCTTTATACAGGCTGGAAAAAAGCTGTGAAGGCGGCGCAAGTGTTTAAATGACATGACAAAAGGCACGAACGTTGATGTAACAGCGTTTCGTGCCTTTTTTATATGCAGTAGTGAAGCAATTGGACGCGCGCGGCGAAACTTCTAGAGGAAAAGCGCGACGCTTGAGACTTTACAGACACGAAGTATGAGTGTCGAGGAGGCTCAAGGAAGACGGTGAGCGTCACGTCCTGTGACACCGCCTTCAGAACAAACATCATGTTCGCCCCCATAGCGCGACCAGTTTGTTACGCCTTTTGCTCAAATAGCTGCACAATTTCGATAATGACGTTCGTCGCTTTTTCCATCGTCTCAGCGCTTACATATTCGTATTTACCGTGCATGTTTTCGCCACCTGCAAAAATGTTCGGTGTCGGCAGCCCCATAAATGAAAGCTGTGAGCCGTCTGTGCCGCCGCGAATTGGCTGTACGATCGGTTCGATGTCGAGCTTTGCGAACGCTTCTTTCACGATGTCGACAATTTCAAACACCGGCGTAATTTTTTCGCCCATGTTGTAATATTGGTCTTCCATTTCAAGCGTAATCGCATCGTCGCCGTAAATCGCTTGAATCATGTTCGCGGTGCGTCGCATATGCTCCTTCTTCTCCTCGAACTTGTCGCGGTCGTGGTCACGAATAATGTAGCTCATCGTTGCCTCTTCGATATGCCCGTTAAAGCTCATTAAATGAATGAAGCCTTCGTATCCTTCTGTTTTTTCCGGAACAGCGTCGCGTGGCATTTCGTTTTGGAACTGGATAGCCATTGTGATCGCGTTCACCATTTTATTTTTCGCAGAGCCTGGGTGTACACTCGTGCCGCGTGTCGTCACTTTTACACCGGCTGCATTAAAGCTTTCGTATTGCAGCTCGCCAAGTGGTCCGCCGTCCATCGTGTACGCGTAGTCTGCACCGAACGCTTTAACGTCGAACTTATGAGGTCCGCGTCCGATTTCCTCGTCTGGTGTGAACGCTACACGAATGTCGCCGTGCTTCACTTCTGGGTGCTCGACTAAATAGTGCATCGCTGTCATAATTTCTGCGATGCCTGCTTTGTCGTCTGCGCCAAGCAGCGTCGTACCGTCCGTTGTAATAAGCGTTTGCCCTTTATAGCCGGCAAGCTCTGGGAAGTCTGCAACGCGCATCGTCAGCTCGTCGTTTAGTGCGATGTCGCCGCCGTCATAGTTGTCGATGCGCTGTGGGTTGACGTTCGTGCCGCTAAAGTCCGTCGTCGTATCCACATGCGCTAAAAAGCCAATTGTCGGCACAGTTTTGTTTGTATTGCTAGGCAGCGTCGCAAATAAATAGCCGTTTTCATCGAGCGTAATGTCCGTTAAGCCGATGTCCGCAAGCTCTTGTTGTAACATATGCAATAAGTCGAATTGCTTTTTTGTTGACGGTGTTGTCGTTGAATTGAAATCAGATTGTGTGTCGATTTTTACGTAGCGTAGTAAACGTTCGATTACTTGTTCTTTCATGTAAAAACCCTCCTTTAATGTATATCGCTATTGTAGCACTTTACTTCGGTATTCGGAATATTTACGTTCTATATAGACGATGAGTGTATTGTAGCGTTTTGTTCGTTTGCTCTCCACATCGAGGCGCGCTTTTCCCGCAGCAGTCCTCCTCTTGTTTCGAGCCTCGTGCGCATTTTAAATTTCAATCATCATGTATATAGTGAATATTTGAAACTTTTTTATGCAGTTTTCCGTATATGTATGAAAGAAAGGGTGAGGGTAATGGGAATGATGTTTGTATATGCTGCGATCGTCGCGCTCGTTGCGACAGCGATTATTGTGCCGTTAAAAAAGCCAGAATCGTTTAGTACGAAGCAGCAAGCAATCGCCGCAACTGTTATTTTTGGCATCGCGTTTATTGCGACGGCGATTGTTATTTATGTGACGAAAACGGATATGAACTGGCATGCTTTTTGGCCGGTAATCGTTGCAGGGACGTTAATTGGCGCAGCGTTTTCAAAAGGTAAGGAGCAAATGGTGAAAAGCTTGTTATTTGTCGGTTCGCTGGGCGTTGTCGGCTATTTATTTGCCGCGCCAATTTTCAATGCAGGCGATAAATTTGAATCGGCACAAATGAATGAAGGGGTCGAAATTCAGCCGTTTGACGAAACGAAAACGCCTGCGAGTGTACCGCCACAATTTGCCGAAAACAAAATGAAAAAATCGTTTAGCCAAGTGCCGAACACGAGCTTTTATGAGCTAGGCAATTTGCAAATTCAAAAGGTGAACGGTGAGTACGTCTACATCGCACCGGTCGAGTTTTCGGGCTTCTTTAAATGGTGGAACGGTGAGACGACACCAGGGTACTTTATGTTAAGCGCGACCGATTCATCGGCGAATCCGAAATTTGTCGAAGCGGAAATGGCGTACGTGCCGTCAGCGTATTTAAATAGCGATTTAGAGCGTTACATGCGCTTGCACTATCCGACGCTCGTATTTAACGGTGATGCACAGCTTGAAGTCGATGAGGACGGCAAACCGTATTACATTCGCACGTACGGAAAGTTCATTTCAGCGCGTGACGGCTTTGACGCGCAAGGCATTGTCATGGTCGATGCCGCAACAGGTGAGACGTCGAAGTTTGAACTTGAGGACGTACCTGCGTTTATTGATGGCGCGATATCACCAGAGGCGGTGAGCTTACAAAATAGCTACTACGGCAATTACGTGCACGGCTACTGGAATAGTAAGTTCGGGAAAAAAGATGTGAAGCTGCCGTCAGATGAAGGTACGGAGGCGAACGTCAGCCCAATTTTTGATGAAAACGGCGACATGTATTACTTTACCGATTTCACAAGTCCGAAAGAAGGCGTTGATTCAATGCTCGGCTATGCGTTAACGAATGCGCGCACAGGTGAGGCGACGTATTATACGGGCAACACAGCAGAAGCATATATGGATTCACGCGGCGCATTAAACATCGTCGAGCGTCAATTTGTCGAGAAGGAATGGGAAGGCGAAATGCCGATTTTATATAATTTCTACGGCGAGGCGAGCTGGCTAACGGCGGTGCTTGATACGAACGGCTTCTTACAAAATTATTTCATCGTGTCAGCATCAAACCCTGAAATTTCAGCGTTTGCGACGACACCGAACGAGGCGCTTCGCTCATACCGCACAGCACTTAGTCGCGGCGGTGGAACAGTGGACGGCGCATCGAATGCGGAGGAATCGACCGTTACAGGAACAGTTTCACGCGTATATAAGGAGCGTTCAGGCGATTACACGATCGTATCGTTTTTATTACAAGACGGCACGAACTACATCGTTAGCTCTGAAAGTGTACCGCTCTCAATTTATTTACAGCAAGGTGACATCGTAGACATTACGTATGCAGCAACGGGCGAGCAGTTTTTACCGGTAAAAGCGCTCGTTATTCAAGGGTTAACACCGTAACAAAAAAGGCGAATGCGTTTAGCATTCGCCTTTTGGCTGTTGTAGCAACTCTTTCACACGATTGTAATGAATTAAAAACTGCTTTTCCGCAAAGTCGCTTAATGTTGGGAACGTCGTTTGTAGCTGCTGAAACTTACGCCATTCGTATTCATGCTTTTTCGGTACGAGCGCCATAGTAAACGTTAAATGGATCATTTGCAACGTAGCGACTTCGAGGTTTTGTAGATTTGATTTAAATTTCACTTCCCAAATATCGGTATGTGGAATGTATGAGCTGACATATTCGGACACGCGTAAAACGAGCTGCTCGTCTGTTAGTGGACGTACACGCTTATGAAGCAATACTGCCTCTTCGTTGAACGATTCGACTTTCGTTGTGTAATCTTTATCTGTGCGCTTTAGTTTACGGTCAATTAAGGTTGAAGCGTGTTTATTTAAAAACGTCATGCGGTCATCTCCGTATTTTTAATTTGTTAATGAGAAGTATAGCATTAATAAGTGGGAAAATGTGGATTTTTGCTCGCGTTTTTAGCAACAAAAAAAGCACCAAAGAAAAATTCTTTGATGCTGTGCTACATTATTTCCACGTAAACCCTTTTGTCGCTAAGAAATCTTTCATGAATGGACGGTTTTGCGCTACTAAATAGTCCGCCATTTGCTTCGTCCAGTTTGATACTTTTTGATTTGATGAACGGCTTGCGTAGTAGTCTTCCATCATTTGATCGTACTCATCAAGTAACGTGTCGTATTGCTCGACGTTATAGCTGTTTTCGTGTAATACTGCCGCAACTGGTAAGCGAGGTTTCGTTTCGTTTACTTTCGTTGGCTTGCCGATCGTCATCGCAAATAACGGGAAGACGTATTCTGGTAAGTTGAATAGCTCGCTAATTTCAGCAGGGTTTGTACGCGCCCCACCGATGTAGCAAATGCCATAGCCTTGTGCTTCTGCTGCGATGACGAAGTTTTGTGCAAATAAGCTGACATCCGCTACGCCAACAAGGACGTTTTCTGCTGAGTCGGCTGAAATTTCAACGCCGTGCTTTTTTCCTGCTTGGTAAAGACGTTGGAAGTCAACGCAAAATAGGAATGATGCGCCAGCAGTTTTAAACTGGAAGTCGTTTTTTGATAATTCGCCTAGCTTTTGCTTTTTGTCTTCATCGGTTACCCAAATGACGCTGTAAGCTTGCACGAAATGAGAGCTTGCTGCCATTTGTGCTGTTTCGATTAAGTCAATCACCGTGTCTTTGTCGATGATTTCTCCTGTGTATTTGCGCACAGATGCATGTGCACGTAGTAAGTCACGAACCATGGTGTTTTCCTCCTTATGTATGAAAAGATGATTCATCACCGGAAATTGAGGTTGATAAGCTGCATGTTGCTTGAAACGAGAGGCGGACTCCTGCGGGAAAAGCGTGAGACTTGAGACCCCGCAACCGCTTGCGGTGAGGAGGCTCAAGCCACGCCCGCGGAAAGCCTGCCTCGAAGTGAAAAGCAACCTCAAGTAGCAGTGAAGAAATGAAAAATGAACGTAGAGAAATGTTCTCTACGTTCATCATATAATATTGCGTCTTGAATTGAAAATGTTCTACAGTAGTCCAATCCATTTCCAATACGTCGCACTCAGTAATAGGACAAGCAAGTACCCGATAATCGTTAACGGAATGCCGGCTTTTAAGAAGTCTTTCGTCGTGAATGCGCCTGTACCGTACGCAAGCATGTTTTGTGGTGCGCTAATTGGTAATAAGAAACCGAAGCTAATAACGAATTGCTGAATTAATACGAAGCCGATATTGTCAGCAGGAATCGTCATCGATAGCACGATGAATACTGGAATTAACGCAGACGCTAAGCTTGTCGCACTCGCAAAGCCTAAATGCACAATAATGTTAAACGCAGTTACGAGCGCAATTGTCGCAAGCAAAGGCATTGAATCTAAGCCAAGTGAACCGAATACTGCATCTGATAACCATTGAGCGCCGTCCGTGTTCAGTAATACTGTACCGAGCGCGATTCCGACTGCGAATACGATAATCGTACCCCACGGAATAAGTGGTTGCACTTCTTCCCATGAGTATACGCCGATTTTTGGTGTTAATAATAACGCAATCGCCACAATTGTTACAGTTGTCGTATCAAATGGGTGAAGTGTACCTTCTGTCGACCAGAAGAATAATAATGCAATCGAAATAATAATTAAACGTACTTCTGATGCTTTTAATGGATCTAAGTCGGCAAGCTGTTGTTTAATGAGTGCTTTACCACCCGTTACTTCGTTCGTCTCAGGTTTAATAAGCGTAATCATAATGAAAAATAGTGCAATCGACATTAAAATCGAGAACGGAGCGGCATATAAAAACCATTCACTCCATGAAACGGTTACACCGAATTTTTCCTCGATGAAGTTTAGCGCAACCATGTTTTGTGCTGCACCTGTTTTAATCCCGATGTTCCAAATCGATACAGATTGTACTGCTGTAATAATTAATAATGCGCCAAGACGGCTGTTCGTTGCTAAGCCGAACGCTGCAACCATACCGAGTAAAATTGGCACGACCGCACCAGCACGAGCCGTTGCACTCGGTACGAAAAATGCTAAAATGATCGATACGATAATCGCACCAGCAACAATCGCTTTCGTTTTCGTTCCTACAAGTGATAATACGAGTAACGCAAGTCGCTTATGTAAGTTCGTTACTTGCATCGCAGCAGCTAAAAATAGTGCAGCTGCTACAAGTGCTACTGCTGAGTTGCTGAAGCCACCAAGTGCAAGCTTTAATGCGCCTGATGTTGTTAAAAGTTCTGTAGGGTCTTCCATTGATGGGGCAAGCCCAAGTGATACGGTAATTAAACCGATAATCATTGCCGAGCTGACTGGATACGAAACAGCTTCGGTAATCCATAAAATAATGGCAAATGCTAAAATCGCTAAGCTTCGTTGACCTGCGACTGGTAAATCGCCATCATTCGGTAAAAATGTAATGATGAAAAATGCAGCGAATGCGAGCGTAATCCAAAGCCATTGCAAATTGCGTTTTTGTTTGCCAGCTGCTTCAGGTGTTGTAGCTGAATTTGTCGTCATGCCGATCATCCTCTCTGTTTTGAAGTTATTTTGATAAAATAAAAACATGACATATAGATGTAAGACAAACCTTATTAATGCAATAAAATGAAAATTATGCCATGAACTATTTATAATTGTTAGTATAACATTTTGTTAGGAATATAATTGTGAACACTTTGTCTTTATTTTGTTTCAGAAATTCGAATTTTTGTGAGTAATATGGAGAACAAAGAAGGAATTTCCATTTTGTTTCTCGACTTTTCATTTAAAAAATTCAGAACTTTCTGTTGACAGTATAAACAATTGTCTAGTATACTCAGTCTCAACAACCGATGGAACGTACAACTCAATAACTCTTATCCAGAGAGGTGGAGGGACTAGGCCCTGTGATACCCGGCAACCAGCTTGTGACGAACAAGGTAAGGTGCTAATTCCTACAAGTTCTCATTTGAGCTTGAAAGATAAGAGGAGGAACATTTAACCCTCTTCTTATATACAAGAAGAGGGTTTTTGTTTTCTCTCATGCGAGAAAAAAATTCCTTCTCAGGAGAAGTGACCTGAGTGTAAACCATTGAATGTTTAAAACCTAGTAAGTTGATTAGTTTTTTGTAGGAGCAACCATTTCTGCTCGCAAAATCTCTCATATGAGGTCGCTGCTCATTCGTAGCGGATAACGGATCAATCGCTCATGTGCGGCTAGGTCGATGCTTCTGAATAGTTGGTATAAAAGGAATGGAGCTCATTTGCTCAACGCGTGTGACCGCCGTCTCTCATATGAGGTGGGGTGCACAAACCGTGTTTTACGTCGCTTTAAAATTCAATACCAAGTAAATCTGTAAACATTATTGACAATGAGATTATTGTCGTCTATACTAGTCATTAATAAGGCAATTGTTACCCCATAACAAAACAGTAAAGGAGTTGAATCGAATGGCAAACAAGTACAGTGCACAAAACATCGCTGCATATTTCATTTACGAAATGAACGAGCGTCAAGCTTTCATTAATAACGAGGTGCTGCAACATATGCTAGCGCAGCTAAACCGTGTGTGGACGAAGCATTTTGGACAATCAGCGTTTATCGAAGAGGTGGCATCTCCAGCTTGTCACTATGCAGTAGAAGACGTGTACAATACATACGCACAAGCAGGATCAGCGCATATTGACGCACCTGCAAAAGAGTGGACGTTACCATATGGCAAGTTCCAACTTGTGTATCGCACAATCCCAGCGCCGAAATTTACAGCAGATGAATTACGCATTGTAAGCCATGTCGCACGTCAACACCGCTTACTAGCCAATGCAGTTTAAAAAAACGAAAAGCTCTCGCACATTTCTCCTTCTGTGCGAGAGCTTTTTTATTATTTAAAGTAGCTCATTAAACGTAGCTCGATACCTAGTGCGCCAAGTGAATCGTCTTCAATTACTTTTTCGTGTGGCATTGCATCGTATACGTTTTGACGTGTTGTGTGCGACATATGGCTTGTGCATAATACAACGACTTCGCTTTTACGTGCAGCTTGTCGAATTTTTTCAAGTGGTCCGAAGCCATCAGCGAGCGTCACATCGTAATACGGGCTTAGGCGGTTTTTGTAGCTATCGAAGTAATCGGTGCGTGTGACAACTGTGACGGCTGGTTTGTCACCTTGTACGTCGCGCGTTTCAAATACGACTTTTTCTTTTTTCGGCTCGTACAGTGTGCTGCGCGCCATTTTTTGCTCGAGTGTTTCTTCGACGTTCGCTTCACTTTCTAGTCGATATAAGTAGCGGTGATGTTCATCGACGTAAATGACTTCACCTTCAGTTGGCGTATAATGCGCTGGGTCGTATTTTAAAATGACGATTTCGCGATTGTCTTTTTTAATGAAGCACTGCTCGGCAATTTCGTGAATCGTTGCGAGCTGGCGTTTCGTATAATACTCTGAGCTTTCGTAAAATGCATGACGACCGAAAACGTGCAAAATTTCGCCTTCATGGAACGTAAATGTGTCGTATACGTTTAGTTTATGATGTGCCGGGAGCTCTTTATATAGTACTTCCTGCGTGAATGGCTTAATGACGACAGCACCGTTACCGATGAGCTGCTGCACATGATAAAGCTCATGTTTTTTTAGTTTGATCGAAGCGGCGAGATCGTCTAAGTTGCTCGTCTTATCCATGTAGTAGCGTGCGAGCTCATGCGTGCGTGTGTAGGCAACAATTTGTCCGTGCAATGCGCGTTCAGTCGGCTTTAAACGAAGCGGGACGAGCTTGCCTGCTGAATAAATGTGCGGCACGTCTTGAACCATTTCAACGATGCTAAACTGACAGCCGACAAGCAGCGGGGCATCGTAGTAGCAATAATGATAATTTTCGAGTAGCTCAAACTGCTCGTTGACGCGCACGAATTGCTGGTTGCGTAAATAAACCGGGTTTGGAATTTTTTCAATTAAATGTGCGTCACCGTTTGCGAATACGATGTAATGTCCATCATCGCGCGGCTCATAGTAACCGAATAAATCGTTCATCGTCGTTTGAGGGCGACGCTTTGCACGGCGGTCTGTTAATAGCTGTGTAAGCATTGTGAAATATTGCTCTAGTTGTAGCTCCTCCTCTAACGTTGCTTGCTCAAGAAGCGGCTTGCCGAGTTCCATCCACTGTTCAATCGTTAGCTGCGATGCTTGCTCGTTCACTTGCTTTTGTTCGTTTAGTTGTTTTAATAAGGCGCTGCGTTCTGCTTTAAGCTCCTCAATTTCACCTTTCTTTTTGCGCACTTCACGCTCCTGTGCGTTTAACTCAATATCGAATTGGCGCTTTTGTTTGTCGAGCTCGTCTTTTGCGTCCTTTAGCTTCGTTTGTAGCTCGAGCGTTTCTTGTTTATTCGAAGCGGTTTCGATGACTGTTTTTGGTGTCGTGCGCGCTTCTTTTACTAAATCTTTTTGCTTTTTCAGCTCGTCCTTTAATTTTTGGATTTTTGCGTCTTTTTCTTTGTTAGCTGCGCGAGCCGATTTGAGTTGCGCTTGTAGTTGCTGCATCGTTGTAGCTCCGATGCTGCGCTCTAAATGGCTTACAATCGATTCTTTATACGTTTTATGTAGCGCTAACACTTCTTCAAAAGAGGAATCGTCGCTAAATTCGTCATGCAGTATACGCTCTAGTTGACTTGTAAAAATGGCGTAAAACAATACGCTAGCTGTCATATCATAGTTCAGTAAAAATTCCATTACAGACATATGCTCAAGCGTGTTCATTTGCTTTTTGAATAGCTGATCCTCTGAAGCAGCGATGTATTGTGTAAAGACGTGCTTTGATAAGTTGCGGCGCATTTCCGCTTCGAGCACGCGGCTTAGTAAAAACGTTTGGGCACTGATCACGCGCGGTGGTGTCGTGTCGTCTGTGCTAATAAATGCGACGAGCTGGTTGCCTTTTTTCTCGAAGCCGCCGAGCGTATGAAATTGTCCATCCTCGATATGGTAAGGAACGTGCTCATACAGCATGATTAGCTCCTCGAATACTTTTTGAAGCGATACGTGATTAAAAAATGCGACGACGTCTTCATCGAGCCCAGCAGTCGGTTTTTTCGACATGACTGTGTGTACGCGCAGCTCTTGATCCATTTGTGAAATATTGTTTAAAAGCGCAAAGTTTGCGATATCGTTGTCTGCATATTTATGATGCCAAGCTGTAAGCGCTTGCTGTAATGATTTTGGTAAATTAGTGATTGCATCCTCGATCGTAAATGTATGCTCGTCTAGCTGCGTTAATTTACGTTTTGCCGTTTTTGTATTCGTTTTTGATAAAAACATTGGAAATCCTCCTATAAAAGCTATTTTTTTACATTAAACCATTTTCGGTTGGTCATAAAATGTCCATTTCATTACGCAAACATAAGTCGGACATCTATTTTTTGGAACGAATGAGCTGAACGAAAGTTGTCAAAAATGACTTTTTGGAAAAGACAAATGTTTGTCTAAGGAAGATTTCCCTTGATTTTATATGTATACTTCGTGTAAAATTTTCTTTAAGTAATTTTTGGAATAGTTCGAACTTGACGAAACGTTTTGGAGGAGAAATGAATGGCGACAATTAAGGCGGCCATCTTAGGCTTTGGCACGGTAGGACAAGGTATTTACCATGTTGTAAATGAAAAGCGCGCACAGCTAAAAGCAAAGCTAGGTGTAGAGCTAGAGATTGTAAAAATTTTAGTGCGTGATACGAA
Organism: Caryophanon latum; assembly: GCF_001700325.1. Classification (GTDB taxonomy): domain Bacteria; phylum Bacillota; class Bacilli; order Bacillales_A; family Planococcaceae; genus Caryophanon; species Caryophanon latum. Next base: position 24,449 of record NZ_MATO01000003.1, read on the forward strand.
AAATGAGCGCGTACCAGGTACAGCAGCTTTATTAACAGATTCAATTGAGGATGTATTAGCGGTTGACGGCTTACAAGTTGTGTTTGAAGCAATTGTAGACGAGGAACCAGCATTCACATATTTAAAGCGTGCAGTTGAACAGCGCTGTCACGTTATTACAGCAAATAAAGTAATGTTTGCAAAGCGCGGCATGGAGCTTCAGCAGCTTGCGAAAACGAAAGGTGTACACGTAGGCTACGAAGCGACAGTAGCAGGCGGTGTGCCAATTATTAAGACGATGAAAAATATTTTACTCGTAAACGATGTAAGTCGTATTCAAGGAATTTTAAACGGTACGACGAACTACATGTTAACGAAAATGCGTCAAGAAAACTGGAGCTATGATGAAGCGTTAGCAGAAGCGCAACGACTTGGCTATGCAGAGGCAGATCCGTACAATGACGTATCTGGGCAAGATGCGTTCAAAAAAATTATGGTGCTTTGCGATCTTGCATTCGGCGAGCAGCCAAACTGGGACGATGTGGACGTCATCGGCATTAATACGTTAACGACAGAGCAGCTTGAAGACGCGAAGGCGAAAGGGTTACGCTACCGTCACGTTGCAGAAGCAGAGAAGCTTGAAGACGGCACGATCGTAGCGAAAGTTGCACCACAGCTCGTTGCACCGGATCACCCGTTATATCCGATTGACGATGTGTTTAACGCAGTCGCAATGGAAACGAACTACATCGGTACGTTAACGGTAACAGGACCAGGAGCAGGTATGTATCCAACAGCGAGCGTAATGGTAGAGGATTACGCTGAAATTATTGGCAAACGTGCAGGCTTTACGGTTTCAATTTAATACTAAGCGTGTTGATTAGCCAATGAACTGGCAGGAGCGTATTACGGTTCGCTGCCACTATCATGCTGCATTCATTTCAGTTTTACTATTGAAGACAACTAATTCAGCTGTATAAAAGTGGCGTATGAACAGATCTGATTTAATACATGAAAAGGGATACGATATGTCGAATTGACATGTCGTATCCCTTTTTTTGTCTCCGCGATTTCTTTTTAGTTATTCATATGTAACCGCAGTTCCGGTTGCGATACACATCATCATTCCTTGCCCGATCGTCTCAAAATCTAAGCTAATGCCGATTACTGCATTCGCACCGTGCTGCTGTGCGCGTTCAATCATTTCCTTCATTGCGACTTCGCGGCTTTCGATTAGCTTTTCTTCGTATGCGCTAGAGCGTCCACCGATGACGTCTGTTACCGATGCGAATAAGTCGCGCACAATGTTTGCGCCCATGATCGCCTCGCCACTTACAACACCGTGGTAAGCAGTAATGGTTTTACCTTCTAACGTGCTTGTCGTCGTCGTTAACATAATTATTCACCTCCTTTCATTTTAATGCATGTTTAGCAAGCTTCATGATCGTTATGTCTTCCATCGGCGGATTATGCAAGCCTGCGCGGACGTCGCGGTAGTAGCGTTGAAGCGGACAAGACATTTGTAAGCTATGCGCACCGCAAAGACGCATTGCGATGTCGATTACGCGAATCGCGCCGTTTAACACTTTCACTTTTGCAGCGCCGAGCTCCTCGGTTAGCTGTGGGCGTAATGTTTCGTCATCGTACATGCGCGCAACGGAATATAAAAAGTGGCGCATTTCTAAAAGCTCTTGCTCCATTTGTCCGATGTGTATTTGGACGTTTGGTAGCTCGCTAATTGTCGTGTCGATGCTGTTTGGTGCATACGTTTTCGCGTAATGCACCGCATAATTACGAGCTGCTTGTGCGATGCCTAAATAGCACGCTGGAATATGGAGTAGCCAGCCGTTTAAACGGTAGTTGCGCGGCATTGAAGCATCCTCGACTAAATAATGTAGTGGCACACGCACGTTTTGCAAAAGTAAATCGTCGCTTGCCGTCGAGCGCATCGCAACGGTATTCCACGTTTTGTTTAGCGTGACACCTGTTGCATCGTGTGGTACGAGGAAGTGGCAAATGCCGTCGTATGCGTCACACCAAGCGGTTACAATAAAGTAGCGCAGCGCTGGTGAAGTCGTCGCAAATGTTTTATGCCCATTAATTACCCAAAAATCGCCGTCTTGAACCGCCGTCGTTTGTGGGCGACCACCTCGTGTAGGACTACCTGTAGCTGCTTCACTAGCGTTGCGATTCAGAAGCGCGCCGTCTAAAATTTCCATCGCTATCCATTCAAGTAAATCGTCGTTCCACAATTTTTTTTCGTATAAATCGCCGACGATGCCGAGCTGCCAGCCGATTGCGAGTGCTGTTGAGCCATCAAACGTGGCGAGCGTTTCTTGTACAGCAATCATATCGGTTACGGAAAAGCCTGCACCGCCGTAACAAGTCGGAAGCGTTAATGCACCGTAGCCATTTTGTGCAAGCCAGCCGATTTGTTCGAGTGGGAATGTGCGCGTTTCATCACGAAGCTGTGCGTCTGTCGTGAAAAATGCGCGCTGTTGTTGAAGCGTTTGAATCCATTGTTTTGCTTTTGGTGAAGCGAACATCGTAAAACATCCTTTCGTGAATAACGTTTCTATACAGAAGTGTTGATTAGCTCTTTTAAAGCGCGGCATCGTTGTTTTTAGCACCGAATTGGAATGGCGAGCGCGATTTAGTTGGCTGTGAGCGCCGCGGCGAGACTTCTAGGGGAATAGCTCGTGCCTCAAGACCCCACAGCTGTGAGGTACGAGCAGCGAGGAGGCTTGAGCCGAGCCCCAGAAAAGCGAAGCCGCGTGAAGTGAACAGCCGCATCATTGGCTAATCAACACGCTTCGTTTCCATTACATGATTGAAAAAAAGACAGCGCATACACGCTGCCTACTTCATCTATTTAGTCCTCATCTTTTACATCCATATCTTCTGGAATTGGTGTGTTGCGCCAAATTTCGATTTCTTCTTTAATGCGCTCTAGCTGATTGAAATACGAGTCAAATTGACCTGTATTGACGATAAACTGTTCACCATCGAATATAGCTTTAATGCGACCTTCGTAAATATACTTTAGCACTTGCGACTGCGGCATTCCTAAATCCTTCGCTGTTTCCTCGACGCTTTTATAATACATAGGATTCTCGCCCCTTTCGACATGTGATATCTTTTATTATATACGAAATGCTTTGCTTTGTACTATTGATGTTTGCTCGACAATTTGACAACATCTATACAAAAAATGCAGGGCTTCTGTTGCATTAGTACGAATATAGTTAAAGAGGGGGAGAGGCATATGAAGAAGGTGTTAATTACACGTAAGTTTCCAGAACAGTTTGTTACACCATTACGTGAGGTTGCAGAGGTGATTGAGTGGCATGAGGAATTAGAAGTGATGCCACGAGCTGAGCTGCTTGCACAAGTTGGGGACGTCGATGCAATTTGGGCAACGCTAGAAGATCGCATTGATGAAGAGCTACTTGACCGTGCGCCGAAGCTGAAAATGGTATCGAACTTAGCGGTCGGCTACAACAATTTAAGCATCGACTTATTTAAAGAACGCGGCATTATGTCGACAAATACGCCAAACGTACTGACGAATGCGACGGCGGATTTAGCGTTCGGGTTGCTCATTGCGACGGCGCGTCGATTAGTGGAAGGTGCAGATTATTTACGTGCAGGTGAATGGAAAGGCTGGTCGCCGATGCAACTGACAGGTATGGAAGTGTCAGGGGCGACGATTGGGATTATCGGCATGGGGCGCATCGGTTCAGCGGTCGCTCGTCGTTCGCGCGGCTTTGATATGGAAGTGCTATATCATAACCGTAATCGAAAATACGAGCATGAAGAAATGTATGGATTCCGCTATCGCCAGCTCGACGATTTATTAAAGGAATCGGATTTTGTCGTAGTGCTCACGCCGTACACAGCGGAGACGCATCATTTAATCGGTGAACGCGAGCTGAAACTGATGAAAAAAACAGCGGTGCTTATTAACGTATCGCGCGGCGGCATTGTTGATGAGGATGCATTATATAACGCGCTGCTGAATAAGGACATTTGGGCAGCTGGCTTAGATGTGTTTGAAAAAGAGCCGATTGCGCTAGATCACCCGCTGCTCACATTGCCAAATGTCGTGGCGCTACCACATATTGCAAGTGCGAGCGTGAAGACACGTCATGATATGTTCCAAACAAATTTAGAGGCGCTGCTTACATTTATCGATGACGACAAGCCGAAAAATCGTTTAACGTAAATATATATTCATTCATGCTGAAAAACGATTGCTTTCATACGTGAAATGTTGGAAAATGGTTATAAGGTACAAAATAATAGTTTAAAAGAGAATAATAGTACCTTTTTCGTTTTTGTTCGTCTCCGGTATTTGGATTTTTGTAATCAAAATATGAGGAAGGGGATATGTAGTATGAAAGTAGTCGTTTTAGGCGCAGGGTTGATGGGGCGAGAAATTGCGAGGGATTTAGTGAACAGTGACAGCATTACGTCGGTCATTTTAGCGGATAAGAAGTTGATTGAGCCTCAATTAATTGAGCAGCTGCAGTCGCCAAAAATTGAAACGGTCGTAATGGATGCAAATGATGAACAGCAGCTTGAGGAAGTAATGGCGAAAGGGCAAGCCGTTGTCAATGCATTGTTTTATAAGTTCAATGAGCAAGTAGCTAAAACAGCTGTCAAAGTTGGTGTGCATCTCGTTGATTTAGGCGGACATATTGACGGCGTGACAGACCGCGTACTACAGCTAAACGATGCAGCAAAACAAAAAGACGTTATTATTATTCCGGATATGGGGATTGCACCGGGCATGACGAATGTACTTGTCGGTTACGGTGCTTCGAAGCTTGATGCGGTCGAATCTGTGAAGCTATACGTTGGCGGCATTCCAGTTGAGCCGAAGCCGCCGCTGCAATATACGCACGTGTTCTCGCTTGAAGGGATGTTTGACCATTATACGAAGCCAACACTTGTCGTTGAGCTTGGTGAGGAGCAGTTAAAGCCGTCACTTAGCGGAATGGAGCAAATTTACTTTGATCGCTTCGGTATTTTAGAAGCGTTTTATACAGCAGGCGGTATTTCCACGCTGCATCGCTCATTCCCAGGTGTACAAACACTTGAATATAAAACAATTCGTTATGAAGGACATGCCGAAAAGTTCAAGCTATTAGCAGCGCTTGGCTTTTTAGATACAGATCAACGTGTGAAAGTTGGCGATACGTACGTAAATGTGCGAGATGTGACACGCGAAGTGATGAAGGAAAAGCTAGCACAAGGTGACGAAGCGGATGTAGTATTGATGCGCATCGTTGTAATGGGCGAAAAATCAGAGCAGCAAGTGACGTATGAGTATGAGCTTATGCTGAAAAAAGAAGAGGGATCGCCAGCTTCTGCGATGGCACGCGTTACAGGTGCGACAGCCTCAGCCGTTGTACAAATGGTAATAGATGGAACAATTTTAGAGCGCGGTGTTCGTCCTCCAGAGTTTGCGGTACCAGGTGCGAAGTATATACAAGAAATGGCAAAGCGCGGTATTGATATTCGCGAGACGGAGCATAAGTCTTCGATGATTGTGAAATGGTAATAATCGTTCAGGCAAGACGTGTTGTGAGCACATCTTGCCTTTTTAAAAGCAAAAAATCATTCGAAGCGGCATCGTTTCGAATGATTTTTCTTTTTTATTGCAAATACGCATTCAGCTCTGAAATCGTCACCATTTCGTAGCCTGCTGCTTGAATGCTTGCGAGTACGCGGTCAAGCGCATCCGCAGTTGGTTGGTGAATGTCATGCATTAAAATAATCGCATTGTTGTGCAATAACTCATTCACGATTTTTAGCGTTTGTTCTGGATCGCGGTGCTTCCAGTCGAGCGTATCAATCGACCATAGTACATTTTTTAATGGCACGAGCGAGGCGACGTGGGCGTTAATGCTGCCATATGGTGCGCGGAATGACGATGGTAGTGCGCCAGTTGCTTGTACGATTATATTAGTCGTACGGTTATACTCATCTAAAATGACTTTGTCGCTTTGCTTTACTAAATCGGGATGTGACCACGTATGATTACCGATTTCATGGCCTTCATCGAGAATTCGTCGTGCAAGATGTGGATTATTCACAACGCGTTGGCCAAGCACATAAAATGTCGCTTTTACATTATACTTTTTCAATGTGTCGAGCACTTGTGGTGTTACGGTTTCATGCGGACCATCATCAAATGTAATGGCTACGCGTTTTTTCGATGGGTCTAAAACATAATCAGCCGGAATGATATTTTCCATTTCAGGTGCAGGTAAGCGATACGCCTCAGCGAATAAATGATGTACCATGCGAATTGGTAGTGCAACATCGGCAATCGCAGGTGTACCATTTGTGACGAACGACAGCGTTAAGTAATGTTTAGACAATGTGAATTGTGAGAAGTGCTCCCATTTCGGTATGTAGTCACTTGACATAAACGGTGCGTTCGTTAAGCTTGCGAGCTGTTTATTTTTTTGGACGAATTGACGAACGACAGCTAATACAGTTGCTAAACGCGCTTCATCGTGCTCAAGCAACTGTTTAAACGTTACGAATTTTTGTGCTGGCGCATCGTAAAAGTAATGCTTTAGCTCACTCGATATTTGTGCGTCCTGCTGTAAAATTCGCTTATGTAATGTGAATGAATAATAATCATTCATATACGGTGTTACGCTTGTTTCCACGGTTAAATTGTTTGTCGTATCGTTACTTGCTAGTTCTATATATTGCTTTTTAAATTGCTCGATGTCATCTTTTAATAACGCATCAGGCAATGAGCTGCCGGTCAATATATATTGCAACGTATACGAAAGTTGTGCATCGTTTGCTGCTTCAGTTACGCTTGTTAACGTAGGAAAATCAGCGTGTGTAGATTCGGTTATAGTCGCTTCTGGTAATACAGGTGAAGCGGCAGTTTTTGATAGTTCAGCAGTAGGTTTACTAAACGCGGTGTACAATACGATGCAAAGAATAATGAAAACGCCGATTGCAGCAATTAATGATGCATAAAATTTCGGCATTTCTGATACAGGCTTTCGTTCCATTTGTCAAAGACTCCTTTCTATGTGTGGCAAAATAATAAACGTGGAATAAAGCTATATAAATTGGCTATTGCGTTTTGCTATATAAGTTCGTTAAGATTGCTGTGACTATATTGCAAAAGGAGGGAAATAGCTTGGATTATAACGAGCGAACAGAATTTGCAATAGATTGTTTCTTATTAGCAGGCCGCATTATGATGGAAAGCGGTGCTGAAACGTATCGCGTGGAAGATACGATGCTTCGTATGGCGCACTCTCAAGGAATGACGAGCGCACAAAGCTATGTAACACCGACTGGCATTATATTCTCACTCGGTCGTACACAGCCGACACGTATTACATCAATTCCAAATCGCGCAACGAATTTACATCGGATTTCCCTAGTAAATACCATTTCACGAAAGCTCACTTCTAGTATCATAACATTAGAAGAAGCGTATGACGAGCTGAAAAAAATAGAAAAAAATAATTATATGTTACCAGTTTTTATGCAAATAATAGCAGCAGCGTTAGCAAGTGGTTGTTTTTTAATTATGTTCGCAGGGGTATGGCAAGATTTCATTCCAGCGATGGTCGCAGGTGGACTCGGTTATTGGATATTATTGCTCGTAACGGACGCCACGAAAGTTAAGTTTTTTTCTGAATTCGTCGCCGCAGTAGCAGTCGGACTTGTTGCAGCGCTTGCCGTTGAGCTCGGCATCGGACAGCAGCTCGATACGATCATTATCGGATCGGTCATGCCGCTCGTGCCGGGGGTAATTATTACAATTGCGATTCGCGACTTAATTGCGGGGCATTTCACATCAGGGCTCGCGCGTGGCATTGAAGCGCTGCTGACGGCGTTCGCGATCGGCTCAGGTATCGCACTTGCACTAACAATTATGTAAAGGGGTGAAGGAATGGACTATGTAATACAAGCAGTCGTCAGCTTTTTGGCGAGCACATGCTTTGGCGTTATTTTTAACGCGCCATTTCGTAAGCTTCTATATTGCGGCGTTGTTGGTATGACGAGCTGGCTCATTTATTTCGTGTTAACGGAGCTATACGCATTTGATATTATTCATGCGTCATTTGCGAGTGCGATGTTCGTCGGTATTTGCGCCCACATTTTAGCGAAGCGTTTACGCGTGCCGATGATGATTTTTAACGTATCAGGCATCATTCCACTCGTGCCCGGGGGAACGTCATACAATGCGATGCGCAGCTTAATGGAAAATGACTTTACGATGGGGGTGCAATACTCAGCGCGCGTGTTCATGATTGCCGGGGCGATCGCGATGGGTATTGTGTTCGCTGAAGTGTTCATACAAGTAATGCGCAAGGCGATGACGAAGCAAAAAACGGTGTAGTAAATGAAAAAATCCTAGTGGACAACATCGCCACTAGGATTTTTTTATGCTTATTTTAAAAACGCTTTTAGCTCGCTCGGTAATGCTGGCTTGCTAATGTAGTAGCCTTGCAGCACGTCGCAGCCAAATTGCTGAAGTAGCTCTGCTTGCTCTTCATTTTCGACACCTTCTGCAATAACAGAGAAGTTCATCGATTTGCCAAGCTGCACCATACCGTTGACGATTTGCGCTGATTTTTCCGATTTTAACATCGACGCGATAAACGTTTGGTCAATTTTTAACGTTTTGATCGGCAATAGCTGCATGTAACGGAACGATGCGTAGCCTGTACCGAAGTCGTCTAAAATGAATGAAATGCCAGCTTGCTCAAGCGTACGCATTTGTGCCATAATCGACGTTTCACTTTCCGCTTCGAGCGCGAATTTCTCAGTAATTTCTAAATGGATTGACGTCGTTGGACAGCCAGTGCGCTCAATAATTTCAAGCATCGTTTTAGCGACGTTTTTACCGCGGAATTCACGAATTGATGAATTAATACTCACTTTTAAATCGTGTCCTTGCGTATGCCATTCAACTGCTTGTAAGCACGCCTTTTCTAGCATGAACATGCCGATTTCGCTAATTAAGCCTGTTTCTTCGGCAATTGGAATAAGCTCGTCCGGTGTCACGGTACCAATTTCTTCATCATGCCAGCGTACAAGCGCTTCCATCGCGATTACTTTTTTCGACGCAGTATCAATTAACGGCTGATAGTATACATCTAAGTTGCGTTGATCCAGTGCAAGTAGTAAGCGCTTTTCAACGACTGAGCGACGGTTTAATGCTTTATGCGATGCTTTTGATAACGATACGATGTTGTTGCCACCTGCTTCACGCACTGTTGAAATCGTCGCAACAGATGCTTTCATCATTTGAGAGAATGTTGTTTGATCCTCTGGGAAGCGCGTCATGCCACCGCTAATTGAAATCGGTACGGCAGAATGATTGTTGTAAATCGGATTTTGCTGTAAGTACGTAAGGAAGCCTTGAATGAACCAATCGCTAAGTGGCGTTAACACGACGAAATCGCTTTCGTTAATGCGTGCCATGACGCTATCTTGGAAGTACATTTTCATGCGCTTCGTAAACTCGACGATGAGTGATTCATCCGATTTTCCGATATATAAATCTTTTAACGTGTAAAATTTATCAATGCTTAAATAAACGAACGAGAAGTGACGCCCAACTTTAATTTTTTCTTCGATGACATTTTCAAGACGGTGCGTGTTCATTAACCCAGTTTCTTGGTCGATGTAGGCGATTTTTTCAAGCTGTGTTTGTAACTGACGGTGATTTGTAATATCGCGCTCAATAAGAACGAAAATAGGGTCATTTGAATTTTTTGCAATCGTTGGGATAGCGATTAAATGCGTGAAGTACGTTTGTCCATCCTTCGTCATTTTTTCCACTTCGCCTTGCCATGAGTTGCCAGATTGAAGCTGCTGCCAAATTTGCTCTACGTCTTCTGCTGTATTTTCGTTGTCTGGGAACAGCTGCCAAAATGTTTTGCCGATTACGCGTTTTGGTGTCCAGCGGCTCGTCTTTAAAAATTGGCTATTGCAGCCGATGATGAAGCCGTCATAATCCAAATACGTCAGCATAAATGATTTTTCTAAGCCGTTCGTAATGCTTTCTAAGTGTTGTACTTTGTAGCCAATTTCACTTTTTTCCTCCAAAACGTGTAATAAGCACACGACAGCACGCTCGATACCTTTTTTCGCCGGCACGAGTACTGCTGAAACAGAGATCGTTTCATTTGTAGCTGTTTGTAAAATTAATTGATGATTTGTTTTCACTGAGGCTAAATTGATGAATGATTCCTTGCTTGGCATCAAAGCTGTAGTGATTTGTGACGTGAAGTCGTCTGTATTGTTCGTTAAAATATCTTCACGCGTATAGCCGAATACTTTTTCCGCTGCTTCGTTCCATTCGAAAATTGTACCGCTTTGTGAAATCGCAAATGCAGGTTCCTTATAGTGGTCTAGGAACTGGATATCAATTTCTATATTTTTTAGGGAATTACTCATTTAGTTCGTTCTCCTATTCTTAATATATTTGGACTAATGTTATTCGTTTAATAAAAATAATTAGTCACTTTTTTTATTCATTATATATGGATGTGAATTGATATAAGGTATTTTTTACTATTTTAAAGGCTATTGGTAAAAGAAGATACCTTTTTTAACGTATTCTATTATTTTTTATATGAAAAATTTACAGAAATGTTACACCGTACTCATTCGTTATGTTTTCGATTAAAACTTTTTATGTGTATTTCAAACGAAATGTATATGTGTGTATTACTTCTTCTCTATACCCAGAACGCTAATTATATATACCCTAAAAAACTAATATTTCTGCACACTATATAGATAATAGTCCTTATACAATGAAAAATAAAATATAACATATAAAATTTCGTGATAAAACGACTCATAAACATATTATAGCGTATAGGTAAAATTACGTTTACGTATGATGTTAGCTTAAATGAAAATGATTTTCGATGACAGAAAATTATGTCATAATAGGCGTATTCAAATTTCTTCGCAAGTCGAAAGAAAAGAGAGGTTATGTTGATATGAGAAAAGTGTTCTCATATGCTTTGCCGTATAAATGGATTGCAGCTTGGGCGTTTTTGTTCATGCTGCTAGAGTTGGCAATTGATTTATTGCAGCCGCTCATTATGGCACGCATTATTGATGAAGGAATTTTACAAAATGATTTACAGGCGGTGCAGCAATGGGGGATCGTGCTGCTAGCTTTGTCGCTAGTTGGGCTATTTTTTGGCATCGCGAACTCGTATTTTTCTTCGCATGCGGCGCAAAGCTTTTCGTTTGAGCTGCGCAACGCATTGTTTGAAAAAATGCAACGGTTCACGATGTCTACATATGCGAAATTTCCTGCGTCAAGTTTAATTACGCGTTTGACGAGCGATGTGACACAAGTGCAAAATTTATTGTTTATGTCGCTGCGCATTATGCTGCGTGCGCCGTTGTACGTTGCAGGAAGCCTTGTGATGATGTTTTTCATTAATGCGAAGCTTGCGTTTTATTTCGTTATTGTCACGCCGTTTGCAGTTATTTTTTTATACATCGTCGTGAAAAAAGGTGCGCGTAACTTTGCGCAAGTGCAACGACGTGTCGATCGACTAAACCGCGTGTTGCAGGAAAGTTTGCAGGCGATTCGTCTCGTGAAAGCGTATTTACGTGGACAGTACGAGGCGAGCCGCTTTGAAAAAATCGCAGACAGCTTAAAACTCGATACGATGAAGGCGCTGCGCTTAATGGAAGTTTTATTACCGGTGCTATGGGTGTTCATGAACGGTGCGCTGCTTGTTGTCATTTGGCTTGGCTCCGCGCAAATTGAAGCGGGCAATACGCAAGTCGGTGAACTCGTTGCAATCATTAACTATGCGACACGTATGACGGCGATGTTTTCAATGTTTGCGTTTATTATTTCAGCGTTTGCGCGCGCACAAGCAAGCTCACATCGCATGAAAGAAGTGCTCGTTATTGAAGATGGGCTAGAGGATCTACAGCCGGCGACTGCACACGATTTACAGCCAATTGCACTGCGCTTTGACGACGTATCGTTTAGCTATGCAAAGGATGTTGAACCGGTGCTACAAAACATTTCATTTTCGGTTGCAGCAGGTGAGAAAGTGGCGATTATCGGGGCGACGGGCTCTGGGAAGACGACGCTCCTTAGCTTAGTGCCGAATTTCCATGAGGCGACGGGAGGCACAGTGTACGTCAATGACTTGCCGATTCAAAGCTGGTCACGTGAGGAGCTGCGCGCACATATGGGTCTAGTGCTACAGCAGTCGATTTTATTTACAGGTACGATTGCTGAAAACATTCGCTGGGGTAAAAAGGACGCAACCGATGCAGAAGTAATGAACGCTGCAGTTCGCGCGCAAATTCATGAATCGATTATGCAGTTTGATGACGGTTACGACACGCGCGTTGGGCAAAAAGGTGTGAACTTATCAGGTGGGCAAAAGCAGCGTATTGCGATTGCACGCGCGCTCATTCGCCAGCCGAAGCTACTCATTTTAGATGATAGTACGAGTGCGCTTGATGTGACGACAGAAGCGGCATTATGGGCAGCACTTGCAGAGGAGCAAATGACGATGCTTGTCGTAACGCAAAAAATCGTCACAGCTGAGCGCATGGACAAAATTATGTTGCTTGAGGAGGGGCGCGTTGTACAAATTGGTACGCATGCACAACTGCTTGAGCAATCAACGCTCTATCAACAAATTTACGCATCGCAGCAAGGGGGAATTGCACAATGAAAATATTTGGCTACGAACCCGTCATTACGAAGGATGATTTAAAAAAGAAGGGCAAAAAGAAAGTCGATAAAGCAAGCGACTGGAAACAAACGCTATATCGCATTTGGCTATTGCTTGCGGAGCAGCGCATATTGCTCATTGTCATTATTGGCATGGTCGTACTTAGCTCTGCGCTGTCGCTGCTTGGACCGTTTTTAATCGGCTACATGATTGATCATTTTATCGTGCCAGGGCAATTTAACGGCATGGAGCGCTTCATTATTGGGCTTGCGGTCGTATACGTCTTGCTTTCGGTAACGACGTACGTGCAAAATATTTGGATGATTACGATTGCACAGCAAACAGTGTACCGCATGCGCACGAACGTATTTCGCCATTTGCAAAGCTTGCCGATTCCGTTTTTTGACCGCCGCCAGCACGGGGAATTAATGAGCCGTGTGACGAACGATATTGAAACGGTCAGTACGACGCTTAATTCATCGATTATTCAAGTGTTTTCGAGCGTGCTTACAATTGTCGGTACGTTTGCGGTCATGCTCTATTTAAGCCCGCTGCTCACGCTTTTAACGATGCTTATTATTCCGCTTATGTTTGTAGCGCTGCGCTGGATTACGAACCGCACAGGCAAGCTATTTAAATTGCAGCAGCAAGCGGTCGGCTCGTTAAACGGCATGATTGAGGAGACAATTTCAGGGCAAAAAATCGTCAAAGCGTTTTCGCAGGAGGAACACGTTATTGCGGAGTTTCGTGAGCGCTCGAACGAACTGCGACGCAACGGCTTTTGGGCGCTGACGTATTCAGGCTACATTCCGAAAGTGATGAATTTTTTAAACAATATGAGCTTTACGGTCATTGCGGCAGTCGGTGGTATGCTTGCGCTAAAAGGGTACGTATCAGTCGGCACAATCGTCATTTTCACCGAGTATTCACGCCAGTTTACGCGACCGTTAAGCGATTTGGCAAACCAGTTCAATACGGTGTTATCCGCTATTGCCGGTGCAGAGCGCGTATTTGCGATTATGGACGAAAAAGCGGACGAGGATATAGGGAAAGAAGCGAACGTATTGCAAGGGAACGTATCGTTTAATGACGTGACGTTTCGTTACAACGCCGAGCAGCAAACGCCAACGCTTCAGCATGTGAGCTTTCACGTGACGAGCGGACAAATGGTGGCGCTTGTTGGGGCAACTGGTGCAGGGAAAACGACGATTATGCAGCTCATTGCGCGCTTTTACGACGTCGATGAAGGGAGCGTGTTATTTGACGGTATCGACGTGCGCGAATATACGCGTGAAAGTCTTCGCAGTCAAATGGCGTTCGTACTGCAAGACCCGTTTTTATTCGAGGATACAGTCGCAAACAATATTCGGTACGGGCGCTTAAACGCAACGACTGACGACATTATCGATGCGGCGAAAAAGGCAAACGCGCACGACTTCATTATGAAGCTTGAAAATGGTTACGATACGTACTTAAATGCGAACGGCGACAATTTATCGCAAGGGCAACGTCAGCTATTATCGATTGCACGCGCATTTGTGGCGAACCCTGCTATTTTACTACTTGATGAGGCGACAAGCAGCGTCGATACCGTAACCGAGCTACACATTCAAGCAGCACTAGAGAAGCTGATGGAAGGGCGCACAAGCTTCGTCATTGCACATCGCCTAAACACAATTCGCAAGGCGGACGTCATTTTCGTCATGCAGCAAGGACGACTCATTGAGCAAGGGACGCGCGAGCAGTTGATTGCACAAAACGGCGTGTTTGCGAGAATGTGGGAAGGACATTAGTTGCTCGACGTGAAAAGTAATTTTAAATAAAACAAGGATTGTGTTAAAAGTCGAATAGGCTTTAACACAATCCTTTTTTCAGAGTAAGAGGCTGTTGATGGTAGCGCGTGGCGAGCCACATGCGCGACCATCAACATTTATTTTTCTTTTTGTACGCATCGCCGCAATCGTATACAATTAGTGGCATAACTTAAGAAAAGGTGATTTCCATGAACATATCTATCATTACCGCATCGTTTCCAGTCGATGCGCTCACATATGAAGAAGTTGAGCAGCTTGCAGCGGCGGCACAGCAAGCTGACGGCAAAGACTACAGCACGCCGCTTCACCTGTACGCCGCGCAGCAGTCGGACATGCAAGGCTTTTACGTGCTGGCATATGATGACGATGCAGACAAATTAGTCGCGGTTGCGGCGGCGCTTGATGACGTTGGCTTCCATACGTTTGATTGGTCGCTCGTCGTCGATCCGCTTTACCGCAACATCGGCGTTGGCACAGCGATGGTTGATGCGATGCAGCAGGCGCTGGCGATGCGTCAATCAGCGGGTGATTTAGCAGTCGTTGTTGAAGGTGCGTCGTTTGGTCGAGCGCTTGTTGAAAAGAACGGTTATACGTATTCATTTTCAGAGGCAACGTTTGAAGCAGTACCAATGCTATGTGAAACGAATGCTGTGACGCTCCGTCCGTACGCTGACGATGAAGCGGCACTAATCGAGCTATACGCCGATGCATTTGGTGACACAGCAGATGAGTCGCAGCAACTGATTGACTACAATTTACAGCGCGAGGGGACGACGATTTGGCTTGCGGAAAGCAACGGGCAACTTGTCGGCACCGTAACGACGACGGTATTAAATAACGAGCGCTGGATTACGGCATTTGCGACGAAAAGGGAGCTGCGCGGGCAAGGGTTCGGGCGGGCGATTTTACAGCATGTAAAGCACGATGCAGCGCTTGCAAGTAATGACGTCGTGCTGCTCGATGTCGAAACGGAAAATGTGAAGGCACTCGCTGTTTATGAAAAGGCAGGCTTTACGAAAACGGCACAGCTCGATTACTTCGCAAAATAAATTTTGAAAAAACGTTTGACTTTTCGAATCGTTTAATTTAAATTAAGTCTATCAAGTTAATAGGAATTAGCTCACTAGAAAAACTAGAGGCTCTCTTACATGTATCCGACAACCGGAGCATGTGGAGAGCCTTTTTGCATTGGGGGTGAAGACGTGCAATCACAGCTACAGCACATTATTCAACAGCCGGATTTGTTGTTTTTTCAGTTTTGCGAGCGACATTTTCGCGTCAATAAAGGGGTGTTTCATACGATTGACTGTCGGCTATATGAGCTCGGGTTTGAAAAGGTGAAAAAGCGCCGCTACGTCATGCTGCAATTTTTACAGCACGCTAACGAAAGCGCAGCGCATTCGACAAAATATATAAAGTTCGGTCACGGCAATTTAAACAAAACGCTCGATCATTTTTTAATGCAACATGAGCAGCTACAAACAAGGGGGCATACAGATGGAAAAAATTCGTTTAGAGCGCGTCACGAAAACATTTACAGTACGTGATGAGCAGCAAAAAGGCGTTGTAAAACAATTTACAGCAGTCGAGAACTTAAATTTCGTTGTCAATGAAGGGGAGTTTATTACGATGGTCGGTCCGAGCGGTTGCGGCAAATCGACAATGCTTGATTTACTTGGCGGCTTATCGACACCGACGAAAGGGCGCATTTTAATCGACGGACGCGAAATCGATGGACCAGGGCTTGATCGCGGCACGGTGTTTCAGCAATACGCACTGTTTCCGTGGAAAACGGCGCGCGGCAACATCGAGTTTGGCTTAGAGGCGAAGGGCATTCCAAAAAAAGATTGGAAGGAGCAAGGCGATCATTATTTAGAGTTAGTCGGCTTAAGCAAATTCGCAGACCGTTATCCACATGAGCTGTCCGGTGGCATGAAGCAGCGCGTTGCTATTGCACGAAGCTTAGCGTTTAATCCAGATGTGCTGCTTATGGACGAGCCGTTTGCTGCACTCGATGCCCAAACGCGCGAAACGTTACAGGCAGAGCTGCTGCGCATTTGGCAAAAGACGAAGAAGACGATTATTTTCATTACGCACGGCATTGATGAGGCAGTGTACTTAGGGGAGCGCGTCGTCGTCTTATCACCAAACCCAGGGACGGTGAAAAAAATTGTCGACATTCCGCTGAAAAATCGTTTAGCGGACGCGGACATTCGTTCAAATCCAGCGTTTGTGAAGGCGCGACATGAAGTGTGGAGCTTACTACACGAAGCGGAATATAAAGGGGCATACATTTAAGGGGGGAAAGAAGCATGGTGACATTCAATAAAGAACTACCACAGCCGAAGCCGAAAAAAAGCGTAGGCGTGACGAACGTGACAAAGTTATTGAAGCAATCGATTGTACTCATTTTATTTTTTATCGTATGGGAGCTTTTGCCGAAGATGGGCATTGTCGATCAAGCATTTTTCCCAGCATTTACAGAAGTCGTTGCAGCATGGTGGAACTTGCTGTTAACAGGGAGCTTATGGGAGCATTTTAGCGCAAGTATTATACGCTCAGTTGCAGGGTTTGCGATTGCTATTATCGTTGCGATTCCACTAGGGCTATTAATCGGCTGGTATCCGGTTATACGCGATTTATTCAATCCGATTTTAGAAGTGTTCCGTAACACCGCAGCACTTGCGTTATTGCCAGTATTCATTTTATTTCTCGGCATTGGTGAAACATCAAAAATTGCCATCGTCGTGTTTGCGTGTACGTTCCCGATTTTACTGAACACGATTGCGGCAGTGAAAAACGTCGATCCGTTGCTCATTAAAAGTGCGCGTTCAATGAACATTTCTTCATTCAAATTGTTTTACAAAGTCATTTTACCGGCGTCTGTGCCAATGATTTTCACAGGTGTACGCATGGCAGGGGCAAGCGCCATTTTAGTGTTAATCGCCGCAGAAATGGTCGGCGCAAAAGCAGGTCTTGGCTACTTCATTACGTATTCACAATATAACTTTTTAATTCCAGAAATGTATGCAGGCATTATTACAATCTCGCTGCTCGGCTTAAGTATTAACTACGGCTTACTCGCAGTAGAGCGTTATTTCACACGATGGAAGCAGCCAGTACGATAAAATTTTTTCTTTTTAATTCCTACTAAATTAATGTGAAAAGGGTGGTTTATATGACAAAAAAACAATTAAGCTTAGGTGCGTTTTTCATGTTCCCAGGGCATCACGTCGCGGCGTGGTTAGATCGATCAACGACGAAGGAGCAATACGTGAACTTTGACTTCATTCGTGAGCAGGCGATGAAAGCAGAAGCAGCGAAATTCGACACGATTTTCCTTGCTGACCACGTCAATCCAGTCGATCCAGATGCAGAATCATTCGAGCAAACGTCGTATTTACATTTAGAGCCGTTTACTGTGCTATCTGCAATCGCCGCCGTAACAGAAAAAATCGGTGTAGTCGGTACGGTATCGACGACATTTAGTGAACCGTACAACGTCGCACGTCAATTTGCGTCACTTGACCGATTAAGCAAAGGACGTGCAGGCTGGAACGTTGTGACGAGTTCACCACTTGGCGCCGCAAACTTTAATAACGACGTCACGAGCTTGCGACCAGAAGTACGTTACAAGCGAGCGCATGAATATGTCGACGTCGTAACGAAGCTATGGAACGCAACAGCAGATGACGTCATCGTATACGATCAACAAGGCGAGCAGTTAAACGACCGCACGAAAGTAAAGCCAATTGACCACGAAGGCGAATGGTTCCAAGTAAAAGGGCCGATCACTGTACCACGCTCGGAGCAAGGGCATGCGGTAATCGTACAGGCAGGGCAATCGGACGAAGGAAAAGAGCTAGCGGCACGAACAGCAGAAGTCGTGTTTACCGCATGGCAGTCACTTGAAGACGCGCAAGCATTTTATCGTGATTTAAAAGGGCGCTTGCCGAAATACGGACGCACTGAAGAGGATTTAAAAATTATGCCTGGTATTTTCCCAGTTGTTGGGCGCACAGAGGAAGAAGCGAAGGCGAAGTATCAAGCATTGCTCGACTTAATTCCAGTAGAAGCGGGCGTGAAGCGTTTATCGGACAATTTCGGCTATGATTTGTCAGGCTATAATGTCGATGGACCGCTTCCAAACATTCCACGCGAGCAAGTGAATGGTATCGGCAGTCGCCACGATTTAATTGTCGACTTAGCGAAAAAGGAAAACTTAACGATTCGTCAGCTATATCAGCGCATTTCTGGTGGGCGCGGGCATTACGAAGTTGTCGGCACAGCAGCACAAATTGCGGACATTATGGAAAGTTGGCTCGAAAACGGTGCGGCAGATGGCTTCAACATTTTAGCGCCGACTTATCCACAAGGGTTTGATGATTTCATCAAGCTAGTTATTCCCGAATTACAACGCCGCGGCATTTTCCGCACAGAATATAATGGCAGTACGTTGCGCGAGCATTTAGGGTTAACGCACCCAGCGAAGCGACAACAAGTAACGAACGTATAGGGGGAAACGGTATGAAGAAGTGGAAAGCATTCGGATTAGCAGCAATTTTAGGAAGTAGCTTATTAGCAGCGTGCGGCGGTGAAAAGGAAGTCGCAAGCGCAGATGAGCAAGATAAAGTATTACAATATCAATCACAGCCCGGCGTTGTGACGTTTCCAGAAGTAGCGCAAGAGCTTGGCTATTTAGATGATGTGACACTTGAAATAATCGGCAATTACGTCGGCGGACCAGAAAGCATTCAGCTCGTTGCGACCGGTCAAATTGACTTCGGCTATGCATTTACAGGTGCGATTTTAAAGTCGGCGGCAAAAAACGTACCGATCAAGGCGGTCATCGCGGCGTACGGCAGTGACGAAGCAACAGCGACGAGCTTGTATGCGCTAGAGGGAAGCGGCATTGCATCAGGGAAAGATTTAATCGGCAAAAAAGTCGGCGTGAACACACTTGGGGCACATTACGAATTTTTTTTAGCGGATTATTTAAAGGAGCAAGGATTAACGGAGGAGGAGCGCAAACAAGTATCGGCGGTCGTCATTCCGATGGCAACAGCTGAGCAAACGTTACGAAGCGGTCAAATCGATGCGGTCATTATGAACGGCTTAGCGCGTGACTTAGCGCTAGAGCGTGGCGGCATTGCAACGGTTGCACGCGACATTGACGTATACGACCGTCACTTTACAGCTGGACCGACAATTTTCAGCGACGATTATATAGAGGAAAATCCGCATACCGTTAAAACGTTCGTAGCAGGCACAGCAAAAGCAATCGACTGGTTACAACAAGCTGACAAAGAAGAAGTAATTGAGCTATACTCGACAATTTTAACGAAGCGCGGGCAAGACGATGCGGTTGAAAATACGCGCTTCTTCCAATCCCCAGGTGTATCAGCACAAGGGGGCTTATTAACAGATGAAGATTTCGCTGTATGGCTAAAAACGCTAGAGGAGGACGGCACGATTAAAGAAGGTGCGGTCGATATTGGCGACATTTATACGAACGAATTTAATCCGTATGCAAAATAATAAAGAACGTAGTGGGCAGCATTGCCGCACTACGTTTTTTTATACTTCATCTACAAGCGTCGCATCATTTAATAAAAAGGCGTCGGTCGATGGTCCAATCAGCGTCAATGCATGCATCGCGCGCGTTAACGCAACGTACAATAGCTTGCGGTCGAGCGGACGATCATAAAACGGCACGTCAAACGCCGTCACGATGACCGCATCAAACTCAAGCCCTTTCGCTAAATGGCTCGGCACGATAAGCAACTTCTGTTGGTCAAGCTCGGAATCGGTCGTCAGCAACTGTACATCGAGCACGTCACGTAAACGTTCGGCATAGTCGACCGCATCGCTCGTCGATTTACAAATGAGTGCAATTGAACGGAAGCTATGTTGTCGCATGCGCGCAACTTCATTGGCAACTGTTTCGACATCGAACGTATGACGCGCGATGAATCGAGGCTTTTCACCGCGGCGTACGACCGGCTCAACAAGTGGCAAGTCGTCCTCCATTTTCGACAGCACATCGTTTGCGACATGCATAATGTCAATCGTCGTACGGTAGCTTTTTTGGAGCGTCGTGTACGTCACGCGCGGAAATAGTTGTTGCACGTCCTGCCAATTTGTAAGCGAGCGATAGCTATGAATACCTTGTGCCAAATCACCAACCATCGTAAACATATCCGTTTCAAGTCCTGCTTGTAGTGCCGCAAGCTGCATAACGCTATAATCTTGCACTTCATCAATAAATACAACTTTCACTTTATGCGCTTCATCAATGCCTTTAATGCGTGCTGTTAAATAGTACAGTGCCGCCAAATCATCGGCGTGCCATTGCTCCTTTTGATGAAACGCTAAAAACTGCGATTGCTGTTCGAACGTCCAGTCGTACGCAAGCTCGGCAAGTAGCATCGGATCCGTCAGCAGCTCGCGGTACATCGCCTTGACGTTCACTTTTTTGAAGCGGCGCATGTACGTAGACGTTTTCGTGCGCGCTTCTTCCTTTATTTGTGGCAGTCGTGCATCGCGCTCGTCCGTATATTGGAAAATGAGGCGGCGACGTTTTTCTTGATCGCGAATGCCGTTTAAAATTTTATCGAGCGTATCTTCATAGCGCTGTGACAACGCATCATAAACCGCTTTTTCTTTTCGCTTCACGTCCGCTTGTAGCACCTTCTTAATGCGGGCAAGTCGCTTCTCAATCGGCAAGTACGCAAACTCCTCAGCGAACAGCTTTTGTAATCGCGCCTTTTTCACGATGCGGTACTTTTCTAAAAACACGTCTCCAAACTGCGCCGTCATGTCATGCTCTAGTCGCGCTACGTAGCGATCGAGCAGCTGTTGAAATTGCAGCGAGCCTTTTAGCGCAATGAGCCACTCGTACGGCTGTGGCTTTTCTTCTATTAATTGTTCGAGCCATACATTGTCCGGTGCAAGTTTTACTTTGAGCTTTAGCGCCGCCTTGACGTAATCGCTATACGTCGTTTGGCGAATGTTGCCGACACCTAAATCTGGCAGCACGTCCGCAATGTAATTTGTAAACAGCTTGCTCGGCGTTAAAATCATTAAATCTTTCGCGTTGAAATGCTCGCCCATTGTATAGAGGAAATACGAAATGCGGTGCAGTGCAATCGTCGTTTTCCCGGAGCCCGCCGCACCTTGCACGATAATCGGCTGCTTTAAGTGCGCGCGCATAATGTCGTTTTGTTCCTTTTGAATGGTCGATACAATTTCCGTCAATCGCACGTCCGCTTTGCCAGCGAGCGCTTCTTGCAATAGTTCGTCGGTCGTCGTTAAGTCAACGTCGCGAATGTCGAGCAGTTCGCCAGCTTCAATTTTATATTGGCGCTTTTTATGCAGCTCGCCGCGATATTCCTCACCGCGCACATCGTAGGAAAGATGCCCGAGCCGCCCGTCGTAATAGACGTTCGCAACAGGTGAGCGCCAGTCGACGATGATTGGCTCGTGCGTATCGCGATGAAACAGCGACGTTTTACCGATGTAAAGCTGTTCGGTTTCTACCGCTCCGTCGCGCTGAAAATCGATGCGAGCAAAGTACGGTCTATTTTTGACGGCAAGTAAACTATCTTGCTGCGTTTGTGCCATTTCGAAAAAGCGCGCGTTCGCCAAAATGTTCAAATAGCTCAAACTTGAATCTAAATAGTCCAAGTCAGCGAGCGATGTGCGAATGTTGTCTTGCGCTGTTTTTAAATCGCGTGCAGAGTCGCGCAAAATTTCCTCCATATATTGTCGTGCGTTGTGCAAATAAAGCTGCTCCGATTGAAAATCTTCGTGCTGCATAAAAAATCCCTCCGTTTCGAAAAAAGTGACTATTCACTATAATGTGGCGTTGCTTTCCACTGGAGTCTGCCTCGTGTCGAGCAATCCTGTTATTCATATTTAATGATGAAAATATGAATTGAACTATCAAGTCTGTTGGTTAGCCGTTTTTATAAAGTGCAATCTATGATTTTTTAGCAACTAAGCTGAAAAATGCTGTATATCAGTGGCAATGGGCGTGCGGCGAGACTCCTTGGGGAATAGCATGAGCTTGAGACTACAGGCTCAAGCCATGCCCCAGGAAAGCGAGCCGCAATACGCTCCTGCCTATTAGCTGGTTAATCAACACGCTTGTTGAACTGTGAAAGTAATCGTTAATTAACTGTCGAAAAAAATGACAGATGTATATCCTATCATAATTTTACGTGAAAAATAGTGCATACTTGTGAATAATATTTGAGAACGTTTTCATAAAAATTTTGCAAATGGTGAAGAAAACGGTTTAAACGAGCTAAAAAAATACACGTTCATAAAGTTGTCTCAAAATTCGCGCTGTTTTTGAACGAATTGTGAAAGTGTGCACAAACTACTTTCTTTTTAAAAAAATGAGCGTATACTGTGGTATAACAGTAACGAGAAAAAAACAGAAAAATAGCTTCTGTAATAATACAGTTTCACACAAAGAGGAGAATGAATTATGTGGGTAATCACAGTTTTCGAAGATCAATTTAACGTACGCATGTTTGAATACGCAGAGAAAAACGAGGCAACTCAAGCATTAAAATCATTCAGCCAAACAGCAATCCTTTCTTACACAAAATAATACAACTCAGTCACTTAATATAAAAAACTAATACAGCTTTACACAAAGAGGAGAATAAACGATGTGGGTAATTACAGTATTTGAAGACAACTATAATGTGCGCATGTTTGAATATGCGGAGAAAAACGAAGCGACGCAAGCATTAAAAGGTTTCGAGCAAACAGCAATTCTTTCTTACACAAAATAATCGACCGACCGTAGCTGCTGCCAACTGACACAAAACCGAACGCAAAGAGGAGAATGAACTATGTGGGTAATTACAGTATTTGAAGACAACTATAATGTGCGCATGTTTGAATACGCAGAGAAAAACGAGGCAACGCAAGCATTAAAAGGCTTCGAGCAAACAGCAATTCTTTCTTACACAAAATAATCGACCGACCGTAGCTGCTGCCAACTGACACAAAACCGAACGCAAAGAGGAGAATGAACTATGTGGGTAATTACAGTATTTGAAGACAACTATAATGTACGCATGTTTGAATACGCAGAGAAAAACGAGGCAACGCAAGCGTTAAAAGGCTTCAACCAAACAGCAATCCTTTCTTACACAAAATAATCGACCGACCGTAGCTGCTGCCAACTGACACAAAACCGAACGCAAAGAGGAGAATGAATTATGTGGGTAATTACAGTATTTGAAGATAACTATAATGTGCGCATGTTTGAATATGCGGAGAAAAATGAAGCGACGCAAGCATTAAAAGCAATGAACGAAACAGCGATTCTTTCTTACACGAAATAATTAATCATATAGAAAAGCCTCTAGCAATCGACTTTGCTAGGGGCTTTTTTGACGTTATAAGAAGATTAGCGAAGTTTGTAGCTCGTTAATTCCCACATTGTTTCTCTATCCGTAAGTTGTTTTATAAGACCGAAGCCTTCTTTGAAGTAATATTCTACACGTCTATCATCTTTACTATAGTAATGCGTTATTTTTGTAGCACCTTGAATTGTTAATTTGCTTGTTTTCACTGTTTCGTCAAATGAAACTGTTGCAGTATATGGATGTTCATATGTATTGTCCCAATCATACTCGTAGTCCACACCTTTACTTTCTTTAAATTCCGTTAAGCCACGTAAATCTACATTATAAAAAATAAAGTCACTACCATCTAAACCTATCATGATACTTGATTTATTAAACGTTACAAGGATTGGATACCCATCTGCACCATTTGATTGACCGAAGCCATTTTTATCATATTTGATATATGTTTGTGAGCCTGTTTCTAAAAAAGGAATGTTATAGTTCGCTGCAGAAATTTTTGTTGGTGCGAAATCTAAATTAGACCCAATTTGACGTGTTTTTAAATCAGGCTCTTTACCGTAAAGTGCACGGTAAACAAATGTCGCAAACTGTACTTTTGTTACGTGCTGATTCGGTCTGAACGTGCCATCTTCAAAACCAGTCGTTAATCCTTTTTGAACGAGTGCGCCGACATATGTATTGTTTGCATCTGTCAATGGCACATCTTTAAAAGCAGTTGTTTGCTTTGGCGTTAACGACAATAAATTTGTTAATACTTTTGCAACGTGCGCACGTTTTACGATACCATCTGGATTAAAGTTTCCTTCATTTCCATCGACAATGCCTGCTTGGTATAATGCTTGAATTGCATCATAATGTTCATGGTCTGTTGGTACGTCTGCAAATTCAGTAGCCGGACGCTTCGTATAAAGTTTGTATGCACGAGAAATTACATCTGCCATTTCTGCACGTGTCATACCTGTTGCTGGTAAAAAATATTGATCACGATCCAAAATATCTTTTGACACAAGCTTTAATAAAATATGATTTTGGCGAGCGTCTGTTACATCTTTAAACGCTTGCTCCGTTGCTTCTGCTTGCTGAGGTAATAATAATGCGCCTGCTAATGCAGTAGCTAGTAGCCATTTTTTCATAGTCTTTTCTTCCTAATTATACAGATGATTTCATTGTATGCATTTTATTGTAAAATTTCTATATATATTTCACTGTTCTGTAAATTTAGTTTGTGACAATGGGTGAGTTATAAGATAGTGAAGACGACGAATGCCTTGTATAATAGAAATAAAGGATATTTGCACGAAAGGATTTGACGAACGATGAAGAAGTTTTTTACATCACCACCAGTGTTAGCGATCATTATTGTAGCGATTATTTTTATTTTAAACTAAACAAAACCGAAAGCGGCTCGCATTAGCGAAGTGCTTTCGGTTTTTTCGTTAATACATTTCAGACGTCGTTTTCGCCTGCATATGGAGCGTTAAGTAATCTGGTCCGCCTGCTTTAGAGTCGGTGCCGGACATGTTGAAGCCGCCAAACGGTTGATAGCCGACGATTGCACCTGTACAGCCGCGGTTAAAGTACAAGTTGCCGACGTGGAATTCCTCACGTGCATATTCTTGATGCGCACGGTTTTTCGTAATGACCGCGCCTGTTAAGCCGTATTCCGTATTGTTCGCGATGTCGATTGCTTCTTCAAACGTTGCTGCCTTTGCGACTGCGAGTACCGGTCCGAAAATTTCCTCTTTCATAATGCGTGCATCGGGTGCAACGTCGACGAAAACAGTCGGGTGCACGAAGTAGCCAGTCGAGTCGTCTGCTGTGCCACCTGCAACGAGCTTTCCTTCGCCTTTTCCGATTTCAATGTATTCCGTAATTTTTTTATACGCTGCTGCATCAATTACGGAGCCGACGAAATTGTTAACGTCCTCTGGTGAGCCGACCGTCAATGCGTTCGTTAGCTCTATTACGCGTGAAACAACGTCATCATATACGTCCGCAACGATGACGGCACGCGAACAAGCCGAGCATTTTTGCCCTGAGAAGCCAAACGCCGACTTCACAATCGATTGTGCCGCAAGCTCTAAATCGGCTTCTGCGTCTACTACGATTGTATCTTTGCCGCCCATTTCCGCAATGATGCGCTTGAGCCAAATTTGCCCTTCATTGAGTACCGACGCGCGCTTATTAATGCGTAAGCCGACGTCGCGTGAGCCCGTGAAGCTAATGAAGCGCGTGCGGTGATGGTCAACTAAATAGTCACCGATTTCGCCGCCGCCACCGGGAATGAAGTTGACGACACCTGCAGGTAATCCGGCTTCCTCAAGTACTTCCATAAACTTATACGCAATGACTGGCGTTGTCGAAGCGGGCTTCAGTAATACGGTATTACCTGTTACGAGTGCCGCTGTTGTTGTGCCGCCCATAATCGCAAACGGGAAATTCCACGGTGAAATGACGACGCCGACACCGAGTGGGATATAGTCGTAGCGGTTGAACTCGTCTTTTCGACTTGCGACTGGGCGACCGTCCTTCATCTCAAGCATTTGACGTCCGTAATATTCTAAAAAGTCGATGCACTCTGCTGTTTCGACATCTGCTTCGACCCACGTTTTACCTGCCTCTTTTGTGAGCAATGCGCTAAATTCGAAATGGCGTCGACGAATGATTGCCGCTGCTTTAAATAAAACGTCTGCGCGTGATTCTGGTTTTACTTTTTTCCATGTTTTAAACGTAGCGTCCGCAATTTGCATCGCTTGCTCGGCATGTTCCTTCGTAGCTTTTGACACGCGACCGATGAGCTGTGAATGGTTCGCTGGATTGTACGATTCAATTTTGTCGTCAGTCGTAATGCGCTCGCCGCCGATGATGAGCGGGTAGTCTTGACCTAAATACGATTCAACAAGTGCTAAGGCGTCCGTGTAAGCTTGACGGTTTTGTTCGAGTGAGAAATCTTTGAAAGGCTCGTGCTGATAATTGATCATGTAAAATACCTCCTCAAGTATGCAAAATAATTTTGCGTGTTCACGCTTTATTTATTTCTATTGTGCATTATATAATTGCATAAATCAATCGTTACGTGACGAAAAATTTGAATTTTCGACAGGAAAGGCTCGTAAAACGTGATAAAATAAGGCGGATAAGGAGAGTTAACAATGCAATTACAACAGTACATCGAGCTATATCAATTTATGGAGCAACATATTACGACGGGCATTTGTGCAATTGACGAAAATGGTCGCGTCGTTTTATACAATAATAAAATGAGTGACATTACAGGCGTGTCGAAGCAAGAAATCGAGCGCCGCATCATTACGGAGCTGCTTGACGTTGACTTAGGGCAGCAGCTACTGCATCAAGTCATTGCGACGAACGAGCCGGTGCTGCATCAGAAGCAAACGTTTTGGAATAAAAACGGCGAGGAAGTGACGATTATGAGCGATTATCGTCCGTTTACGCTATCGTCTGGTGAAGTGCTCGGTGTGCAATTTGCGCGTGACATTACGCAGCAGGAATTTTTAATGGATCAGCCGCTTAGTCGTTACGGAGCGCCGCTTACATTTGATATTATTACGGCCGTATCAAAGGCGATGCAGCAAGTCATTCAGCAAGCAAAAATTGCCGCAATCGGTCGCATTCCGGTTATGCTCGTTGGCGAATCGGGCACGGGGAAGGATATGATTGCAGAAGGCATTCATCATGAGCTAGCGGAGCAAAACGAGCGCTTCATTACGCTACTTTGTCGCCGCAACGAACAGACGCTCATTCAGCAAATCGAAAAATATATTGCTGAATCAAGCAATTACACATTTTTTGCTGAGCGCATTGAATTTTTATCGATGCCCGCGCAGGAGAAAATTTTAGCGATGTTAACGGAGCATGCCGATCGTGGACATGTGTTCATCGCAAGCATCGGCACAGACCCAATCGACTTAATCGCAGCAGGTAAGCTATCGAAAAACTTATATTATTTATTTTCGAATTTAACGATTCATGTGCCAGCACTGCGCACACGACGCGAGGACATTATGCCGTTTGTGAACGACTACTTTGAGCGTCGCCGCCGAAACTTTGGCGTGAAAGTGCAAAAGCTTGCGCCGAACGTCGAACAGCTATTTATGACGTACGATTGGCCGGGCAACTTAAAGGAGCTAGAAGTGCTGCTCGATGATATTTGTGCGTTGCTGACGAATGAGGAAGTCGTTGAAATGGCGATGCTGCCGGCGTATTTCAAGTGGAAAGTGAAGGAAGAAGACGGCACGCAAAACGATTTGTTTACGTTTCGTGAAAAGCAAGATTTGCGCCCGCTTGATGAATATATGCGCGAAGTCGAGGAATATTACATTTCGCACGCGCTCGCACTGCATAACGGCAACATTTCACAAACTGCGAAGACGCTCGGGCTTCACCGACAAGGTTTACAATATCGCCTAAAGCGGAAGTAAATACAATCATTCGAGACGATATTGTTTCGAATGATTTTTTTGTTTAATGATGCAAAAAATGATTGCACTTATGTTTAAGCTACGAAAATTTTCATGACGCAGAAAAAAATTTTTAATGCAATAAACGTTGATTTTGCTCGTTTTGACGTCTATTTTGCGCGTTTATACGTGTAAATATTTCTTTGCGTTTTCAAATTTTTGTATTATACTCCGAGTAACAATAACGAAAAATAGTGCTTGGAGGAGATTTTATGAGCTTAAAGGACGTATTTTTATATTTATCGGAAAATGAAGTATTAAACAGCGCGGCGCAAAAGTACGGGTTGCAGCTCGGTGCGCAAAGTGTCGTCGCTGGCACGAACATTGATGAAGTGATGGAGAGCATTAAAGCGTTAAACGCACAAGGGATTTCATGTACAGTCGATAACTTAGGGGAATTTGTATATGACAAGGAGCACGCATTGCAAGCAAAGGACAATATTTTACAAGTGATCGAGCGCATTCATACAGAAGGAGTCGATGCGCACATTTCGCTAAAGCCGTCGCAGCTCGGGCAAGATATTGATGAGGCATTTTGCTACGACAATTTGTATGACATTGTGAAAGCGGCGCACGCGCACGGCATTTTCGTTAACTTCGATATGGAAAATTACGCGCGGCTACACTCGTCATTTACGTTTATGGAGCGACTGCTAGAGCAATTTGATAACGTCGGCACGGTCATTCAAGCGTACTTTTTTGAGGCGATGGACAATTTGGAAAAGTATAAGGACGTGCGACTGCGAATCGTAAAAGGCGCGTATAAAGAATCGGCGGACGTCGCATATCAATCAAAGCTAGACATTGATCAAAATTACGTGAAGCTCATCGAATACCATTTATTGCACGGCAAATTTACATCGATTGCGACGCACGACCATAACGTCATTGAGCATGTGAAGCAGTTCGTTGCACAGCACGACATTCCGAAAGATCAGTTCGAGTTTCAAATGCTGTACGGTTTCCGAAAAGAGATGCAATTACAGTTGGCAGCAGAGGGCTATAATTTTTGCACGTACTTGCCATTTGGGAATGATTGGTATGGGTACTTTATGCGCCGCCTAGCAGAACGTCCGCAAAACGTTGCGCTCGTAACGAATGAGCTGTTAACGAAGAAAACGAAGACGCTGCTCGCAGTCGGTGCAGGTGCATTCATTTTAGGCAGATTGTCGAAGAAGTAATATATTACTATAATGAAAGCTTAATTAGAAATGACAACTTAGGAGGGACTGCACATGAACGATTACAGCTTCCAATTGCTCGCCATTATTTTGTACATGCTGACGATGATTTGGATTGGTTGGTACGCGTATAAAAAGACGACGAACTTAACAGATTACATGTTAGGTGGGCGCGGTCTTGGTCCTGCTGTTACAGCGTTAAGTGCTGGGGCAGCGGACATGTCTGGTTGGCTATTAATGGGCTTACCAGGTGCGATTTATTTATCAGGTATGGTTGAAGCATGGATTGCAATCGGTTTAACAATTGGTGCGTATTTAAACTGGATGTTTGTAGCACCGCGACTGCGCGTGTACACACAAGTAACGAAAGATTCGATTACGATTCCGAGTTATTTAGATAACCGACTACGTGACAACACGAAACTGTTACGCATTGCTTCAGGTATTATTATTTTAGTATTCTTTACGTTTTACGTATCATCAGGGATGGTATCAGGCGGCAAGTTTTTCGAAAGCTCATTTGGCTTTGATTACCACGTCGGTTTAATCGTCGTATCGCTCGTTGTAGTAGGCTACACGTTATTCGGTGGCTTCTTAGCGGTAAGTTATACGGACTTTTTACAAGGATTAATTATGGTAACAGCGTTAATTGCAGTACCCGCATTTGGTATTTTCTTAACAGGCGGTATTGGCGAGACGATTGAATCGATTAAGCTAGTGAATCCAGAGCATTTAAGCTTATTGCCAGCAACTGCTTCAGCGGCGGCAATTATTTCGTCTGTTGCGTGGGGGTTAGGCTATTTCGGTCAGCCACATATTATCGTGCGCTTCATGGCGATTAGCTCAGTGAAAGAAACGAAAAGTGCGCGTCGCATCGGTATTGGCTGGATGATTTTCAGCTTGCTCGGTGCGATTGTAACGGCGCTCGTTGGGGTTGCGTACTTCCAGCAGCAAGGCATTGCATTAGACGATAGTGAAACGGTATTCATCGTACTTGGGCAAATTATTTTCCATCCGTTCATTGCAGGCATTATTTTAGCGGCAATTTTAGCGGCGGTGATGAGTACGATTTCGTCTCAATTAATCGTAACATCTTCAGCGTTAATTGAAGATATTTATAAGGAGCTTGTAAAAAAGGATGCGACCGATGCGCATTACGTATTTAGTGGACGTATGGCTGTATTAGTTGTCGCGATTGTTGCGGCAGTCGTTGCATGGAATCCGAACAGCTCAATTTTAGATTTAGTCGGCTTTGCGTGGGCGGGGTTCGGTGCTGCGTTCGGTCCAGTTATTTTATTATCACTTTACTGGCGCAAGCTGACGAACTACGGTGCGCTCGCGGGTATGGTAACAGGTGCCGTCGTTGCGTTCGTGTGGGGGACAGTCGAGTCGCTTTCATCGATGCTTTATGAAATCGTGCCAGGCTTTGTGCTCGCGTTAATCGTAGCGATCGTTGTAAGTTTAGTAACGTACAAGCGCAATGAGGAAATCGAAGCGGAGTTTACAGAAACAGAGCGCTTATTAAAAGAAAATCGTTAACAACAGAAAAGGTGAGTGCAAAATGTCGAACGAGACACTTTGCACTCACCTTTTCACCATTTCGCAACGTGTTCCTCAATGCAGCCGAGCATTTGCGGAATGTGAAGCCACGTATCGTTGTCAAGCTGTACGCGCCCGGTATAATAGCCGATTAGCTGATGCACTTCAGATTTCACTAGCTTAACGTCCGTCGTAGCAACGCGCTCGAAAAACGGCTCAAATGTTAGCTGCACGCGGTTTGAAAATTTCGTTTCAATCGTCCAGCGTTGCATGAAATTGCTGCGGTCGTACAAAAATTGCACATCCTCAGAAATTTTATGCATTTTCCCGTTTACGAACACCGCATTTTCGGTCATGCCCGTGCCGTCCGTCCATTGACCACCAAAGTTTAAGCCGATGCGCCGACGACCGAGCCGCTGTGACGCCATGCCCCAGTTCCACGTCGCTTTGCGTGGCCAAACACCACGCCCGTAATCAAGTACCGCGAAGCTTTCGTCAGCGAAAAATTCAAACGTGCGCGAGCCGATTTTTACGTAGCCAGTCGTCGGCAACGTATGATGCTTCGCTGTAAATTGAAACGTTTGTCGATCCCATGGAATGGTGACGTTTAATGAATCATCATTAATCGGATGCTCGACTTGTAGCTTCACGTCTAATACTTCGTTATCAAAATTGGCAATATGTACGTCAATATATGTCGCGTTCGCCTGATAACGAAATTGAATCGTCATGTCGTGTGAGCGGAAAGATACGGTCTCATATACGTTGTTTGACATTTTGACAGCTGTGCCAAGTGGAATCGTAATCGTTTTTTCAAAATAGCGCTGTGTTTCGTATTCAAAAATGTAGACGAAGCATACAGCGGCGTAATCGAGGTGGCTAATCGTGGCAGAAAACATGAGCTCATCGCCGTACACACACCAATAGTTCCACTTCTTTTTTCGCATAAAATGTCCTGTTAAATTACATTGAATGAGCGGCTTTTTCGCATAGCCAATTGCCGCTGGGTTTAATTTTCCTTTTCGATCACATAAAACGACGGGTTCGACAATTTCCTTTTCAACGTGTTGCAATCACGAACATCCTTTCCTATAAAATTACCGTTATATTCTATCTTGAATTGTATCAAATATTCGTCAGAAATGGGTGAAATATTATGCGTTTCGACTAAAAAGTTACAAAAAAATATGCCGTCATGTTTGGGTAGCATGACGGCTGAAAATATATATACATTTACGACAATACGTCGCGAATTTGTGCAATTGCCCAATCTAAATCGGGTTTTTCGATAATGAGCGGTGGGGCGATGCGAATGACAGTATCGTGCGTTTCCTTACAAAGCAAGCCTTTATGCATGAGAGCCTCGCAATACGGTCGTGCCGATGTCGTTAGCTCCACGCCGATAAACAACCCGCGACCGCGCACCTCCTGAATGAGCGGGCTATCGATCGTGAGTAGCTGCTCTTTAAAATACGTGCCCAGCTCCAGTGACCGTGCCGCTAGCTGTTCATCGAGCAACACGTCAATCGCCGCAATCGACACGGCACATGCGAGCGGATTGCCACCGAACGTCGAGCCGTGTGAGCCAGGATTAAAGACACTTAAAATATCTTCATTCGCAGCGATGCATGAAATCGGAAATACGCCGCCACCGAGGGCTTTGCCGAGCAGCAGCATGTCAGGTGTAATGCTGCTCCATTCGTACGCAAACATTTTACCGGTGCGCGCTAAGCCGGTTTGAATTTCATCGAGTATGAGCAGCACATTATGCTCGCGACAAAGTGCCTCTGCTTGTTGTAGGAATGCATCGGACGGCACGATAATACCAGCCTCACCTTGAATCGGCTCGACTAAAAATGCGACTGTGTTCGGCGTAATGGCGTCCTTTAACGCATTAATGTCCCCGTACGGAATGAGCGAAAAGCCAGGCAGCATAGGTTCAAAGCCGCGCTTGTATGCCGCTTCAGACGAAAGTGATACAGCCGCCATCGTTCGCCCGTGAAAATTTCCTTCACAGCCGATAATGTGCGCTTTATTTTTCTCGACGCCTTTTACATCGTAGCCCCAACGACGTGCCGCTTTAATCGCGGATTCGACTGCCTCTGCGCCTGTATTCATCGGCAACACCATACGTTTATTCGTAAGCTGTGCCACTTTTTCATACCACGGGCCGAGCTGATCGCTATGAAACGCACGCGACGTTAACGTAACGCGGTCAGCTTGTGTCTTTAATGCCTCGATAATTTTCGGGTGACGATGCCCTTGGTTGACTGCTGAATACGCCGACAGCATATCCATATATTTTTTGCCTTCTGGACTTTTCACCCAAATACCTTCAGCTTCACTAATAACAATTGGTAGTGGATGATAATTGTTTGCTCCGTACTTTTCCGTTACATCAATAATTTGCTTTGAACTTGTCATCGCAATTCCCCTCCGTCGTCAAATATGTAATCGTTCACGTATTACTATTCCCGTTTCACGTGAAATCTATGTATAGCCGCTGTAATTATTTACGTTATACTGAGAGAAAAGCACATGTAAGGGGGATTTGAATGAAGCGTTTAGCACTCGCATTGCCGTTATTGCTATTAGCTGGCTGTACGGAGGAAACGAAAGTCGACAGCGATGAGGCGGTGAAAAAGACGGTCGAGGAGGAAGTCTCTGTCACGGAGGAAACACCGACAGACATCGTTATTGAGGCGCCAACTGAGCAACAAGCTGTCGCACAGCAAGAAGTAACGGAGCCGCTTCAATTTGAAGAGCAAGCTACGACGACAGATGCAGGTAAGCACTACGTCGATATGGTTGCACAAATGAGCACGCCGAACATTACGTCATACGTTGGGCAGCTAGCGGTAAGTGAAGAAATGCAGTGGGAGGAAATGGGGCATCCGATGACGCAATTTGTAACGCTCGGCGCAACGGTAACGTCTCAAAACGGTGACGTGCAAAAACGCCTTATGACAGGTGACTACATTCAAGAGACGAACGATTTGCGTGAAAATGAAAAAATTACAGCGTATGAGGAGCTTTCAGACGAATACGCCGCATATTTTAACGAAGGGACGATGTGGTATCGCACCGATCCGACGACGATGAAGGAGCAAGTTGCAGTTGGCTTTTATATCGAGTCGATTGATATGCTGCTTAGTCATTTTGAACAAAGCGCGAATCGTTTAACGACGATATCACAAACGGACGAAGCGGCGACGTACGTATTAACGTTATCGAGTGAGGAAGCCGCACCGATTGTAAAGAAGCTGCTTCAAAAAGATGATTACAGCGTCCTTCAGCCATTTAACGAAATTGACAACACGATTGCATTTACGATTGCAAAAGGTGATAAGCCACTGCTACAGCAACTAGCGATTACAATCAATGCGACGACCGCTACAGGGGTGTTAAAGCATGAGTCGTCGATGACATTTGTCGACATTAATGAACCAGTGAACATCGACCGACCAGCCGGCATTGATAGCGCAGAAGTGTTTCAAGCGTATTAAGCGATGAACGTAAAAGCGGCTAGAACAAAACAAAGCGTTATCGGGAAATACATTTTCCCGATAACGCTTTTTGGCTTTATGACTACGTTTCGTTACGCGGACACTTTCTTGGGGGAACGGCTCGAGCCTTGCTGTCGCAAGTCTCTCGGCACGTTCTTTTCCCCTGGGCGTCGCCGCTTCACGCGCTATGTCATCAATATTAATCTGTTACAAGATGAAAATTTACTTCTGTTGCAGTCGTTTTCATTTTTATCCAGTTTACAGCGTCGCAACTTCGTATAAATAATCGCCTAACACACGAAGCCCTTTATCGAAATTCTCTAAATGGAAATGCTCATTCGGCGCGTGGAAGTTTTCGCTATTTAAGCCAAAGCCCATTAGCACGACCGGCAAGTTTAAAATTTGGTCAAACGCTGCAACGATCGGAATCGAGCCGCCACCGCGAATGAACGCAGTCGGCACTTCATACACGCGCTCATACGAACGACCTGCCGCTTGAATAACAGGGTGGTCAAACGGTGTAATGTACGCAGGTCCTTTATCGAACTCTGAAATCGTAATGTCAACACCAACTGGCTTATGCTTTTCAACATGCGCCTTTAGCTTTGCGACAATTTCATCTGGATCTTGGTCTGGCACTAAGCGACACGTAATTTTTGCGCCCGCTTCGGCTGGTAACACCGTTTTAATACCTTCACCTGAGAAGCCACCGAACACGCCGTTTACTTCAAGCGTCGGACGCGCCCACGTTTGCTCTAAATATGAATAGCCCGCTTCACCAAACAATTCCTTCACGCCAACTTCTTCTTTTAATGCTTCCTCGTCAAAGTTCAAATCGCGATACGCTTGTCGCTCCTCTTCTGATAACGGACGTACATTGTCGTAAAAGCCGTCTACTTGAATCGTACCGTGCTCGTCGCGGAACGATGCTAACAGTTCAGCAAGTGCGTGAATGGCATTTTGTACACCGCCACCGTAAAGCCCAGAATGTAAGTCACCTTTTGCACCGCGCACATCAATTTGAATGCCCGCTAAACCGCGCAGCCCGTAGCAAACAGCAGGCTTACCAGGTGCGTATAATCCCGTATCAGAAATTAAAATTAAATCCGCTGCAAGCTTTTCTTTGTTCGCCTCTACGTAAGCAGGCAAGTTCGCACTGCCAATTTCCTCTTCACCTTCAATTAAAAATTTCACGTTCACAGGAAGCGTACCATCAAGTGCAAATAACGCTTCGATCGTTTTCAAATGCATAAATACTTGCCCTTTGTCGTCTGAAGCACCGCGCGCAAACAATTTATTGTCGCGAATCGTCGGCTCAAACGGCGGCGTTTCCCAAAGGTCTAATGGATCAACCGGCTGCACGTCGTAATGCCCGTAAAACAGGACAGTCGGCGCACCTTCTGCATGGAGCCATTCACCGTACACGACCGGATGCCCACCTGTTTCATCAATCGATACGTTTTCGATATTTAAGTTCGTTAGTTTGTTTGCAAGCCATTGTGCTGCTGTATACATATCTTCCTTATGGGCAGATAATGCACTAATGCTCGGAATGCGTAAAAATTCGTTTAGCTCTTGTAAATGTTTTTCACGATGCGCTGCAAAATAAGCATCGAGTTTTTGTAGTTGAGACATTTTTCGTCCTCCTTATCGTTACTATGAGTTAGTTGATGTGTAAATGTCTATGAAGCAAAGGTGGCGACTCCAGCAGGAAAAATACGAGCCAAAAATACGTTGAGGCTGTGCTTGCGGAAAACATCCACTGTAGCGAAATAGACGAAAAGCTAACTAACGTATGTCGTACATCGAGTATAGCATAGCAAAAAATGCTTCGGTTTCGGAAATAAATCACCTTACACAAAAAGGTTCCCACTATTACAACATTGTAAGAAATATGAAAGCCCATTCGATAGGTTGTAAGGTCAGACTTTGCGATACTAAATGTAACAACAAACGAAAGAACGGGGGAAATGACATGTTAGAAACAATTTATGAGGAATACAACCGATACATATACCATTTATGCTTAAAGCTGACGCGTAACACAGTCGAAGCGGAGGATTTAATGCAGGAGGTGTGGGTAAAGGTAGTGCGTTATGAATCGTACGTAGAAAGCGTTGATCACATTAAAGCGTGGCTGACGACAATTACGATGAACACATTCCGCGACCGCTACCGTAAAAACGTGCGCCGCAGCAAATACATGATGCATCAGCCAGAAGCGCTCGATGTGCCAGTGCTTGATTTAGTCGCAAACAATGAGTTAACGACAGAGGAGAAGGTGGAGCAGGACGTTATTTCTGCAATCGTTCAAACGAAAGTAAACGAGCTAGATACAATTTACAAAAAAACATTATGGTATTTTTACGTAGACCAATATTCATTAGCGGAAATTTCAAATTTAATGAAAGTATCAATCGGCACAGTGAAGTCTCGTTTATTCCGTGCAAAGGCGCGTCTAAAAGAAATACTGTTATCTGACCACGGCATTGCCGAAACGATCATGCCAGCATAACGATTCCTGTTGTGCTGCGCAGCCGACTTGCGAAAACAGCATAATATCGAATGAAAAAAGTAAGGAGCTGAAGTTGCTCCTTACTTTTTTTCTGCTGTGTCTATAAGTAAGCATTTATTAAAAATAGTACGCAGCGTATCGATTTCCTCTGTCGACAGCATGCCAAATAATTTATCAAAAAATGTGTCGATATGCATCTTTGAAATTTCGAGCATTTCGAGCCCTTCATTGGTAATATGAATAAACGCTGCACGACGATCGAGTTCGTTTTGTTTACGCTCGATAAATCCGGCTTTAATGAGCTTCGTTGTCAGTACCGTAACCCCACCTGTCGTCACTTGTAGATGCTCGGCAATAGCGGATGGACGCTTTGGACCTTCCGCTGCCAAATATTGCAACAATAAAATATGTGATTTTGAAATACCTAGTTCATTATGATGATTCCATTCGTTCATTAATTTACGCTCTAATGAAGCAACAGTATTGAAAAGGGCAGATAATGATTGTTGTTTTTGTTGATCCATTGTTTTCATCTCCCGAAACGGTCGTGGTTCTTTGCTAAGTATAAAATAAACATGTGTGAAACGGTAGTTAAAAAAATAACGCTTATCGATTAAACGATAAGCGTTGTGTGGGTTATACGTCCATCGCAAGCTTTTGCATCGCATTTAGTTCAAATGCACGCACTTTACGTGGAATGAAACGACGAATATCCATTTCGTTATAGCCCACTTGAATGCGCTTTGAATCGATTAAAATCGGGCTGCGCAGCATACGCGGATATTGTTGAATTAATGTATATAGTTCTTGAATCGATAGTTGATCAATATCAATTTGTAAGTTTTTAAAATCGTTTGAGTTTGTTGCGATAATTTCATCTGTTCCATCTTCTGTCATGCTTAAAATTTCTTTAAACTCAGCTAAAGATAAAAGCTGAGATGTAATGCGTTTTTCTGTATATTCGATATTGTTTTCTTTCAACCATTTAATTGCTTTTCTGGATGAAGAGCAACTAGCCTGTGTATAAATTGTAACGGTCATTCTTCATTCCCCGCTTTCGACTATTTTATGTATATTTATCTTACCACTAAGATATTTGTAAAGCAATGCTTTCTAGCTTACAGTTTTGTAAACTTTGTAAAGAAAAATTTCACGTTTTCGCAGTGATTTTTGCTTGTTTCTTTATTTTACGTATGAAGGTGGTGAAAGGTTTCAAGAAATATTTTATCGCTCGCATTTTCCATTCCTTTTTTCCGAAAAGTTCAAACATGGACGACAAAAAAACAGCAATGCATAAGTTTCCTCACACATCGCTGCTCATATTATTGCTGACCGTTTGTAAACCAGTCTTGCACGTTCCATACTTTCGTTGCTAAACCTTCGTAAAACTCAGGCTCATGCGATACGAGTACGATCGTGCCTTTAAATTCTTTCATTGCGCGCTTTAGCTCAGCTTTTGCATCGACGTCTAAATGGTTTGTCGGCTCGTCAAATACTAGCCAGTTCGCAGGATCCATCATGAGCTTACATAAACGGACTTTCGCCTGCTCACCACCAGAAAGTGAGTTCAGCGGGCGCGTAATGTGGTCTGTTTTTAAGCCAGCTTTTGCAAGTGCTGCACGTACTGCTGCTTGTTCCATTGACGGGAAGGCATTCCATACGTCGTCAATCGGTGTAATTTTATCTGCTTTTACTTCCTGTTCGAAGTAAGATGGCTCTAAGTAGTCGCCTAAAATAACAGAACCATCAAGCGGCTTAATTTTACCTAGCATCGTTTTAAGTAATGTCGATTTCCCGACACCGTTCATGCCGACTAACGCGATTTTTTCGCCGCGCTCAATGTCGAACGTAAGCGGTGGAAGAAGTGGTTTCTCTTTGTCGTAGCCGATGACTAAATCTTTTGCTTCAACTACGTAGCGGCTCGGTGTACGCGCTTCTTTAAAGCCAAACTCCGGCTTTACTGCTGTTTCTGGGCGGTCGATACGCTCTAGACGGTCTAACTGCTTCGCGCGAGATTTCGCACGACCAGTCGTTGAGTAGCGCGCCTTGTTTTTGGCGATGAAGTCCTCTTGCTTTTTAATGAACTCCTGTTGCTTTTCGTACGCGTCGATGTGCTGGCGCTTATTAATTTCCGCGAGCTCTAAAAACTTCTCATACGTCGCCGTGTAACGCGTCATTTTTGAAAACTCTAATTGGAAAATAACGTCTACTACTTCGTTCATAAATTCCGTATCATGCGAAATTAATAAAAATGCGTGCGGGTAGTTTTTTAAGTAGTTTTTTAACCACGTAATGTGCTCTTCATCTAAATAGTTCGTTGGCTCATCCAGTAATAAAACTTTCGGCTTTTCAAGTAAAAGCTTCGCCAGTAATACTTTCGTACGTTGACCACCAGAAAGTGCTGATACGTCGCGGTCTAAGCCGATTGCATCTAACCCAAGCCCGCGCGCGATATCGTCCACTTTCATATCAAGTGAATAGAAGTCTCCTGCATCTAGTGCATCTTGAATTTCAGCCATTTCGTCTAACAGCTTTTCAAGATCTGCATCTTCTTCTCCCATTTTCATCGCGATTTCGTTTAGCTGTTCTTCCTTTTTGTACAACGGTAAAAACGCATCTTGTAGCACTTGGCGCATCGTGCGTCCCGCTGTTAATACAGTGTGCTGATCTAAGTAGCCGTAATGTGTGTTCGGTAGCCACTCGACTTTCCCTGTGTCGTGAATTTGTTGCCCTGTAATAATGCCCATCATTGTTGATTTCCCAACGCCGTTTGCACCAACAAGCCCGATGCGATCGCCCTCGACAATGCGGAACGATACATCTTTAAATAATGTGCGGTCACCAAATGAGTGCCCTAAATTTTCTACTGTTAAAATTGCCATAATAGCCTCCGTTTTTATTTATTCCATGAAAAAACAGCTAGGGCTATAGCGCCGCAAGCTGTTTGTTTAATTCGGCAAGACGTTTTTCTAATTTATTCAGACGCTCGACTGCCTTCGTTACAGAATCCGCATGCCCAAGAGACTCTAATTTTTCAAGGTCACCTTGTAAGTTAACGTAATCCATTTTTAACTCAGCAATTTGAGATTGAATGTCGCTTTTAGTCGCCATAACATAAATGCTCCTTTAGAACAGATTTCATTTCTATTTTAGCATACTGACTATCGAAATCATATGAATTTTGATTTGCATCATTGGACTGTTCAATTGTGTGCAAACAGAACCGATACAGTTAAAAGATAATTAATATATGACGCTTTTTTACATGACTATATACGAGGTGATGAAGTATGAAAATGCGTGCAGCGATTGTTGTTGGCGCGACAGGTTTAACGGGTAGAACGCTAATTGAACAGCTTTGTGAAAGCGAAGAGTATGTGGCAGTCATTGCGATTGCACGACGCAAGCTTACGTTTGAGCATCCGAAGCTTGAAGTGCGCGTCAAATCGTTCGATGAGCTAGAGGAAGATGATTTACCACCGGCGAATGATTTGTTTTGCTGTTTAGGCACAACGAGAAAGAAGGCAGGCTCGAAGGAAGCATTTGAGCAAGTCGACTTCGAATATCCATTGCGCATCGCATCTTTGGCAAAGAAAAAAGGCATTCCACATTTCGTTGTCATATCGGCAATGGGTGCAAAGGAAAGCTCACCATTTTATTACAGTCGCGTTAAAGGCAAGCTAGAAAAAGAGCTAATTGATTTACAACTCGATCGTCTTACAATCGTTCGCCCATCACTTATTACCGGTGACCGCGATGAGTTTCGTCTCGGAGAACGCGTCGGAGCAGGCACGCTCGCTGTAACGAACCCACTGCTTGCTGGACCGCTGAAAAAATATCGTTCGATCGAAGCATCTCAGCTTGCGTTAGCGATGATATGTATCGCATTATACGAGCGTCCACAAAAAGTAGGCATTTATGAAAGCAATCGCCTTTTAACGATTATGCCGCCTGCGCTAGAAGAGGAAGAGGAAATCGAGTTCAACTGGTCAAAGCTTGAGGAGAAGCGACTTGAGGAGGAGAACGGCACACCAATCGACGAAGAAGTTGTTTTTGACCGCACAAAATTCCATATCGTTACAGATGACGACGATTCTCATTCGAAAGACTGAAATGCACGTGTTTCAAACAGAACAGATGCTATTTTGCAAAAAGATTTGATACAATGAAGCTATCATATAACCTGGAGGAACAAACATGAAAATTTTACTTGTTGACGGCACAATTTTTGGTCGCAAAACGGGTGTAGTGTTAGAAACAATTCAACAAAACATTGCAAAATATAACGCTGAATATGACCTTGAAATTTTATCATTTTCAAAGTTACAGCATCAAATTTTAGATGGCAGTCCATTAAATGATGATATGAAATATATGATTCAACAATTCGAGGAAGCAGATGCATACATTTTTGCATCACCTGTTTTCCAAGCATCGATCCCAGGTGTATTAAAAAATGCATTCGATATGATTCCACCAAAAGCAATGCGTTACAAACCAGCTGCAATCGTAGCAAACGGCGGTACTACTCAGCATCATTTAGTCGTAGAGCAACAGTTAAAACCAATTTTAGATTATTTCCGCACGCTCGTAACACCAAACTATGTTTATACACATAGCGCACACTTCAACGAGCAAAATGAAATTATTGATGAGGATGTACTTTCTCGTTTAGATGAGCTAGCGCGTGTGTTCGTTCATTATTGTGAAATGAGCCGAAATTTAAAATTAGCAGCAGTCGAAGCATAAAGTTTTGAACATATAATTCGCTGCGTATATCCTTTCTAAATAAGCGATCAAGCTAAGCACTTTCATAACGCCATTCTTTCTGTAACATCAATCATTTACAG
Organism: Caryophanon latum; assembly: GCF_001700325.1. Taxonomy (GTDB): domain Bacteria; phylum Bacillota; class Bacilli; order Bacillales_A; family Planococcaceae; genus Caryophanon; species Caryophanon latum. The sequence continues at coordinate 66,437 of NZ_MATO01000003.1, forward strand.
AAAGGATGGCATTTTTATGGTGAAGAGCCTAATTAACATATAGGGAACTCCATTTTTTCTCACAACAATGGTGTACTTGTTTAGCTCGGACGATGCTACAATACAGATTTCCCGAACGAGAAACCCCATTGTTTTCAGGTCTGTTGATTAGCTATTTTTATACAGCTGAATTGCTTGTTTTTAGTAGCAAGACGGAGATGAACGCTGCATTTTTGTGGCATGGAGCGGGTGGCGAGACTCCTTGGGGAATAGCTCGTGCCTCAAGACCCCGTAAGCCTCGACATAGGAGAGGCGTGGAGGCTTGAGGAAGGTGATGAGCGCCACGTCCATGTGGCATCACCTTCATGACCAACATCGTGTTCGCCGCCGAGCCCCAGGAAAGCGAGCCACCATACGCGAAATGCCAGTTGAATGGCTAATCAACACGCTTGCATTGTTTTATCGATGGGATGAAAGGGAGGTCAGTCAAAGGCTAATTTTTGCTAGCTCAATTGACCAAACGTAAAAGTAAGTATCCAGCCGATGAACTCATTTTCAGTTGTAACCGACATTGTGTTGTCCTCTGCGAAAAGCGTCCGTCAAATTAAACATACTTTATATTTTTTTTAACAAAAAATGTACTGCATATAAATAAGGAAAGAAAGCATAGTCATAAATTTTTTGTGAAAAAATAATAAAAAAACTGTTGCAAACATTTGAAAGTCGCGATATAGTATTAATTGTCCTTGAGACAACGCATCAAATTAAAAACTTCTAATAAAAACTTTTTAAAAAGTGATTGACTGAGTTTGATAGAGATGCTAAGATATAGAAGTTCGCTTGAGACAGAGACATGAACCTTGATAAATGAACAACAAACGTTGATGAAACATAGCTAGTTAACTCTAGCAAACAATTTTGGACATCATAATTGATGCCAGCAACATTTTAGT
>NZ_MATO01000004.1 GCF_001700325.1 Caryophanon latum
CTAATCGGTCGAGGACTTAACCAAATCTGTTTTCAATGATATCGTGTTTATCCAGTTTTGAAAGAACAATTCTTTCTAATTAAGTAGAATGAATTTTCTACGTAAAGGTTTCAACATACTACAAGCAAGTTGACAATGAATTGCGCCGTAGATTGGAAGCCGTAATATAGTGAAGTGACGATGGCAAAGAGGTCACACCTGTTCCCATACCGAACACAGCAGTTAAGCTCTTTAGCGCCGATGGTAGTTGGGGGTTTCCCCCTGTGAGAGTAGGACGTCGCTTCGCACACATAAACCGATTAAGCTTCATGCTTAGTCGGTTTTTTTGTTGTTTCGAATTATATGATAGAACAGGTCTGTTGATTCGCCACTTTTATACAGCTGAATCGCTTATTTTGAACAGCAAAATAAGAATTATTGCTGTTTTGTAGTGGCAGGAAGCGTTCAGTGAGACTCCTTAGGGAAAAGCTCGTGACGAAACACCCGGTAAGCCGTGACATAGGAGCGGAGGCTTGCGGAGGCTTGAGGAAGGTGGTGAACGCCACTACACGAGTCACCACCTTCAGAACAAACATCGTGTTCGCTCCCTAGCCCCAGTACATTGATCTGCGACGAGTAACCGCAGAGGCACCCGCGAGCCGCAATACGCGCCCTGCCAATTGAATGGCTAATCAACACGCGTGTTTAGATTATTTTCTATATATACGTTTCAAATGTTTTGAAATCCTGAATTGCTTATATTACGATGAGTAAGTATGTTTAGATAAAAAGCTTGTTTGACAAAAAGCTTGTTTGACAAAAAGGTATAGCATGAAAAAGCGAGGATATAACGATGAACCAACAACAAAAACCACTCGTAGTAGCACTTGAGCAATTTCAGCAGCAACGACCGATTTCATTTCACGTACCGGGACATAAAAATGGCTTGTTATCGACATTGCCTCAAGCATATCGTACAGCGCTTGCTTACGATGTAACAGAGCTAACGACATTAGATGATTTACATTATGCGGAGGAATGTATTGCGGAGGCGCAGCAGCTACTTCAGAAAACATATAAATCCGATGCGAGCTTTTTTTTAGTAAATGGTTCGACTGTTGGGAATTTAGCGATGATTTATGCGACGTGTACAGCAGGTGATGTTGTGCTCGTGCAACGCAATGCGCATAAGTCGGTGTTTCATGCGTTAGAGCTCGTTGGGGTAATACCAGTATTACTTGCACCGTGCTTTGATCCGTACACAAAAACGGCAGGGCATGTTGAGGTGGAGACGGTAGAGCGAGCGATTGCACAGTATCCACATGCGAAGGCACTTATTTTAACGAATCCTACATATTACGGCGTCGTGCATGCAGCGCTACAAGAAATTGTGAACGTCGCACATAAAGCGAGCATACCTGTGTTAGTAGATGAAGCACATGGCGCGCATTTGCAGGCAAACGCGTCGTTTCCAAAGTCGTCGCTGCAATGCGGGGCAGATATCGTCGTGCAATCAGCGCATAAAACGTTAAGCGCGATGACGATGGCTTCCTTTTTACACGTTCGTTCCGATATAATAAAAAGTTCGCAAGTGGCAAAATATTTGCGAATGCTGCAGTCGAGTAGCCCGTCGTATATGCTACTCGCATCTTTAGATGATGCACGTCATGTTGTAGCGAATTATACAGATGATGATTTTGCACATATGATGCAGCTGCGTGCGCGTTTTATCGAAGCGTTGCAGCGAACGGTTGACGTCATTACACCAGCAGACCCGTTAAAGTTATGCGTTCGTGTAGTAGGATATAGCGGCTTTCAGCTAAAGGAAGCGCTTGAGGCACAGCATGTATTCATTGAGCTTGCGGACAATGAGCAAGTATTACTCGTGCTGCCGTTATTAACGAAAGATCAGCATTATCCGTATGACGAGGCAGTTGAAAAAATCGAGCGAGCAGTTAATGTGCTACAGCAACAAACGCCGCAGCATACGGAAGCGCCGATGCTCGATTATACAGATGAAGTGACTGCACTTGATACGTATGAAGAGGGACAGTGTACGCTTGCGACATTTAGCGAGGCAATCGGGCGAAAAAGCGCGGAATATATCGTACCGTATCCGCCGGGCATACCGCTTCTTGTGAAAGGTGAACGCATTACAACAAAGCATATTGAAGCAATTGAACGATACGTTGCGCTACAATGTTCGATTCAAGGGGAGCATCGTATTGAACAGCAGCGATTATATATAATGGAAGAGTGAGAAAAGATGACAGCATTATTTATTACATTTGAAGGTCCAGAAGGTGCAGGGAAAACAACCGTGTTACAGCATATCGCACAGCGCATGCAGCACGACGATGTGTTGTTTACGCGTGAGCCTGGGGGCATTGATATTGCAGAAAAAATTCGTGAAGTGATTTTAAATAAAGAGCATACCGCGATGCATGAGCGGACGGAGGCGTTGTTATATGCAGCAGCTCGTGCGCAGCATTTTTTTGAGAAAGTAAAGCCAGCATTGGAGCGTGGTCAGCACGTATTATGTGATCGCTTTATCGATTCATCGCTTGCGTATCAAGGGTATGCGCGAGGGATCGGTATGGACGCGGTGAAAGGAATTAATGAATTTGCGATTGGTGAATATATGCCGGACGTGACGATTTTCTTTGATATTCAACCAGAGGACGGCTTAGCACGCATTGCTGCAGCAGCTGAGCGCGAGACGAACCGCTTAGATGTTGAAGGATTAGCGTTTCATCATAAAGTGTATGAAGGGTATGAGCGCGTTGTGAAAGAAAATCCGCAGCGTGTGCGTGTCGTCAATGCGAACCAGCCGCTTGAACAAGTTGTGGCGGACGTATGGGATATTTTAAGCGAAGTGCTAGACGTAAAGTAATATATCGTCCGTTGTTGAGTATGCTATAATGAACTTAGCTATTGAACGAAAGGGTGAGCGCATATGAAAATGGTAATCGCTGTTGTACAAGATCAAGATAGCAATCGTTTGTCGAATGCATTAACACAAGCTGATTTTCGTGCGACGAAATTAGCTAGTACAGGTGGATTTTTACGCGCAGGTAATACGACGTTTTTAGTTGGTACGAATGATGACAATGTGCCGTCTTTACTTCAATTAATTCGTGATAATTGCCGAGCACGTGACCAATTAGTTGCGCCAATTTCTCCAATGGGCGGCAATGCTGATGCGTACATTCCTTATCCAGTAGAGGTAGAAGTAGGCGGGGCAACCGTATTTGTTTTACCAATTGAACAATTCCATCATTTTTAGCCGACATAATTGATGGAAGCGTTTAGCGAGCATCAGGTGAAATGAGGGATTGAACGATGAAAATTAACCAAAATATGCGTGCTGGGATCGGTTTAAACCAGCCGAATCAAAATAAAAATCAAGTGAATACACGCTTTAGTGACATGGTCGTGAAGCAAGGCGGGAAAATGCAGTCTGAGCAATTGACGCGCTTACTTGGCGATATTTCAGCAGCTGGAGATCGTGTAGCACGTTCACGTAATTTGCGTGAACTGACGCGTTTTAAAATGCTTGTGCGCCGCTTTTTACAAGAGGCAGTTGACCACGGATTAGATTTAAAGCAGTCGCAAACATGGAATCGCTTCGGTGAGGGTCGTCGTTTAAAAGTCGTTGAAACAGTCGATCAAAAGCTAGTTGAATTAGCAGAGGATTTATTGAACGAGGAAAAAGAAACAATTGATTTACTTGCTAAAATTGGTGAGATTAAAGGTTTATTAATTAACATATACACATAACCCGTGCGTACGTGCGCGGGGTTTTTTCTAACGAGAGCAGGAGGAGAAGCTTTGACGCATTCATTTGAGCAATTACAACATATACAACCAGTCGTCATTAAGCAACTTCAAATGATTGTCGCAAAAAATCGTACTGCTCATGCCTATATTTTTGATGGTGAAAAAGGCACACATAAAAAAGAAGTAGCGACGATGTTTACACAGTTACTACTTTGTGAGCAGCTACATAACGAGCAGCCTTGTGGAACGTGTCGCAATTGCGTGCGTGTTGCATCCGGCAATCATCCGAACGTTTTAACAGTACAACCAGACGGCACATTTATTAAAATCGAGCAAATGCGTGCGCTGCTTGGTGAATTGAAGAAAAAAGGCATGGAGGGCGGCCGAAAAATATATATTTTGCAGCATGCTGATCGTTTAAACGTGGGGGCAGCGAACACGTTGCTAAAGTTTTTAGAGGAGCCAGATGGATTAGTAACGGCCATTTTAATTACCGAGCAAATACAATCCATTTTACCGACAATTCGGTCTCGTTGTCAGCATATTAAATTTCAAAAGCTGCCGCGCCACATATTGATGACGCAGCTACAACAAGCGGGCATTACACAGTCGATGGCAGCCACAGTTAGTATGGTGACAAACGAGGTGGAAACAGCAATTACACTTAGTGAAGATGAGCAGTTTGCACATGCACGAAAAACAGTGTTAAAATTAGTAGAAGCAGTTCAAAAAAATGTACATGAAGCATTGCTCATTGTGCATGAAGATTGGCTACCCTCGTTTAAAGAGAAAAGCGATATGGAACAAGCATTAGACTTATTGCTCTTTGCTTATAGAGATATTGTGGCATATAAAGCCAATCCCGATGCAGCTTTGACGTATCCGGATGCTTCTGCATTATGGCGTGATTTAGCGTTACATTCAACGTATGCGCGTTTGTCGAACCAAATGCAAGCAATTTTACAGGCGCGTAGTTATTTACAGCGCAATATGAACCGGGCACTGATGATGGAGCAGCTCATGCTGAATCTGCAGGAGGGATAATTTTTGTATAATGTTGTAGGGGTCCGCTTTAAAAAGGCGGGTAAAATATATTATTTTGATCCAATCGAGTTTGACTTGGAAGTTGGACAATATGTAATCGTGGAAACTGCACGAGGTATAGAATATGGTAAAGTCGTTGTACCAGTGAAACAAGTAGCAGAAGGGGAAGTCATTTTGCCACTTAAGCAGGTAGTACGTCCAGCAGATGAGCGCGATAGCTTGCAAGTAGAGGGCAATTTAAGCGAGTCGAAGGAAGCATTTGCGATTGCAACGACGAAAATTAGTGAACATAAGTTAGAAATGAAGCTTGTCGATGTAGAATACACATTTGACCGCAACAAAATCATTTTTTACTTCACTGCAGAAGGGCGCGTAGATTTTCGTGATTTAGTAAAGGATTTAGCATCTATTTTCCGCACGCGCATTGAGCTTCGACAAATTGGTGTGCGCGATGAGGCGAAGCTGCTTGGTGGAATCGGCCCATGTGGACGTATGCTTTGTTGCTCGACATTTTTAGGTGATTTTGAGCCAGTATCGATTAAAATGGCGAAGGACCAGAACTTATCACTCAACCCGTCGAAAATTTCAGGGCTTTGTGGCCGTTTAATGTGCTGTTTAAAGTACGAAAACGACGACTACGAGGAAGCGAAAGCCGGCATGCCCGATATTGGTGAATTTACAAAAACACCAGATGGTAAAGGAAAAGTTGTCGGTTTGAATGTACTCGAGCGCTTAATTCAAGTACAATTAAAAGAGACGGATCGCGTTGTTGAATACGCGTTACAAGAATTACTAGATTGGGAAAAAAATCTTATATAGATAAACAGATTAATGAGGTGGCTTGAGTGAAGGACCGTAATTTTTTAGATACTGTTATGGAGTTCGAACAACAGCTCGAGGTGATGCAGGAGCAGTTTTCTACATTAAAGCAATTCGTTGCACATATGATGGAAGAGCACCAATCACTTCAAACGGAAAACCTTCACCTGCGCAAGCGTTTAGAGGAAGTGTTGAGCACACAGCCTGAAGCGGAGGCGCAATCGGGGGAACAAGTGAGTGCTGTGGACATCGGGGAAGGCTATGATAACTTAGCACGTCTTTATCACGAGGGCTTCCACGTTTGTCATGTACACTTTGGAGGTTCACGAAAAGGTGAGGATTGTCTATTTTGTTTATCGTTTTTAAATAAACAAAATGGCTAATACAACAAAACAGAAGGGCTGCGCTTACTGCTGTAAGTTGCGGCTTTTTGTTTTGTTGATTAGCTAATCATCGCTTATGCGGATCGCGTTTCTGGGGCTCGGCTCAAGCCTCCTCAACGCTCATACTTCGCGTTTGCGGGGTCTTGAGGCACGAGCTATTCCCCAAGAAGTCTCGCCGCACGCTCCCTGCCAGGACAATGCAGCGTTGATTTTCATTTTACGGTTCAAAACAAGCAATTCCCCCGTGGAAAGCCTGCCTCAAAGCGAAAAGCAACAAAGTAACAATCATTACAGTCACAGGAGGTTTATATGGATTTATTACAAGGCGATGAGCGCTTAGATTATTTACTTGCGGAAAATTTACGCATCATTCAAAGCCCATCTGTATTTTCATTTTCATTAGACGCGGTGCTGCTTGCAAAATTTGCAGGCATTCCGCTATCAAGCAAAGGTAAAATTGTCGATCTTTGTGCAGGAAACGGCGTCATTCCGCTATTTTTATCTGCGCGTTCAAAGGCTCACATTACAGCGATAGAACTACAGCCACGCTTAGCTGATATGGCGCGCCGCAGTGTGACGTATAATGAGCTCGATTCACAAATTACAATTGTCGAAGGAGACGTAAATGATGCTCCTGCAACACTTGGCGTTGAAAAATATGATGCGGTGACATGCAACCCACCATATTTTTTAGCACATGAGCTAACGGAAAAGCATAGCAATGAGCACCATGCGATTGCGCGACATGAGCTGTATTTAACGCTTGAGCAGGCTATTTTTTCAGCGAGTCGTTTATTAAAGCAAGGCGGGAAAGCGTCGTTCGTGCATCGACCAGAGCGCATGCTCGATATCGTAACGTATATGCGCAAGCACCGTTTAGAGCCAAAGCGCATGCAGCTCATTTATCCGAAGTATGGCAAAGAGGCGAATACAATTTTAATAGAAGGCATTAAAGATGGGAAAGCAGGGTTAAAGGTGTTACCACCGTTATTTGTATATAACGACAATAACGAATATACAGACGAAGTGAAAGTGCTGTTATATGGAGACAAATAACCATGCGTTTTACGTGCTCGAATGTGCGGACGGCTCGTTTTATGCCGGTTATACGAACAATATCGAACGCCGAGTTGCAACACATAATGCGGGAAAAGGTGCTAAGTATACGAAAGCGCGTCTTCCGGTGACGGTCATTCATGTCGAATATTTCGATACGAAGCAGGAAGCATTGCGCCGCGAATACGCATTTAAGCAATTAACACGCAAGCAAAAAGAGAAAATAGTAAGGGGAGAATAGGATGAAGTCACAAAAAAGTAGTACACACGAGGCAAGTAGTTGCTTATATTTAGTCGCAACACCAATTGGCAATTTGGAGGATATGACGATGCGTGCACTGCGCATTTTAAAAGAGGTCGACATGATTGCAGCGGAAGATACACGCAATACGAAAAAGCTATGCAATTATTTCGACATTTCGACACCGCTGACGAGCTATCATGAGCACAACATCGAAGTTGGCGGCGAGAAAATTTTAAATTTGTTGCGTGACGGCAAGCAAGTTGCACTAGTGAGTGATGCTGGGCTGCCATGCATTTCAGACCCTGGAGCAGATATTGTTGAAAAAGCGATTGCAGAAGGTTTTGCGGTCGTGCCGATTCCAGGGGCGAACGCAGCATTAACCGCATTGATCGCATCAGGCATTTCGCCGCAGCCATTTTACTTTTATGGCTTTTTAGGGCGCGGTAAAAAAGGGCGTAAAGAAACGCTCGAGAGTTTACGTCGTCGCGAGGAAACGATTTTATTTTATGAGGCACCACATCGCTTAAAGGATACGTTAAAAGATATGCATACTGTGCTCGGCAATCGTCGTATCGTGCTTGCACGTGAGCTGACGAAAAAATTTGAGGAATTTTTACGCGGTACGTTAGAGGAAGCGGTCGAATGGGCAAATAATAACGAAATTCGTGGTGAGTTTTGTTTAGTGCTAGAAGGAAATAAAGAAGCGGACGAGCTATTCGACGAAGCGCCGTATTGGCAAGATTTCACGCTTGAGCAGCACGTCGATTACATTATGAGCGAGCTTGGACAATCGTCGAAGGATGCGATTAAGGAAGTTGCTAAGCTGCGCGGCATGCAAAAGCGCGACGTTTACAACGCATATCATCAATAAATGAATGAAAGCATACATATCCATCGTAACGGTGGCATATGTATGCTTTTTTAGGCATAAAAAAACCGATGTGTATGGCATTACACATCGGAAAAAAGGATTTTATTTGTTTAAGTTTGACTCGATTTCTTTTGCTAAAATTTCTGCACCTTCTGGACTAAGGATCAGCTTACCGCCAACTAAGCGGAAGTTGTTGTCTGATACTTCACCTGTTACTGCACATGTCATGTTAGGCATATATTTTTTTAAGATAATTTTATCATCATCTACATAAATTTCTAATGCATCTTTTTCTGCAATACCTAACGTACGACGTAATTCGATTGGAATAACGACGCGTCCTAGTTCGTCTACCTTACGCACGATTCCTGTTGATTTCATAAAAATATTCCTCCTAATATATATCAGTATATACATTTCGTCAAAGTTCGACATTATCATCTTGTCTATGTGGTATCATACCAACTAATGCCATAAACGTCAATAATTTAGTACTGTTCAAGAGACGTAAAGTAAAAATTAAGTGTTTATGTAGATTAAAGTACCCTATCCATCTAATAATTAACACAAAATGTAAAAAATAGTTATAAAGTTGGAATTTATATGGTTAAATAACGTGTTCGACAGTTCGACAAAATGACTATTTTGTCGAACTTTTTGTAAGTCTGAAGTAATTAATATTCACGTTTGTTCATACAAATGCTAAAACTGATATTATGTCAATAAAATATATGTATAAAAATAGGCGATAAATGTGTTGTCAAGGATAGTGTACTTGAAACGCTTTTCGTACTTCTATAGAATAGAGAGTATATTGATATTAAAGGAGCGCATACAGGTGAGCGAACAAAACAATACATTTTATATTACGACGCCTATTTATTACCCAAGTGGTAAATTCCACATCGGAACAGCATATACGACAGTCGCATCAGACGCAATGGCACGATACAAGCGTTTACGCGGTTTTGACGTGCGTTTCCAAACAGGTATGGATGAGCATGGACAAAAAATTCAGGAAAAAGCAGCGGAAGCAGGCAAAGAGCCAAAGTTATACGTTGATGAAATTGCACAGGCGGCAAAAGAGCTTTGGACGCTTATGGATATTTCTTATGATGATTTCGTACAAACGACGGAGAAGCGCCATACAGATACAGTCGAAAAGATTTTCGAAAAGTTTTTAAATAACGGTGATATTTATAAAGGTGAATACGAAGGTTTATATTGTGTTCCTTGTGAGTCGTACTTCACTGAAACGCAGCTAGAGGATGGCAAATGTCCAGACTGTGGTCGTGATGTGCAAGTTGTAAAAGAAGAATCATATTTCTTTAACATGAAAAAATATGCGGATCGGTTATTAGCATACTATGAAGAAAACCCGTCGTTCATCGAGCCAGAATCGCGCAAAAATGAAATGATTAACAACTTCATTAAGCCTGGTTTAGAGGATTTATCGGTTTCTCGTACTTCATTTGACTGGGGCATTAAAGTTCCAGGAGATCCGAAGCACGTTATTTACGTATGGGTAGATGCATTGTCGAACTATATTACGACGCTTGGCTACGGTACAGAAAACGACGCGGCATTCAATAAATATTGGCCAGCAGACGTTCACGTTGTCGGGAAAGATATTGTGCGCTTCCATACAATTTATTGGCCAATTTTCTTAATGGCACTTGATTTACCGTTACCGAAGAAAATTTTCGCTCACGGCTTCATTATGATGAAGGACGGCAAAATGTCGAAATCAAAAGGCAATGTCGTATATCCTGAAATGTTAATCGAGCGTTACGGCTTAGATGCGACGCGCTACTTCTTACTGCGCGAGCTACCATTTGGCTCAGATGGTGTGTTTTCACCAGAATCATTCGTTGAGCGTACGAACTTCGACTTAGCAAACGATTTAGGTAACTTGTTAAACCGTACTGTGTCGATGATTAACAAATATTTCGATGGTGTCATTCCGTCGAAAAATGTCGAAGCGACTGAATTTGATGCGACGTTAATTGATTTTGCGAGCGATGTGCGTGTTAAATATGAAGAAAGTATGGAAAAGATGCAATTTAGCGTTGTACTTTCAGACGTGTGGTCACTCGTATCACGTACGAACAAGTACATTGATGAAACGCAGCCTTGGGTTTTAGCGAAGGACGAAGCGGACGCGGCGAAGCTTGGAGCTGTAATGAAAAACTTAGCGGAAAGCTTACGTCACATTGCGGTAATGTTACAGCCGTTCATGACGGTAGCGCCGAAAAAAATCGCAGAGCAGCTTGGCTTAGACGAATCGTTACTATCATGGGAATCGATTTCGACGTTCGGAAATGTTATTGCTGACGGTACAAAAGTAGTCGAAAAAGGAACGCCGATTTTCCCTCGTTTAGATAAAGATGAGGAAGTGGCGTACATTCGTGAGCAAATGCAAAGCTCAGTAAAACAGCCGGAGCTAGAAGAAGCACCAGCAGTTGAAAAAGAGGAAGTTCCTGAAATTTCAATTGATGATTTCATGAAGGTGGATTTACGTGTAGCGACAGTGATCGCTTGTGAGCCAGTGAAAAAAGCAGACAAGTTATTAAAGCTACAAGTCGATTTAGGCTATGAAAAACGTCAAGTCGTATCAGGCATTGCGAAGTTCTACACACCCGAGGAGCTAATCGGTCAAAAAGTAATCGTCGTAGCGAACTTAAAGCCGACGAAGCTACGTGGTGAGCTATCAGAAGGTATGATATTAGCAGGTTCACACGGTGACGTACTGAAACTAGCGACAGTGGACCAAACGCTTGCGAACGGCGCAAAAGTGAAGTAATAGCGAAAGCCTGTGGGAGTGAATGCACTTCGACAGGCTTTTTCTCTACATGTTATATTTTAACAAGCGTGTTGATTAGCCATTAAACTGGCATTTCGCGTATGGTGGCTCGCTTTCCTGGGGCTCGGCGGCGAACACGATGTTGGTCATGAAGGCGGTGACTCGTGTAGTGGCGTTCACCGCCTTCCTCAAGCCCCCACGTCGTTCGTGCCTCACGACTGCGGGGTCTTGAGGCTCGCGCTTTTCCCGCTGGAGTCCGCCTCTCGTTTCAAGCAACTTTTATACGTCAACCCCAGCTTACGGTGATGAACCATAAAAGTGGCTAATCAACAGACCTGATATTTTAATTATAAAAAAAGGATGGATAACATATGTTAATCGACACACACGTACATTTAAACGCAGACCAATATTGGGACAACGATTTACAGGAAGTAATCGACCGTGCATTAGCGGCGAAAGTGGAGCGCATGGTTGTTATCGGCTTTGACGAAGTAACGATTAAACGCGCAATGCAGCTTATTGAGGAGTATGACTTTATTTATGCGGTCATTGGTTGGCACCCAGTAGATGCGATCGATTGTACAGATGAATACTTACAATGGATCGAGGAGCTTGCAGCACATCCGAAAGTTGTTGGCATTGGTGAAACAGGCTTAGATTATTATTGGGACAAGTCGCCAAAGGATGTACAGCAATACTGGTTCCGCAAGCAAATTCAGCTAGCGAAAAAGCTGCAGCTACCAATTATCATTCATAACCGTGATGCGACAGGCGATGTTGTGCGTATTTTGAAGGAAGAAGATGCGAAGGAAGTTGGCGGCATTATGCATTGCTACGGCGGCAGTGTCGAAACGGCGCGCGACTGTATTAATATGAACTTCATGATTAGCTTAGGTGGACCGGTAACGTTTAAAAATGCACGTCAGCCAAAAGAGGTGGCGACGGAAATTCCGTTAGAGCATTTATTAATCGAAACAGATGCACCGTATTTAACGCCACACCCGTACCGTGGTAAGCGAAATGAGCCTGCGTATGTGGCGCTTGTGGCAGAGGAAATTGCACGCTTGAAAAACATTTCAGTCGAGGAAGTTGCTGCAGCGACAACTGCGAATGCACTAAAGTTTTTTAAAATTTCATGAATGAAGAAAATGCACCGCCTCAGGTCTGTTGATTAGCTATTTTTATACAGCTGAATTGCTTGTTTTTAGTAGCAAGACGGAGATGAACGCTGCATTTTTGTGGCATGGAGCGGGTGGCGAGACTCCTTGGGGAATAGCTCGTGCCTCAAGACCCCGTAAGCATCCACATAGGAGAGGCGCGGAGGCTTGAGCCGAGCCCCAGGAAAGCGAGCCACCATACGCGAAATGCCAGTT
>NZ_MATO01000005.1 GCF_001700325.1 Caryophanon latum
GTTTCACCTGGTGTTGTTGGTGTGCCTGGTGTCGTTCCTGGCTCATTTCCACCTGGTGTAATGATTGGTGGTGGTGTTTGTGTATTCGTGCCACCACTATTTGGGTTGTCCGTATTTGGCATTTCGATACATGTTGATGAAATTTCAAATTTATTTGTGCTATCTTTCACCACTGTAAATGTTGTAATTTCATTGCCATTTGCATCTTTTAATACGTACTCGCCTGTTGCTAAAAATGCGATTGCGACACCTTCGTTATTCGTTTTTACATTTTGTACGAACTTGCCGTCTTTCGTGTAAACGCCATACGTTTGGTTCGCTTCACACACGCCATTTTCTTTAATTTCGACAATTTCTACACCTTTATCTGGTGTCGGTGTCGGCGTTGTTGGCGGTGGTGTCGGTGAATCAACATCTTCTTCCGTACAATCTGAAGCATTCGTTAACGTGAACGATTCTACTGGCTTCGTGCCTGTTACTGTAATGCTATCAAACTGTGTCGTTGGATTGCCTTGCTTCACCACTTTGTACGTACCCGCTGCAATCGTAAATTGAATTTTACCGTTGCCATCTTGCTTCACTGTTGTTACAAGTGAATTGTTCATATTGTAAATTTCATATACAAACGTTGCTGCTTTGTCACACGCTGGGTTTAATTCCACCGCGTAATTCGTCACAGGTACTGATGGCATTGCTGGGTATGACGGTACTGATGGTGTCGGCGTAGGTGTAGGTGTAGGATCTTTTTCAGGCTCTACAACTACCTCAATTACTTTCGGTGGTGTACTATTTGTTACTTCTTCTACTGGGAACGTTGTAATTGGCTTAATGTCCTCAGGTTTCTTCTCTGGCGTACATTCATCCGCAGAGACTAACGCATAGTCACCTTTACCTAATTTCGAAACGTCCACTACTGCTTTATCATTTGCATCTTTTAACGTCACTTCACCTAATACTTCATCACATTTCGGATAACCGTCAATGATTGGTACGATGTTTAATTTCGGTGGTGGCGTTGAACCAAATAGGCTACTTGCTGTTACCGATAAAACTAAGCTTGAACATTCGAATTCTACTGTAACTTTTTGATCTTTGTTCGAGTCTGTTACCGTAAATTCTTTTAACACTTTACCTTCTGATACGATTGTATACGTACCAGCTAGTAAGTTTAATGATTTGTCATTGTTCGTATTACCATTTGTTACTTTTTCTACTACAACACCATTTTCGTCTTTTACTTCATACGAAATGTTCGTAATTTCTGTACATGCTCCTGATGGTGTTGGATCAATAACGACTGGGTACTTCGGTAGCTCTGGTTCCGGCTTTTGTTCCGGCTCCGGCTCTACTTTTGTAAATGTTGCAGTCGAACAAGCTTTACCGTCAGCACTTTCAACAACTGTTAACGTACCGATTTTATTTCCTTCTTCGTCCACTACATCATACGTACCTGCATCTGTATCCGCTTTGATCGCGTCTAACGATACTTTGCCGCCATAAATGTTTGCGAAACTATTTTTTGGAGCTTTGTCACCTGTAATTGGTAAGAATGCTTTGTTACATACTTCGCCTACAGGTTGCTCCGGTTGTTCTGGATTTTCTGGCTCTGGTGTCACCTCAACTGTTGGTGGCTTCACGCCGCCTGGAGGGTTGATAGGCTTAATTGGAATTATTGGTACTAAAGGTTTTTGCGGTACAACGTTTTGAACAAATGCTTTACAGTCTTCAATTGTAATATCCGCTACTTTATTACCTTCTACCATGACAGAAATTTTTTCACCATTTTCGTTTGCTCCATCAAATGTACCATCTAATGGAACTGTTACTGTGCCATCTGCTGCTACAACAACTTCTGCTGTTACGTCACCGAATGTTAACGTTACAGTTTGACCTGCATATTTCACATCAAGCTGTGCTTCGACAAACTCACATGCGTTAATTGTCGGTACAAATTCTCCTTCACAGTCAACTAATGTTACTGAACCGATTACTTTGCCATCGATTGTTAACGTTACATCGCCTTCTGTGAATGGTACTGTTACGGTTAACTCTTCTGAAACGGTTAATGTTACAGTTTCACTACCATTTGATGCTGTCACTGTTGTACCAGCCTCATAACCTGGTAATGAAATTGTTGCTGCTGTACATGCTACGTTTTCTTGCGACAGTGTGAATTCACCTTCACAATCTTTTAAAACAATTGTGCCGATTTCTTCACCTGCTGCATTTGTTACCGTAAATGTACCGTTAATGAATGGTACTGTTGCTTTACCATCTTGACCTACTGTTACCGTTACTGCTTTGCCTTGATCATTTGTTAACGTAATTGTTTGACCTGCTAATTCTGGTGCTGTGAACTCGCCTGCCATACAGCTTGTGTAAATGATCGTCGCTGCGCAGTCTTCATCCACTTCAATCGTACCAATCTTTTCACCTGTTACTGTTTCGATTGTATACTGAACATCTTTTTCTAACGCTGTCGTCGGTACTGTTACGTTACCGTCGCCGTCGTTATCATCGTATGTTTGACCGTCTACAACGATTGATACGCCTGGTGTTACTGGTACAACTACATCTTTTTCACAAGATGGTTGTGTCGGTGGTAACTCTGGTGTTGGCTCATATTCAGCTGATGGACATGGCTCGTCTTCTGTTGGTTCAACAATTGTAATCTCACCAATTTCGTTGCCGTCCTTGTCTTTCACTGGGTATGTGCCTGGTGGTGTATTCATTGGAATGTCACTCACCGGTACTTCTTCACCATCGATTGTTACTTTACTATCGCTCGGTACGTTTTCTGGTACTTTCACGAATTCTTCTGTACATGATGGTGGTTCTGGTGTTGGTGCTGGCTCAAACACTGCTGTTGGACATGGCTCGTCTTCTGTTGGTTCAATAATTTCAATCTCACCAATTTCGTTGCCGTCCTTGTCTTTCACTGGGTATGTGCCTGGTGGTGTATTCATTGGAATGTCACTCACCGATACTTCTTCACCATCGATTGTTACTTTACTGTCGCTCGGTACATTTTCTGGTACTTTCACGAATTCTTCTGTACATGATGGTGGTTCTGGTGTTGGTGCTGGCTTAAACTCTGCTGTTGGACATAGATCGTCTTCTGTTGGCTCAACAATTGTAATTTCACCAATTTCGTTGCCGTCCTTGTCTTTCACTGGATATGTGCCTGGTGGTGTACCCATCGGAATGTCACTCACCGATACTTCTTCACCATCGATTATTACTGTGCTGTCGCTCGGTACATTTTCTGGTACTTTCACAAACTCTTCAGTACATGTTGTTGGTGGCGTTGGTGTTTCTGGTAATTCTTCTGGTGTTTTACCATCGAAAATTTTCGCTTCACATGGCTCTTCACCGTACGCAACCTCTACTGTGCCATACACAACATCATTAATGACTACTTCATATTGACCTGGTACTAATGTAAATGGATCGTTGTATGTCACGATACCTTCTTCATTTGCTGTTCCTAATACAAATACAGTTGGGTTTGTTGTTGAAACAAGCTTCACTTCAGTTGTAGTTGGAACAAGCTTACCATCAATATTTACTTGTAACGTGAATGTTGTACATACTAATGGTTCTGGTGTCGGTGCTGGCTTAAACTCTGCTGTTGGACATGGCTCTTCTTCTGTTGGTTCAATAATTTCAATCTCACCAATTTCGTTGCCGTCCTTGTCTTTCACTGGGTATGTGCCTGGTGGTGTACCCATTGGAATGTCACTCACCGGTACTTCTTCGCCATCGATTGTTACTGTTGTTGCCGTTTCTGGTAAATTTGGTGGTACTTCTACAAACTCGTTTTCGCACGTTAATGCTTCGAATGTCGCTGTCACACATGGTTGCTCTTCTGTGCCTGCTTCGACTACAAGTTGACCAATCACGTTGCCCGCTTCATTTTTCACATCATATGTGCCTGGTGCTGTTGTTGTTGGAATTTCTGTAATCGCTACTTCTTTTCCTTCAATCACAACTGTTGTTGCCGTTTCCGGTGCGTTTGTAATTTCTACAAACTCGTTTTCGCACGTTAATGCTTCAAATGTTGCTGTCACACATGGTTCAGCTTCATTGCCTTCTTTCACAATAAGGCTACCAATTTTGTTGCCTGCTTCATTTTTCACATCGTATGTGCCTGGTGCTGTCGTTGTTGGAATTTCTGTAATCGCTACTTCGTTTTCACCAATGACAACTGTTTTCGCTGTTTCTGGTAAGTTTGAAATGGCTTTAATTACTGTTTCCGTACAAACTTTTGCTGTTTCTTCAAATGGTACTGATGGTGTTTTACCTGGAGGCACGTTCACGCTTGGTGGTGTCGTTGGATCTTCAAAGTTTGTTGGTACGATACAGTTTTCATTTGTTACATGAACTGTATACTCACCTGGCACTAAGTTTGTAAACTGTGCTGTTGGTGTTTCTTCTGTAATCGTTACTGTGTAAGCTGCTGCGTCATATGTTTGACCTGCAATCGTTACTTTGCCTTCGATTACCTCATACACTTGACCGTCCACAATGACTTCATTATTTAAAATGCCGTACGTTGTGCCGCCAATTGTAATTGCTTTCACTGTTTCGCTGTTATGTTGTAGCGTCGCAGTTACGGCTGTACCATCTTCTAAGCAGCCAACACCTTCGATAAATTCAACTGCTACTTCTACATTACCTGGTGTTGTTGGTGTTTCATTCACTGGAACAGCTGGTACTTCTTCACCTGTTCCTGGTGTAAATGGCTCTGAGCTTACGTTACAGTTTTCGTCTTTTGCAACGACTGTGTATTTGTCGCCAGGTAATAGGTTTGTGAACGTCGCTTCTGCTTTGTTCGTACCTGACTTGCTCACCGTTACTTCATATGGCTTCGCGTTATACGTTTCACCGTTAATTGTAACGGTTTGTGCGTTTGTTTCTTCGTTCGTTACAACTACATACACTTGACCGTTTACGATCACTTCACCGTTTAAGATGCCGTATGTTTCGTCGCCGATTGTAATCGCTTGTACCGCTTTTCCTTCATATTGAAGTGCTAACGTTACGTCGCCATTTTCAAGACAGCCTTGTCCTCCTGCAAATTGAACAGTTACGTCCGCATCGCCTGGTGTGTTTGGTGTCTCATTCACTGGAACAGTTGGTACTTCTTCACCTGTTCCTGGTGTAAATGGCTCTGAGCTTACGTTACAGTTTCCGTCTTTTGCAACGACTGTGTACTTGTCGCCAGGTACTAAGTTTGTGAACGTCGCTTCTGCTTTGTTCGCACCTGACTTGCTCACCGTTACTTCATATGGCGCTGGTGTATACGTTTCGCCGTTAATTGTAACAGTTTGTGCGTTTGTTTCTTCATTCGTTACAACTACATACACTTGACCGTCTACGATCACTTCACCGTTTAAGATGCCGTATGTTTCGTCGCCGATTGTAATAGCTTGTACCGCTTTTCCTTCATATTGAAGTGCTAACGTTACGTCGCCATTTTCAAGACAGCCTTGTCCTCCTGCAAATTGAACGGTTACGTCCGCATCGCCTGGTGTGTTTGGTGTCTCATTCACTGGAACAGCTGGTACTTCTTCACCTGTTCCTGGTGTAAATGGCTCTGAGCTTACGTTACAGTTTTCGTCTTTTGCAACGACTGTGTACTTGTCGCCAGGTACTAAGTTTGTGAATTGTGCAGTTGCTTCATTTGCGCCTGTTTTCTTCACTGTCACTTCGTACGGTGCTACTTCATACTCTTTATCTTGAATCGTTACTTTGTTACTCGTAACTTTATACACTTGACCTTCCACGATTACTTCATCGTTTAAGATGCCGTATGTTTCGCCGTCAATTGTAATCGCTTGTACCGCTTTTCCTTCATATTGAAGTGCTAGCGTTACGTCGCCATTTTCAAGACAGCCTTGTCCTCCTGCGAATTGAACGATTACATTCGCATCGCCTGGTGTGTTTGGTGTTTCTTCAAATGGAATTTCTTCTTTATCACCTGGTGGTACAGTTACTGTCGGTGGTGTTGTCGGCTCAGTTGGCACGATACACTCACTTTCTGTTACTTTAACTGTGTAGTCACCTGGGATTAAATTTTCGAATGTCGCTGTCGCTTTATTCGCGCCATCTTTCGTCACCGTTTGTGTGTAAACTGTTTTCGTCGATGTTACAGCTTCTCCGTCTTTTTCAAGCTGTTGACCAGTCGCTAAGTTCGTAAACGTTACCGCTTCTTCCCCTTCTACTGAAACAACTACATATGCTGCGCCGTCAACGATAATTTGGTCGTTTGAAATACCGTATTGCTTGCCGTCGATTGTTACAGCTTGTACGTCTTTACCGTTTGCATCTTGTAATGTAACTGTAATGTCGCCATTTTCTGTACAGCCTTGACCGCCTGCAAATTGAACTGGTACTTCAAGAGAACCTGGTTGCTTTGGCTTTTCGTCAAATTCAACTGTTGGTGGTGTTTGAACACCTGGTGGTACGTCAACAGTTGGCTCGTCTGTTGTAATACATTCGTTATCGATTACTTTTACAACATATTTTCCTGGTACTAAGTTTGTAAATACAGCAGTTGGTTCATTTAGACCTGGTTTTGTAACAGTGACAATGTACGGTTTTGCTTCAACAGCTGTTGCTTGACCTTCGATTGTTACGCTACCTTCCACAATTTCATATGCTTCGTCACCGATTAATACTTCGTTATTTAGCACACCGTATTTCGTGCCATCAATTTCTACGTAGTTTACCGCTGTTTCATTACCGTCAGAATCAATTGAGAATAATGTTAATGCTACTGCCTCACCATCTTCTAAACAGCCTGCACCGCCGATGAAGTCAACTTTCACCTCTAATGTTCCTGGTTGCTTCGGTTTTTCTTCAAATGGTACTTCTGTTTTATCCCCTGGTGGTACGGTTACTGTCGGTGGTGGTGTCGGCTCAGCTGGCACGATACATTCTACAACTGATACGATCACTTCATACTCACCTGGCATTAAGTTTGTGAAGTTTGCCTCCACTTTCGCAAAGCCTGGTTTTGTAATTGTTTGCTCGTATAACGCTGGTATATACGTTTCGCCATCAATTGTAAAGGTACCGTCTGCAGCCGCGCTGTAAAACTGTTCATTTACAATTACTTTGCCTTTTAATACACCATATGTTTTATCACCAATTGTAATTTGTTGTACTGGCTCGCCGTTTGAACGTAATGAAACAGTTACCGAGCTATCTGTTAAGCAGCCTAAGCCACCAACGAATTGAATCGGTACGTCTAAGTTTCCTGGCTCACCTGGCACTTCTTCTACTGGCACGTTCGTCTTCTCACCTGGTGGTACGGTTACTGTCGGTGGCGCTGATAAACAATCGCCGCCTGTTACAACAACTTTGTAGTCACCTGGCATTAAATTGTCGAATAATGCCGTTGTTGGCTCTGTACCTTTTGTAATTGTTTTCGGTGCCAGCTCACTCACTGTGTAGCTAGTACCGTTTACCGTTACTGTCGTTGCATCTTTTGAAAGATTCACGTTAAATAACTGGTTATTAATGATGACTTCATTGTTGTATACAGCATATGTTTGACCGTTTGCTGCTGTAAGCGTTTGAATGGCTTTGCCTTGTGCATCTTGTAGCGTTACCGTTACTTCTGCACCGTTTTCTAAACAGCCCTTGCCATCAATTGCTTCTAATTCTACTTCTACTTCGCTAGAGCAGTCTTCCGTATAAATCGTAATTGGCTGTGCGTCGCCACTTAACTCCGGAACAATTACTTTAATCGTTTTATTACCAATTGTTAGCGTATAGTAATCTGTGTCACTAGCGCTTACTGGCATTTTCACGATTGCTTGACCGTTTTCATCTAGCGTTGCTGTATATTGCTGACCATCTTTTTCAAATACATACGATTCAGCTAATTCGCCTTCACCGCACGTTTTAAACTGAATAATCGCAACATTATCACCGAACGTTTCATTCGTTGGTGTTGGATCATCTGGTGTTACCGTGAATGGTCGTGAGTCTTGCTTACATTCTTCTTGCTCTGTATATACTTGTACAATTTCATATGAGCCTTCTGGGATTACTAAGTCGCCTTTATTTACTGCTTCATCAAATGTTTTACCTGCTGGAATGACAAAGCGTACAACGTCTTCGTTCTCTTTGTTGTCTTCATATGCTACTGTCGCTTTTAACGTGCCGTCTTTTTGCAATGCTTGCTGACCGTCTGCTGTATGAATTTCATACACACGCTCACCTAAAGTACATGTATCAAAGACGTTAATGTCACGTTTGATTTTTTCGTTCGTTGCTTCAAATGAAGTTGTATCTTTCGTGAAGTTAATGATGTCTTCTTCACTACCTACGACAACTAAATTTTCATAGCCTGCTGGGAGTTCTTCTGCTAATGCGTATTTCGCACGTGGTGGGTTCACTGCTCCAGTCGAATCATCTTCTGGATATGTCGTTCCTTTAAACCACTTTGTTACTTTACCGTCAGCGTCCGTTTTCCCTACAAACGAACCGATATGTGCTTCTGGTGCTGTAATTGTAAATACGATACCTTGCATCGCTTCACCAGAATCTGCATCTGTTTTCACGATTTCCAATGTTACATCTGCTATACGTTCATTTTCAAAAATCGGATTTGTTGGCTGATCTGGCTTTGTGAAATCAATACATTCTACAATCGTGAATGGTCGGTCTACGAAGTATGATTCTTTGTATTCGCTGCCTTCCCCTTCACCTACAACATGCTTTTGCACAATGACATATTGCTTCGCTGTTTGATTTTCGTCGATTTTTGAGAAATCAATCGTTACTTGACCGTTTTCATCTGTTGTGAAGAAATCAGCACCGTCAATTTTCACTGGTGTTTGTCCTTCAGTAGGCGTAAACGCTTTACCTGGACCTTCACATACATTTTCTGTTACAGCATATACTTCAAATGTTGACCCTTTAATTTTAGGATCTGTATTTGTTGGAGGTGTTTCATCATCTGGATCACCTTCAACGTTTGTAACTGTTACTTCGAGTGGTTTGTTCACTGGGGAATACCACGTATTTGTTTTCTTTACGCTATCACTATTAATAAAGCCTTCAAACTTCGTGTTATCTAACTGATACCCTAGTGCTGTTTCAACCTCTTGGAAGTAATATCTACCATTATCTAAATACGGCACATAAACTTTACCGTCCGCATCTGGTGTAAACGTTAAATCAGCTGAAGATTGATCCTCAACTAGTGTACGAGTACCATTTTTTTTATCATACTCTGCTTTTTTCGTCGTTGTAACGCGTGTGCCATCTTCTTTAAACAGCGCAAACTTCACTTGTTCTAACAACTTATCATCTGCATCTGCTGCTACACCTTCGAACGTTTTCGTCATTTCAATTGAGTTAACGATTTCTTCATTTTTAACTTTAATCGTATGCTCAATCAGACCTTCTGCTGGTTGCGTTCCCGCTATTATTTCAACTGCCTCAACGTTCTTACCATTCTTATCCGTAATCGTTGGGTTCGCTGACAGTGTCAATTTAAGCTCAGATACTTTTTTATAGCCGTCTAATGCCGTGACTTCTTTAAGGATGTATATGCCGTAGCCGACTTTTTCAAACGTTGCTTTTGCTTCTTTTCCGTCTAGCACTGTTGTCACTGTTTGAAGTAAGATTGTACCTGATTTGTTATATAGCTCAAATGTGACATTTGGAAGTGGACGTTCCTCGCCTGTATCGTTATTGACACCTAATTTCGTAATGCTGACATTTGCACGTTTGAAATCTGCTGATGCACCTGAATCGTTATTGATATATTTACCGTCTTTTAGCTCCACACCTGCACTTGCATTTTCCTCTGGTAATGTTTGTGAACCTGATGTAAGAACGGCTTTGTTACCGTATGCACCTTCTTCATTATATTTACCATCGTAATACGTGCTATATGTGATGCGGAACGCCTGTGGACCTTCGTCATCAGTCAAATCACCAAATGTAAGCTTAAATGACGTATTTTTTCGAATCTCTGGCTCCATTGGCAAAGCTGTTAACCAACCTGCTTCAATTGCTTGATCTAACGTTTTCGGATTACCATCATTTTCGATTCCGTTTTTTGTAAACTTTAATGGTTGAATTTTCACTGTGTCCGGCAATAAGAAATGCTCATATCCTGCGTCCGTATTTGCTGCTAACGTATCGGTTAATACCGCATTCTCTAATAGTGAGCCTGATCGATTGACATCTACTATCCAATCAATCGTATTGTTCGCTACAATTGGATTGCCCGTTTTCGTCACAAGCTCATTCGGTCGGTCGATTGTGACACTTGCTGTTGTTTCTACACCATTATTCACAACAATTTTGTTTTCATATAAGCCACTGCCATCTTCTTGACCAATAATATGATCAGCATCTTTTGTTTCATACTCGATGTAGTACGGCTTAGATGTAGCTGATTTTGGTGTTAACGTAAAGCTTGTGTCTGTTTTCGTAATGGTAAAGTCATCTGTTGCTTCGCCCTTTGTTACAGAACCGTCTGTACCAATTTTTGCGTTATATACTTTTACAGAATCAGCTACAAGCTTATGACCTGTACCTAACGTATCAGTAATATTGGTAATCGCTTTTCTGTCTAAGTTTACGCCTGCTGTCCAATGGAATGTACGTGTTGCATAATTGTACGTTCCTGATTTTTCAGCATTTGCAACGTGTGCCAAAATTGGCTCGAATACAGCAGATTTATCTAACTTATCTGGTGTTCCATCTTTATTCTTCCATGTAAAGTTAGCAGTATTAGAGAATTCAACTTTACCGTTTGCTCCAGGCGCTGGTAATGTATCGTATGTCGTTTGATACGTAAACGCTAAATCTACTGTAGCTGTATCTGCTACTGAAGCTGAAATTATACCATTCTCATGCTTCAAATTAACGTTAGAATTAGCACCAGAAACCTCACCTTTTAGTAGGTTAAAATCTTTACCATCGTCATACGGCTTTAACGTAAGCCCTGATGGTAATTGATCCGTTAAGTTGAAGTTCGGTATTTGTTGACCTTCTGAAGTAAATGATACATACCATTCTACAGTACGGTTTGTATAGTCGATGCTCCGAAGTTCCTTTACACCGACACCTGATGAGTAAATGAATGAATCTGTTGCTGTATATGGCTCATCATTAGCATCTTTAAACGGTGATGTTACCGTATTTTCAATTGTACCGCTTGATGTAATGAGGTCGTCAACAGAAGCTGTTGAGTATTCAATATCATAAGCATAAGTCCCGTTATCTATTAATAGAATTTTAAAACTCTGCTCACCTTCGTCAGAAATCAATGAAGGATTTGTAATATCTTCAGGATTTACCCATTGACCATCTACTTGCTCATATTTTGTTACTTTAATCGTATCCGCCAAAATTTTGTGTTCTTCACTAACCGTATCGGTAATTTGCATACCTGGCGTAACAGTCTGACCTAGTTTATTAAACTCGATTTTCCAGTTCGCTTTGTACTTATTGCCGCCTACGAATGTTTTCGATAATGGTGTGCCGTACGTTACTGGTACTGCTGCTTCAGCTTCCCACTCTGCTTTTCCTGAGCTAGCTTTAACGACATTTTCGAAAATCTCTTCTGCGCTGTCAGGAATACGCGTAATTTCTGTCGTATACGTTACTTGTACGGCATATATTTCTTTGTTGAAAACAAAATCGGATTCATTATTACCGCTCTCAATTTCGAAATTAAGCTCGCTCCCATCTGTCAGAAGAACGATAGGCTCTCCCTCTGAATCAGGCTGAACGCTTTGTAACGTTGCTTTCATTTTAACGAGTGATACGTTTACACTACCCGGTACTAATTCGTGACCTTCGCCAAGTGTGTCATTAAATGTGATTGACTCTCCAAGCTCTTCACCTTCTAAGTTAAAAGCAACTTGCCAATCGATATATTTAACACCTTTATCATCACGCACTGTACCGTCTTTAACAATTGTTGCGTCATCAATATCAACTAATGGCTCAAATTTAAATGTTAAAGTTAAAGGATTTGGAGCTGATGAATCTGAATCCTCAATTACTAACGTTTGTTCTAACTCTTGTGTCTCAAAATTCCCGAACGTAGCTGTGAAGAAAATCTCCCCTTCTAGTCCTTGAATTGCTTCAACTGCTTTCAGTGCAGTAATCGTTACTTCGCGTGTGTCTTTATTCGTTCTATACGTGAAATATAGTTCTTTTTTTCCTTCGTCATTGAGTATTTCAATATTGCCTTTCAATGCTTCCTCGTTATATAAAAGGAGCTGCTGTGGCAATTTGAACGTAAAAGTATCATCTACTTTCATATCCTTTACTACTTCAAACGTATAGTGAAGCTCTACTTTATCGCCTGCTTTTGGCTCTAAATCATCCGCATCGTCTTGATCTGTAACTTTGTCGCCATTATGTACTAACTTATCAAAGCTCAAGTCAATCAATGGCTCTGTTGCGGCTGCTGTTGTCGCAGGCTGTGTTGTTCCAGTTGGTGTACTGCCTTCTTCATCGTCGTTCGCTTGTGTAGCTGCAATTGCCGCTGCTAACGAAACGGAATCGAACGAAGCTGCCGATGCTGAAACTGGCATGACAAAACTTTGTACGAATAAGAAGAACAGAAGCACAAATACATTAATCTTCTTAAACATTATGTTCCCCTTTCTCCTTTGATATAAGTTGCTAACATACACTTGAAAATGAGTGAAATATTTTTATGCTCATTTTCCTCTTTGCTTATTTTTGATCCGCCTCCTAAAAGAAATATATAACAAACAACAATATCATTTGGGATAAAAAGGGTTTATGATAAGAGTATAACGAATATTTCTTTTTATTCAAGAGATAACAAAGAAATATTTTCCATTTATTCGTTCGTGACTGCTTTATAGAAACGTTACAGGCTGAACGAAAATTACATAAAAAGGGTTCATCACCGTAAGCTGGGGTTGACGCATAAAGGTTGCTTGAAACGAGAGGCGGACTCCTGCGGGAAAAGCGCGAGCCTCGAGACCCCGCAGTCGTGAGGCACGAACGACGAGGAGGCTTGAGGAAGGTGATAAACGCCACGTCCATGTGGCATCACCTTCATGACAAACATCGTGTTCGCCTCCGCGCCCGCGGAAAGCCTGCCTCGACGTGGAAAGCAACCCCAAGTTATGGTGAAGATCCATAAAAAGAAATAAACTATGCTAGATGTGTTTATTCGTTAACGATTTGAAAAACCGCCCTTTGGATTACAAAATTTCACCTCCAAGTACAACACATTGTGAAGCATAGTCTTTGCTTTTTATTGTTATCGTACATTGTACTATAATTTATAGTTTTTTCTACCTACAATTAACTATTTTTTTCTATTAAATATTTTTATTGTTAAAAAAATATGAAATAACAAAGGTAATATGAATCAATTAAAAAGAAATTAATAGGTTTCTTGAAATAGTTTATATGACCTCTTAAATAACGTATGTTTCGTTTACCGACACGCATATTACAGCATGAAAAGACTCGGGTAAAAGCTGGATCCTCGGAATGTTAAAAGACGTGATACAACAGTAAAAATAAAAAAGTGCTACCAGAAAATTCAACATTTCCTGATAGCACTTTTCTTATGTCAGCTAGTTTTATTACACAAGCTTAAATTGTCGTACTTGTGCATTTAGCTCTTCAACCATTTCGGCAAGTTGGGCAGTGCTGCCTGCCACTTCTTCCATCGTGCTTGATGTTTCTTCAATTGTCGCTGTGGCATTTTGGACGTTTAATGTCGATTGCTGCGTAACGCTAGCAATATCAGCAACGACTGCATTAATCGTTTCGGTACGCGTATCAATCATCGTTAAATTGTTCGCAATTTCATCAATGTTCGCATGCATCGTATGAACGGCGTTGAAAATTTCGCCAAACGTTTCATTCGTCGTCGTCATTTCTTGTGAACCTTTTTTCACTTCCTCGTAACCTGCTTGCAATGAATGCGTTGCGGCGTTCGTCTCGTGTTGAATCGTCTCAACAATCGTCGTAATTTCAGTAACTGAGTGGCTTACTTGTTCAGCAAGCTTGCGTACTTCATCTGCTACGACCGAGAAGCCTTTTCCTGCCTCGCCTGCGCGTGCCGCTTCAATTGCGGCGTTTAATGCAAGCAAGTTCGTTTGGTCGGCAATGTCGCTAATGACCGAAACGAGCGATGTAATTTCGGTTGATTTTTCGCGTAAGTTTTCGACTTTGTACACAGCGTCATTCACAATGCGGTCAATCGTATTCATTTGTCCGAGCGTCGTCGTCATTTGGTGCTGACCGTTCGTCGTTAAGCGCTGTACATCGGTCGCTAGCGTTGCGAGTTGCTGCCCACCTGCTGTAGAAGCTTCAACGCCAACTTTAAATTCGCTTAGCACGTCTACTAAATTCGTCGTGCGTGCATCTTGTAGTGCCATGCCGTCTGTAATGTCTTGCATGGCGATTGCTACTTTATTTGAGCCTTCTTTTACTTCGTTCGCTGATTGCGCAACTTCTTCTGAATTCGCCGCGACGTTTTCAGATACGTGCTGCAGCGAGCCGATTACGTTTTGTAAACTCGTTGATAGCTTGTTTGATGATGCCATTAAATAGCCAATTTCATCCTCGCGCTGTGCATTCATCGGCGCGTCTGTTAAATCACCGTCTGCTAGCTTACCGATGCGCTGTGCCACATCTTGAATCGGTTTCACAATGCTGCGTACGATAAACTGTGCAGACAATACGCTCACGGCAATAATACAAAGACCGGCAATACCTCCGATTGTTCGGGATGATTTCGTCGACGCAATAATTTCATCGCCTAGTTCATCAATGCGATCTGAATTAGCATTCACTAATTCATCGTAACCTTTACGTACAACGGTTGCTTCCGCTGTTAACACCGTTAAATTTTCAATCGCAAGCTCAAGATTACCTACTTGCAAAACGTCTAGTACATCTTTTTGCACTGCATCACGCCATGCGATACCTTTCTCAACGTAAGCTGAACGTTTGTCGATGCCTTCTGGGTCGAGCGTATTTAACAGCTTAATTTGCTCATCCGCAATCGTTGAATATTCCGAAAACATTTGTAAGTATTGTTCTTGTCCTGTCGCAATATAGCTCGTTGCCGCTGCTACTCGCGTCGTAATCGAAGTTGCTAACGTTTGGTTCGATTTCAGCAACGCTAATTCGTGCTGAATGAGCTCCTGCGTTTGCTCCTCGACCGATCGATTCGTTACATAATTGTAAACAACAAATAAAGAAAAGATCGCAATTAACAACAAAAAACCACTAACTACACGCATCTTAATCGTTTTAAATTTCATGTATGTACACTCCACTTATTTAATTAGGTATTTCTAACTTCTTTCCATTAACTATACATAATACCTTTTATCTAGTTCGTTGTCTATACACTACGTAAAACGAAAAAAGATGCACTGATAACTTTCGTGCACCTTTTACGTATTTAACTTATTTACAATGGGAAAAATAACGGAATAATAAACATCATCGCAACGAACATAATGAGCTGAAGCGGCACGCCTACCTTTACAAAATCACTAAACTTATAGCCACCTGCCGTCATAACGAGCGAGTTCGTCGGTGAGGCGATCGGTGTCGCAAACGCCATACCTGCAGCGACCGCAACGGCAATCATAAACGTGTACGGATTCGCGTCCATCGTTTGTGCCGCTGTCATCGCAATTGGCGCAAACAATACAGCTGTTGCAGTATTGCTTACAAATTGTCCGAACACGACCGTCAGTAAATAGACGCCGACGAGTACACCGAACGCACCGTATTGCCCGAGCACAGAAATGATGCTATCGGCGAGGAGCGTCATGCCACCCGTTTTTTGCAGCGCGGTCGCCATCGGAAGCATCGCCGCAACGAGCACGATACTTTCAAAGTTCATTTTGCTATACGCATCATCCATATTGCGCAAGCAGCCTGTCGCAATCATGAGCACTGCACCGATTAACACTGCAATAACGGCGTCAAACACTTCAAACACCATGAGCGCTACGACGAACGCCATAATGATGCCGGCAAGCCACGCTTTACCGCTTGCGGCCGCAACACCTGCTTGCTCTTTTGGCTGACCGACGACGACAACATCTTGCGTCTCGCGCGACAGCTGCTCAATTTCGTCCCACGTTCCTTGCACTAAAATGGCGTCACCGAATCGTAGCTTTTGCTCGGCCATATTTTTCATTAAATACGTCCCTTTTCGATTAATACCTAAAATGTTTAAGTTGTACTTTTTTCGGAAGCCGATTTTTTCAACCGTTTCACCAATTAAGCTCGATGACGGTGTGAGCAGCACTTCGGCAACCCCGATTTTTTTTGAAATTAAATGCTCAACATCCGTATCGCGCTCTGTTTCTAAGTTTAAATAATAAACCGATGCAAAGCGCTCCACATCTTCTTGTAACCCTTGCACGTACAGCACATCGCCTTGCTGAATAATGCTCGTCGGCCCTGCCATTTCTTGATACGTCATCGGCAATAAATGAATGCCTTCTGTTGCGCGACGTTCGATTTTCATGACGTAAATGTGAAACTGCGCCGGTAGCTTCAATGTAGCAAGTGGCATGCTGACGATTGGTGACTGCTCCGATACGCGAATGCGAAACAGCTTATCGTCAAGTGCGTACGTTTTCGCCAACTTTTCCGGTGACAATTTATAGCCACCGCTTCCTTCATTGCGCGATGCATCTTTTGGCAGCAACGTATTGCGTACGAGCACTAAATAGACGATTGCAATAAACGCGGCAATAATGCCAATTGGCGTAATTGTAAAGAAACCGAGCTTTTCGTACCCTTCGTCAACGAGCAGCTGGCTAACGATCAAGTTTGGCGGTGATGCGATGAGCGTCATAAGCCCAGACATCGACGCAATATATGAAAGCGGCAATAAAAACTTCGAAGAGCTAACGTTAATGCTCAGTGCAATGCTGACAACAATCGGTAACATAAGCGCGACCGTTCCTGTATTGCTCATAAATGCGCCGACTGTGGCAACGATGACGAGCAGTAAGATGAACAGTCGCAGCTCACTTTCACCCGACCATTTCAGTAATAAATTGCCTGCCATTGCCGCAAGCCCTGTGCGCAAAATACCTGCACCGATAACGAACAGCCCGGCGATCATAATGACAACTGAATTCGAGAATCCCGCAAGTGCTTCAGCTGGCGTTAAAATGCCAAAAATCACAAAGGCAAGCAATGCGATCAGCGCCACTAAATCGCCGCGCACACGGTTCGTCATAAATAAAAGAATCGTTAACGTTAAAATAATAAACGTTACCGTTAAAGCCATGTTTTCACGTCCTTTCCATTCGATTATACACATAGGCGGGAAAGAAAGTCTAATGTCATAATTTTCTTTATTATTTTATTCACAAGATTTTCACCAAGCGTGTTGATTAGCCAATCAATTGGCAGAAGCGTATTGCGGCTCGCTTTCCTGGGGCTCGGCTCAAGCCTCCGCACCGCTCCTGCGTCGCGCTTTACGGGGTCTTGAGGCACGAGCTTTTCCCCAAGGAGTCTCGCCGCACGCTTACTGCCATTAATATGCAGCATTTATTTCCAGATGGTTGCTAAAAACAACCGATTTCACTGTATATAAATGGCTAATCAACAGACCTGAATTTTCACGTATGGGCAAATGAATGCAATATGTGCAATCGTTTTCCTATATCTCGTCTGTTATTCCCTACGATATTTGTATGAATTACTGTAAAATGATGCACATTTTTACGTATTTCCAATTTTCTCAACCGCATGCACCAAAATTTCGATATACTAAAAATGTAAGACATACTAATTTGAGGAGGCTTTTTAATGAAGCATTTACGCATTACCGCGTTGCTCGCATTTTTCGTAGCGTTATCGTTCGTGCTACCATCTTGGACAGCAAGTGCAAACACAGGCAAAGTCGGCGTACTATATTCAGAGCAAAACGAAAAGTTTATGTTCGCTGAAAACGTTGCTGGTAAATATACGCCACCGTTATTTACCGATGAAAAAAACGTCGATCCGAAAATCGCCTACAGCTCAGCGAAAAACAAATCGAACAAGCTGTATGAGCTATACCGTTCACAAGGCTATAACGTCGCAAAGCTGTACGATGAAGATTTAAACGACTTATCTCGCTTAAATCAGTTTGAAGTTATTGTGTTACCGTACACAGTGATGCTGAACCATAAACAGCGTGAAAACATTCGTCACTACATTTACGGTGGCGGGAATGCGCAGTTTATTTTCGCAACAGCACGTAACGAATGGGACGATTTCCAGCCAGACCGAACGAAAATGGATTTATCTCCATTAATTTACGACACGTTAACGTACATTTGGGAGTGGGACAACTTAACAGAAGTATTCCAATCAACGTTCCGCGACGATATGGCATTAACGAACATGCAAATTAAAAACGTACCAAACAGCACGCACCCAATTTTATTGAATGCGTATAAACGTTTAGGTAAAAATAACATTACGTTAAAAGAAAACGGTGTGGAGTGGGTTGAAACACTTGCGCTTTGGCCAAGTGCGAACGTGCAGCCGATTTTAACGTATGCAGATTATTCGTTAAAAAACTATAATGCCGCACAACAAGAGTATAAGAGCAACTACATTACAAAAGGTGAAACACCAGCGTTATTATCTGCACAATACGGCGCAGGTCGCATCGTGTACTCATCATTTAAAATTTATGATTACTTCACGGTAGACTATGCGGATTACGAATGGCATGGCACAAAATCAGTAAACCAAAAAGATACAAATACAGAAGGTGAAGAGGACGCAAAAGCTGTATTAGCCGCTTCTCTTGACTGGTTAATGGAACGTCATAACGCATTCGCACAGCGCGAGTACGATTTAACGTTAACGACAGATCGTTTATCTGCTTACGTAACGCCACAAAAGAAATTCGCGTTCCGTGGTACAGTGACGATGAAAAATACGGGGAAAGTGCCTGTACGCGGTGAAATGGTCGTACAAGTGCTTAACCAAAACAACAAATCAATCGGTGAATACCGTAAAATTATTACAGGGCTTGCACCGCACAACTTAGATTACAACTCGTTTGCGGAGAAGTTTGAAATGATGATGCCTGGCAATATCGCTGACGGCACATACAAGCTCAAAATTACATTCAATGAAGCGCGTCACGACCGTCTAAAATCAGGCTTCGTCACACGCGGTAAAATGTACACAATCGTGAAAAAAGGCAATAACAGTACGATTAAACCGTTCGCAGGCTTTAAAGATGTTGGACAAGGCTCACATTTAAAGAACATTAACAACGCAGCAGAAATCGGCATCATTACAGGCTACGAAAACGGCACATTCAAACCAGGTGCAAGCGTTTCACGTATTAATGCGATGATGATGATGCTTCGTGCAATGGGCGTCCAACCGTCTGCAAGCGCAGCACTTCCTGCAACAGTAACGGATATTAAAAAAGGTGCGTACGGTTACGATGTACTTGCTACAGCGTACACGCGCGGCTTAATTAACATTCAAGATAACAAAATTAATGCAAACGGCGTTATGAAGCGCGGCGAAATGGCACAAGCACTTGTAAAAGGCTTCGGGCTACAAGGAACAGCTGACATGAAGTTTACGGATATCGGTAAACCGGATACGTACGCTCAGTACAACAACATCGCAACGCTTTATCACCACCGCATTACGACAGGTACAACCGCTTCACTTTACGCACCGTATGATAACGTAACGCGCGCTCAATTTGCGACGTTCATTATGCGTGCGCTAGAAAATACGTCGAAATAATCGTCGCCTCGTGCGGCAAACATTTATCATTCTTAACTTATCTACCCAAAAAAAGTGTTAGCGGAAAGATTGCCGCTAACACTTTTTTCTCTTAACCATGTGCGCTAATAATGAATAACGTTATCGCTGTTCGAAAGCAAGCTTTATGCCAAAGCCAATCAGCACGATGCCCGTCATCGCCTCAATAATCGCGGCAGTTGCTGGTCGCTGCATAAAGTTGCGAATCGAATTGAGCAAGTACACGTAAAAAATAAACCAGACGAGCGTCATGCCACTGTAAATGCTACCCATCGCTAAAAACGCGAGAAACACATTCGCATCGGGCGCTAAAAACTGCGGTAAAAACGTTAAAAAGAACACCGCAACTTTCGGATTTGTCACGTTCGTAATGAATCCTTGCATAAACGCCGATTTCCCTTTCGCCTCGACTAGTTGCTCCTCGTTTGTCACTTTTTTCGCGCGCATGTTCATCAATGTACGCACCCCTAAATAACATAAATACGCCGCTCCGACATATTTTAAAATCGTAAACGCGACCGCCGATTGCACAATTAACGCGGATAAGCCTGCTACTGCCGCCACTGTATGAATGACTAAGCCACAGCATGAGCCAATCATCGTTTGAAAGCCCGCCTTTTTGCCGTACACAATCGTATTTTTCGTCACGATGGCGGTGTCTGGCCCCGGCAAGATGATGAGCAACACACAAGCGATCATAAACAGCGTAATATTTGTCATATCGTTCACTCCTCGGAATAAATTTTGTTGATTATACCATATTTCGATTATTCCATCTCAAATCTGTTCATTAGCTAGTCAATTGCCAGCTACAACACGCCTGATTTCAGTTTGGTTGCTGAAAACAATAAGTTCCATTGTATAGTAAATACATTTCATATTTGTTAAAATTCCCTTAAAGGTAGAAAGGAGGACAATCATTGAAAAAAATAATAGCTAGCACCACGCTGATCATCATACTGCTCATCGCATTTGTCATGTTTAACCGCAATGACAGTAGCGATTTTACGATTACTTCTACCGAATGGCAAGAGCTACAACAATTCATTCCAACCGTTACAGGTATCGTTCATACGAAGGAGGAAGTAGCATTTTCACGAAGCACGAATGATTTTACAACAGAGCGCAACATTACAAATAAAGTAAGTGCCATGCATCCTTTCGTAAAATTTGAAAATGGAGCTTACCAAATTGTTACAAGTGAAAATGCAGTTGCACAATATACGTGGATTAGCGCAAATGACGTATATGAAATTACAGCTAACCCCGATGCGAAAAAGGAAGAGGTTATGCAGTTTACCGAAAAGCTGCTCTCGACGCTGCAAAACTCCTATGAAACATTAAATAGTAGCGACCTTGCCACGTTTTATAATACAAGCTCAGCGATGTATGAATATGAAATCGGTACAATTGAAAAGATGCGCCAAGACGAGCGAAAAATACGCATTGTCGATTTCCGAGTGCTCGATGTATTGCGTCATGGAAATACATATTGGCCTATTGTTATCGTGAAATATCACCGTTATTGGCCAAATGAAATTAGACGTTCCACATACTATGAATACTCTATTTACAACGTCCTATTTCATGAAAATGGGCCACGCATTGAATCGTTACAGCTATATTTCAGATAACAAAGAGGTGAAACAATGTATCATTTTTCAAAATTACACGGTCCATTTATAAAGCTAAAAGAGCTCGGCGAATCAGCTCAAAAATTTTATCAAGATGATCCGAATATCGCACTCATTAAAATACGTCAATTTGGAGAGGATTATGTTAAGCTCGTTGCTGCTCGTGAAAACTTTACATTTCCATTATCAGAGGAAGGAAATGAACTCACGCAAGAATTGAAAATTAAACAGCTTTATGTACATCACCTCATTCCAGAAATCGTCAATGAAAAGCTACATCAAATTCGTAAAATGGGGAATAAAGCTGCCCATGAAACGAGCTTTGGGAACGTCCCAACAGCACATAAAGCACTTCATTTAGCAAGTGAAGTAAGCGAATGGCTTATCGTACAATATAAGCTACAGCCCGTCGCTAAACAAAAGCCTCCTCAAAAACAAAAATCTGTTCCAACTACATCTTCACAAGCATCACAAAAAAAGCAAAAACATCGCAATCGAAACAAGCATAAAAAGACAGAAGCGCCACAAGAAAAACGTCTAACAAGAAACGAAATCGAGGCAAGAGAAAAGACAAAATCACAGTTTATTACAGTAAGCCTCATCGTATTAATACTCACATATGTAGAATTTTACGGCCGTTTATTTATTCAACAGCATTACAACAGCAACTTCGGTAACAGCGCCATTATCGATTTTACAAATAGCTTTTTAGTAATCGATACAGGACAATATATTTTTGCGCCGCTCATTTTCATTTTGCCGGTTGCTGCAATTTTATTATCGTTCGTTGCGATGTTTTTACTGCGCGAGCTGAAACACCATTATATAAAAGTACAATCGCATACAGCCGTATTACTTATTTTTAA
The DNA here is from genome assembly GCF_001700325.1 of Caryophanon latum. GTDB lineage: Bacteria > Bacillota > Bacilli > Bacillales_A > Planococcaceae > Caryophanon > Caryophanon latum. The sequence continues at coordinate 22,310 of NZ_MATO01000005.1, forward strand.
ATTATCGATCATTCATCATGCACTTATTTCCGTTATCCAACTTTGGCAAAAGCTGTTTTAACATAAATAGGCTGCGCTCAAGTGACATTCACTTGTAGCACAGCCTATTTCGCTATATAATTTTATTTTGCATTACGTTAACGTACGAATACCACATGTACACGCTCGCTCGCTTGTTCGTAAATTTCACGTGATATAACGCACCGTCGTAATAAAAATCAATTTTATGATGCTTATGAATACTAATGTTTTGAATGTTCGCAAGCGCTAAACGTAGCTCGCGATCGGCAAGCTGTAGTATGAGCTCGTTGCCATCACACGTCATGCTCGCCTTGCCTTGCTTCATAAGCTGTCCGTCTACTTCTTGCAGTAGCGTCACGTCATCGCATAGCGCGTCACGAAAAAGCTGTCGGTCATTGGCAGCGCGCTGTAAAAACTGTTGCTGCCACGCATTCCAGTCGTCGATGCGCGTAAAATGAAGCGGCTCGTTCACTTGTGCAAAGAGCCCCTCCACTGTGTAGCGCACTTCGTAGTTACACGCTTGGCACGTAAGACGATCGTCATGTGAATGAAGCTTGCCGACCGTTTCACAATGTGGGCATGCAAATAAATAACGCTCTAAATGATGCGCCAATTCTTTGCCTGGATACGTCAAGCCAGTTTCACGCTGCCACGCAAAGTCATCGAGTGTCAGTGCATCCGTTAACGCTTCATGCACCGCGTCTGTTGATAACGCTTTCACATCTTGACCGTCAAACAAACGCTCTAGTGAAACTGTTACCTTCCCTTTGCGTACTGACGTTGCCCAACGCGGATGACTTAAGTAGCCGCCGCGAATTTTTGCCACGACGATAGGCACATTTAACGATTGCACAAGCTTTGCCGTCGTATAGACGAGCGGCTCAGTGCGACCGTTCCACGTACGATTACCCTCTGGAAACAGCCCAATGACACGATTTGCCTTCTTTGCTCGCACTAATCCACGCACCGTCGAACTATCGGCGCGCGATTTCGTTTTTGAAATAGCACCTGCGTAATCCAGCACTCGCTTCATGATCGGATTTCGAAACGCTGGAGCTGCGGCGACGAAGCAAATCGGTTCCTCAACGTAACAATTAATGAAAAACGGATCCCAGTTCGTCACATGGTTGCCGACGATAATGTATGGTGGCTTCATGCCAATCGTATCGTTGCGCACTACCTCGACATTATACGTTGCTTCAATATATGCTCGAATCGGCGTTAACAGCAAGTTTTTTTCAAAATCGCTTAGCCTTCTTTCAATGCTCATGTTTTCACTACTTTCTAAATGCTATGCAATTGCCGCCTTATAATACGGCTTGCACGCTGTAAAATACCGTCTACTTATCTCGCTTGATATTATAACAATAATGAAGTTATTTTATAATCTTTTTTTCATTATACGCAACGCCATTTCAATAATTTTTAACACATTGTATTGTGAATATGTATAACTGACGGAAATGTCCACATAACAAAAAACCATTCAATCGACGTGCGACTGAATGGTTACGATTTTATTTCTCTTTTTCCTCGTTCATGCGTAACTTACGCTCAAGCAAGTAAATGCGGTATTTATAAATTGCATAAATTACAATGGCAATGGCAAGCACGATAACGAACGGTTGTAAATATTCTTTAAACAAATCGCCTGCTTGCTCCCAATTTTCGCCAAGCTTCATACCTAAATACACATAAAGCGCCGTAATTGGCAGCATCGCACTAAACGTATAAATTGAAAACTTCACGACGTTCATTTTCGTCATGCCACATGGTACAGAAATCGCTGTGCGCACGACTGGTAAAAATCGCCCGAAAAACGCGACACCTGCACCGTACTTCGCGAAGAAACGGTCTGCTGCATCGATTTGCTTTTCGTTTACTAAGAAAAACTTCCCGTACTTAATAACGATTGGGCGACCACCGTAACGACCGACCGCATATAACGTTAACGGTCCGATCGTGCCACCAACCGTTCCGGCAATGACCATTAACACGTATTGAAACTCACCTTGAGAAATCCAATAGCCTGCAAGCGGTAACACAACTTCCGCTGGGATAAATTCGAAGCAAAGCGCAAGCAGTACCCCAAAATATCCAAAGCCTTTGAAAAACTCAACCATTGACAAAATGATTGTATCTAACAAACGAAATCAACTCCAACTTTTATATACTCGCTACGTAGGACGCACTACGCAACCTTTAGTTCCTCATTCCATTTTTTCATTATAACGTTTTGTTGCGTGCATGCGCTATAAAAAATACTTATTTCGTATACGTGACGGACTTTGTGGCAGTTTCGATAATAATTGGAACAACGGCTACGAAATAAATGTTAACAGGCAATGCCGGAAATGTTGATAGCATGCTTTTCCAAACAAAAAAGGAGATGCACTAAATTTAGCACATCCCCATTCCATTTAAAAATGACGATCCGAGCCGCCACCGTCTGAATCGCCGCCACTGCCCGAATACGAATCGTTCGAGCTACTGTAATCGTTGTAGTCGTTCGAATCGTAGCTCGTAGCGATGGCAGCTGCCGCGGCGGCTTTACGTTCCTCCTCGTATTTAATATAGCTAGGCGAGCGAATATCCTTGCCTGTTTTTTTTAAGTGACGCGCATAGTAACGACCTTGAATGCCGCGCACGAGCTTTTTAATCCAGCTATATATGAAGAACAGCGCAATCACTCCGAAAACGAAATATACGCTATAATCTGTGTCATCTTCAGGTGTAAATTTCTCGGTATTTTCCCAATCGAATGCGAGCTCCTCTTGCTGTCGTATTGCCTCGGCAACTTGCGCAAACGCCGTCGTATAGTCGTTAATTTCAAGCGATGGCATCATGTACGTATCGATTAGCTCACCTGTACGACCATCTGGATAATTTATCCCTGCGCCGGCACCTGTTGCAAAGCGCACCGTATTTTCCTCATCTGGCATATCGGTCGTCACATAAATGAGAATGCCGTTATTCTTTTCCGGATCGCCAATGCCCCACGTTCTAAAAATTTCCATACCGTATTCGTACGGCTCATAATCACCAATCGTGCCAACCGTTATAAAGAAAATTTCAAGCTTGCCAGATTGCTGCAATGCAAGCGCAAAATCATTTAACTCCGCTTCGACATCCTCATCGATAACGTTTGAATAATCAAACACAAAGCCTGCCGTCGTCGGTCGCTCAAGTATTGCCGCTGCCGCAGTCGTCGCCGAAAGTAAACAAAGCAACACGATCAATAGCATTTGTTTCATATCATTCGCCTCCGAAATCGACTGCTGGATTTTCTTCTACACCTTCTTCACCTTCAAAATAGTTGCGCTTCTCAAAGCCAAACATACTTGCCATAAGCGATCCTGGGAAACGGCGCACATCTTCGTTATAATCTTGCACCGCTTCATTATAATCTTTTCGTGCAACAGCTAAACGGTTTTCCGTCCCTGCTAATTCGTCCATTAAACGCGTAAACTGCGCATCTGCCTTGAGCGTCGGGTAGTTTTCGACAACGACTAGTAGCTGTGACAATGTTTCTGACAGCGCATCATTTGCCACCGCCTGCTCCTCAACGTTCGTTGCATCACCGTAAGCTGTACGTGCCGCCGCTAAGTTTTCAAAAATTTCACGCTCATGCGTCATATACCCTTCAACCGTACTTACTAAATTCGGAATTAAATCGAAGCGGCGTTGCAGTTGGTTTTCCACTTGCGCCCACTGACTATCAATATTTTCCTCACTCGTTACGAGCCCGTTATACGTCGAAATGCACATGATCGCCAAAATAACGACGATCACCGCAACCCCACCGAGCATCACTTTAGATTTCCCCATTCGTTCGCCTCCCATACGTTTTATAACTATTATACACTAAAATATTTATTAAATAGTGTCATCACCGTAAGCTAAAATTGACGCATAACGGTTGCTTAAAACGAGAGGCGCACTCCAGCAGGAAAACGCTTCGAATAACTTTTACATGTCAAACTGATCTTACTGTAATGAATTATTTGATTCCAAGTCTATTAATACGCCAATTTTATACAGCTGAATTAGTTGTTTCCAGTAGCAAAACGGCATGATTGTGGCATGGCGCGTGCAGCGAGACTCGTTAAGGAATACGCTCCCCCGTAAGCCCGGTGCGGAAGCTGGAAGAAGGTGATAAGCGCTACTACACGAGTCATCGCCTTCATGACCAACATTTTATTCGTCACTGAGCCTAAGGAATTGATTTACTTCGAGTAACCGCACAGGCAAAGCGAGCCGCACTACGCGAACTGCCAGTTGAATGGCGAATCAACACGCTTAACTTTATTCATTTCTGAAAGCCAGTATACAATGCCCGCTAAAACATATAACGCACTTCTTCTACATACGTGTGCTTTTACGCGCACGACCTTTATAAACATATACGCTAATTACAATTGGTAAGAGCGCTAAACTAAGCGTCATTAATGACACAATGAAATTCATCGCATACTCCCCTTTATGATTGTTTGTTGTTTAATACGTGATTTGTCATCATACATACGTTTGTCCGCTTCTTGCAACGCTTCATCAAACGTCGCCACCTCCGTTTTACTGCAGTAGCCAATGCTCGGCGAAATGCGCAGCGTATGCCCTTCAAAATTTAGCTGCTTCGTCTCCAATGCGTGGCGCAGCTGTTGTACGTAATGCGTTACAGGCACATCAAGCGTCGATTCATCGACATACACGACAAATTCATCGCCGCCAAGACGCGCTGGCATGTTCGGTGCTGTAACGAACGCTTTTAACACGTCTGCTGTTGCACGCAGTACTTCATCTCCTGCCGCATGCCCGAAATTATCGTTAATGCGTTTAAAATAATTTAAATCAAACAACACGATGCCGCTTCCGTCACGATGCATGAACGCTTCCTCCGCTTGTGTCATAAACGCCGTACGATTTGGCAGCTTCGTTAGCCCGTCATAAAATGCCAGCTCACGAATGCGTTCTTGCTGTTGTCGCTCAATCGTCTTATCGCGAAACATGACGTAATAAAACACTTCGCCGTCGTCTTGAATTTTAATCGCATTGACGACTAAATACATAACGTTCCCCGTATGAATATTGTTGAGCGCGACAATTTCGTTAGCGACCTCGCCTTGTTCATCGACAATGTCTAATAAACGTTGCACGTGTGCCATGTTGCCACTTCGCTCCATTAACTCGACGAAATTCGCTTTCTCAAAGGCGCCACCTAAATATTTCATCGTTTGCTCGTTCGCTTCTTGAATTTCAAAGCGCTCGTTTAACATAAACTTACAAATCGGACTGCGTTCAAACATCGTTGCATAGCGTCTTGCATATTGCGGAAATAAATTGTAGCGCTGCATGCCGATCATTAAAAACATCGCCAAAAATACGACCATGTAAATCGTTGAAATGGACGGCATATACGTCGTCGGCACGAACAACACGCACATGACATACAGCACGATAATGAACGGCAGCATCGTCATTAAAAACATAAATAAATGACGCGATGCTTTTTTACCCTTCGTTTTCATGTACGCATATAAACAAATAATAAAATCAACCGTTAACGCCAGCGTGACGAACGATACAATCCACGCGAAATAAATCGGAGCCTCACGCTCAATCCAAATGCCGTTGCGCGAAAAGTCAGCAAGCGTCGGCGCGATCGGTGTTAGCATAATTATTACATGGACAAGCACACCGCTATACAGCAGCCACATCGGCACAGCTATGCGCTTTTTCGTATGCTTCTCGCATAGCTTTAAACAAACGTGCATAAGCATGCTAAGTGACAGCATCGTCGCAATACCGATGACCCAGTTCGTTAAAAATGGCGATACGGCGAGCGGTGCTAAGTGACGATACCATTCCACGCCAAATAAAGTACTAAATAATATGAAGCTTCCCGCTAACAGCTGATTTTCAAGCGCGCGTCCGTTATTTTTTAATGTAACGGTTGATAAAATAAGCAAAATGACAATCGGAATACCATAATAAAATATGTAAGCGTGCTCTGTTAATTCCATCGATTACACCACCTTTACGTATATAAGCTCTTCACCATAACTTGAATTTTCTTTTCGTTTCGAGACACGCTTTTCAGCAAGTGTGGAGGTGAAGACGGTGTCACATCGATGTTACAAATACTATCTTCCTCCTTTATTCGACAACCTCAGCTTACGGTGATGCACGTCTATACCCTAAAATAAGTAAAAAAACACCTGACGTATGTAGTAATGACTGAACGTATATGATGGCTCGCTTTTCGCAGAAGGCAACATGATGTTCGTCACAAAGGCATTGTCGCATGGACGCGACGAAATTAGCCTTTGTTCCTTACATTTTCGGCGCTCGCTTTTTCGCCGCTTGCATTTCAGAACATACATTTACATATTGCAAGCACCGATTTTGGAATAAAACTGGTTCATCACCGTAAGCTGGGGTTGACGTATAAAAGTTGCTTGAAACGAGAGGCGGACTCCAGCGGGAAAAGCAACCCCAAGTTATCGGGAAGAGCCATAAAACTACAAAAAGCTGTATAAAAACAGCTCATTAACACGCTTTCACTTGTATTGTAGTTGTGAACGTACATCGCAAAATTATATTATTGCGTTTTCATTTCTATTGAACTACACTTAACTATAACGAAAGGAGTATAATTCATTAAATTAAACTAAAAAATCAAAACACATAGTCTTTTTGTCTTAAAAAAATTTGCTATGTTACGCACACAATGAACGAATACATATAGTTGTGCGCATGTAGCATGTATAAAGCTCTAACTCAATACGCAAATCACTACTTCGCATTTCCACTCTATTTTAAAGAAAAGAGGCTTCTATATGAGAAAAGAAGGAAGAAAACTAGTTGATGATTTAACATTGCTGCTCGAACTTTATCAAGATATGTATGCGAACGTATGTAATACATATGACATTTTAATTAACTTTAGCGACAATGAGCTCCAATACCCATTAGCCGCAAGTTATTTAAGTCTCGCACATAACAGCTACACGCACGCCCACATTTACATTAGTACACACGATTTACGCGACAGCGACTTTGAAAAAATTTTAGTCGCCTACAAAAACGTCAAAGTATCGTTTGATGAGCTCATGGTACATCGCAATATGAACGTCTACCGCTTATCAAATCGATATAATGAATTTAAAAACGCCTATTTGCTGTCAAAGCGCAGTTTAGAAAGCATTTTAGAAGTGCGCGTGCCGCAATAAAAAGAAGCGATCGTAAAACAAAACAAGTGCCATCAGGAAATTTCCCTGATGGCACTTGTTTGCTTTTTGACTACGCTTCATTACGCGGATGCTTTCCATGGGGAACGGCGGCGAACACGATGTTGGTCATGCGGGCGGTGCCACATGGACGTGGCGAAACCGCCGTACTCGAGCCTTGCTAAAGCACGTTCTATTCCCCTAGGAGTCGCCGCTTCACACGCTCCGCCATCAAATTCGTTATCATAAACTTCATTCGCTGAACATTTGAAATGTACTTATGTCCAGTCTATTTTTTTAAATCACTTGTACTTTATGCAAGTTCGCAAAAATGCCGCCCTTTTCAACGAGCTCATCATACGTGCCTTGCTCCTCGATGCCATTTTTCGTCACGACGTACACGCGGTCCGTATTGCGAACGGTCGCTAAACGGTGCGCAATAATGATCGTCGTACGGTTTTGTGCTAATTCCTCTAACGCCGCTTGAATGATGCGTTCATTTTCAGTATCAAGCGCGGACGTTGCCTCATCTAAAATTAAAATCGGCGGGTTTTTTAAAAACATGCGAGCGATCGATAAACGCTGCTTTTGCCCACCTGACAGCTTCAAGCCACGCTCGCCAATTTCGGTATTGTAGCCGTTTGGAAGCGATTCGATAAAGTCATGCAAGTTCGCGCGTTTTGCCGCCTGCTGAATGTCTTCAAACGACGCGCCGAGCTTACCGTATTCAATATTTTCACGCACCGTACCTGCAAATAAAAATACGTCTTGCTGCACGACACCAATTTGTTTACGAAGCGAACTTTGCGTCATGCTGCGAATGTCGATGCCGTCAATCGTAATCGAGCCGCCATCAACATCGTAAAAGCGTGGAATGAGTGACGTAATCGTCGTCTTCCCTGCCCCCGATGGACCGACTAATGCGACGCTTTCGCCTGCACGAATGCTCATCGAAATGTTCGTGAGCGTCGGCTGCTGATCGTACGCAAATGTTACGTTGTTTAACGAAATGTCACCGTGAAGCTCCGACACATCGATTGCATCAGGCGCGTCCTCGATCGTCGGCTTCGTATTGAGTAGCTCTTTAAAGTTTTTAAACCCTGTCATACCTTTAGGATACATTTCAAGCAGTGCGGTAATTTTATCAATCGGCTTAATAAGTACGTTCATGTATAAAACGAAGCTTACAAGTTCCCCGTACGACATTTTGCCGTTAACGCTTAGCCACGCACCGCCAACGAGCACGATTAACGTCAGCAAGCGCGTTAAAATGTAGACGCTCGATAACGTCACACCCATCACTTTGTACGCCTTAAATTTCGTTTCTTTAAAGCGCTCATTATGTGCGTTAAACTGAGCTACTTCATGCTCCTCGTTCGTAAATGACTTCACGACGCGAATGCCTGACATTGAATCTTCAACGCGCCCGTTAATGTCCGCAAGCTTGCTGTACGTGTCTTTCCACGCGCCTTTCATTTTACGGTTACTGTAAATCATAATGGCCGCTAAAAACGGTAAAATGACGAGCACCGTTAATGCTAGCTGCGCGTTGACGTTGAACATAATGACAAACGCCCCTAAAAACGTCATGATCGCAATGAAAAAATCTTCTGGGCCGTGATGCGCAAATTCCCCGATATCCATTAAATCGTTCGTAATGCGGCTCATTAAATGCCCTGTTTTCGTGTTGTCGAAAAACTCGACTGGCTGCTTTTGAATGTGCGTAAACAGCTCCTCACGCATATCCGCCTCGATTTTAACGCCGAGCTTATGCCCTAAATAGTTGACGACGAAGTGCATCGCTGAACTCAGAATGTAGATGAGCAGCAGCAGCACGCCGACTTTCATGATCGTGCCCCATTGACCTGTTGGCAGCAGCTTGTCAATAAACCATTGCACCGCGAGCGGAAATGCCAGCTCAAGCAGCGCAACAAAAATCGCGCTTAAAAAATCGACCCAAAACAAGCGTTGATGCGGCTTGTAATACGGTATAAATTGACGAATCATAGCAAACTCCTTTTGTTAAGGTGTATCGATTCACATCATTAGCATAGTCAGGAGCGCGGAAACTTAAACCGCATAAAGTAACTAATATGCCAAAAAATGAATCAATACTTCTCCCTTTTATTATTTCGCAAAACGAATAAACTTATCATAACAAAAATTTAGCAAAATCGACATACACATTTGACCGATTTCATTACATCACGAATTCATATGCTATGATGAAAATAAGGGGGTATTTCTTTGCGTTATTTTTTATATGAGCTTTTTGAGGCACAAAACCGCGATGACGTTGTCGGTGAGGCGTTAGTGAAAGTCGACGCGCAGTGGGAGGAAAATGTTGCGGCGTATGAACATGTATTTACAAGCATTCACGATCGATTGCCGACTTCGATCGTGCAGCACTTTAGCGGCTGGGGCTTTCACGACTCGCGCATCATCAACATTGAGTTTGAGCAAACGAGCTTTTTACGTTTACATGTGCATTTGACCATTTCGAACGCTGCCGCACGTAAAAAGGACGAAAAGCTGTCGCGACTGTCGTTTCAAGACGTATCACATTTTCAATTTCAGCATTTGAACGCACGTAACGATGCATCCGTTCTCCAGCTCGAAATGGACGACTGGCTTTACGAGGAGTTTTTGCCGATTGATGACAACACATTATCGTTTGAAGTGCTGCTGTCGTCTAGTGCGAACATTTTAATACACTTCCCGAATCACGGTGTCACGATGACGCCAATAGAATAAATGACGATTTTTCATGTATAATGATGCCAACAGATGTAAAATTTAACGGAGGTGCAGCTTATGTATTGTCAACGATGCGGCGCAAAAAATAGCGAAACGAGCCGCTTCTGTGCCGAATGTAGCGAGCGGCTCGTGACGAAAAAATTGTTTAGCTGGAAATGGGGCATTGCGCTTATTGTACTTGTTGCGATTAGCAGTACGTATTACGCAACGTCGAACAATGAGCCGAACGTTGAAACCGCAACTCATACTACCGATCGCGTCTCCCTCATTCAAAAAATTCAGCGCGGCATTTTCACCGTCGAGACGCCAACTGGTCAAGGCTCTGGCTTTTTGTATGCAAGCGGTGGCTACGTCGTGACGAACGCACATGTCGTAAAAGGTGTCGTCGATGTAACGGTGCGCAACTCAGACGGCGAGCAACATAACGCGACTGTCATTGGCATTTCAGATGCTTACGACATTGCGCTGCTACACGTGCCGCATTATACCGAGCATGAACCACTCGTCGTCGAAACAGCAGAATCTCCTATTGGCTTAGAGGTAATCGCGTTTGGCACACCACAAGGCTTCGAAAATAGCGCATCGATCGGCTACATTACAGGGCATAACCGCGACTTTTCATTCGAGCACTTCATTTACGAGCAAGTGTATCAAGTAGACGCACAAATCGATAAAGGCAGCAGTGGTGGCGCGCTCGTCGATGTGACGACTGGTAAAGTAATTGGCATTAACTCACTTTTATACACGTCCGAAACGAGTACAAATTTCAGCTTTGCCATTCCGCTTTATACGATGATGCCGTATTTCGATGAATGGATCAAGCAGCCGATGTCACGCGATGCTGTATTGCAAGCAGGTGGCGCATACGTACAATACACTGTTGCACAAGCTGAGACGAACGAGCAGCTCGCTAGTCAGTTCGTGCAATCATTTCGTTCATCCTACGAACAAGCGTTAAACAATAGCGATTTTTCATTAGTGAGTGCGCTGCTAACGGGCTCCGCTTATACCGAAATTAATAACTACATTTTCGATTTAGCGTACGGTGGGCACGTGTTTGAATTTTTATCAAACGACGTGCTAAACGTCACGTATGACAACAATATGTATTATGTCAACACGAATGAAACGTTTTATTTATACCCGCTTCATGGAGAGAGCCAATATTTTAACCAAAACACGACGTACACGCTCATAATCGATGAGTACGGCGCGTTCCGTATTGCAAGCATTGGCATTTCTAACTGAAAAAAGTGTACGACGAGTTCTGTTGCGACTCATCGTACACCTTTTTATTTTTCTATTATTAAACGATACACTGGGGCGTGCTGCTCGTGCGCGTCATCATATAGTTGCTGTAAATGTGCAAGCGTCAAATCATCCGCATGCAGCGTCGTTGTCGGCACATCATATTCGTCAAGCCACACTTGTTGTAACTCAATCACTTGCCCGCTTTGCTGATGCGCTTTTATGTAGTCAAATAGCTGCTGCACGCGCTCGGCTGTGTAGCGAAAGCTCAACTCGTAAATGAACGGCTGCTTCGTGTAATCGCTCACGTCATAATATGTACCTTCTGTAATCGTCAGCTCATACAAATCTTCTTCATTCTCAATGACGAGCAGCTGTGCCTCCGGATCCATGTCCTCCCACGGTAAAAATTCATGCGCTGTCATATTACGTGCGATTGCCTCGCGCACCGTTATGTATGTTTCGTTCCCCTTCACCTCAGGTAGTTCACAATTAGTCGCAATAAATGTACAGTAGCTCAATGAAAAACTTCCCCTTTCCGATAAGCATAGCATTATCGACTATGTCACTCCAAACATTTACATTATACTTGGCTCTTCACCATAACTTGGGGTTGCTTTTCACGTCAACCCCAGATTACGGTGATGAACCTTATACTTTCCACATCTCACAATAATTTCAAGTCATTTCGACCACTTCTATTTAACAAAAACAATGGATTTCTCGTTTATATATTACTATAATATGATGCGTTTGATTAGCTGAAAAGTTACACGTTTAGTAAATATTTAGTAATATATGCGTTTATTCTATATAAAACATGTATAATAAGTAAAGCATTTTGTTTAATTACGAACACTCGGCAGTTCATATACCGAGCGATATTACATTTACTTATAAAGGAGTAACCATTTTCATGAAAAACTGGCTATTACAAAAATTATTTATCGGTTTTTTAGGTATCATTATCGTATTTACAATCGCAATTGGTTTTGCATTTTTCTTTGCGACGAAAAGTATCGTCCAAACATCGTATATGGAAAAATCAACGTTATCTGCAGAGTTTTTAGTAGATCAAATCGACGTTAATAAAGTACAACAGCTCGCGAGCAATCCAGTCGAAAACGAAATATATACAGAGCTTCAGCAGCAGCTAACCGACTTATTAGAGCTGAACCCATTAACGTACATGTACATTATCGTCCCACCGCTTCCTGGTGAAACAGAGGCGACGACGCTTGTCGATGGCGGTGACTTCTCCACTGGTGAAGTATACAAAATTGGTGAAACAATTGAAGGAATCGAATACAACGTCGTATTAGAAGGGCTTGAAAAAAACGGCTCATTCTCACAATATCAAGAAACTGAAGATTTCGGTAATTTAATCGCCTCATACGTACCGCTAAAAGATGAGCACGGCAATATTTTCGCCATTTTCGGCGTCGACGATGAATTCAACTTACTCGGTACCATTCAAGAGCGCGCGTTAAACGACACGTTACCGCTATTTTTAATGACGATTATTGTATTAAGTGCCATCATCGTTACAGTTGCCGCATTTTCACTTTATCGTATGTTTAAGCCAATCATTTCACTGCGCGAGGCGACACTTGCGATGAATGAAGGACAACTAATCGATGCGACACGCGTCATTCAACAAATCGACATGACGAAAACATCAGCAGTCATCAACTTCGCTCGCGATTTCCGCTCGACGTTGCAATCATTTACACGGCTCGTTGGAAATGTCAGCAAATTTTTAAAAACGCTCGTTAGCACGTCACAAGAAATTAACATTGTATCGCACAACGTCAAACAATCGAGCGTCTCGCTAAAGGAATCGATTATCGAAATTAACGACGGCATTCGCGAGCAGCAATCGATCGTCGAAACAGCGAACTCCAACTTTAAGCACATGGAAACGCAAATTGAGCATATTCATGGACATGTTCACACAGTAATCGATAGCTTATCGGCGACGACATCACTTATTGAGCAAAACGCTGAAAACGCAAGCTTCGTCAGCACAAAAGTCGAACAAATGGCACAAACTGCGGCACAAACTGCAGACGAAGTAACGCTGCTTGCGACGAAATATAACAGCATTGAGGAAATGGTCGGCGTCATTCAACAAATTGCCGAGCAAACGAACTTGCTGTCACTCAATGCGTCGATCGAAGCGGCGCGCGCGGGTGAATCAGGTAAAGGTTTCGCTGTCGTAGCAGACGAAGTGAAAAAGCTATCGACGATGACGCAACATTCCGCTGAACATATTCGTGCTGAAATCGAGCAGTTCAAGAAAGTGACAGAGCATGTGCTAGCACAAATTACAGTGAGCACAAGCGACGTTCAAGCTGGCGCAACGCTTGTGAAAAATATTCAAGCCGAGCTACAAACAGTACTTCAATCATCCAAGCTCGTTATGACAAATGTCGAATCAGTTTCAGAAAGCTCAAATACGATTCGCTCGACAGCTCAGCTCGTAAATGATTCGATTCAACAAACGTACACTATTACGAACAAAATTTTACACGGCTCCGAAACGATTAGCAAAACCGCTCACGTTCAAGACGACGCTGTGCTCGACTTAACAACATCTGTACAAGATCTCACAACAGTCGTTGACAATTTAGACGATTTACTTAAACGTTATCAAATAGACTAACAAAACAGGCTGCTCGGCACATTATATGTCGAACAGCCTATTTTATAATTATGTAGCGAATAATGCCTTTCCTACATCGAGCAAAAAAAACACCACCTGCTTCAATTAGCAGATGGTGCTTGCACGAGCAAATGGCAGCGCATACGCAAACAGTTTCGTATACGTTGTTCAACAACTTTCAAAACGTCAATCGTGCGCGCCTTTTTTGTCGCATCAACCGGCCATTTATTTTGCTTTTGTTTTACTTTACGACGTGTTTTGCTACCGCAGTTCAGTAACGAGGTGTGTAGCTGGCACAACAGCTTGCGTAAACGCTTGCTGTGACGGTGCTTTCACCTCCAATGTTAACAATGTCGCTGAGTAACTATCAAACAACATCATAAAATATAATAAAAACAAAACAACTTTCCTTCAATGATCCAACGATTCATTTCCCCTTTATCACTTGATATAATATTATACGCATTTCACGACGAAAGGTTTCATCTTTTTTCAAATCGGTTGATCCTATCGGTTGTTTTCAGCATTAACAAGGAAATTAATGCGACATTGTGAGCGCGGCGAGACTCCTTGAGGAAAAGATCGTGTGTCAAAACGTAGAGGATGCTTGAGCAGGGCGATCAATGTCATTACACGAGCCACCACATTCAAAACAAACATCGTGTTCACCGCCAAGTGATAGGAATTCGCATCAAGCGAGCCGCACTACGCTCCTGCGAATCAACACGCTTTTTTCATAATTAACGAACGATCGTTAGTAAACTTGACTATGCTTTATTTTCAGTAAAAAGACTAAATGGACTATTTCCGTCTATTCTATCATTATTTTTATACCACTTTACCATTTTTTAGTTTAATATAGAGAGAAATAGTATAAAACTAACTATTTTCTTTCCTCAGTAGTAATCCATTGGTAATTATTTCTTTTCCTAAAGGGAGCGAATATTATGAGAAATTGGCTATTTAAAAAATTAGCACTTGGATTTTTTGCCATTGTTTTGGTTTTTACGGTCGCAATTGGCTTTGCCTTTTTTATCGCTACACAAAGCATTGTCAAAACATCCTATATGGAGAAGTCAACATTGTCAGCTGAATTTTTAGTTGAGCAACTCGACATTAACAAAGTGCAACAGCTTGTGAACAACCCTGAAGAAAATGACGTCTATACAGAGCTTCAAGAGCAGCTCACAAAATTACTTGAGCTAAACCCGTTAACATATATGTACATTGTCGTACCACCCGTTAATGGGCAAGAAGATGCGATGACGCTCGTTGATGGCGGCGATTTTTCAACAGGTGACGTGTACGCGCTCGGTGAAACGATGGAAGGCGTACATTACGATTTAGTACTTCAAGCGCTTCAAAAAGATGGCTCCTATTCTGAATACGAGGAAACAGAGGATTTCGGCAACTTAATTACGTCATACGTGCCGCTCAAAAATGACCAAGGTGACATTTTTGCGATTTTCGGTGTCGATGATGAATTCAATTTGCTCGGTGTCATCCAAGAGCGTGCATTAAAAGATACGTTGCCGTTGTTTTTAACGACCATTGTTTTATTAAGCGCTATTATCGTCGCAACAGCTGCAATTTATTCGTATTACATGTTCCGTCCAGTTATTTTACTGCGCCACGCAACACTTGCTATGAATGATGGCGAGCTAATGGATGCATCACGCATCATTCAGCAAATCGACATGACGAAAAAATCTGCAATCGTCAATTTTGCTCGTGCATTCCGTTCGACGTTACAATCGTTCACGCGCATGATTGACAACTTAAGCAAATTTTTAAAGACATTACTTAGCACATCAGATGAAATTCAAGACGTATCACAAAAGGTCAAAACGTCTAACGTCGCGCTGAAACAATCGATCGTATCAATCGATGAAAACATTCGCGAGCAGCAATCGCTCGTAAAAACCGCAAATAGCAATTTCGAGCAAATGGAAACGCAGCTCGATCACATTCATACACATGTTGATTCAGTCATCGACAGCTTATCAGAAACGACTTCACTCATTGAGCAAAATGCCGAAAATGCAAGCTTCGTTAGCACAAAAGTTGAGCAAATGGCACAGTCTGCTGAAAAAACAGCAAACGACGTGACATTGCTCGCGACGAAATACGGCAAAATTGAAGATATGGTTGGCGTCATTCAACAAATTGCCGAGCAAACGAGCTTACTTTCGCTTAACGCGTCCGTCGAAGCAGCTCGTGCAGGCGACGCAGGAAAAGGCTTTGCGGTCGTAGCTGACGAAGTAAAAAGCTTATCTGAGCTAACGCATCGCTCCGCTGAACATATTCGCGAAGAAATTGAGCAGTTTAAAAAAGTAACGGAGCTTGTGCTAACGCAAATTAACGCAAGTACAGGCGAAGTGCAAGACGGCGCACAACTCGTAAAAAATATCCAAACCGAGCTACACAACGTTTTGCAATCATCAAAGCGCGTCATGACAAATGTCGAGTCCGTTGCAAGCAGCTCAACAGCGATTCGTTCACAAGCAGATTTAGTAAACGATTCGATTCAGCAAACGTACGACATTACGACGCAAATTTTACAACGTTCAGAGCAAATCGGTGAAACGGCACAAGTACAAGACGAAGCAGTTGCTGGCTTAACGCTTTCCGTTGCCGAAATGGCGAAAATTGTAACGAATTTAGAGCGTATGTTGAAGAAATATAACTTAGATTAACTTACTTGAAACAAAAAAGTGTGTAGCAAGTCAACAGTTGACTTGCTACACACCTTTTTTTATTGATACACTTTGATCGTCACTGTACGACGACCCCATTTGTATGCTGAACTTTTCGATTTCATAAATAAATCGATTTTGTTCCCTTTAATTGCACCACCAGTATCACCAGCGATTGCTTCCCCGTACCCTTCAACCCATACTTTCGAGCCTAATGGAATGATACGTGGGTCTACAGCAATAACTTTTTTGTTCGGATTTTTACGTAAATTAATACCTGTTGCTGTTACGCCTGAGCAGCCTGCACAATATGCAGTATACGCTGTTGCTGTTACACGTAACGTTTTGAATTTACGTGTGTCCGCAGGTTTTTGTGCTGTCGCAGGCTTTGAAGTAGCTGTTGACGCCTTCGCTGACGGTACAATTAATTTTTGACCTACTTGCACTGTATTTGATTTTAAGTTATTTGTCGTTTTTAATTTTGCTACAGATGTACCGTGCTTTTGTGCAATTGTCGATAAAGTCTCACCTTTTACGACTTGGTACGTAGCTGCTTCTGTCGGTGCAGCAAAAAGTGTTAAAGCAATTAATGCGGCACTAAGAAAAGTGAATAGTTTTTGGATCGGCATGAAGTTCCTCCGTTATTTTCGTTGTTTTTTCATTCCACAGTTACTATGTTACCGTTCCTATGTTTCAATTGTGTAACAAAGCTGCGTTAACTATGTTACAAAAGTATTACGTTATTTGTTACATTACAGTTATAGGACATCGTTTGTAACATAGAAGCCTTAAAAAATCCAACTAATGGATATTAAAGGGATTAAATCCCATTAAAACAATCTGACTATTCAATAAAAAAAGCAAGCATACGACAACTGCCGCATGCTTGCCACTTCTTTACGGGTTACGCACCCATGTTAAACCGATTGTTCCTTCACCAGCATGTACACCAACTGCTGCTGATAACGGAATTGTAATAAATTTCGTATTCGGGTATTGTGCTGCTAATTCCGCTTTCCACTCGTTCGCTGTTTTCTCATCGTTACAGTTAATGACTGCCGCTTCGTCTACACCGTTTGCTTTTACATCTTTTTCGAATAAATCAATAATTTCTTTACGCGCACGTTTATCCGCACGCACCTTTTTTTCTACGAAGCAAACACCTGCATCGTCATATGAAATAACGAGCTTAATGTTCAATAAATTACTAATAAACATCGCTGTTCCTGATACGCGACCACTTTTGTGCAACTGTGAAAGACTTGCTGGAATGAACGATAATGAAGCACGATCGCGCAATGCGTTCGCCGACTTTACAATTTCCTCTGGCTCAACACCTTGTGCATGTAAATCGATTGCATGCTCAAGCATTTTTTGCATCGTATATGAGCCGATGCGTGAATCGATTGCGTACACTTTAAACCCTGCTTGCTCGGCTGCCATAGGTGATGATGCTACTGTACCTGACTGCTGACCGGATACGTGTACCGCAATCGCGTAATCGTACCCTTCAGCTTTCAACTTTTCATACAATGCAACATGTTCACCGAAGCTCGGCTGTGACGTTTTCGGGTGTGACTTCGCATTACGTAATTTATCGTAAAACGTCTCATGTGTGAAATCGACCGTCTCTTTAAATGAACCATCCTCAAAAACCATTACTAATGGTAATACGTGAACGTTATGCTGTGCAATAAAATCTCGTGTTAATAGGGCTGCTGTATCTGTTACCCATGCTACTTTTTTACTCAAGAAAATTCTCCTTCATGTAACAATATTTCTGTAAAAATCGTAATAGATTCACTGTCATTCATATAGTGACAAATGTCATATTCAGTATAATAATTACGATGTTCGACATAATTTTGACATGAGTTATGTAAAAGGATTATATAGGCATTTTAATTTGTTCACCACACTATATTTTTGATGTACATGTTTTGTTTTGGCGCTTCCGATGATAAAATCAGTTGTTGCTTAGTTAAATCAAACAGCATATAATAAAGTAAAATAATGGTTCTCACCTATAACTTAGGATAGCTTTTCACGTAAATGTCCTGCTCTCGTTTCAAGCAACGTTTATGTGTCAATCCCAATTTGTAGTGACGAACAAAGTCCAGACGGTTATAAAATCATTTTTAGACAGAACCTAGTTTATCAAAATAATTGAATTGGAGTGTTTGTTATACGACGTTTCGCACAAATTAATGCCGTTACAGAGCCAATGATTTTATATACAATCGATACTAGCCACCTTCAACAATTCAAACAACTTGCATATGCACAGCAATTTCCAACAATTCATTTGCACGAAAAGCTCGATCTATTAAATCCATTCATTACGACGGCCAATATATGGTTTGCACTAAAAACACATGACAGCCCCTCTCACAAACGATTTTTTATCGATGAAACGAAGCGCTTTGCGTACAGTGCGGCCATTTTTCAGCTCGAATATATTGAACGTAATCGCATCATTAGTGCGTTCGTAAAGCGCGAAAGTACGACCGACGACACACTGATAATTCTCGCATACTATTTAAGCTATTATGTGATGGACTGGGTTGTACGTGTGATGGAAACAGTCGATGAAAACGAAAGCGTTATTTACTATTTAGAAGAAGCAAACTTTAATAAAAACATGGATATACAGCACGAAGATGAGCACCAGCGCATGCAGCGTATGTATTTGCAGACGATGATTGTGAACGCTAAACAAACAGATGACTTCCAAAAGGCAATCAACAATGCCATTCGCGATACGCATCATAAACTGAATGTACATATATAATAGAAGAAACAGAAAAAGGACGTGCTGTTCGTTGCACGTCCTTTTTTCATTAATGCGGTAAAAACACGAGCTGTAGCGCAAACAAAATCGCAAACGCATACATAAGTGGATGCACCTCTTTATGCTTTCCGACAACAAGCTTTAATAACGGATAGCTAATGAAGCCGACCGCAATACCTGTTGAAATGCTCGACGTCAGCGGCATTGCAAGCACGACTAAAAATGCAGGAAACGCTTCGTCCATATCCGCCCAGTTAATGTCCTTCACCGCACCGATCATTAAGCTACCGACGATGATTAACGCAGGTGCAGTAATGGCCGCAACTCCTGATACTGCGCCGACAAGCGGACTGAAAAATGACGCCACGATAAACAGCACTGCAACGACAACTGCCGTTAAGCCCGTACGTCCACCGATTGCAACGCCTGCTGACGATTCGATATACGCTGTCGATGGGCTCGTTCCAACCATTGCCCCTGTCGTCGTCGCAATCGAATCCGCTAGCAATGCTTTACGCGCACGCGGCAATTCATCGTCTTTCATTAAACCTGCTTGCTTCGCTACCCCGATTAACGTCCCCGTCGTATCGAAAAGCGTCACTAAAATGAACGAAAACACGACACCGTATAAGCCGTACGTCATGACATCTCCAATTGCTTGAATCGGATTCCATACTAAAATGCCTTCTGGAATGTGCGGCGTTTGTACAACGTCCGTCACCTTTAGCTGACCTGTCATCGCCGCTACAATACCTGTAATGAGCATGCCGATAAAAATGCCCCCCGGTACACGGCGCGCCATTAACAATACCGTTACCGCTAAACCGAACACCGTTAGCAGCACGCTTGCCGAACGTAAATCACCTAAGCCAACTAAATTCGCCTCGTTCGCCACAATCACTTTCGACATGCGCAATCCGATAAAGGCGATAAACAGCCCAATCCCTGCTGTAATCGCAAGCTTTAAATTGTTCGGAATGACCGCAATGAGTTTTTCACGAAACGGCGTTAAGCTAATAATCATAAAAATTAAACCAGCAACAAATACTGCACCAAACGCCGTTAAATAATCAATTTCACCATTTGACGTTAGCACGACTGTATACGTAAAATACGCATTCAAGCCCATTCCTGGCGCGACCGCAATCGGATAGTTCGCCACTAGTCCCATCCAAAGCGTCCCAAACACTGCCGCAATGATTGTCGCAATGAACACTTGGTCGACCGGTACACCTGCTTCTGCTAAAATAGTCGGATTGACGATGACGACGTACACCATCGTTAAAAATGTCGTAATACCTGCTAGCACTTCTCGCTTCACAGTCGTTCCATTTTGCTGTAATTGAAACATTAGTTGCACTCCCCCTATAAAACACGAACATTTTCAAGAACATTAAACATATTATTCGTTTTAATCCGTCGTTGCAACTATTTTTCACGAAAATAAAAAAGTCTTTATTATCGGAATTTATGCACAACTTAAAAATTCATGCATTCATACATCTTTAACCAACAATGTTGATTAGCTATGGACTTCTCACGAGTGTGTGGGCGCTAGACAATTCACGTATTGCAGCTCGTTTTACCTCTACGATTACTCGAGACAGATCCATCTTCTATCGCTAGGCGGCGAACACGATGTTGGTCATGAAGAGGAATTGTTATATTGTGTAGTGGCGCTTATTGCCTTCCTCAAGCCTCCTCGCGTCTGCCGTTCTTGAGGCACGAGTTATTCCGTTAAAAGTCTCGCCGCACGCTCCTATTAGTTTCTATTTTGCTGCTGAAAACAACCGATTGTGCTATAGAAAAGTAGCGTATGAACAAACCGAATCTCGGTCACGTTAACGTCAAAAAACTGTGCTAATCGTCCATTTCGACCTTTAGCACAGTTTCCGTTCATCTTCATATTTTCGTCAGCACAATGCCAACAATCGCTGCCATAATACCAGCGAGCTGATAAAACTTCAGCCGCTCTTTATATACGTAGCAACTCGCCACAACGACGACAAGACAGCTTAAACTCACAATCGGAAAGACGATGCTCGCAATACCTGTGCTAAGCGCAAAAAAGTAGCTGCTATAACCGACGACGCTAATCGTACCGATGACCGCCCCCCATTTTGCCTCAAGCGCATGCCACTCCTCCTTTTGCAGCAAGCTCATTATAAATAAATAGATCGCCCCACCTGCATACATACTCATTAACACAACGATCGTATCATAATGATGATGCGTCGATGTTTTCATTAAAATACCGAGCACACCGAATGAGCTAAACGACAGCGCAACATGAAATAGCCACGACTTATATTGCACCGCCGCGCCTTTTGCTGCCGCTGGTGTGTATTGAATAACGACTGCTGAAAACATCATGAGCAAAATGCCGCCCCATTGCAAGAGCGTAATTTCCTCATGAAAAATAATCGCCGCGCTCAAAATCGGCACAATCGCATTCGTGCTAATGAGTGGAGACGTTAAGCTCGCCGGTCCTTTCTCAAACGCTTTTGCCATTTGAATGTTACCGTTTGCATTTAAAATACCAATCATTGCTCCAATCAACACCGGCACGAGCTGCACTGTACCGATCGACGTCATAAGCCCATACGTCAGCATCAGTAAAAATGCGACAACATAAAAGAAAAATTGCATATGTACTTTCGAAACATTTTTCCCTGCTGTCAGTTTAAAAATAAAATTGTTAATGCCAAAACACATCATCGTGACAACTGCCGCCAACGCCCACATCCTGCTACCTTCTCTCTAAAAAAATCTTACTTATTGTAATGGACATTGACGTCTTTTAGCATCGTTTTCACATTTATTAGCACAATTTTATATTATTGTAGCAATTATTTGTCCTTATGAACGACATATACATATATGAATATACAAAAATATTTACATATTAAACTATGAATATGTGTAAACTACCATTCCGTCGATACGATCAGCTGCCCGGACACCGCATCGATGCACTGCACACGATTGCCACTTCCGCGATGCTTGAAGCGATAAATGAGCATATCGACTGGATCGTCCAATTCATAACGCTTATCCCATTCAAGCTGAGCTTCCACGTCGCACAATGCGTGTTTCGCTTCTTCTAATGGCATAAGTGGCTGCTTACAAAATGCATGCAACACGCTCGCTGACAATCTCGGCGCCATAAGCATATCAACGAATCCCGTCTTTTTATTCACCGACAATCGGAAAAACTCACCTTGCACAATTGTCTCATCAACAAACAACGCAAAATGGAAAAAGGCATGACGTCGTTCCACCGTCGACTCCTTCACTTCCATGCGCAAATACGGTACGAACGGCGCGTAATACGTTTGAATGAAGCGAAGTGCGATGTCCTCACATTGCGCGTAATGAAGCGATAAGTTGCCAGCACGCTCTTTAAACCAAACGAAGCCGCGCAGCTCACCTGTTTCTTTATGCACCGTTGCCTTCAACGTCTCCTCGAAGCGGTCAAACAAAAATTGCTCCATCGATTTATCCGTAGGCTGCTCATACGTTTCATCGCGCCATACGATGCCGATACAATCGTCGTCGATATCAGTCTCACGAATGCGCACCATCGATGGCGGCACACCGATTATATTTTCAAGCGTTGTATGACGCTCATCACACGCAACGACTCGAAGCGGCACGTACGTTTCCTCGATTTCTTCTATTTCCTCATCGTGATGCGATAAATCATTACCCGTTTGTGCGTCGAATGAATGATACAAAAACGTACTATGATACACGACGTATAAGCCTGATTGCGCCACGTCATAATAATTGCTCGATATGTACTGTAGCTCGGTCGTCCAATTGGCATTATGTAGCTGCTGAAGTATCGGTGCTGTTTCTGCAAGCGTCGCTGGTACGTGCGGCGGCGTCACGACATACGGACGATATTCAAAATTTATTAGCTGTCCGTCATGCGCCACTTCAATCGTACACCACGAACCGAGTAACGGCACACTGGCAACGAGCTGCTTATAATAAAATCGATCACTCGTCTCCTTCGCTTTCACTTCCTGTAGCGTAAAATAATCGAGCGCGTCTGCGTATTGCGTCGTCATAAACTGCTCGGCAATCATCTGTAGCTCGTCTGTTGATTTACGTTCCTCGGTTAACTGTACTGGCTGCGATAGCGACAATAGCTTACCTTGTCGATTCACTTTAATGTAATACCCCTCTTCTATATCATTCTGTTTCCAAACGAACGTCGCCTCATTTTCATCGATATGTTCAATCGCTAACGAAAACGAAGCAGGAACCGATACGTATTGTAATGCCATTTGTTGAAACATTCCATTTACCTCCTGTTGTTGAATTGTGCGCTGCATGCTTCCTTCTAATTTCGCCTTCAGCTGTAGTCGCGCACGATGCAGCTGCGTTTTCACTGTATTTAACGGCTTGCCAATCATGTTAATCGTAAAAATAATGGAGTAGTAGCACGCTGCGATAGTTCTCCTTCAGCTCGCCTAATGCATCGTATAGCGCATGAAACTGCGGCGTCGGCTCGTCATGCTGCAATTGCTGTAGCTCGACAACAATCTGCGCCGCTCGCTTTTCCTTCTTCATGTAATGCAAACATTCACGAATAAGTATTTTATATAGCCACGTTGCAAAATACGCCGGCTCCTTTAATTGATACAATGCGCTATAAGCTTTCATGCTCGTCTCCTGCACAACGTCCTGCGCTGCCATATAATCTTTCGTATAGGAACATGCCGTCGCAATCAATTTCGCTCAGTGCAACTGAAGCAGCTCCTCAAACGCTCGCTCGTCTCCATCGCACGCACGTTGAACGATCGTTGCCATGCGCTCACCTCCTCTACTTATTAGAGCATGCCAACACGATAAAAGGTTTCGTTTCGCCAAAAATTTGCGAAAAAAAGCGCATCGAAAGAAACGATGCACTCGAGATATATACATATATTTATATACATATATTTTAGTATGTAAATATTTATATATATTACTAAGTGTGTTAATACGCCGTGTTTCTAAAGCTGAATCGGTTGTTTCAGCTGCAAAACGGAGATCAAAGCGATTTTGTCATGGCTAGCGTGTGCGCCGAAACTTTTGTAGGAATAGCAGGTCTGTTGATTAGCTATTTTTATACAGCTGAATTGCTTGTTTTTAGTAGCAAGACGGAGATGAACGCTGCATTTTTGTGGCATGGAGCGGGTGGCGAGACTCCTTGGGGAATAGCTCGTGCCTCAAGACCCCGTAAGCATCCACATAGGAGAGGCGCGGAGGCTTGAGCCGAGCCCCAGGAAAGCGAGCCACCATACGCGAAATGCCAGTT
>NZ_MATO01000006.1 GCF_001700325.1 Caryophanon latum
GGAAACGAACCAGGAAATGAGCTGGAGCAACCAGGTGAAGGCGGAACCGAACCAGGCAACGAACCGGAGCAACCAGGTGAAGGCGGAAACGAACCAGGAAATGAGCTGGAGCAACCAGGTGAAGGCGGAACCGAACCAGGCAATGAGCCAGAGCAACCAAGTGAAGCAGACCAAGAGCCGGAAGTAACGACTCAACAATTTGATTCCGTTCCAGCGATTTCAGAAGATAAACAAGTATTAATTGGGGAGCAGTCACACCCTGTTGAAGCAGAAACGCTAGCGGCATTACAGACGTTACAACAACTGTCAGATGATGAACAAAAGGTTTCATTAACACTTGAGTTAAATGAAGATGGCGAAGCGGTATTAGTCGACGTAGCAATCGAAGTACTAGCTCCAACACAGCCGTTAAACTTTGAGAACATTAGTGCAGATGTGCCAGTTAACATTACGTCTGATAGCGATGTAATTATTCAAAACCTAGTAAGTGATGCACCTGTATATGTGAGTGTTCCAGGCGCTGTAACATTTAATGAAGGTACTTCTTTAGATCAAGTAACGTTTTACGGTACGCAACAAATTGATGGTTTACAAGCGAACACATTAATTGTACAAAGCTATGGTGACATTGAGTTTAGTAATACGATTGTTGGAGATGCGTTAATTACAGGTGTAACTTCAGTGGATGGTTTACAAGTGACAGGAGAATTAATACTTGAAACAAATCAATCTGTTGCTTTACCGAATTCAACAATTGAATCGTTAACAATTAGTGCACCGATGCAAGTTCAAGCTAGCCGTGCGAGAATGTTTATGACAGTGGCAGCTACAACTAACGTATTGATTAATTTAACTGGTACAGAGGCGAAAAATGTAACGATTAAGCGTGAAGATGTTGTTATTGATAAGCAAGATGGTCAATCTATTTCTAAAATCGATGTGCAAGCAAATGATGCAACGCTTGTCGTGAATGAAGTAGGACATTTAACGGTAGCAAATGGCGTTTCTATTTTAACGTTAGGTACTGTAGAAAAACCATTAAGTGCTGGAGAAGTAACACTACATTTAGCGCAAGATATGATCATTCAAGGCCATGGTTCAATTAGCGCTTTAACCGTAACAGCAGAAAATGGTGCAATGGTTGAATTTGCTTCTTCAATTACAAAAACGGTGATTTCAGGAAATGAATACATTAAACAAAATACACCACAATTTACAATTGCACCAACAACAGCTTTAGGGAAATATACAATTGTGAATGCGCCAGAAAAAGCGTATTACGTACAGTACACAGGAATAACAACAGCACCTGCACAAACAGATACAACGACGTTAAAAGCATATAATC
Organism: Caryophanon latum; assembly: GCF_001700325.1. Classification (GTDB taxonomy): domain Bacteria; phylum Bacillota; class Bacilli; order Bacillales_A; family Planococcaceae; genus Caryophanon; species Caryophanon latum. The sequence goes on from NZ_MATO01000006.1 coordinate 1,349, forward strand.
AAAACACTGGTATGTATGTCGATGCAGAAACGACGTTAATCGGCATTTACAATGAAACAGGTGCGCTTCAAGGACAAGTAAGCACGGATCCGGTGACAAGACCAATCATTAAAGTGTTAGATGTGGATAAAAGTAATGGTGTATTAAAACTAAATGTAACAACGCAAGATACGGCGTTATTACAAGATCGCTTAAAGTATATTTCGTTATATTCTCATGGCGGCTCATCATCAAATTACAAAGTATATACAGAAGCATTTTATTTTGAAAACTTTGATTCACGTGACTTCTCAATTACAGCACAAACAAATAGCGCGCATATTTTAAAAGTACCGTTAAAAGATATTGCTAGCTTAGCGAATGTAGTTGTGGTGACAAATGAGTACGTTTACGATACAATTCCAACTGCTCAAAAAGCAAAACGTATTGACGTACTAAAAGATTTAGCACAAAAAGCTAAAACAGAAGGCGATATGGATGTATTACGTTCGTATTTAACACAAGTAGTCGGTATTGAAGGCAAGAACTATGACAGTATTTTCATTGAAACGATTGCTGATAAGCTTATAAATGGTGATTTAAAAACAATCGAAGAAGTAATTGCACAAACGGAGCAAAATAACGCAGTAACGTACAACAAAACAATTCCGCTAAGTGAGTTATTATTAGGTGCATCTGTAACGACACCTGACAGTAGTGGAAACGCAACGGCAACAGCGATTGTAGAAGGATCGAATATTTTAGTAAATGGTAAAGCGCAAGGAACGATAATTGTAACGTTTACGGATGCAGTAGGCGATGTAACGTTATTAAAGCTTGATGTAGCAGCGGACAAAACAGTAACACATACAGTTTTAAAAGAAGAAGTCGCGGCAAATGCACAATTATTAAACAGCGATGCGCGCTTAAAAACAGATGCAGGTAAAACATATATTTTACCGAAAACTGTAAATGTAAATAACATTGTCTACACACCAGGTACGTCAGGTGTAGTAGGTATCTTTAACAGTTATATTGTGGAATCTAATAACCTTCTTAAAAAGGACATCACGCCAAAATCAGTTACAAAAAATCAGTTAAACCTTACTGGTGATGTAACGAACAAATTTGGCGCGCAAACAGGTTATATTGTTGTTGGAGATTCATTCTATTTCTATCCATTAAAAGCAGCAACAACAGAGGAAACACATGTAATTACAGCAGGTGGAAAGTCAACAGCAGTAAAAGTACCAGCATCAACTTACACAGTAGCTGATCTAGTTATTGCGACAACAACTTTAGATGTTGCAGCATTGCAACTAGGTCAATTAAAAACGATTGAACTAACAAAATCAGATGCGACAATGCATACACGATTAAGTGCAGATACGTTAGAAATTTTTGCATCAAAGCCAAATGACAAAGCAATGTTCAAAGTGACCGCTGAAGATGGCAAAGTAACGTTAGTGAACGCGACAACAGGAGCAGATGCAACAGTTATAAGTGCAGCAGCTGTTACAGCTGGAAGCAGTACAAATGTCATTGCACCGAAAACGTCAACAGGTGATTTAAAAGAGGATATTATTCGTATTCAAGGAGATACAATTTATGCTACAGGTCTCGGTACGCAGCGTATTGTAAAAATGAATGGTGAACAAGCTGATATTAAAGTGAGCCAAGTTGATGGTCAATACAAAGTGGAAGAGACAGAAATCGCAACAGTTGTTGTTGACGCGGCAACATTAGATTTACAAAATGTCGTAAGTGTAGTGGCAAACGAAGGAACGTCTGCAACGGCACAAAATATTAACAATCAGCTCATAAGTATGACGGCAACACCAAATGTAACAGGTATGACAGAATTTATCGTTACTGATGCAGATGGTAAAAAGTCCATTGTGAGTGTGAATGTGACAAATGGTGTATTTGACGGTACAGACCCGAAATACACAATTGCTAAAACAACTATTTCAAATGCTGATGTTGGTATGACAGAAATTTCAACAACATCTGCATCATCTGTAAATGCACGCGCAGTAGTGAAGAGTGATACAGAATTACTCGTTTACGGTACAGCGACAGGTACGACAGCGTTTGTTATTAATGGCGATGATAATAAAAAGGCACTCGTTAATATTACAGTAGCAAAAGCAGCAGGTCAGCCATATACAGTAACAAAAGAAGTAGTGAAACATTCAGCTACATCAACTATTGCCAATGACGCACAAGGTAAATCAGTTGTACGTATTGAAGGTCAAACGTTATATGCTATTGGTGAAGGGACAGTCGATCTAGCGATTGAAGGTTCAGCAACAGACTTTTACCGTATTTCAGTTGTAAAAGATGATGTAACGGGCTTATATAAATTTAGTGAGCCGATTGTTGTAACAAAATCCGTATTTGAAGCGAAAGACTTAGGTTTAACGGTTATTGAAACAGCAACTTCTTCAAATGAAGACATTGCGACTGTTGAGAAAACAACAGATAAAATTACGTTAACGACGCAATCAGGTAATCCAGCAAAAGGGCTTGTCACTGTTACAGGACCAGAAGGCACAGCGTATGTGTACATCGAGAAACACGCTACAAACGGCTTTACAGCAACTGTGGAAAAATCAGCAGTGCTTGACTTATCGACGACAGGTTTAACAAATATTAAAGAGAAGTCATGGTCGAATGCAGATATCGCACGTACAGTAGAAGTAGGTACGAGCGTGCAATTCTTCGTATTACAAAATGGGGAAACATCATATAAAGCTGTAGATGATGCTGGACGTGTAACGATTGTCAGCACACCAGTAACAACAAATGCAGCAGGCCATCGTGAAATTATCCCTACTATTGTATCGGAAGTACTTGGTTCCGAAAATTCAGATGCAACAGCAATTGTAGAGGATACAACACCTGCAAATGCAAGCATCGTAACAGGTGATTCAGTTCGTATTCATGGTTCAAATGTATATGCGACGAAGCTAGGGAAAACAGTTGTTAAATTATCAAATGACAAGCTTGTTGAATATGATGTAACGATTGACAATGGTATTTATAGCATTGAGCATAAAGATTTAACAAATGGTGTAACAATCAATGATACTGAGATTGATTTAGACGGAAACTTAACGGTTGTTGAAGCGCCGGATGCAGCAATTGCGACGATTATCGCAAAAGGGAAGCAACTTATTGTAACAGGACAAGCGACTGGTACGACATCTGCAGTTATTCAAGATGGTACAAAGAAAGTACGTGTGGTTATTACTGTAGCAACAGATAACACAGTAACAGTTGAACCGTTAAAAGTAGAATTGGCACAGGATGAAACGGTAACAGCGATTCACGAAGAAAAAACGAATGCACGCATCGATAATGATAAAAATACCATTTATGTACTTGAAACAGGCACGTTTGAATATATTTCAAAAGATGCTAGCGGTGTAGAAAGTGTTAAACAACTAACGATTGTAAAAAATGGTACAGCATACACTGTAACACCATCAACGATTGCTTCTACAATTTATGGAGCAACAGATTTAGGTTTAACGAATACACTTCAAATTGAATCGGGCTATGCACAAAACGTTGTACGTGCAACGGTAGTTAACGACCGACTTGTGCTATATAAAGTCGGTGTTGGCAACACAGATGTTGTTGTAACAGATGGCAATGGACAAAAAACAGTTATTCATGTAGCAGTAACGGCAGATGATTTCACCCCAACGATTGCACGTAAAGATACGCCATTTGAAGCAGCAAATTATAGTTTTGCTGCAGATAAAGCGATTACTGCAACTGTAAATAATACGTCAATTGCAAATGTTCATGCTGATGGGAAGCTTTATCTATTCTCTGTTGGTACAACGTATGCAACATTAGTAAGTGATGGTGAAAAAGCACTCGCGAAAATTACAGTTGTGAAAACAGGTAATAAGCTAGAAGCGACAATTACGCCGATTAAGAAAACAGCAGCAGAGCTAGCAATTGGTGCGACTACAGTAAATGCACTTCCATCTGACGGGACGACAGTTGGCACAGACGCATCAATTGTACGTGTAGAAGATAATGTTGTATATGCAGTTGGCACAGGAACAACGGTTGTAAAAGTGAATGGTAAAATTGTTAAATTAACCGTAGCATCGGCAGATAATGCATATACAATCACAGTTGATGATGTCGTAAACTTTATTGAATTGCCAATCGGTGAAGGAACATATACGGTTGCAGACATTACAGGTACAAACGCTGTAAAAGTTTTGCAGGACAATAAAGGTACCGTTGCAGATAAAACGGATGATAGCTTAATTATTTACACGACAGCAACGAATGGTAATACAGACTTATTGATTACAACAGGTACAGGGGCGAGTGTTCAAAAGACGTTGTATCACATTGCTGTATCAAATGGCGTTATTACAAATAACGTATCTCAAGTAGCTAATACGACAGGCGGTACTACAATTACAGCTGGTGCAGATAAGCTTGAATTACGTGATCAATTCTACTTATTAAAAGAAGGTAACGTAGCGTTAACGGGTCCAACTGGTCTTGTGAATGTACAAATCGCACGTGATTTTACAACGAAGCAGTTCAAAGCAACACAGCAAGTTGTACAGTATACGTTAAAAGAGCTGTTAACTTTACCAGCTGGAGAAACGTCATTTGATATAAATGATAAAGTGCTAACAGCTTTAGAAGAATCAGCTACAAAAACATTCTATACAGCAAATTATCGTGTAGAAGCGTCAACAACGCTAGTAGACGATCAATATAAGCTAACAGTAGCAGAGCGTCATTTCAATAAAGTAGACCCTTCAGGATACGGATTGACGTTAACAGGCACGACATTCCATTCAGAAGATGAAGGTATTGCAAAAGCGGAAGTTGCAACAATTGATGGCACAGAGCAATTAATTGTTTATGCAGGTGACGGTACAGTAGCAGGTACGACAAATATTACTGTAACAGAAGGTACGAAGAAGCTTACGATTAAAGTTACACGTGCAGCAGACGGTACACTTACGCATGAAATTGTCGGTACAGCTGATGCAGTAAAGTTTGCAGATTTAGGATTAACACCTACAGATACTGCGCCAATTACTGTAGAAGGTTATGATGAAGCATACGTACAAGCAAATGTGACGGATGCAGGGATTTCATTATCTGCACAAGCAACGGGTACAACAAGCTTACTAGTGAAGCAAGGTGGCGAGACAAAAGCAATTATCAATATTCGTGTAGCAGATGGAAAAGTGATTCCAACGGTTGTGAAATATACAGGAGCATTAACAGAAGTAATTACAGGTGACGCTTCAACGACACGTACAGATAATGGTGAAATGTACGCAGCAAAAGAAGGTGTTGTCCTGTATGCAAATGGTGTAGAAGCAGTTCAATTACGTATTACCAAAAATACAGAAACGAATTTATATTCAATTACACCAGCTACATTTAAGCTAACAAGTACGATGGAAAATTTAGATTTAGTGCCAGATGCTACTACGACATTAACAGTAAGTAATAGTTCAATAGCAGATGTATATCAGAACAATGCTAAGCTATACGTTGTTGCAAAATCATTAGGGTATACCGATGTGTTAGTGACAACAGGTGCTGATAAAGCGGTTATCCACGTGAATTCAAAAGTAGATGGTGTTACGGCGAAAGTTGCGACAGTGGACGGAACGGGCTATGTTGGCAATAGTTCAATTCAAGTACGTGGTAACAAGCTGTATGCATTACAAGTAGGCACATCAACGATTACAAAAACAAATGGTTCATTTGTGAATGCAATCGTTACGCGAAATGGGACAACGAATGAATTTGAAGTTGAACTAGTAGACGTGAAAAAAGATTTAGATAGTGTAGTAACGTTAGTTGGTAATGCAGGTAACATTTTAAACGTGGAATCTAAAGTAGATACAGGAAGTAACGGAATCATTGGAAACACAATAATAGCTGCAAAAGCAGTAGGCGAAGCACAAATTATTGTTGACGGTAAGTTACGTAACGTTGAAGTAGTGAAAAATGCAGACGGTACACATTCAATTGAAGTAGCAGATGCACAGGAGCAGTTAGTATTAAAGGCAGCAGATTTAGGTTTAACTCTAAGTAATACAACAGCAATCGTGACAACATCTATTACGGGATCAAATAGCGTCAAAGCAGAAGTTATTGGTCAAGAAATTTATGTGAGTGCAATTGGTATTGGTAAAGCGGAGTTATTAATCGATGGGAAAACGGTTGTCTATGTTGATGTAAATGCAGAAAATAATATGCCTAAATTTAAGGAACATCATATTGCAAAATCAACAATTACAAACGCAACAGCATTAACAAAAGTTAGCAATGTAGCGACAGTTATTCGACTTGAAGGTAAAGAAGTTTATGCGTTACAAGAGGGTGTAGAGCTTGTAAAAGATACATCTGTGAGCGGTGATGCATTATATAAAGTAGTTGCGGTGCGTGAAAATAATAAGCTAAAGGTTGATACACCAACGATTATTAAAAAATCAGTACCAGGTGTAACGGCGGCAACTGTTCCTACCAATCCGGTTGTTCGTGGAAATGACGGTGAATTAATTGCAATAGGTGTTGGTACAGCCACATTTGATGTAGGCACTGGGGTGAATAAAACAACATATCGTGTAACGGTTTCAGCTGAAGGTGATATGACAGTTGATGTGTTGTCGGCAACTACGATTGATTTAAGTACTGTATTGGCAAGTGATATTAGCGGAACGCCGAGCTCAAAATATTTAACAATAAATCCAGTAGGCAAAACATTAGAAGTGAAAGCTCAAGAGGAAGGTACAGAGCTATTAGCGATTACGAGTGGAGCAAATACAGTATATGTAAAAGTAGTTGTGACGAAAGATGATTCGAATAACTATTCAGTAGCATACGAAATTGTAAAAACGGTAATATCAGCTGCAACGCTTGGCTTCGTTCCAAAGTCATTTGAAGGAACAATTGCAAACGGCATTGTGAAAGTAGAAAATGGTGAAGTAATTGTATATCCAGGTAGTGGTAATGAATCAAGCTACTTCACAATTAAGAGTGATGGTGCAGAGCAAGCTATTTATAAGCTGACAACTTCTGGTGTTACACTTGTCGAGCAAATGGCAAATGCTGAAAAAGTAGTAAGCGGCTATGAAGTAGCACCTTTCTCAAAAACATTAACGTCGACAGATTTAGGCATTGTGCCGACAATTGTAGGTGTTGACGGATTAGCGAAAGCAACAGTGCAAAATGGTCAACTTCAAATTACAGCAACAAATTCAGGAACATCATATATGGTCATTAAAGGTGAAAATGATACGTATAAAGTTGTAGATGTAAATGTAAGTACAGATACTTGGGAAATTACAACGACTGTGCGCGATGTATTGAAGTTAGATGCAATCACACAAGAAGTGCATGGACCAGTGAAGGCAATGACAGATACAAGTAAAAACATTTCAATTTTATATGCGACAGCTGCAAGTACAGATGAAAATGCAAATGCAGGGAAGTTTGCATATGAAAATAAAGGCTTCTTATACAATAGTAATGTGAAAAATACATCTGGTGTATATAGCTTTGAATCATCGACTAAAGTGGCGATTACAAATGTTGATTCAACAGAAACGTTAACTTTATTAGGTAGTGGGCCATCTGTTATTGATGTAACAGAATACGTTGCTACGAAAAAAGGCATTGCTAATTATAAATCTGTAAAAGATGGTGTGGTAACGTACAAAGAAATCGAAGTGAAAGTTGACGCGAATCAATATAAAGCAACTGCAACAAATTTAGAGCATGTTTCATTACCATCACCAGCGATTAGTGCAGAAATTATTGAAGCACCAGCTACAATCCAATTAGATGGTACAACGGTATATGGTAATGCAGAAAAAGATGATCTAATTATCGTATCAACAAAAGATCCAGATGGAAAAGTGACTGTGTATAAAGCAGTTGTTGATGCAAATGGAAAATATGCATTCGAAGCAGTAGACAAGCTAGATAAAGACGCAACAGAATGGGCGTTAAATGCAACAACTATTTCTGTAAGCAATAGTGCAGTTGCTCGCGTTGCCAATAATACAGTTTACTTCGTTGGTGCGGGTGAAACATCGATTACATTTACATCATCAACAGGTATGAAGCGTACAATTGAATATCAAGTAGATGCAGATTATACAGTGACAGAGGTATCTGATGCTGGTAACGTGATTGAGTATGTGGAAGAGCGTTTTGAAGTTGGTGGAAAAGAGCAAGTTACATTTACATTTAATATGAATGTACCAATAGATATTGAGGACGGTAGCTTCTTAATTGGTTCTTATGCAGCAGCTGGAAATGGTGTAGACCAAGTAAATGAAGTGAAGTTCCGTATCATGAAACCTGCCTCTGATCAATCGATTTCAGGTGTTCAAGTAATGGTTCCTGAGTATAATTATGACGATTACGAATTCAATTTAGTGTTTGAAGGCAATCTAATAAAAATTACACAAGTTTCAGGTACAGATTTACCAGTATTTAAGCTTATAAAAGCGACAAATTAGTGACAAAACACGTAACTTTTCATTAAGGGAAGTTACGTGTTTTTCTTAATCTAATACTATAAGTCAGGTAATTTTCGTCGATATAGTAAATAAGCAACAAAGTAAGATTTTAAATATGTTGCAGTTATAAAAAAATGAAGATTCAAGTGTAAATAGTTTTATGAAAATGACATATGAAGGAGTGTATTTTTTTGGTAGCACAAAAAGAGGTATCTAACACTTATAAACAAAATAGTGTAACAACAGCGTCACCTGGAGAATTAACGTTAATGTTATATAACGGCTGCTTAAAGTTTTTAACGAAAGCAAAGAAAGCGATTGAAGATAAAAACATTGAGGAACGTAACAACAATATTCAACGTGCACAAGCGATCATTTACGAGCTAATGTCAACGTTAAATATGGATATTGAAATTTCAAAAGAGATGTTACCGTTATATGATTACATGACACGTCGTTTAACAGATGCGAATGTAAAAAATGACATTGCGATCATTGAAGAGGTGGAAGGTTTAGTAACAGAGTTCCGCGATACGTGGAAGGAAGTTATTAAAATTACGCGCCAGCAACAATTTTCGGGTACTAGCGAAGTAGAAGTGTAAAAAAACGTGCGGACTTAACTCATTTTTTTGAGTTAAGTCCTTTTTTTCTCTATTATGAATAATTAGAAGATTTTGGTGATTATTTGTGTTTTAATGGAACTGATACTAGGTATATAATATACGTGGTATCAGTTTGATAAGGGTGGTGATTACGTGATTTTTAAACGTAACGAAGGATTTCGATTTACATTTGAACAACCAGTAAAAGCAGCTTTTCGGTTAATGAAAAATGGCGAGCCGATTGAACCACAAGCATCATACATCCCAGCTGAAATTTTGGACATTAGCCCAAAAGGAATGAAAATTTCCACAGCATTTAATATTAAAGACGAGTTATCAGAGGATGTTCAGTTTTTCATCATTTATTGCCTAGATACACTTGAAATTCAGTCGTACGGTGAAATGGTATGGAAGCGACGTAACGGTGACGAATTTGTATACGGTTTGTACTTCCATGCGCAAGAGGAAAACGAACAAAAAATTATTTCAGAGCTGAAAACACGCCGACGTAAAGAATTAAAAATTGGTGAGCGCCGATCGTAACGTGCCTTGTGAAAAAAAGATGTTAAAAATTTTTTCGAAATGAGAAGGGATTGTTACAGGCTGCATCGAATTAGTATTTATAGTCGTAACGAAGGAGGCTTATAACTTTCCTTAAACATATTCAACTTGTATAAAAAGTTATCCCATGTAGTTATTAACATCACCTCGTGCTTAATTTATTGTTATTTTTCGCTGTCATATGGAGAAATTCAAACATTGCAGGAGGCATGTGATGAAGAAAGCTTTCAAAACAGAGATTATGTTGTCGCCGGCCCAAAAGCAAAAGGTTAATCAAACAATAGGTACTTGTCGTTATGTTTATAACTTGTATATTAAAACAGCGCAAAGTTTTTATAAGGAAACAGGGAAATATTTATCAGGTTATGACTTTTCTAAGTGGCTTAATAATGTATATACAAAAGAAAAAGATGCATGGATTAAAGATGTGTCAAGTAAAGCTGTGAAGCAAGCTATTATGAATGGCGACAGAGCCTTTAAAAATTTCTTTAAAGGGTTGGCTAATTTTCCGCGTTTTAAGAAAAAGAAAGACCAATATGTTAAAGCGTATTTTCCTAAAAATAACCCAACTGATTTAATAGTTGAAAGACATCGTATTAAAGTGCCAACTATTGGCTGGGTACGTTTTAAAGAATACGGTTATATACCAACGAACCTAAATGTTATAAGTTGTAGAATTTCACAATGTGCAAATCGTTATTATATTTCTGTACTTTTTGAGGTGAAACAGTCAACTAAATCCCTAATGAGATATGAGGGGATTGGGGTAGATTTAGGTATTAAAAATCTCGCGGTGTGTAGCCATAATAAAGTATTTTTAAATATTAACAAGACATTGAAATTTAAAAAAATAGAAAAACAGTTAAAACGGCAACAGCGTAAGCTTAGTCGTAGAGATGAACAAAATAAAAAACAAAAGGGAGGTGAATTCTGCACTAAAAATAGGCAGAAGCAAGTGATTCGCTTGCAAAAACTGCATGCTAGATTAACTAATATCCGTATTGAATATATTCGATATGTTGTTAATGAACTGGTGAGAGCCAAACCAGCGTATATTACAATTGAAGATTTAAACACTAAGGGCATGATGAAGAACCGCTATCTTGCAAAGTCTATAAAGGAACAATGCTTTGGATATTTTAAAAAATGGCTAATAGATAAATGTAATGAATATGGTATTGAACTTAGACAGGTAAGTCGCTTTTATCCATCATCCAAGCTTTGTTCTAACTGTGGTATCAAAAAAGTTAAACTTAGCTTATCCGAGCGAATATTTAGATGTGATCATTGCCAAAGTGAGATTGAGCGAGATTTTAATGCTAGTTTAAATTTGAAATACGCAACGAAATATAAAGTATTAACAAAAGTTACATAAGTACTGATTTATAGTATTTATTGTAGCTGACAGAAGGCTTTTTATTGAGTACGGTGGGCTACATCGGAATTGACGCTTGCGGAGTGTTATATAAACTGTAGTAGCGAGCAATTGGCGAGGCGGAACACGTAGAAGCAAGAAATAATCTAGCATTATCAAATGAATATATTTGATGATGTTTTTAGTGGCAGGATTTTGCTTATGCTAAACTTTAATATCCGTGGAGAAAACGTAGACGTGACTCCAGCAATCCGAGAATACGTAGAAACAAAAATCGAAAAAATTGAACGTTTTTTCACAACTGACATTAACGCAACAGCGAATGTTAATTTAAAAGTATATAGTGATAAACAAACGAAAATCGAAGTAACGGTGCCAATGAAAAATGTGACGTTACGTGCAGAAGAGCGCAACGCTGACATGTACGCGGCAATCGATTTAATCGTTGACAAATTAGAGCGTCAAATTCGTAAACATAAAACAAAAGTAAATCGTAAATTCCGCGAGCGTGACGGCGGTGTTGGCGTATACTTCGCAGCACAAGCGGAGGAAGAGGCGCAAGCAGCAGACGCACCAGAGGAAGAATACACAATTGTCCGTACGAAGCAGTTCGACTTAAAGCCAATGGACACAGAGGAAGCGATTCTTCAAATGAACATGCTTGGTCATGACTTCTACATTTACACAGAAGCAGAAACGAACGGTACGAACATCGTGTATAAGCGTAAAGATGGTAAGTACGGGTTAATTGAGACAAATTAATGATGAAAAAGACAATCTATCATTCAGTTGATAGGTTGTTTTTTTATGTGTTGCTTGTCGATATAATAAATGGTCAGTATGCCAAAGTTAGCTGGCAATTTTGAAAAACGAATTATTGGAGGAATTTACGTGAAAAAAACAGCATCATTTTTAGTGGTGGCTAGTATGCTTGCGGCGACACCTGCATATAGCGCATCGTCATTTACCGATATGGCACGCTACGATGACACGACGCAGCAAGCTGTTAACGATTTAGTAAATCGACAAGTGATTAAAGGGACATCAAGCACGACATTTTCGCCAGCGCGGGAAATTACGCGTGGACAAGTGGTAAAAATGCTCGGACGTTATTTAGAGGCGACCGGAAAAGCAGTGCCGTCAAATTGGGAGACGAAAGCGCGCTTTACGGACGTGCCGCTTTCGATTAATGATCGCGAGTTGTTGCAATATGCGGCGCTTGTGTGCGATGAAGGGGTGTTTGTCGGCAGTGACGGTAAATTAAACGCAGCAAGTATGTTAACACGTGAAAATTTAGTGCTTGTGCTAACGCGTTTGGCGAAGGATGTCGATTTAGCGAAGTATGCGAACGATAACGGATTAACGGGGAATGTGAAAGATTTAGCAGCTGTTAAAGAGGAAGCGAAGGAAGCGGTTCAGCTTTTTAATGCGCTTGGTATTTCAAACGTCGACGTGTTCAACCCGAAAAATGCGGTATTACGTGTACATTTCGCATCGTTTTTAGCGAAGCTGCTGCAAACGATTGAGAACGTCGAGCAAGAGGCGGACGCGACTGGTGATGCACCGATTGTGAAGCCGGTAGCACCAGAGCAAGAAAGCGAAACGGATACAGACATCGTGAAACCAGTAGCGCCAGAACAAGAAACAAATACAGAGCAGCCAACAGCGCCAGATGAAACAGAAACAAAGCCAGAAGAGCCGAACGTTACAGCACCAAACATAGACGAAGAGCCGCTTCCGCCAACTGCTGGTGAAAATACGACACCACCGAGTACAGGAGGCAATTCGACAATTCCGAATGAGCAAGGGCCAATCGTTTCAGATGAAGAAGATGAAGAACCGACGTATACATTTGAGTTAGAAGATGTGGAAAATGTTGAAATTGTTAGCTCAACGTCTAGTGAAGTAGTCATCCGTTATGAAAATGATGTCGTGAAGCTCGGTGTAGAAGAAGCGCTAGCACCTATTTTTAATGAATCGGCTATGCTTAGCGGTGCGATTGTATCGCTGTCGATGGAAGATGACGTCGTGACAGCGATAAACGCGCTACATGTGACAGCGAGTGGAAGTGCAGCGTCACCAATTACAATAGATGGTGCGTTATTTGAGGAGCCCATTCCAATTGTCATTGAAGCGAAATATGCGAATGTTAAAAACTTTGCGGACTACTATGACACGATCGACATTCAAGCACCCGCAAACGCTGTATATACAGTTGGAGCAGGAGAATTTGAGACAATTACGGGTAAAGGGTCATTAATGATTACGTTTACCGAGGCGATTGCGTATGAAGTGACGATTGACGCACCTGCTGCTCAAGTAATTGTTGCGGAAAATGCTTCACTTGAAACGTTGACGTCAACTGAAGCGCTGTCGATTACCGTGCAACCAGGTGGACATTTACAAGATGTGTATTTGCCGGCTCACGTCGATACGTTAACGATGCACGGAGATATTGTATCGGTCAATGTAGAGACAACAAGTAGCTTTACGTTAAAAGGCTTTGGGAATGTATATGAGCTATTTGGAGAAGCGACAGCTGTGTATGTGGAACAAAATGGTGTCGTTGTACATGAGTTATATGTGGATCCTTTTGTAGACGAAGTAACAATTAAATAATGAGTTGCGGATTTGGTCATGTCAATGTGTGCCAAATCCGTTTTTTTTATTGTGAGATGATTGAAGAACTGTCAATGTGTGTACTATGTTTGTATATGTTTTGTATCATTAGTTTTGCGCGAAAATGATGATTCATACAATGAAAAAACTCGAAATGATGTCGTTTTTAAAAAGTGCCAAAATATGTACAAATAAAGACGTTGAGACGATGCATGCTCTGTAATAAGATACTGGAAAATAGTATTTAGGAGTGTGTACGAATTGGCAAGGAAGCGTAGGAAGTTTTTCATTCAGTCGGTGGCAGTGGCCGCGATGATGATAGTTGTAGCGGAGCATGATGCTTTAGCTGCAACGACGAGTGGAGCGTTTGTACACGTTTCGCAAGCGGAGCAAAGTGTGCCATTTATTGGCGAGTTCAGTAATTACAATGAGTTAATGGACGTGGTCATGGATGAAATGCGTCAGTTTCGTTCAGAGGTGACGTTTAAATATACAGGAAGCTTAAATAATTTTAATGCATCGTTTGACGGCGCGCTGCAAGAAGCGTTAATGAAGCCGGGGAACGATTACATTCATGGGACGCTGTCGACGTGGCGTTATACGTATTCATCAGCAGGTGATGTAACGTTAACGTTGACGTATGTCGGTACAATCGAGCAGGAGCAGTTTGTGACGAAGCGCGTGAAGGAAATTGCGTCGGAGCTGACGATAGATCCGAATATGACGGATTTTGATAAAGTGAAAGCGGTGAATGATTACATCGTGACGAATGTGGCGTACTCGCGTGATACGACGACAACGCCGCACCATATGTATGCGCTGTTGACTGAGCAAAAGGCGGTGTGCCAAGCGTATGCGTTGCTTGCGTATCGTTTGTTTGAGGAAATGGGCATTGAATCGCGCTACGTCGTTGGGTATGCAGGTGGCGAATTGCATGCGTGGAATACAGTTCAGCTAAATGGGGTATCGTATCAGTTGGACACAACATGGAACGATTTGTTTTACAACGGACGTGACTTAGGTGACAACATTCAATACAATTATTTTTTAGTGACGAACGAGCAGCTGCGCCGAGATCATACATGGGATGAAGCGCGCTATCCGGTTGCGACCGATACGCGCTATGCGATGTATCACGATATCGCGATGGGCATCGAGCATGACGATGACGTGTATTACAGCAGCACGCACGACCGCTTCTTATATAAAATGAATAAACAAACAGGCGTGAAGGAGCGTTTAACGACAGTGCGTGCGGCGCATATAGCAGCGCATGGCGACACGATTTATTTTGCGAATGAATCGAACAACGGCTTTTTATCTGCGTACAATGTGAATACGAAGCAGCTGACGACGGTCGATGCGGTGCCGGTCACAAATGTGCGCGTGCGTGGTGACGAGCTGCAATATGACGCAAACGGTACGATGAAGACGACGAAGCTTGCACAGCCTGCGCTACGACAAACGTTTCAAACGGTTGTTGAACGTTCAGAAGCAGAGCGCGTCGTTGCACAAATTAATGCGTTACACGGTGCGAAGGTAGAGGACGTCATCGCAGTGCGTGAGGCGTATGACGCGCTAAGTTATGAGGAGCGGCTGAACGTGATGAACGTTAAAAAGCTCCTTGTTGTAGAGCGAAAAATGCGCCGAGCGATTGTCGCAGCAAATCGTATTGAAGCGATTGATCCGCAAAGTGCGAAATTTACGCAGCAAGTAGCGATGGCGCGTTTAGCGTTAGACCGTGTGCCCGCAACGCAGCGCAAGTTAATGACGAGCGTGCGCGTGCTCGAGCAATTTGAAGCGCGTATGTAATAGATGAGGGGCGACTCCGAATGCGGGGCGCTCCTTTTTTGTTACGCAGTGTCTAGTCGGTTAATGCGCCATTTGTATACGGTGACATCGATTGTTTTTAGCAACAATTTTGAAAATAAATGCGACATGTTAATGGCAGTAAGCGAGCTGCCATACGCTTCTGCTCATTGACTCGCTCATTAAGATGCTTGATGTAGCGAGGCGAATGCGAAACAGTTAACGCGCTGATTTGCATGCGTCGTACTGGAAATGGTAAAATGGGAAATAGAGACTAAACAGGATGTGACCATATATATGTTAAATATTTTAAATAAAGTGTTTGATCCGAATAAGCGTGAGGTGAAGAAGCTCGAAAAGTTCGCCAATCAAGTGGACGCGTTAAAAGGACAAATGGAAAGTTTATCTGATGAGGCACTACAGGCGAAAACAGCGGAGTTTAAGGAACGCCTTGCAAAAGGTGAGAGCTTAAGCGATCTGCGTGCGGAGGCATTTGCGGTATGTCGTGAAGCGTCAAAGCGCGTGTTAGGCATGTTCCCGTATCCGGTACAAATTATGGGTTCGGCATCGCTTGACGAAGGAAATATTTCGGAAATGAAAACCGGTGAAGGTAAAACGTTAACGGCGACGATGGCAGTTTACTTAAATGCGTTAACTGGTAAAGGCGTACACGTTATTACCGTCAATGAATATTTAGCAGCGCGTGATGCGGAGGAAATGGGCAAGCTATACAACTGGTTAGGCTTAACAGTTGGCTTAAATTTAAACTCGCTATCAAAAGACGAAAAGCGTGAAGCGTATGCATGTGACATTACGTTTTCAACGAACAATGAGCTAGGGTTTGACTATTTACGTGACAACATGGTGCTATACAAGGAAGAGCGTGTGCAGCGTCCGCTACATTTCGCTGTTATCGATGAGGTCGATTCGATTTTAATTGATGAGGCGCGTACACCGTTAATTATTTCGGGGCAAGCAGGGCGTTCACCACAGCTGTATAAGCAGTCAAATGCTTTCGTGCGCATTTTAAAGAAAGACGACGACTATACGTATGATGAATCGACAAAGGGCGTTAATTTAACGGATAAAGGGATTGAGAAGGCAGAGCGCGCGTTTGGCATCGACAACTTATATGATCTTGCGCACGTTCGTTTACTGCACGCGATTAACCAGTCGTTAAAGGCGCACGTATCGATGCATTTAGACGTGGATTACGTCGTACAAGACGGCGAAATTGTTATCGTTGACCAGTTTACAGGTCGTTTAATGAAAGGTCGTCGCTACTCAGATGGGCTACACCAAGCAATTGAGGCGAAGGAAGCGTTAGAAATTCAAAACGAATCGATGACGCTTGCGACAATTACGTTCCAAAACTACTTCCGTATGTACGAGAAGCTGTCAGGGATGACTGGTACGGCGAAAACGGAAGAAGAGGAATTCCGCAACATTTACAACATGCAAGTAATTTCGATTCCGACAAACCGTCCGATTCAGCGTGACGACCGTCCAGATTTAATTTTTGCTTCAATGGACGGCAAGTTTAAAGCGGTAGCGGCAGAAATTGTAGAACGTCATAAAAACGGGCAGCCGGTGTTAGTCGGTACGGTTGCGATCGAAACGTCAGAAATTATTTCGCGCTATTTAACGCAGGCGAAAGTGCCACATAACGTATTAAACGCCAAAAATCACGAGCAGGAAGCGGAAATTATTGCCGGTGCTGGTGAAAAAGGTGCGGTAACAATTGCGACGAACATGGCAGGTCGTGGTACGGACATTAAACTTGGTGAAGGTGTTCAAGACCTCGGTGGTTTAGCAGTAATCGGTACAGAGCGTCACGAATCACGTCGTATTGATAATCAGCTTCGTGGTCGTTCAGGGCGTCAAGGCGACCCAGGGATTACGCAGTTTTACTTAGCATTAGACGATGAATTAATGCGTCGCTTCGGCTCAGATAATATGAAAAACATGATGACGAAGCTCGGCATGGACGATACGCAGCCAATTCAATCGAAAATGGTATCACGTGCGGTTGAATCTGCACAAAAACGTGTAGAAGGAAACAACTTCGATGCGCGTAAACGTTTATTACAGTATGACGACGTATTACGCCAGCAACGTGAAGTCATCTACACAGAGCGTAACGAAGTGCTTGAGACGGAAAATATGCGCGAGCTTGTTGAGAAAATGTTACATGAATCAATCGATGTAAACGTCGGGGCATATTTACAAGGCGAGCGTAAAGACTGGAATTTAAAAGCGTTAGAAGATTACATTTCTGCAAACGTGCTAGAAGAAGGTGTCATTACGCTTGAGGAGCTTGAAGCGTTAGATGCGGACGGAATTATTGACTTAGTGACGGAGCGAGCTGTTGAGCGCTACGATGCGAAGGAAGAGGAAATGACGTCTGAGCGTATGCGCGAGTTTGAGAAAGTTATTTTACTTCGTGCAATCGATTCCAAATGGACGGAGCATATCGATGCGATGGATCAGCTACGCCAAGGAATTCATTTACGTGCGTACGGTCAAACAGATCCACTGCGCGAGTACCAACAAGAAGGTTTTGCGATGTTTGAAGCAATGGTCGAATCAATCCGAGACGATGTGGCGAAATATGCGTTAAAGGCAGAAATTCGCAACAACCTACAGCGTGAAGAAGTCGTAAAAGGGCAAGCGGTCAACCCGAAAGAGGAAGGCTCAAAGCCAAAGCGCGCACCAATTCGCAAAAAGGTCATCGTTGGACGTAACGACGACTGCCCATGCGGATCAGGCAAAAAGTTCAAAAACTGCCACGGCGCAACACAGCAGTAAATTTTGTCACGTTTAACTGGCAGTTCGCGTATAGCGGCTCGCTTTGCTGGGGCTCGGGGGCGAACACGATGTTTGTTCTGAAGGTGGTGCCACATGGACGTGGCGTTCACCACCTTCCTCAAGCCTCCTCGACGCTCATACTTCGCGTCTGTGGGGTCTTGAGGCACGAGCTTTTCCCCAAGGAGTCTCGCCGCAACGCTTCCTGCCATGAAAATGCAGCATTGATTTCGTTTTTGCTGTTAAAAACAACTAATTCAGCTTTATAAAAACAGCGTATTAACAAACTGGTTATTTTTTATGCAATATGGACGCAGCGTTTAATTAGCGAATGGCATCGTCAAGTAATTGACATGTAGAGTGATAGTGCGAACAAATTGCTCGAACGAGAGGCGGACTCCAGCGGGAAAAGCGTGAGCGTGACACGAAAGGCTCACGCCACGCCCGCGGAAAGCCTGCCTCGACGTGAAGAGCAATTGTATTGGAGCACGTTACTTTATGGTTTAACATATGAAACACTTTGGAGGAAACAAAAATGATCGAATTAGGTCACGCACGTAACGAGTTAGAAACTACAGCTAAAAAATTAGCGGACTTTAGGGGGTCTCTTTGACTTAGAAGAAAAGGAAGCCCGCATTGCAGAGCTAGAAGATTTAATGCTTGATCCAGATTTTTGGAACGACCAAAATGCTGCACAAACTGTCATTAACGAGGCGAATGCACTGAAGTCAACGGTTGCGGAATATACGGAGCTAACGGACGTGCAGGAAAACTTAGAAATGACGGTGGAGTTGCTGCGTGAAGAGCCAGACGAAGAGCTACAAGCAGAGCTAGCAACGGAGCTAAACGACTTCAAGGCAAAGCTTGCAGACTTTGAGCTACAGCTTTTATTATCAGAGCCGTACGACAAAAATAACGCCATTTTAGAGCTTCACCCAGGCGCTGGTGGCACGGAGTCTCAAGATTGGGGCTCGATGCTTTTACGTATGTACACACGTTGGGCAGAAAAACGCGGCTTCAAAGTGGAGACGATGGATTATTTACCAGGGGACGAAGCGGGCATTAAATCGGTAACGCTTGCGATTAAAGGGCATAACGCATACGGCTATTTAAAGGCAGAAAAAGGCGTTCACCGTTTAGTGCGCATTTCGCCGTTTGACTCGTCAGGTCGCCGTCATACGTCATTCGTGTCGTGTGAAGTAATGCCGGAGTTTAACGATGAAATCGAAATCGACGTGCGTACCGAAGATTTAAAAATTGATACGTACCGTGCAACAGGTGCAGGTGGTCAGCACATTAATACGACTGACTCGGCTGTTCGTATTACGCATATGCCAACAGGTGTCGTTGTACAATGTCAGGCGGAGCGCTCGCAAATTAAAAACCGTGAAAAAGCGATGAACATGTTAAAGGCAAAGCTATATCAATTAGAAATTGAAAAGCAGCAAGCCGAGCTAGACGAAATTCGTGGCGACCAGAAAGAAATTGGCTGGGGCTCACAAATTCGTTCGTACGTGTTCCATCCGTATTCAATGGTAAAGGATCACCGTACAAGCGAGGAAACAGGAAATACAGGTGCAGTAATGGACGGCGATTTAGACGCGTTCATTCATGCGTATTTACGCTCGCAACTATAATGAACGACAGAGCGGTTAATTATCCATTTTTATAGTTCATGCAAAAAATGGCATTGGAAAATTTCAATTTTCCAATGCCATTTTGTTTTGTTCGCGCTATTTTTTTGCTTACATATTCAATTCTAAGTTACGTGCATATAAATTCGCAACCGTATACTGTGTTTTAAACACATTCATCGTTGCGGGCAACGGAATCCACTCGTTTTCAAATTGCACGGTGCAATATTGTCCGTCCGCTTTCATATTGCGAATGGCATACAAATTAAGCCACGCGTTTTCGAATGTTCGTGAAGAATATAATGGGAAGATAATACATGGTTTTGTTTGAGTATATGTTAGTAGAATGGGAAGTTTATGTGTTTGGCGGAAATATCGCTTCGTTTGGCGAATTCGCTCGGTGTAGGATAGGCCGTAATGACGGCAGCTTTCGCGGATGAGTTGAATTGGTTTTTTCTTGATGAATAGTCGTTTGTTTTTTTCGAGTATTAAGCTGCTAGACTGCCCTTTGTAATTGCAGTCAAAAATGGCCATCGTATGTTGAGAAATCGTATAGTCCGTAATACGTATGACATCGTGCATCTGTTCTAACTCAAACTTCATAGCAAAAAAATTCACCTCGGTTTAAAAATTTTTCAGCTATACAATGATCGTTCGAAAGCGTCATTCTGAGATGCAGGAAATGTTAGCATATAACTTGTTGTTAGTGAGGTGCGCCAGAGGATATTGCGTTGTTGTGGCGTGAAAGAACAACAATCGTATAGCTATAGGTTTATTTTACTACAGGCTAAAAAAATATTTCAAGCATTTTTATTGGAAAAAATCAAATTTTCTGAATGTTGTTGTATTCGATACCGTTCGATATTATAATAAATAAAAGCGATAAGAGGTGAGCGCGATGGACAAGTTTTATTCGTATACAGATTTTTTGCGAGCAATTAACCAAACGTCACAGCATAATGATGCCGAGAAGCTTTTGAATGAAATTTATTTAGATTTATTTTTGCAACGACTACAGCGTGAGCAGCGATTAGACAAACTACGACAAGCCATTGATGAGGCATTGCAAGTCCGAGATGAGCAAGCGTTTAAGGAGTATACAAGTGAATATATTGCACTTCAAGCAGAACAGTAAATGAATAAGGGTTACTTCAAATATAGCTGTGGAGTAACTCTTTTTTTGTCCATTTTTTCGCGCCTATTCCAAATATTCCTTTTATTATTCAATTTTCAGACATTTCGGTTTTTTTCGTCTACAATGAACAAAGATTTTGTATAAACAGTTGATTCGTATGTAATGAGGATCGGGCTTTATTTTAACGAGTTTTGCAGCACACATTCAGCCAGTACGAGTAAAAGTTAGAACAACGTATCAACAAATAGCGAATAGTTAAAGGAGGTATTTTATGAACGCGATTACATTAGTTATTGCAGCAATCTGTATTTTAACGATTGCGTATCGTCTTTACGGTATTTTCTTTACGAAAACCGTATTAAAAATTAATGATGATCGTCCAACACCGGCGCATGAGAAAAACGACGGCAAAGATTTCGTGCCGACGAGTAAATGGGTTGCGTTTGGACATCATTTCGCAGCAATCGCAGCAGCAGGTCCGCTTGTCGGTCCGATTTTAGCTGCGCAGTTCGGTTATTTACCAGGGTATTTATGGTTATTAATCGGTGCGGTTATCGGTGGTGCGGTGCATGACGCGGTCGTGTTATTTGCATCGATGACGAAAGGTGGTAAATCATTATCGGAAGTAATGCGTGAGGAGCTTGGCCCAGTAGCTGGCTTCTGTACAGGCTTAGCGATGCTGTTCATCATTACGATTACGATGGCAGGACTTTCGATGGTTATTTTAGGCGCATTAGCAGAAAATCCATGGGGTACGTTCGCCGTTGCAGCGACGATTCCAATTGCGATGTTAATGGGTATTATTACGAAATTTACAGGTAACTTAAAGCTCTCGACAATTATCGGGGTCATATTGCTCGTTGCGGCAGTATTTTACGGGCCGTACATTCAAGGTACATGGTTAGGCGACGTATTAACGTTAGATCGTGAAACGTTATCAATCATTTTACCGATTTACGCATTTTTTGCGGCGGCATTACCAGTATGGTTCTTATTAGCACCGCGCGATTATTTATCAAGCTTTATGAAAATTGGTGTATTCATTGCACTCATTATCGGGGTATTCATTATTAACCCAACAATTCAGTTCCCAGCAATCATTCCAGACTTTTTAGGCGGCGGTGGTCCAATCGTGGCAGGTCCGGTATGGCCGTTCGTATCGATTACAATTGCGTGTGGTGCGATTTCAGGTTTCCACGCATTCGTAGGG
Organism: Caryophanon latum; assembly: GCF_001700325.1. Taxonomy (GTDB): domain Bacteria; phylum Bacillota; class Bacilli; order Bacillales_A; family Planococcaceae; genus Caryophanon; species Caryophanon latum. The sequence goes on from NZ_MATO01000006.1 coordinate 23,618, forward strand.
TCTGGTACGACACCGAAAATGTTAAATCGTTGGGAAGACATTCGACTTGTCGGCTTCGGTGCGATGTTAGTGGAATGTGTTGTCGGCGTCATGGCATTAATTGCCGCAACAGTTTTACACCCAGCAGATTATTTTGCGATTAACTCAACGCCAGAAGCATTTGCGAAGCTTGGCATGACCGTTGTCGATTTACCGGCGCTGTCTGAAGCAATCGGTATGGACTTAGAAGGTCGTACAGGGGGTGCAGTAACACTTGCAGTCGGTATGGCATCGATTTTTGCGGGCGTTGAATGGTTTAGCCATTTAACGAAATATTTCTATCAGTTCGTCATTATGTTTGAGGCGGTATTCATTTTAACGGCGATCGATGCGGGTACTCGTACGGCGCGTTACTTAATTCAAGACTTCTTAGGCAACGTATACAAGCCACTGAAAAAGACGGACTGGATGCCTGGAGCAATTGGGGCTAGTGCGCTCGCCTGCGTCATGTGGGGTTACTTGCTGAACTCGGGAGACATCGCTTCGGTTTGGGCGTTGTTTGGCGTATCGAACCAATTAATGGCGTCGATCGGTTTAGTATGTGGTGTGACGTTCGTATTAAAAGTGGCGGACAAGCGCATTTACGCATTAACATGTTTCATTCCACTTGTGTACTTATACATTACGGTAAACGTAGCCGGCTTCTGGATGGTGAAAAACGTTTATTGGAACGATGCAGCAGGTGGCTTCAACGTATTAAACGGTGTGCTATCCATTATTATGTTAACGCTCGGTTTAATTATCGTTATTACATCTGTATTAAAATGGCGTGAACTGTGGAAACATCCACGCTTTACGAAAAAAGCAGTAGCTTAATATGAAGACACGTGAAAGAGAAGTGAAGAAGCTTCCTTTCGCGTGTTTTTTTTGTGCGGATGTAATAAGAAGTAAATGTTGATGGTCGCGCTGTTGGCTCGCGTTCCTGGGGCTCGGGGGCGAACACGATGTTTGTTCTGAAGGCAATGCCATATGGACGTGGCGCTCGCTGCCTTCCTCGATGTGGAGAGCCGACGAACAAAACGCTAAAATACATTCACCGTCTAACTTAATAAATTACTGTTAAAAACATACGTTCGCTTTTTATTCGATTCGAAAACGGATATATGTTACACTAACGATACGAATTTGAACGAAGAAAAGAGGCGGAGCACGTGACAAAATTTGACTTACAATCACATTACGAGCCAGCAGGAGATCAGCCAAAAGCAATTGAAGAGCTTGTAGCGGGCATTCACGAAGGCAAGCGCATGCAGACGCTGCTCGGGGCAACAGGGACGGGCAAGACGTTTACAATTTCAAACGTCATTCAGCAAGTTAATAAGCCGACGCTCGTTATGGCGCACAACAAAACGCTCGCTGGTCAGCTATATAGCGAGTTTAAACAATTTTTCCCAAACAACGCAGTCGAATATTTCGTCAGCTACTACGATTACTTTCAGCCAGAAGCATACGTGCCACAAACGGATACGTACATCGAGAAAGATTCAAGCATTAACGATGAAATTGATAAGCTGCGCCACTCGGCAACGTCGGCGTTATTTGAGCGTGAGGACGTCATTATTATCGCGTCGGTGTCGTGCATTTACGGCTTAGGTTCACCTGAGGAATACGGTGAAATGCTCGTGTCGCTACGACCAGGTATGGAAATGGAGCGCAATGAGCTGCTGCGTAAATTAGTCGACATTCAATACGAGCGTAACGACATAAATTTCATTCGCGGAACGTTTCGTGTGCGCGGCGACGTCGTAGAAATTTTTCCAGCGTCACGCGATGAGCATTGCATTCGCATTGAATTTTTCGGCGATGAAATTGACCGCATTCGTGAGGTGAACGCGCTGACTGGTGAAATTACAGGGGAGCGCGAGCACGTTGCGATTTTCCCAGCATCTCACTTCGTTACGCGCGAGGCGAAGTTGAAAATTGCGATTGAGCGCATTGAACGTGAGCTTGCGGAGCGTTTAGCACAGCTGCGCGCCGAAGATAAATTGCTAGAGGCACAGCGACTAGAGCAGCGTACGAATTACGATTTAGAAATGCTAAAGGAAATGGGCTTTACGTCGGGCATCGAAAACTATTCGCGTCATTTAACGCTGCGTGAAAAGGGTGCGACACCGTACACGTTGCTCGATTATTTCCCGGACGACTTTTTACTTGTCGTCGATGAATCGCACGTTACGTTACCGCAAGTACGCGGCATGTTTAACGGCGACCAGGCGCGAAAAAATGTGTTAGTGGAGCACGGCTTCCGCTTGCCGTCCGCTTTAGATAATCGCCCGCTGAAATGGGACGAGTTTGAGCAGCACATTCATCAGGCGGTGTTCGTTTCAGCAACGCCAGGACCGTATGAGCTAGAGCATACGCCGCACATGACCGAGCAAATTATTCGTCCGACCGGGCTGCTTGATCCGACAATTGAAGTTCGTCCGATTGAAGGGCAAATTGACGATTTAATCGATGAAATTCATGCGCGCATTGAAAAAAATGAGCGTGTATTAATTACGACGCTGACGAAGAAAATGTCTGAAGATTTAACGGATTATTTGAAGGAGCTCGGCTTGAAGGTTCAATATTTACACTCGGAGGTAAAGACGTTAGAGCGCATCGAAATTATTCGCGAGCTGCGTCAAGGTGTGCATGACGTATTAATTGGCATTAACTTATTGCGTGAAGGGCTCGACATTCCAGAAGTGTCGCTCGTTGCGATTCTCGATGCCGATAAGGAAGGGTTTTTACGCTCGGAACGTTCGCTTATTCAAACGATTGGGCGTGCGGCGCGAAATGCAAACGGTACGGTCATTATGTACGCAAATAAAATGACTGACTCGATGAACAAGGCGATTGACGAAACGAAGCGCCGCCGCACGATTCAAATGGCGTACAACGATGAGCATGGCATTACGCCACAAACGATCTCGAAAAAAATTCCGGAGCTCATTCGCGCGACGAAGGAGACGGACGAAACCGACAATACGATTACGAAAAAATTAAGTGGGAAAAAGCTGACGAAAAAAGATAAGGCCGCATTGATTGAGCAGCTCGAGCTTGAAATGAAGGAAGCGGCTCGTGCGCTCGACTTTGAACGAGCAGCAGAACTGCGCGATGCGATTTTTGAGCTGAAGTCATAATAGAGAGGGATTACTTATGAAACATACTGAAATTGTTGTACAAGGAGCAAGAACGCACAATTTAAAAAATATAAACGTGACGATTCCGCGTGACCAGCTTGTCGTCATTACGGGATTATCAGGCTCAGGGAAGTCATCGCTTGCGTTTGATACGATTTATGCGGAAGGACAGCGCCGTTACGTCGAGTCGCTTTCTGCATATGCGCGTCAATTTTTAGGACAAGCAGATAAGCCAGACGTCGATGCGATCGAAGGGTTATCACCTGCCATTTCGATCGATCAAAAGACGACGAGCCGCAACCCGCGTTCAACAGTCGGCACAGTGACCGAAATTTATGACTATTTGCGACTGCTTTATGCGCGCGTTGGCAAGCCGATTTGTCCAGAGCACGGCATTGAAATTTCATCGCAAACGGTGCAGCAAATGACCGACCGCGTGATGAGTTATGAGGAGCGAACGAAGCTGCAAATTTTAGCGCCGCTCGTTGAAGGGAAAAAAGGAACGCATGTAAAGCTGCTCGATGATTTGAAAAAGGAAGGGTTCGTGCGCGTGCGTGTAAACGGTGAGCTGCGCGACGTTGACGACCATATTGAACTCGATAAAAATAAAGCGCATACGATTGAAGCAGTTGTGGATCGCATCGTCATGAAAGAGGGCATCGAAGGGCGTTTAAGCGACTCGCTTGAAACGGCGCTTCGCCTAGCGGACGGACGCATTATTGTCGACGTCATCGGGCAGGAGGAGCTTATTTTTAGTGAGCATCACGCCTGTCCAATGTGTGGCTTTTCAATAGGTGAGCTCGAGCCGCGCATGTTTTCGTTTAACAGTCCGTTTGGGGCATGTCCGTCATGTGATGGGCTCGGCGCAAAGCTTGAGGTGGACCCAGAGCTTGTCATTCCGAATGATGAATTGACGCTGCGTGAAGGGGCAATTTTACCGTGGCAGCCAATTAGCTCGCAATATTACCCACAAATGTTGCAATCGGTTTGTACGCATTACGATATCGACATGGACGTGCCGGTAAAAAGCTTGCCGAAAACGAAGCTAAACAAAATTTTAAAAGGCTCGGGCAAGGAAAAGCTGTTGTTCCGCTTCGAAACGGATAACGGTGATGTACGCGAAAAAATGATCCAGTTTGAAGGGGTGTACGAAAACATTAGTCGTCGTTACCGCGAATCGTCGTCGGATTATACGCGCGAGCAAATGGAGAAGTACATGACCGAGCAGGCGTGTCAAACGTGTGATGGCAACCGCTTAAAAAAAGAGGCGCTTGCGGTGAAGGTAAACGGGCTGCACATTAGCGAAGTGACGAGCTTTGCGATTGCGCCGCTGCGTGCGTTTTTCAACGACCTTGATTTATCAGCGAACGACCGCCAAATCGCGAGTTTAATTTTGCGTGAAATTGAGGAGCGACTGACGTTTTTAGTGAATGTCGGCTTAGATTATTTAACGCTTAGCCGCACAGCTGGGACGCTTTCAGGTGGTGAGGCGCAGCGCATTCGGTTAGCGACGCAAATTGGCTCACGTTTAACGGGCGTTCTGTACATTTTAGATGAGCCGTCAATCGGTCTGCATCAGCGTGACAACGATCGACTCATTCAAACGCTAAAAAATATGCGCGACATCGGCAATACGTTAATCGTCGTCGAGCACGATGAGGATACGATGCTTGCGGCGGACCATTTAATCGATATCGGACCGGGGGCAGGTATTCACGGTGGGCAAATTGTGTCACAAGGGACGCCGGAAGAAGTGATGAACGACGACAATTCACTAACGGGTCGCTACTTAAGCGGCAAGGAGTTTATTGCGGTGCCTGAAGAACGCCGTGAGCATGACGGTCGCATCGTGTCGCTAAAAGGCGCGGCGGAAAACAATTTAAAAAATGTCGACGTCGATTTTCCACTCGGTCAGTTTATCGCCGTTACCGGTGTGTCAGGTTCAGGCAAATCAACGCTTATTAACAGCATTTTATATAAGGCGCTCGCACAAAAAGTGACGCGTGCAAAAATTCGTCCAGGGAAATATAAAACAATTAGCGGCACGGAGCAGCTTGAGAAAGTGATCGACATTGACCAATCACCAATCGGGCGTACGCCGCGCTCAAACCCTGCGACGTATACAGGGGTGTTTGATGATATCCGCGATGTATTTACGCAAACGAATGAGGCGAAGCTGCGCGGCTACAAAAAAGGGCGCTTTAGCTTTAATGTTAAAGGCGGGCGCTGTGAGGCATGTAAAGGGGACGGCATTATTAAGATTGAAATGCACTTTTTACCAGATGTATACGTGCCGTGTGAAGTATGTAACGGCAAGCGCTACAACCGCGAAACGCTCGAAGTAAAGTATCGCGGCAAAAACATTGCGGACATTTTAGAGATGACGGTAGAAGAAGGCTTAACGTTTTTTGAAAACCACCCGAAAATTAAGCGTAAAATTCAAACGATTGTCGATGTTGGTTTAGGTTACATTAAGCTCGGGCAATCGGCGACGACGCTTTCTGGTGGTGAGGCGCAGCGTGTGAAGCTAGCGTCCGAGCTGCATCGTCGTTCAAGCGGCAAGTCGTTTTACATTTTAGATGAACCGACGACCGGACTGCACGCGCACGATATTGCGAAGCTGCTACACGTGCTGCACCGTTTAGTAGACGGCGGCAACACCGTGCTAGTGATCGAGCATAATTTAGACGTCATTAAAACGGCCGATCACGTCATTGACCTCGGTCCAGAAGGTGGCGACCGTGGTGGCATGATCGTCGCAACCGGTACGCCAGAGCACATTTGTGACGTCGAAGCATCGAGCACAGGGAAATATTTAAAGCTAGCGTTGGCGCGCGATAAAGCGAGAGCGCAAAACTAAATGAAACTTTTTCGTCTGTCGTACGTATTAGTAATATAACGCATCACATAAGTTGCTAGTTGATGGACGAGACTCCTAGGGGAATAGAGATCCCGCAGTCGTGACGAGGCGGCTCAAGCTATGCCCCCAGGAAAGCGAGCTAATGGAACGGACATCAACATAGCATTAGCACATATATGATGCGCTATATCGAACAGAAAAGGATGATGGTACAATGCAAAACGAACGTCAGCGAATTTTAAAGCTAGTGGAAAACGGTACAATTTCAGCGCAGGAGGCATTAACGTTACTGGAGGCGCTCGACAACCCGAAGCAAGCACCGATCGAGGAGCAAGCCGAGCCAAAGCATACAGCACCATTTTTTGATGAATCGTTTTTTGATAAAAAAGAAGGCGGTGCATCACCGTTTGACTCGATGCAAGCAGAGTTTTCAAAAGTTGGCACGCGCTTCATTGACATTATTTCAAGCGCATTAAACCGCGTGAAAGATTTCGACTTCCCACAAGTTGGGGCGACGGAGTTTGAGCATACGTACACATTCGACAGCATCGCTATTCAAAACATCGCCGTTGATTTACCCCACGGTAGCGTGACGATCGAGCCTTCAGCGGACGATACGATTACGGCGCTTTGCCAAGTGAAGGCAGGCTTACGTAACGAAGGGGAAGCATCACTGGAGGAGACGTTTTTCAAGCGTTTCGTTGCAGAAGCGGACTCCGCGACATTGCGCTTCATTAGCGACTTTAAAATGATGCAAGTGAATTTGACGCTATACGTGCCAGTGAAGCAATATGAGGCGATTACGTTAAAGCTATTAAACGGTGCGGTGAAGCTTCGTCAAGTTGGAGCGGAAAAGCTGCGCGTGAAAACATATAACGGCTCAATTACAGCGCATGAAGTGGCGTTTACGCGTTGCCATGCAGAGTCAAGTAACGGCGCGATTGAGCTAAAGCAAATAAAGGGTCGTGACTTAGAAGTTGAGACGATGAACGGGCGCGTGTACATCGATGGCGTCATTGAAGACATCGATGCGAAATCGTTAAACGGGCATGTGACGGTGACGACGAAAACGATTTTTGCTTCTAAAATTAAAGCAGAAACCGTTGCAGGGAACGTCGAGCTGTACATTCCAAACAACATGTCACTAAAAGGAAAAGCTGTATCGAACCTCGGTAAAGTGGACATACGCTTAAACGACGTCGCAAAAGACGAGCACGAGCAGCAGTTTTTACAAAAAGTGACGAGCTTTGAGAAGGAAGTGCCACAAACGCAAAAGCTATACGTGGACGGACAGACGAAAGCAGGCAACATTACAGTGCAATACGCGCCAGTCGATACGCAAACAGTATAATGAACGCGGTGGAGGAAGCAATACGTTTCCTTCGCCGTTTTTTTGTTGTGGCGGCGACGTTTACATACTATTTTTTTTCAAGCGCTTGCCGATATAATGAAAGCATGGAATGGTATAATAGTGATTGTTCTGTAAAAAAGTTAGGTTCATTACCGTAAAATAGTGTTCATGCATATAGGGTGTTTGAAACAAGAGGCTCATGCTCGTCTCAATGTAAACAGCAACGCCGCGTTATGGTGGAGAACAAGCAATTTGAAAGCTAGGGGATTAACGATGATTGAAATGCATGATGTATATAAAACATACGACAATGGTGTCGTCGCATTAAACGGAATATCCGTCAAAATTAATAAAGGTGAATTTGTGTACGTCGTCGGTCCAAGTGGTGCAGGGAAGACGACGCTCATTAAGCTAATGTATCGACAAGAGCGTGCAACGAAAGGTCAAATCGTCGTGAACAACATGAACGTCACGAGCATATCAGACCAAAAAGTGCCGCTTCTTCGTCGTCAGCTCGGCGTCGTATATCAAGACTTCAAGCTGTTGCCGAAGCTGACCGTGTATGAAAATATTGCGTTTGCGCTTGAAGTGACGGAAGCGGAGCCGAAAGTCATTCGCCAGCGCGTTATTGACGTGCTAAAAAAAGTAGGGTTGACGAAAAAAGCGAAGCACTTGCCGCAGGAGCTGTCAGGCGGTGAGCAGCAGCGAGTCGCGATTGCACGCGCGATTGTGAACAAGCCAGCTGTTATTATCGCCGATGAACCAACTGGGAATTTAGACCCGGAAACGTCGTGGGGAATTATGGATTTGCTTGAGCAAATTAATCGTGACGGTACGACGATTGTGATGGCAACGCACAATAAAGATATTGTGAATACGATGCGTCGCCGCGTCATTGCGGTCGATCATGGGAAAATTGTGCGCGATGAGTACGGAGGTGACTACGGCTATGAAAACTAGTACGTTACGTCGCCACGTGCGCGAAAGTTTCCGCTCGCTCGGACGAAATGGCTGGATGACGTTTGCCTCGATTAGTGCGGTAACGGTAACGCTCATGCTCGTTGGCGTGTTTGCGATTTTAATGGCGAACTTAAGCCATATTGCGAGCAACTTAGAGCAAGACGTTGAAATTAAAGTGTTAATTGAGCTAACTGCCGATGCCGACGCGGAGCAGCAGCTGTTAAATGAAATTGCGCATATGCCTGCTATTGCCGAGTACGAATATTCGTCAAAGGAGCAGGAACTTGATCAGCTCATTGCGGATTTTGGTGATGATTGGAAGCTGTATGAGCAAAGCAATCCGCTGCATAACGTCATTTACGTGCGAGCGTTAAACCCAGAGGATATTCCGAAGCTAGCGGAGGAAATTAATTATTTAAGCAATACCGATGATGTCGTGTACGGTGAGGATAAAGTAGAGCGTTTATTTAAAGCATTAAGCGTTGCACGTAACGTCGGCTTATTTTTAATTTTAGGTTTATTGTTTACGGCTGTATTTTTAATTTCAAATACGATTCGCATTACGATTATTGCGCGCGGGGATGAAATTGAAATTATGAAGCTCGTTGGGGCAACGAACTCATTTGTGCGCCTGCCGTTTTTATTAGAAGGTATGTGGTTAGGTATGTTTGGTGCGCTCATTCCGATGGGCTTAACGGCATTTTTATACAAGCAGCTGTATGATTTCGTGACGCCGCGTGTTTCCGGTGACTTAATTGAGCTCGTGAAACCAGGGGCGATTACACTTGAGGTTGCAGGGCTACTACTATTGTTAGCCGTTGTAATTGGCGTTGTTGGAAGCTTTATGTCGGTGCGCAAGTTTTTACGTGTATAGCGAAAGGAGAAGTTTATGAGTAAACGTTGGCAAAAAGGATTCATTCCCGTTATGCTGCTCACGATGGCGTTTCAGCCGGTAAGCTATGCCGAAACGTTAAACGAGCTACAGCAACAAAAGCAGCAAACAGAAATGAAACAAAACGAATTAAACTCATCGCTTGAGGAGAACGATGAGTTATTAGACGACGCGACGTCACAAATTGATGCGCTAACGCAAAAGGTTGAAAAGTTAAGCGCAGAAATTACCGAAACGGCGAGTCTTATTATGCGAGCGAACGAGACGCTTGCCAAAACGGAGCAAGCAATTGATGAGCTGGAGCAGTCGATTGATGCGCTTGCACAAAAAATTGCGGAGCGTGACCGATTGCTTGCAGATCGTGCGCGTGCGATTCAAGCAGGGGGCTCTGTTAGCTACGTTGACGTTATTTTAGGGGCGAACAGCTTTGCGGATTTAATTGACCGCTTCACTGCAGTGAACACGTTAATTGAAGCAGACCGTTCGATTATGGAGCAGCAACAACAAGACCGCGACCAAATCGAAGCGCAAAAAGAAGAGCTAGAGGAGCAGCGCAAAGAGGAGCAACGTCAAAAAACGGAGCTTGTCGCATTAAACGATGAGCTGACCGAGCAAAAGGCAGAAAATAATGCGGCGATTGATTCGCTTGAGGCAGAGCAAGCTCGTTTATATGAACAAAAGGCGATGCTAGAGGAACAATATTCAGAGGCGTTAACGTTAAGTGCGGAGCTAGAACAGGCGATTATTGCTGAGCAAGCAAGGTTGGCAGAAGAAGCGCGTTTAGCGGAGCAAGCCCGACTTGCCGAGGAAGCTCGTTTAGCAGAAGAGGCGCGTCTTGCCGCACAGCAAACGAGCTCGTATACATCAGCGACACTTACGGAAAGCGATGATGTCGAAGAAGTTGTGCCCGCATTACCAGCAGGAACGTGGATTCGTCCGGCTGAAGGGCGCTTCACATCAGGCTTTGGCTGGCGCGATATTGGCAGCGGTCCTGAGTATCATTACGGTATCGACATTGCGAACGCAGTCGGCACGCCAATTTATGCAGCTGCGGGCGGCGAAATTACGTACGCTTCAACGATGGGCGGCTACGGCAACGTCATTATGATGGTGCATACAATTGACGGTGAAACGTTCTCGTCTGTATATGCGCATTTAAGCTCGTTTAGCGTGAGCGTAGGTGACGTTGTACAAGCTGGTCAAGAAATCGCGAAGATGGGGAACACTGGTCGATCAACCGGCCCGCATTTACATTTTGAAATTCATACAGGACCGTGGCGCGGACAAAAAGAGGGAGTCATTAACCCGCTGCGCTACATCTCCTTATAAGCAATCGAGGCTGTGCTACACGTTTTTTAACGCGAGCGCAGCCTTTTCCATACGAAGGGGGAAATCGGATGAAAAAGGCGGTAAGTTTAGTTGTGCTGCTCGTGCTTTGTAGTGTAGCTATATTTATGTTTATTGAGCAGCGGACGAAAACGACAGCGGACGGGGTGGAAGTTGAGATGACGACGCTGCAAAAAGGCGAGGTTGCCCCGGAAATTGAGCTGCAAACGACGAGTGGCGAGCCGTTTTCGTTACATGCATTGCAAAATAAAAAGGTCGTGCTAAACTTTTGGGCGTCGTGGTGTCCGCCGTGCCGTGAAGAGATGCCGGCTTTGCAGCGATACGCTGATCAATACGGAGACGCACATAACGTCGAGGTCGTCGCCGTCAATTTACATGCGCGCGAGCAAAATAAAACGCGCGTCGATCAGTTTATTGAGCAATATCGTCTAACGCTCACGATGCCGGTCGATGTGAACGGTGAAGTCGATGCCGCGTACCGTATTTTAACGATTCCGACGACGTTTATGATCGATACGAACGGTCGTGTGCAGCATGAAATTAAAGGACCGGTCGACGAGGCGATGCTGAAGGAATATGTCGGAAAGCTGGAGTAAAGCGCCGAATTTAATAATGTACCGCTTAGCATTTCCAAGACGAGCGCCATTTGGTACAATGGTAATGTGGATTTATGAGAACAGAAGGTGACGATAGTGCAACAATTTTTCATGGAAATAGTTTGGGCAATTGTACGATTTTTAATGAATCCTATTGTGTATGTAGCGATGATCGTAGCTGTAGTAATAGCTTCTAGTCGCGTAAAGCGTGAACGTTATCACTTTAATCGACGTTTACTCCCAGGTAGCTCAGAGGTGACGAGCATGTTGCGAGACGGCTTATTGCTCGGTGTCATTATTTCTGTGCTGAGCTTTGCGATTGGAATGACAGTACCGCTACAGTGGGTATTATTGCTGACGGTTTGTATGCTTCTTGGATTGCTCACATTTACATATACATTAGGCTCGCCGATTTATGCGTTCGTGGCTGCATTTGCGGCGTTATGGCTCGTGACAAGACAGGAATGGTCATTAACGCTATTGTCATATACGTTTGAAGGGGTAAATGTTTGGGGTGGCACAGTCGTATGTGTCACATTATTTGCGGCAATGTTTTTAATTGCTGAAGGGATTTTAATTCGACGACATGCAGCGCGATTTGCTTCGCCTGTATTAACGACGACGAAACGCGGCTTATCGGCAATTGAGTATAAGTCGAAGCAGTTTTGGCTACTGCCGATGTTTTTCATCATACCAGGTGATGCTGTTTCTGCGTTGTTTCCATATTGGCCGCAATTTTCATTAGGGCATACGCAGTTTTCATTTTTACTGTTCCCGATGATTATTGGCTTCCAACATGTGACGCGTGAGACGCTACCACAATACATGTATCCACAGCTTGGTAAGCGCGTTATATGGCTAGGTGAAGTCGTGTTTGCGATCGGTTTGGCGACGTTGTTTTTACCGGAGCTTGGCATTATCGGCTTAGCAATTGGTGTGATTGGACGTTTACTGTTAACGTGGCAAGCAGCGCGTTCGCAAAGCGGCAAATCATTTGCGGTACAGCCGAAGCAAGAAGGTGTTATTATTGCCGGTGTATTAGCGGATTCACCAGCTGAGCGCATGGGTTTAGTCGTTGGTGAATGCATTCGACGTGTGAACGGGCAATATGTACATACAGAGGACGAGCTATATAAGGCGCTACAAATTAACGCAGCGTACTGTAAATTAGAGGTGCTTGACCATCATAACGAAGTGCGCTTAACGCAGCACGCCGTTTTCGCTGAAGATCATTACCGCATCGGGCTATTACTCGTGTAAAGAAAGCTAGCATGTAGGTGCGTCGTATGACGAACTTATACGCTAGCTTTTTCGTTTATATAGAGGGTGATGAAGATTTATAACGACAACAGAGTCGACTAACAAAACACGAAAATATATTCACCGTCTATATAGTTAAAAAAAGAAGAGGTGGTCTGCATGACGGATTTTTTAACGCTTGACCAATTGGACCGGCTGACGGCGTATTACGAAGCGCTCGGACCAATCGTTGGCTTTTTATTACCTTTCATCGAATCGTTTTTACCTTTTTTACCGCTCGTCGTATTTGTCGTCGCCAATGCGAGCGCATACGGCTTATTATGGGGCTTTTTATTAACGTGGACGGCAACCGTTGCAGGCTCGTATTGCGTCTTTTTACTCGTGCGCTACTTCCGCGACACGGCGATTGTGCGACGTTTTACAGAGAAGCGGCTACATAAGCTCATTCATTGGGTTGACACGAACGGCTTAAGTCCGTTGTTTGTGCTCATTTGCTTGCCGTTTACACCGTCTGTGCTCGTCAACGTCGTCGCAGGTATTTCGAACATAAAGAAAGTGAACTATTTTATCGTGCTGTTTGCGGGAAAGTGCGCGATGATTTTGTTCATTAGCTACATCGGCTACGATTTGCGCGAGTTGCTGACGAATCCGACGAAGCTCATTTTATCGATTGTCGCAATTATTGCGATGTGGGCGATCGGCAAGTTTTTCGAGCGCCGATTGAACAAACGTGTCGAGCGTGATTTTGAAGCAATTGAACAGCAAAAGAAACAGCAGTAACAGTGAGCGGCATGTTAACAGCATGTCGCTTTTTTTATTTGTTGTGTCACGTTTGTTTTTTTACAGCTGAAGCGATTGTTGTTCATAGCAAAACGAAAAGCAATGCTGCATAGTCGTAGCAGAGTGCGTGCGGCGAGACTCCTTGGGGAAAAGCTCGTGCCTCAAGACCGCACAGACGTGAGGTGCGAACGTCGAGGGAGCCCCAGGAAAGTGAGCCGTCATACGCGCACTGCCAGTTTAAAGGCTAATTAACATGCTTGTTGTATAATGATAAGAGGAACAATCATTCAATTTAAAGGGGGATGAACATGAGTTTACGAATTATTTCAGGGCGCGCCAAAAGCGGCAAGTCGCAGTTTATTCAACGAGAAATTGCAAAAGCATGTAAGCACGACCCGCTCGGCGCACCGATTTTCGTCATCGTGCCAGACCAAATGTCGTACACGACGGAATACGATTTAATGCATATGCATGAAATACCAGGGCTCATTCGTGCGCAAGTGTTAACGTTTAAACGTTTAGCGTGGTATATATTGCAAGAAACAGGTGGCATCGCAAGGCGTGAAGTAAACGGTGTCGGCTACAAAATGCTCATTCGTCAGCTGCTTGATACGAACAAGGAGCAATTTTCGCTATTTCGCCAAGCAGCAGGCAAGCGCGGCTTTACAGCAGAAATTGAAGCGCTGTTAAAGGAGTTCGGGCGCTACAATGTGACGTCGGAGCTACTTGACGATGTGCTGACGAAATTTCAATCGCTCGATGCACCGAAAACGTTACTGAATAAAACGGCGGATTTAAAAGTTGTCGTCGAGGCAGTGGAGGAGCGCCTTGGCACGACGTACGTTGACAGCGAAGGGTATTATCCGCTACTGACCGAGAATTTAGCACAGTCGACGCAAATGAAGGAAGCAGCTGTTTATATTGATGGCTTCACAGCATTTACGGCGCGTGAGTTTGCGCTAGTGAAGGAGCTGCTGCGCGTGGCGGCGAACGTGACGATCGTGTTGCCGTATGAATCGATTGAGGAGGCGCATAACGACCAGGCGCTCTTTCATGAGGCGGCATCGACTGCGCTGCGCTTACATGAGGCGGCACAGGAGCTACGTTTACACGTCGAGCAAGAAGTAGTGTGCTACGCGAACGATAGCGTAAAGGCAGACGCACTCGTGCACGTGGAGCGCCATTTTGAGACGCAGCCGGCACGACCGTTTGTACAAAGCGGCGATGCGTTAACGATCATTGAAGCGTCGAACCGTCGTGCTGAAGTTAGTGCGGTTGCGCGTGAAATTCGCAAGCTTGCAACAGAACAAGGGCTGCGCTATAAGGAAATGGCAGTTATTACGCGTCAAAGCGATGTGTACGACCCGCTATTTGCGACGATTTTTAAGCAGCACGACATTCCGTACTTCGGCAATACGAAAAAGCCGATGCTGCATCATCCGTTAATTGAATTTGTGCGCTCGACGCTTGAAGCGGTGATGACAGGGTGGAAGTACGAGCCGATGTTCCGCAGCATTAAGACCGATTTATTTTTCCCGTTAGCGTCGGAGCGTACCGTTTGGCGTGAGCGAGCGGACCGCATGGAAAACTACGTCATTTCGCACGGCATTTACGGCGGGCGCTGGAAGGACGATGCGCGCTGGTATTATAAAAAATATCGCGGCTTAGAGTTTAACCGCATGACGCAAACGGATGAGGAGCGCGCCATTCAGCAAGAAATCGATGCACTACGTCAGCTTGTCGTGCCACCGCTTGAAGCGTTTCAGGAGCAATTAACGCAGGCGAAAAATGCACGCGATATGGCAACAGCGATTTATACGCTTGTCGAACAGTGCGGCGTATACGAAAAAGTGATGTATATGAAGGAGCGCGAATTTAGCGACGTTCAGCTGTATGAGGCGGCGGAGCATGATCAAGCATGGAGCGGCTTTTTACAAGTGCTTGACCAGTTCGTGCATATGTTTGGCGATGAGGCATTGCTGCTAGACGATATGATTGATATTTTAGATGAAGGGTTTGAATCGCTCGAGTTTTCACGCATTCCACCGACGCTCGACCAAGTGATGATTGTGACGGCAGATTTAGCTCGTCTTGCGCATATGAAAGCCGTATTCGTCATCGGTATGAACGACGGCGTGTACCCGAAGCGCATTGACTATGAAGGGCTATTATCTGACCGCGAGCGCGATTATTTTACCGAGGCAGGGTTTGAGCTTGCACCGACGTCGAAAAATCGTCTGTTGCAGGAACCGTACATTTTATATACAGCGCTCACGTCCGCATCACAGCGCTTATTTGTAACGTACCCGCTCGCTGATGAGGAAAGTAAGGCGCTGCTGCCATCAATGTATACGAAGCGCTTAAAGGAGCTCGTACCGAACGCGAATGTGCTGCGCATGTATGTTGACCCGGCGGAAGATTTACAAAGCGAGCCGGACGTACTGCATTACGTACAGCATCCGCGCACTGCAATGCCGTTTATCGTATCGCAGCTGCGTCAGCTAGAAGAAGGGGAGCCACTTCCTGCAGTTTGGCGAGCGGTGCAGCATTATTACGAGCAGCATGTAACGTGGTCGAATATGTTTGAGCAAATGATTCAGCCGCTTCGTAAGCAAAATAAAGGCGAACCGCTAACAGAAGCGGTCACAGAGGAGCTATACGGAGAGAAGCTAACGTCGAGCGTATCGCGCATTGAACGCTTCTTTAGCTGTCCATTTTCACATTTTACGACGTACGGGCTAAAGCTAGAGGAACGCGCGGAGTATCGACTAGAAAACTTTGCGATGGGCGATTTATTCCATGCGGCGATGAAGTGGATTACCGAGGAAACGGAGCGTCTTGGCGTGCAGTGGAATCGTCTGTCGAAGGAGCAATGTCGCCTATTAACGAAGCAGGCGATCGAAGAAATTGTGCCGGTCTTTTCGCATCAAATTTTACTGAGCAGTGCGCGTTACCGTTACATTCAAAAGAAGCTTATGCATATCGTGGAGCGAACGATGCTTGCACTCACACATCACGCGCAAAAATCGCATTTTCAGACGCTCGCCTTTGAGCAAGGGTTCGGCTTTGGTGAGGCGATGCCACCGCTAAAAATTGCGCTTGAAAACGATCATACGCTTTATTTACAAGGGCGCATTGACCGCATCGACCGCGCGACGATTGACGATAAAACGTATTTACGCGTCGTCGATTACAAGTCATCTGCGCGCGATTTAAATTTATCGGAAGTGTATCACGGATTGTCGCTACAGCTCATGACGTATTTAGACGTGGCGATGGAAAACGCGCATACGTTACTGAACGATGAAGACGATGTAGAACCAGCAGGCGTATTATACGTGCATATGCATAACCCGATGCTGACGTTGCAAACAGAAATCGATGAATACGCATTAGAAGCGGCGCGTTTAGAGGAATATCGCATGCGCGGGCTCATTACGACGAACGAACAAATGATTTATTTAATGGACGACACGTTAGAAGAGCAGCCAGCAAAATCGAGCATCATTCCAGTAACGCTAAAAAAAGACGGCTCGATTTATACGGAGCGCTCAAAAGTAATTGAAACGGAAGATATGCGTTACGTGCAACAATACGTGCGCAAAAAGCATAAAGAAGCAGGCGACGGCATTTTAGCAGGTGACACGAGCATCGAGCCATACCGCTTGAAGGACAAAACGGCATGTACGTATTGCCAGTACAAGGCGATTTGCCAGTTTGACCCGTCAGATGGGCAGCAGCAATATCGCCGCTTAAAGCCGATGAAGCAGGAGCAATTTGTTGAAACGATTCGAAAGGAAGTGGACGGTGAATGATGAACATTCCACAAAAGCCGAGCGACGTGCAATGGACGAACGAGCAATGGCAGGCGATTTACGCAAGCGGGCAAGATACGCTCGTCTCAGCAGCAGCAGGTTCTGGTAAAACAGCGGTGCTCATTCAGCGCATGATTGAAAAAGTAATCGGCACAAATAGCGAACCGATTGATTGTGACGAATTGCTCGTCGTGACGTTTACGAACGCAGCCGCAGCCGAAATGCGCCAGCGTATGGCAGCCGCACTTGAAAAAGCGTTAAAGGCACAAATGACGAGCGAGCTACGTAACGAGCAAACGATTCATCATTTACGCCGTCAGCTCAGCTTAGTGAACAAAGCGCAAATTTCGACGCTGCACTCGTTTTGTTTAGCGATCGTCAAGCAATATGCGTACATGCTCGATTTAGATCCAGGATTTCGTATTGCGAACGAAGGGGAGGCGGCATTGCTTCGTGACGATGTGCTAGCGGAAGTACTAGAGCTTGCGTACGATGAGGAGCATAGCATTTCGCAGCTCGATATGTATCGCCTCGTTGATAGCTTCACGTCTGATCGCGACGACCAGGCGATTGAAATTTTAATCGAAAAGTTATACGACATGTCGCGCGTGCAGCCGAAGCCGTACGAATGGCTGAACAATTTAGTGAAGAGCTACGAGCTAGCAGACGACATGACCGTAGACGATTTACATTTTATTGACGACGTAAAAAAAGCAATCGTACTCGAGCTTGAAAGTGCGATGAGCTATTTAGAGGAAATGCGCGAGCTAACGTTACTGCCAGATGGACCGGCAAACTACGGCGCGACGCTTGTGCAAGATTTTGAGCTGATGCGCACGTTATTAGCTGTTGCAAAAAGCGGTACGTGGCAAAGCTTGCACGACGCCGTTACGAATGTGAAATGGACGAGATTAGCGAGCATTAAAAAGGACGAAGCAGGCGACCCAGACTTACAAGAACGTGCAAAAGCAAAGCGCGACAAGGCGAAAAAAGTAGTGACGACGCTAGCGAGCACGTATTTTATGCGCCAGCCTGCAACGCTCGTAAACGAAGTTCGTCGCATGGCACCGATCATTGCGACGCTCGTGCAGCTGACGAAAGATTATAGTGAGCGCTACAAAGAAGTGAAGCGAAAACGTGCGCTCGTCGATTTTTCGGATTTAGAGCATTACGCACTGCAAATTTTAACGCAGCCAAATTCACTTGAGCCGTCTGTTGTCGCACTCGATTTACAGCAAAAATTTAAAGAAGTGCTCGTTGACGAATATCAAGATGTCAATTTATTACAGGAGACAATTTTACAGCTCGTGAAAAGCGGCGGTGCGAGTGATGGCAATATGTTCATGGTCGGCGATTTAAAACAGTCGATTTACCGCTTCCGCTTAGCTGAACCGCGCTTATTTTTAGGCAAATACGAGGACTATAAGCAAGGCGATAGTGGCTTGAAAATTGATTTAAATGCGAATTTCCGCTCGCGTAAAGAAGTGTTGCACGGCACGAATAATTTGTTTGAGCAGCTCATGACGTCAGCAGTCGGCGAGCTCAATTACGATGATGATGCGTCGCTAAAATATAGCGGTGGCTACGACGATGTGCCACAGCCTCAGCCGATTGAGTTTGCGATTGTGACGCAGTTAGAAGATGAACAAGACGGCGACGAGGACGACTTAACGCAGGCACAATTTGAAGCGCGCTACATCATTCGTGAAATTCAGCGCATGATGGAAGCAGGTGTCACGGTAAAAGGGAAAGACGGTAAGCAACGTAAGCTTGAGTACCGCGACATCGTCATTTTAATGCGCTCGATGACGTGGTCGTCGGAGTTTGCCGAGGAGTTTAAGCAGGCGAACGTGCCGCTTTATACCGAGCTATCAAAAGGCTATTTCGAGGCGCTTGAAGTGATGATTATGCTCAACACGTTAAAAGTAGTCGACAATCCGTATCAAGACATCGCACTTGCATCTGTGTTGCGTGCGCCATTTGTCGGCTTAACTGAAAATGAGCTTGCGACGATTCGCATTGCGGACAAAAAAGTACCGTTTTATGAGGCGCTACATGCGTTTGTGCGCGATGGACGAAGCGGCATTGCACAGCGTACAGCCGAGAAGCTACAGCGCTTTTTACAGCTGCTACAAAAATGGCGCGACGCCTCAAAGCGCCAATCGCTCGCTAATTTAATTTGGCTTATTTATGAAGATACGTATTATTACGAGATGGTCGGCGCGATGCATAACGGCAAGCAGCGTCAGGCGAATTTACGCGTGCTGCACGACCGCGCCCTCGCATATGAAAAAACAGCATTCCGCGGACTGTTTCGCTTCTTACGCTTCATCGACCGCATGAAAACGCGCGGAGACGATTTAGGAACAGCACGCTCTGTTAGTGCAGAAGAAGACGTCGTGCGCATTATGACGATTCACGCATCAAAAGGGCTGGAGTTCCCGATCGTCTTCGCAGCAGGTATGGGGCGAGGCTTCAACAAAATGGACTTCAACAACCCGTACGTATTTGACCAAAAGTACGGCATCGGGGTGAAGGCGATTGACCCAGAGCATCGCATCACATACACATCGCTGCCATTTTTAGCAATTAAGGAGAAAAAGCTGCTCGAAATGCGCGCCGAGGAAATGCGTATTTTATACGTTGCGATGACGCGCCCGAAAGAAAAGCTTTATTTAGTCGGCTCGGTGAAAGATGCGGACAAAGCGATCACATCATGGCGTGAGCAGCAGCACGTCGCAGCAGGAGAGCCGTTGCCAAACTATTTACGCGCAAAAGCAAATAGCTATTTAGATTGGCTCGGACCTGCGATTGCACGCCACGACGATTTTGAAGCATCACTCGAAGGCGAAGAAGTAGCACAATGGCGCGTGACGATTGTCGATGCGGCGGATTTAACGTCGCAGCAGCAAGCGATCACGAACGAGCAGCTGCAAAATAAGCATACGCTCGATACATGTTACGTGGAGGAAGTGGCGCGACGATTTTCTGCGACGTATGAGCAGCAAGCGGCAACGAACACGCGCTCGAAAACGTCTGTGAGCGAGCTGAAACGTTTGCAGCAGCTTCAGTTATTAGACGAGCCTGAGCTATTTGTCGAAGCGGCGCCGATGCAGCAAAAAGAAGCGCCGCGCCCGCAATTTATGCAGCAGCAAACGTTAACTGCAGCAGAAATCGGAACGGCATTTCACGCGGCGATGCAACACGTGCCGCAGCAAGGATTTGCGTCTAGCGCGGACATCGAGCCGTTTATTCAATCGCTCATAACGCGTGAAATTTTAACCGCATCGGAAGCTTCTGTATTACAGCCGGAGCATTTTGAGCGCTTTTTCGCCTCAGTAATCGGGCAGCAATTCCAAGCAGCACGTCGACTATGGCGCGAGTTGCCGTTTACGATGCTCGTAAAAGATGACGACGCGGCAGATGGGCAAATTATTCAAGGGATTATCGACTGTGTCATCGAGCAGCAAGACGGCACGCTCATACTGCTCGATTACAAAACAGACCGCATTGCGAAGGCGAACTTACAGCAAGAGCTAACGCGTCGCTACGACATGCAGCTTGCGACATATGCACAAGCACTCGCAAGCATTACGAACGCAACCGTTGCACAAAAAGTCATTTACGCCGTGCAGCACGGGGAAACCGTTGTGATGAATTAATCTGTTGCATCAATTTATGATATGAAGGAAGATTGTGTTAAAAGTCGAATTGTGACATTAGCACAATCTTTTTTCATCGATGAACGGTGTTTGGAACATGTAATGAGAATGAGTAGTAACAGATTTGAAGTCGAAAGTAAAACTGGGTGGCACGGAATGAGAGGCTGACTCCAGCGGGAATAGCTCGTGTCTCAAGACCCCACAGACGCGAGTTATGAGCGTCGAGGAGGCTTGAGCCGAGCCCGCGGAAAGCATGCCTCGATGTGGAGGGCCAGCTTGTTAACGTATATCAGTTATGAAAAAATAAGAAAACATTGAATGAAGAAAGGGTGAAACGATTTGTACACAACTTACACCGATCGCATCCATACACTCGACGTCATTCGCGGGCTTTGCTTGCTCGGCATTTTAGTCATTAACGTCTTCGGCTTTTTACTACCGATGCCGTACATTGACTTATATGCATGGTATAGCGGCAGTCCGTTTGAGCTCGTCGCGTACGAAAACATTGCCATTTACATACAAGGCAGCATTTACCCGCTATTTGCGATGCTGTTTGGCTACGGGGTCGCGATGCAATACGTAAAAGCAGGCACGTCATTTTATTCGTTTGCGCCGCGCCGCTTCACGATTTTACTTGTGATCGGCTTGCTGCACGGTGTTGTACTTTGGTGGGGCGATATTTTATTTGCGTACGCCATTTGTGCGTTCGTGCTGCTTGCGTTCATTCGCTTAAAGCCGATTGCGTTACTCGTTAGCGCCATCGTCATAAACGGCATCTGGCAGCTATATGCACTCGTGTTTCTCGGCTACTGGACATACGGCAGCGTGCAAATGGATACGTACGTTGATTTGCAAGCGATTGAAGACGTCGTGACAGCATATACGCTCGGCTCATGGGGCGACCAGCTTGCACAGCGCAGCGAGGACTTCGCATTCATGTTCCAACCAATCGTATGGCTCACGACGCTGCTGCCGTACATGCTCATCGGGGCAGCTGCATCAAAATGGCGCCTTATTGAACGTGCGCGCGAACTAAAAGCATTTTGGTTCGCACTCGCTGTCGTTACACTCGGCGTCGGCATTTACGTTAAAAGCTTGTTCGTGTTAAGCGACAGCACGTATTTTTATTATTACGTGCAAACGTACATCGGTGGCCCGCTCGTTGCAATCGGCTACGCAAGTGTCATCGTGCTCGTTTGTATGTTGCCAGCAATGCTAAACGTAATGAAGCCGTTTGCAAGCATCGGGCGAATGTCGCTTTCGATGTATATTGCGCAGTCTGTCATCATGACGGCGCTAAGCTACGGTGCGTCGCTGTACGGCAAGCTCGATGTGCAATCGATGGTATTGCTTGCAGTCGGTATTTACGTGTTGCAAGTGATCGCCGCGGAGCTGTATTTCTTAAAATTTACGCAAGGACCGTTAGAGATAATATGGAAACGACTGACATACAGAAAAATAATTCAGCGAAAATGAGGAAATTTCTGACGATTTGCGGTATGATGAAAAAAAGTCAAAAGGAGCGCTTAATGAGATGAAACTTTTATCATTTACTTACAACGATCAAGTTCGATTTGGACTAAAAGTCAAAAAAGAAGAGGCAGTATGGGATGTTCTTGCTATTCAAGAACAGTTAGCTGTATTACCTGAGTTTGCAAAAACGATGGTAGAAGGTGTGGCAAAAGGGCTAGACTTCGTCGAACAAATTCGTAAATTAGTTGAAGCGGCTTCGAAGGATGAAAATCCAGCACAGTTTAAACGAGCATTTACAGACATTACGTGGCTATCACCAATTCCACGTACACCAAAAAACATCATTTGTGTAGGTCGCAATTACGCAGACCACGCAGCAGAAATGGGCGGCGTGTCACCAGAAGATTTAATCGTCTTCACGAAATCACCATTAACAATTGCAGCGGACGAGCAAACGTTACCACTGCATGCACATAAAACAAACTCACTTGACTATGAAGGTGAATTAGCAATCGTCATCGGTAAAGGTGGCAAAAACATTCCGAAAAACTTAGCGTATGACTACGTGTTCGGTTATTCAATCGCAAACGACATTTCAGCGCGTGATGTGCAATACCGCCACGAGCAGTTCTTCTTAGGCAAAAGCTTAGACGGCACTTGCCCAATTGGACCGTACGTTGTAACGAAAGACGAATTACCAGACCCACACGCATTAACGATCGTTACAAAAGTAAACGACGAAATTCGTCAAAATGCATCAACGAAAAATATGTTATTCCAAGTTGATACGTTAATTTCAACAATTTCAACGTACGTAACGCTTGAGCCAGGCGACATCATTTTAACAGGTACGCCAGCAGGAGTTGGTAAAGGGATGAACCCACCAACGTACTTAAAGAGCGGCGACGTTGTAAAAGTGTCAGTTGAAGGTATCGGCACGCTCGTAAATCGTTTCGAATAACGTTCGCAACAATTTGAATCACCACTTAATATCTGTTACGATGATGTATGTACTAACATATTATGAGGTGGGGAAACGATGGACTTTTTAACAACGACTACACATGCGCACATTA
Source organism: Caryophanon latum (assembly GCF_001700325.1). Taxonomy (GTDB): domain Bacteria; phylum Bacillota; class Bacilli; order Bacillales_A; family Planococcaceae; genus Caryophanon; species Caryophanon latum. Next base: position 46,857 of record NZ_MATO01000006.1, read on the forward strand.
CGTCATGGGTAGTGATGATCGTGCTATTTGCGGTAGCATTTTCGAAATATTCAAAAGGTGTACACATGGCGTTACGTTTATTTTACGTATTAGCTATTTTCACAGGTGTCGCACTTTATTTAGAGTACCGTGCAACGTTTGAATATGACATTAAGTTTACATTTGCCATTTTAACAATTGGTATGATGGAAATGGTATTAGGCAAGAAGCAAAAAGGAAAATCAGCTGGCGTATTTATGGCGTTATTAGTTGTTTTTGTACTTGTAACAATTTTCTACGGCTTCAAGCTTCCAGCAGGTTTTGCCTTCTTCGGCTAGCCTTTATTAAAACCGCGTATCCAGCAATGGTGCGCGGTTTTTTTTTGAATCATGAAAAAGGAGGCGTAGCATATGTGGCTCGTCATTATCGGTGGCTTATTTTTATTTTTCATTATTATGATGGTCGAAGCGAAGCGACTTCAGCGACAAAAAGACTAAATTCGTAAAGGGGATATGGATATGGGAATGCTACATACGCTGCGTCGTGCTGCGGCATGTATCGCAATCGGAGCGCTTGCAATGACAGCGCCGACTGCCTATGCACAGCAGGAACGAGCAATAGAGGATGAAAGTATATACGACTTGCTCGTGGACCGTTTTTTCAACGGCACGATTGTGAACGATGAGCAAGTTGATACGCAAAATCCAGCGAGCTTTGCAGGGGGGGATTTTGCGGGCTTAGCGGAAAAGGTAAGCTACATTCAATCACTCGGCTTTACGACAGCGGCAATCGGCTCAGTATTTGCGACGGATACGTATGACGGCTACATGGTGACGTCATATACAGAACTAGAGCCGCATTTCGGTACGCAGCAAGAGCTTCAGCACGTCGTCGAAACATTTCACAAAAAGCAAATTCGCGTCATGCCAGATGTGCGTTTGAATCGCGTCAGTGCAAATCATGAATGGCTTGCGCAGCACCCGACGTGGGGAACTGTAGTCGATAATGTTGTGCAGTGGGATTATACGAATGCACAGTTCGTCGCAGCGTTACGTGAAGCAATCGTTCAGTTCCAGCAAACGTATGAATTTGGAGCGCTGCGCTTTACTGAAACGACGAACGTGCCAGCACCGGTGTTAAACGACATCATTGCGGCGCTGCGAGACGTTACGCCGAACATTCAAATTGTAAGCAACGAGGCGACGACAGCACAAGTTGATGCGGCATTAAATGAAGCGCACGTGGACGTTTGGAGCCGCATGTTCGCGCAGCCGTCACAGCCGACGAGCGAGCTAGCACAGCTTGTAACATCGCAAGCGAGCGTTGCGGCAGTCGATACGTTAACGTCACCGCGTTTAACGCATAAAGCAGCAGAGGCGAATGTGTTTCCACCGACGCGCATTAAAGTCGCAATGGGGGCGCTATTGACGATGCCGGTCGTGCCGATGATGACGTACGGCACCGAAATTTCGATGAACGGTGCAACAGCGGCACAGTCACATCAAATTCAAAATTTTAAAGTTGATGAGGAAATTATTTCGTACATTGCCGATGTGCAAACGGTGCGCAACAAATCGGCGGCGCTACGAACAGGTGCGTTTGAATTGCTGCACGAGCAGGACGGCTTTATCGTGTTCACGCGCAGCAACGACGAGGAAACGTGGGTCGTAGCGATTAACAACACCGGTGAGACACAAAACTATGCAGTGCCTGCGTCGATGTTCCATGAGTCAAAGGAGCTACACGGATTATTTGAAAAAGATATCGTACGTGTCGATGAGCAAGGGCAATACAACCTCGTCGTCGATCGCGAAATTGTTGAGCTATACCAAGTGAAAGAAGAAAAAGGGTTTAATGTTGCTTACATGGGGGTAATGGCTTTTGTGTATGTGATTTTTATCGCGTTCATTTGGCTATTAATACGCCGAGCGAAACGACCGACAGCCACATAATAAAAATTTCCAGCTATGACCGTACAATGAAATGGTTCATAGCTTTTTTTTGCTAGTCCTCCGACAACGTACAACTAAGCGTAAGTGAAAAATGATAGCGCTTTATAAATGGGGCATTTACGTCAAAATATTATGCGAATCAATTTTATTTTGCTGAAATTTATTATCGCTAAACGAACATAATTTGTCTGTATATTCAGTAAATAACGTATTAATTTAGCAGTTTAAAGTGTTGAAATGCGCAAAAACTAGTTGTCAAGCCTCTTATAAACTACTAAAATGTCATTATGTTAGAATAATTCATACATCTATGTTGACGCACCCTTTCTGACAAAGGTATAATGTGTAACAGTGTGTTTTTGTAGGATCAATTGACTGAAAATTTAGGAAGCGGCTTAGCACGATGAAGACGATTTTTTTATAAATGAAATTGTCACAATATTCTCATACCGCTTGCTTGAAAGGAGCAACAATTTGAAAACGACGAATGAAGAACTATTAATTATTAACGATTTGCACACAGGCTTTCGAATTAAAGATACGTATTTCGATGCAGTTGATGGTGTATCGCTGACGTTAAAGAAGAACGAAATTTTAGCAATTGTTGGCGAATCAGGCTGTGGGAAAAGTACATTAGCGACGTCAATTATGGGGCTACACGATCATAATAAAACGCGCGTATTAGGCGAAATTTTATATCAAGGCAAAAATTTAGCGAAAATGACCGAGGACGAGTTCAATGAAATTCGCGGCGAGGAAATCGGCATGATCTTCCAAGACCCGCTATCGGCATTAAACCCATTAATGCGCATTGGCGACCAAATTGAGGAAGGGTTAGTTTATCATACGAGCATGTCAAAAGCTGAGCGTAAAGCACGCGTATTAGAGCTTTTAGAGCAAGTAGGTATTCCGAATCCGCCACGTGTTGCTAAGCAATTCCCACACCAATTATCAGGAGGGATGCGTCAGCGTGTCATCATTGCGATTGCGATTGCGTGTAAACCGAAAGTAATCATTGCTGATGAGCCGACAACAGCGCTCGACGTAACGATTCAAGCGCAAATTTTAGACTTGTTGATCGACCTGCAAGATGAAACAGGCGCAGGCATTATTTTAATTACGCATGACTTAGGGGTTGTAGCGGAAGTTGCAGACCGTGTTGCCGTCATGTATGCAGGACAAATTGTTGAAATTGCGGACGTTGAGGAGCTATTTACAAATCCGAAGCATCCGTACACACGCTCACTATTTAACTCGATTCCACAAATGGGTGCAGCAGAGGGTGAGCGTTTAAACGTCATTCAAGGTATCGTGCCATCGCTTATGAACTTACCGCGCCAAGGCTGTCGATTTGCAGCGCGCGTGCCGTGGGTGAAAGCGTCAGAGCACGAGGAGACGCCGACGTTGCATGAAGTAGCACCAGGGCATCATGTTCGTTGTACGTGCTGGCAAAACTTTCACTTTGAAGGGGGTAACGCATAATGAGCTTTATGCAAATTAACGATTTAAAAGTGCACTACCCAATTCGCGGTGGCTTCTTTAATACAGTTGTCGATAATGTGTATGCAGTAGATGGCATTTCAATGGAGTTCGAGCGCGGTAAAGCGTACGGCTTAGTTGGCGAATCAGGCTGCGGCAAATCAACGACAGGTAAATCGATTATCGGCTTAGAAAAAATTTCGAGCGGTGAAATTATTTATGAAGGCGAAAACGTAACGAATAAACGTCGCGATCGTCGTTCAAGCTACAACCGCGAAATTCAAATGATTTTCCAAGATTCGCATTCAAGCTTAAATCCACGTAAGCGCGTAAAAGAAATTTTACAAGAGCCAATTCGTAACTTTTTAAGCTTAACGCCTGCTGAGGAAGAGAAAAAAATTAGCGAGCTATTAGCGATTGTCGGCATGCCAGAGGACGCGAAGCTAAAATATCCACATGAGTTCTCAGGTGGACAGAAGCAGCGTTTAGGTATTGCGCGTGCGATTGCGACAAATCCGAAATTAATTATCGCTGATGAACCGGTTTCAGCGCTTGATTTATCAGTACAAGCACAAGTGCTAAACTTCATGAAAGACATTCAAAATGAATACGGCTTAAGCTACTTATTCATCTCGCATGATTTAGGTGTCGTTAAACATATGTGTGATCACATTTCGATTATGTATCGTGGACGTTTCGTAGAGTCAGGTTCTAAAGAGGACATTTACAAAAATCCACAGCACATTTATACGAAGCGCTTATTATCGGCCATTCCAGATGTCAATCCAATCGGTCGTGCAGAGCGTAAACGCACACGTATTGAAGTGGAGAAGCATTACCAAGCAGAGCATAAACATTACTTCGATGAAAATGGCCGCGTATACGATTTAGTGCCAGTAGCAGGATCTAACGGTCACTTAGTAGCAGCTAAAGCGAAGGGGGCGTTTTAATTATGTGGAAAACGATATTACGTCGATTTTTAGTCATGATTCCGCAGCTTTTCGTGCTAAGCTTATTAATTTTCGTCATGGCGCAGTTCATGCCAGGTGACCCGTTCACTGGTTCGATCACGCCAGACACAGACCCAGCACGTATTGAAGAATTGCGTGAAAAAGCAGGGCTAAACGATCCGTGGTATGAGCAGTACGGACGATGGATTGGCAATGCGCTGCAAGGGGATTTTGGTAAGTCTTATACGTACAAAATGGAAGTATCGAAGCTAATCGGTGAGCGTGCATTAAACACGTTCTGGTTATCATTCATTTCGGTTATTTTACTGTACATTATTGCAATTCCGCTCGGCGTATTAGCAGGGCGCTATAGCAACTCAGCGTTAGATAAATCAATTATTCTTTATAGTTTCGTAACATATGCGATTCCGACATTCGTACTCGCATTAATCTTTTTATACTTCTTCGGCTACAAGCTCAACTGGTTCCCAACTGGTGGCTCAGTAGACGTGCAGTATGATCCAGGAACGTTCGGCTATGCATGGAGTAAAATGTATCACATGTTACTGCCGGCGATTACGTATGCAATTTTAGGTACGACGTCGATCATTCAGTTTTTACGTTCGGAAATTATCGATGCGAAAGCACAAGATTATGTACGTACAGCGCGCAGTAAAGGAATTCCGATGCGCAAAGTGTACACGCGTCACATTTTCCGCAACTCATTATTGCCGATCGCTGCGTTTTTAGGCTTTACGATTACTGGCTTATTAGGCGGCTCGATTTTCATTGAAACAATTTTCAGCTTCCCAGGTATGGGGCAGCTATTCATTTCGTCAATTGGTTCACGTGACTATTCAGTTATCACAGCGTTAGTAATGCTATTTGGCTTCTTAACATTATTAGGTAGTCTATTATCCGATATTATTATGAGTATCGTTGACCCACGTATTAGGATTGAATAGGCCGTACTAAAAAAAGTTAAGGAGAGGTGAAAACAGTGGTTCAATTAGATAAGAAAGAAGAAGTAGTAAGCTCTCCGCCTACAGGAATGCAGGTTATTATTCGAGAGTTTAAAAAAGATAAAATTGCGCTCTTTTCATTAATCGCGCTCGTTGTAGCGATTGTGACAATTTTCATTTGGGCGGCAATGATTGACCAGCAGGAGCTGATGCGCGTAAGCTTGCGCGAAAAGTTTGCAGAGCCAGGAGAAAAATTTTGGTTAGGGGCTGACCAAGGTGGACGAGACATTTTAGGTCAGTTAATTATCGGGGCTCGTAACTCGATTGCGATCGCGATTGCCATTACGTTCATTACAGGTGTAACAGGCGTTGTGATCGGTTTATTATGTGGTTACTACGGTGGCTTTATCGATAACATGTTCATGCGTATTATCGATTTCTTCATCACAATTCCACAATTAATGATCATCATCGTATTCGTAACAATCATTCCGAAATATACGGTGTTGACGTTCGTGTTAATTATGAGTTTATTTTTATGGACGGGAACAGCGCGTCTCGTTCGTTCAAAAGCGTTATCTGAAAGTAAGCGCGACTACGTAAACGCCTCAAAAACGTTAGGTACGAGCGATTTTAAAATTATTTTTGGTAAAATTATGCCAAATTTAAGTTCGATCATTATTGTGGAGTTAACATTAAACTTTGCGGGTAATGTAGGGATAGAGACGGGGCTTTCATATTTAGGCTTCGGTTTACCACCATCAACACCATCGCTCGGAACGCTTGTAAGTTATGCGAATAATCCGCTTGTTTTATCGAGTAAATGGTGGGTATGGTTACCTGCTTCAATCTTAATTTTATTATTAATGTTAAGCATCAACTATATTGGTCAAGCGTTACGTCGTTCGGCTGATGCTAAACAACGTCTAGGATAATATGCTACAATGTTCTTATACGAGTTTTGAATATGCTCGTATAAGACATTTATTCTAAAAGTACAGAACATTTCATATATTGCTATTTGTAAAAAAATGTAGCGATATGACAATTTCTTTGGTACTATCATAATTACTTAGTGTCACGAAATGCTTTGTGAATTATGTTCAGTATATAGCATGAGTGGACAAATTAAGCGTCCAACGATATAGGCAATTATAAAAAGGGAGGAAACAAATATGATGACGAAAAAGAAATGGGCAGTAGCATCTTCACTTGCATTATCTTCAATGCTAGTATTAGCAGCTTGCGGTGATGAAGAGGAAACAACAAACGAAGGTACAGACACAGAGGAAAATACAAACGAAGAAACAGATGAAGGCAGCACAGATATCGGTTCTACTTTAGGTACAGATACGACGAACGCTGACGAAGCAATCGAAGGCGGTACGTTAAAAGTTGCATTAGTAGCACAATCTCCGTTCCAAGGGATCTTCTCATGGACATTATATGAAGATGGCTATGATGCAGACTTAATGGAATACACAACGAATGCAATTTTTGAAACAGATGGCGACTTTTTAGCAACAGACGAAGGCATTGCGTCAATGTCAGTAGATGAAGAAGCGAAAGTTGTAACAATTAAAATTCGCGAAGGCGTAAAATGGTCTGACGGCGAGCCGCTTAAAATTGAAGACTTAATGTTACCGTATGAAATTATCGGTCACCCTGATTACACAGGTGTACGTTACGATGCAGATTTCAAAAATATCGTAGGTGCTGAAGAGTATAATGCAGGTACTGCTGATACAATTTCAGGTATTACAAAAGTTGACGAAACAACGATGACAATTGCGTTAAAAGAAGTTTCTCCAGCGATCGCATCAATCGGTGCTGGTATTTGGGGTTACGCTGAGCCATCACATATCATTAAGGACATTCCAGTTGCAGAGTTAGTAGAACATGATGCAGTGCGTTTAAACCCTGTAACATTAGGTCCATTCAAAATTAACAAAATCGTTCCTGGTGAGTCTGTAGAGTACGTGAAAAACGAACACTACTGGAAAGGCGAGCCAAAACTTGATGGCGTTGTTGTAAAAGTTGTACCATCATCTTCAGCAGCAGTAGCGTTACAAAACGGTGAGTATGATATGGCAGTTGGCTTCGGCGCAACACAATATGACCAAATCGAAAGCTTAGAAAACATCGAAATTTTAGCACGTGAAGAGCTTGCATACACTTACTTAGGCTTCAAGCTAGGTAAAATGGATACAGAAGCTGGTCAAGTAGTAATGGATCCAAATGCGAAAATGGCTGACAAAAACTTACGTAAAGCAATGGGCTACGCATTAAACATTGAAGAAGTATCAGATGTTTATTACTACGGCTTACGCTCTCGTGCAAACTCATTCATTCCACCAGTATTCGCATCATTCCATAACGCAGACTTACCTGGTTACACATATGACCCAGAAAAAGCGATGGAATTATTAGATGAAGCTGGTTACGTTGATAAAGACGGTGACGGTATCCGTGAAGATAAAGAAGGCAATCCATTAGAAATTCGTTTAGCGACGATGTCAGGTGACGATATCGCTGAGCAAATTACACAATACTGGTTACAAAACTGGGCTGATGTAGGCTTAAACGTAACGTTAACGACAGGTCGCTCAATCGAGTTCAATGCGTTCTACGATAAAGTACAAGCAGATGACCCAGAAATCGACATTTTCATGGGTGCATGGGGTACAGGTACGAACCCATCTCCAATGGGGTTATACTCTAACGATGCAGCGTTTAACTTCTCTCGCTTTGCAACAGAAGAATCTCAAGAGCTACTTGTAGCAATCGATTCTCCAGAAGCATTCGATGCGGACTTCCGTAAAGAGAAATTACTTGCTTGGGAAGAATTAATGGCTGAAGAAGCGCCAGTAATCCCAATGAACAACCGTTTAGAAATTACACCAGTAAACAAACGTGTGAAAAACTTCTCAATCGACTACACAACTGATTTAGGTTTAGAAGATGTACAGTTAACAGCAGAAGAGCCAATTAAATAATAACGGCATATGAAAGGGGAGTGCGATCGTCCAAGTGACGGTCGTGCTCCCCTTTTTGTATTATAAATGATGTTCAATATGCGTATAGTATGATTCGTCGAGCGCAAATAAAGCGATCGCGTCAGGTCCTGTATGACAGCCAATTGAAGAACCGATCATTGCGATGCCAACTTTGCGTGGACGAAAGCGCGTCTCCACGACTTTTTTCAGCTCGGCAGCGAATGTTACGTCATCAGCATGGCTAATGCAAATAACTTGATTGCTCAAATTCGTGCATCGCACTTCGAGTAAATCGAGCATACGCTGCATCCCTTTTTGGCGACCGCGTACACGTTCAATTTCAATCAATTTCCCGTTTTTCATTTCAAAAATCGGATTGATCGACAGCAACTCGCCGACGAATGCACCTGCTTTTGATAGGCGACCGCCTTTTGCTAAGTAGCGCAAATCATCGACAACGAGCAGCTGCACCATGCTTTCCATACGGCGCTTGACTTCCTTCACAATTTCGCACGTCGAATAGCCTTCCTCATTCATGCGTGCTGCTTTATCGACGAGCAAGCCGTAGCCGAGCGATGCGCATTGTGAATCGATAATTTCTAGCTGAAAGTTTGGATATTGTTGAATGAGCTGCTGTTTAATGTTGACAGCTTCCTCATACATACGAGATAAATTGCTCGAAAATGTAATGTATACACCGTCCTCTTCGCTCATCGCTAGCTTGTGGAACGCTTCATATAAAATGTTTGACGGTGTTTGATGCGTGCGCGGTGTTGCGCCTTCACGAATGGCATCGTACACTTCTTCAGCGCGAATGTCGAGCATGTCACGATACGTTTTGCCGTTTAATTCGACGACGAGCGGGAACAATGTGACGTTATAATCTTGTAAAAATGCGAGTGGTAAATCACAGCCACTATCTGCAAATAGCCTCATACAGTTTTTCTCCCTTCAAGACGTGGGTCACTCATTACATATGTTAATTAGCAATCATGTTCGCATCGAAAGCTCAGTTCAAGCTCGTGCTTCATCACTAAAACGTTTTCATCGAGCTATATCGATTCAATATGAATGGGCTAATTAACGCATTTCGTTAGTTAAAGTTTTAAGCGCTCCTGCAATATGACGGCGATTCCATTTTCTTCGTTCGATAATGTAATTTCATTTGCGATATTTTTAACACAATCGATCGCGTTCCCCATTGCCACACCGACGCCTGCATACTCGAGCATTTCAAGGTCATTATCTTCATCTCCAAATGCGATAATACGCTCGCGCGGAATGCCGAGCTCCTTGGCGACTAAGTCGATGCCAACCGCTTTGTTTAAACCTTTTTTAACGATTTCGATGAGCGGAAAAGGTGCGCCCCAGCGACGATGCTCAATGACCTCTGCATGGACTGCTTGTAAATGGTTGCGAATGATCGGCACATTTATTTCATTAGCTGAAATGAGTAGCGATGTTGGATCGGCAGGCAATGTGTCGCGTAAATCGCCAATGCGAACGAGCGGGTTGCCCATAGCGTATAATGGCGACATCCAGTCATCTTCTCGGTGAATGTACACATCATCCTTAATTTCAGCGAGTAAATTTTCGTATTCATACGCATGAATGGACGACACGACATCGTGCACGACCGATAAATCGATCGGCTGGTGGAACGTTTGCCAGTTTGTATTAAATGGATGATGCACAAATGCACCGTTAAAGTTGACGATCGGTGTAACGAGACCGAGCTCCTCATAAAATGGTGCACTCGCGCGGTACGGTCGTCCGGTCGCAATCATAACGTGGTGACCTTCATCCTTTGCTTGTAATAGTGTTTGTTTCGTTTGATGCGCAATTGTTTTATCGTTTGTTAATAACGTACCGTCTAAATCAAGTACGACTAAGTGCTTTTGCATACAAATCTCCCTTCCATATCTTTTTAGTTTACGGCTGTTCGTACATTTCGTCAAAAAAACGATGCATGTGCTGTACGTTTTGGCAAAAATACAGCATTTTCAAACAGCTAAGTGGCAAGCACCGCGTACATTTGATATGATAGAGCTACACACGAACAGGTTTGAAACAGCCTAAATGGATAGAGAGAAGGGAGCTTTTCACATGATTGATCAAGATATGAAAGACAGCATGATGAGTGCTTTAGAAAACGTAATTGACCCTGAGTTAGGCATTGACATCGTAAACTTAGGTTTAGTATATGATGTAGATTTAGACGATGCAGGTTTAGCTACTGTCACGATGACATTAACGTCAATGGGCTGCCCACTTGGACCAGTAATTGTAGATCAAGTAAAAACAGCGCTTTCTGAATTACCAGAAGTAAAAGATACAGAAGTGAACATCGTTTGGCAGCCAGGCTGGTCAAAAGATATGATGAGCCGCTATGCGAAAATGGCATTAGGTGTACGTTAATTACTATACGAGATGAGTCCAATAAATGGGCTCATTTTTTTGTGCAAAAAATGTGTGCAATTCTTTGCAAAAACAAAAGCATCGTCATATAATCAAATTAGTCAAAGATGGTCAAACTTTTTAGAGGAGGACTTTATTATGCAATTCACACAAACAGATAACGGCAAACCTTTAGAGCAATTTGCACGCAACTTAATAGAAGAAGTAAAAAACGGCAAGATGGACCCAGTCATCGGACGCGACGAGGAAATTCGCAACGTCATTCGCATTTTATCGCGCAAAACGAAAAACAATCCGGTATTAATCGGTGAGCCAGGTGTCGGTAAAACGGCAATCGTTGAAGGGTTAGCACAGCGCATCGTTAAAGGTGACGTTCCAGAAGGCTTAAAGGACTGCGTATTGTACGAGCTTGATATGTCAGCGCTCATTGCTGGTGCGAGCTATCGTGGGCAGTTCGAGGAGCGTTTAAAGGGCGTTTTAAAGGAAGTAAAGGATGCAGACGGACGCATCATTTTATTTATCGATGAAATTCATACAATTGTCGGAGCAGGGAAAACAGACGGCGCGATGGATGCGGGCAACATGTTAAAGCCGATGCTTGCACGCGGCGAGCTAAAATGTATCGGTGCGACGACGCTTGATGAGTATCGCATGTATATCGAAAAGGACCCAGCGCTTGAACGACGCTTCCAACAAGTGCTCGTGCGCGAACCGTCTGTAGAAGATGCAATTTCGATTTTACGTGGCTTAAAGGAACGTTTCGAGCTTCATCACGGTGTGCGCATTCATGACCGTGCCATCGTAGCAGCAGCACAGCTTTCAGACCGCTACATTACCGAGCGCTTTTTACCAGACAAAGCGATCGATTTAATCGACGAGGCGTGCGCGATGATTCGTACCGAAATTGACTCGATGCCACAGGAGCTCGATGCGGTAACACGACGCATCATGCAGCTTGAGATCGAGGAGCAAGCGTTAAAGAAAGAAAAAGACGACGCGTCGAAAAAACGTCTTGAGAAGCTACGCGATGAGCTAGCGAAACTAAAAGAATCATCTGAAGGCATGCGCAATCAATGGAAGCTTGAAAAAGACGGCATTCAAACGTTACAAAAAAAGCGCGAGCAGCTTGATAAACTACGCCGCGACTCAGACGACGCTCAAATGCGCGGCGATTACAATAAAGCAGCCGAGCTACAATATAGTAAAATTCCGAAGCTTGAAGCCGATATCGCGGAGCTTGAAAAGCAAATTGCGGAAACGAGCGACAACCGCATTTTACGTGAGGAAGTAACGGCGGAGGAAGTGGCAAACATCGTCTCTCGCTGGACAGGCATTCCAGTAACGAAGCTTGTCGAAGGAGAGCGTGAGAAGCTGCTTCGCTTAAAAGAAACGCTACAAGAGCGCGTCGTAGGGCAAGACAATGCGGTGCAGCTCGTAACAGAGGCGGTATGGCGAGCGCGAGCAGGCATTAAAGACCCGACAAAACCGATTGGCTCGTTCCTATTCCTCGGTCCAACAGGTGTTGGTAAAACGGAGCTCGCAAAAGCACTCGCTGCACAGTTATTTGATTCAGAGGAACATTTCATTCGCATCGACATGTCTGAGTATATGGAAAAGCATAGTGTGTCACGCTTAGTCGGAGCACCTCCAGGCTACGTAGGTTACGAAGAAGGCGGTCAGCTAACGGAAGCAGTACGTCGCAACCCGTATTCAGTTGTGCTGCTTGATGAAATTGAAAAAGCGCACCCAGACGTAGCGAACATTTTACTGCAAATTTTAGATGACGGACGCATTACCGATAGCCAAGGTCGCTTAGTGAACTTCAGCAACACGGTCGTTATTTTAACGTCAAATATCGGCTCACAATTTTTAATGGACGGCGACATTAACGACCCGGCAGTAGAAGCGCAAGTGATGCAGGCGCTGCGTTTACACTTTAAGCCAGAGCTGCTCAACCGCATGGACGACATCGTGCTGTTCCACGCATTAGATCAAACGCACTTCCACGCCATTGCAGCAAAATATGTGCAGCAGCTTGTGGACCGTGTCGCAGAGCAAGAAATTACGGTTGAAATTGAGCCGGCAGTACTCGATTTCGTCGTACAAGAAGGCATGGACCCACAATTTGGTGCACGACCACTGCGCCGCTTCGTACAACGCTATATCGAAACAGCTGTCGCACGCGAGCTATTAAAAGGAGACGTCGTGCCAGGCGAGACGTTAACGGTAGCTTTACGAGACGGACAAATTATCGCAACGAAATAAGTTTTACAGCGCGTTCATCTTCGGGTGAGCGCGTTTTTTTAGTGTAAGGCGATACGGCTCGCGGTTACTCATTGTTCGAAGCGGCAGTTGAACTATGTCGCACAAATGAGTTTTCATACTTAAATGGCGTAGCGCGTGAAGCGGCGACTTCTAGGGGAATAGCAAATGTTTTTTTGCGTCGAGTAATCGCAGACGCATGAGCTTGAGACTACAGGCTCAAGCCATGCCCCCAGAAAAGCGTCCGCAAGCAAGCGCGAAGCCATCTCCATGTATAGATGAATGAAGAAAGCGAAGTGCAATAGACAATAACTCCAGCATATAAAAAAAGCGATGCAGATTAATCTGCATCGCTTTTTTTATTAATGATGGTCTGGTGTTGGCTCGTTTGGAATAACAGCTGCAATTGCGAAAATTAAAATCGAGAATACAACTGAAACGATTGCGCCAGCTTGGAAGTTAAAATCTACGCTTAATACTGCTGAAACTACATAGTTTAACATCGTCACTAGGATGAATGACCAGACAAATGTCATGATATATTGCATCAATTTCACCTCTGTTAGTATTGATTAGTACCGTAATAATATTACACCTCTCCTATAATACCATAGGAAATAAGGAAAGAAAAACAACTTTTTTGTATTGCACGAATATGCATAATTTTCACGTGGAAAATGCCACACGACGTACATATTTACAGTTAGTATAAGTTGAGGAATGACCGTTGTCGAGCGATCGGCTATAAAGTTTTTATTGAATTTTGAAAACGATTCGTTATAATTAAGACCAAGTACTAATATTTACTTACAAAGGGGTTAACATATATGACGCAATTAGCAGGCATTATCGGTGTAGGAAGCTACGTGCCGCAAAAGCGTGTAACGAATGCTGATTTAGAGCAAATGCTTGATACATCGGATGAATGGATTCGTTCGCGCACAGGGATCGAAGCACGTCACTTCGCAGCAGAAGGGGAAGATACGTCACATATGGCGATCGCTGCGGCAAAGGAAGCGATTGGAAAGTCGAATATTGAAGCGCATCAAATCGGTTTAATTTTAGTGGCGACTGTTTCACCAGACCGTGCATTTCCGAGCGTCGCATGCCAAGTACAAGAAGCAATCGGTGCAACAGGGGCAGCAGCGATGGACGTATCGGCTGCATGTGCAGGTTTCATGTACGGCATCATTACAGCGAAGCAATTTATCGAAACAAATACGTATGACTATATATTAGTAGTAGGTGTTGAAAAACTATCGAAGTTTATTGACTGGGAGGAGCGCAACACAGCCGTTCTGTTCGGCGACGGTGCAAGTGCAGTCGTGATCGGTAAAGTAAGTGAAGGGCGCGGCATTTTATCGTTTGAGCTTGGGTCAGACGGTAGCGGTGGCAAACATTTATATTTAGACGATGCACAGCACATTGCGATGAACGGACGCGAAGTATTCAAGTTCGCCGTTCGTCAAATGGGTGAATCATCGTTAAACGTGTTACATAAAGCAGGTTTAACGAAAGAAGATGTGCAGTTTTTAATTCCGCATCAGGCGAACATTCGCATTATGGAATCGGCTAGAGAACGCTTGCAGCTACCTGCTGAGAAAATGGCGACGACGATTCAAAAGTACGGCAACACATCAGCCGCATCAATCGGCACAGCGCTGTATGAGGAGCTACAAAAAGGCACGATTCAAGACGATGATGTGCTTGTGATGGTCGGTTTTGGTGGCGGTTTAACTTGGGGCGCAATCGCAATGCGCTGGGGATTATAAAATAGGGGGACAATGGAAATGAAACGACGTGTAGTAGTAACAGGGGTAGGCGCAGTGACGCCAGTAGGAAATACAGCGAAGGAAACATGGTCAGCGGTGTTAGCAGGCAAAAGCGGTGTCGGTCCGTTAACGCGTTTAGATGCAGAGCAATTTCCTGCAAAAGTAGCAGCAGAAGTAAAAGACTTTTCAATTGAAAATTGGATCGACAAAAAAGAAGCGCGCAAAATGGACCGCTTCACGCAGTTCGCACTTGGCGCAGCGATCGAAGCAGTAGCAGATGCAAAGCTAGACATTAACGAACACAATGCAGCCCGTGTCGGCGTATGGATCGGCTCAGGTATCGGCGGCATGGAAACGTTTGAGCAGCAATTCCGCACGTTTTTAGATCGCGGTGTGCGACGCGTTAGCCCGTTTTTCGTACCGATGATGATTCCTGATATGGCATCAGGTCAAGTATCGATTCACTTCGGCGCAAAAGGGATTAACTCATGTAGCGTAACGGCGTGTGCATCAGGGACGAACTCAATTGGTGATGCGTTTAAAGTGATTGAGCGCGGCGATGCGGACGTCATGATTACAGGTGGTGCAGAGGCGCCAATTACGACGATGGCAGTTGCAGGCTTCTGTGCGAGTACGGCGTTATCATTTAACACAGACATCGCAACAGCATCACGTCCATTCGACAAAAATCGCGACGGTTTCGTAATCGGCGAAGGAGCGGGCATCGTCATTTTAGAAGAATACGAGCATGCGATTGCGCGCGGTGCAACGATTTATGCGGAAGTGCTCGGCTACGGTGCAACAGGTGACGCATATCACATTACAGCACCAGCACCAGAAGGCGAAGGGGCAGCACGTGCGATGGCGCAGGCGCTTGCAGACGGCGGCGTAGCACCAGAGCAAGTAGGCTACATTAACGCACATGGTACGAGCACACCGTACAACGATTTATACGAAACACAAGCAATAAAATCTGTATTCAGTGAGCATGCGTACAATTTAGCAGTAAGCTCAACGAAATCGATGACAGGTCACTTACTCGGTGCAGCAGGCGGGATTGAAGCGATCTTCACCGTACTTGCGTTAAAAGAAGGGAAGCTACCACCGACGATGAATTTACAAGAGCCAGACCCAGCGTGTGATTTAGACTACGTGCCAAATGCGATGCGACAGCAGCAAGTAGACTATGCGATGAGCAATTCGCTCGGCTTCGGTGGACATAACGCGTCATTATTATTTAAGCGCGTGTAAAATATATGATAAATGAAACAAAGCATCAGTGAATGAACCATTCGCCGATGCTTTGTTTTCTGTATATGTATACGCGAGTTGACTCCGTATCGGGCGACGCTTTTCGCGGGCGCGGCTCCATCTAATTTTTCCGCTGCGCGAAAAAATGGATATTCCGCTCGCGCTGTTCCCGCAGAAGTCGCGCCCTACGTCGATCAACTCGCGCATTATTCCTTTCACAAGCCGCTCGTTATTGATCGTTGTTACTTACGTTTACGCCCTAAGCCCATCGCGTTTTCCATTTTCTTTAGCGTTTTGTTCGCAATCGCATTTGCTTTCGCTGCGCCTGCGTCTAAAATGTCATCAAGCTCTGGTGAATCGATTAACGCATAGTAGCGCTCTTGAATTGGTGCTAAATGCTCGATAACCGCCTGTGCAACACCTGCTTTAAAGTCACCGTATCCTTTGCCGTCGTATTTCGCCTCAAGCTCGGCAATTGTCGCACCTGTTAACGCTGACTCGATCGTTAATAAGTTTGATACGCCTGGCTTGTTTTCAGTGTCGTATTTCACGATGCCTTCAGAATCCGTCACCGCAGACTTAATTTTTTTCTCGATTTCTTTCGGTGTATCGAGCAGACGAATTGTCGCCTTCGTGTTCGGGTCTGATTTAGACATTTTTTTCGTCGGCTCCTGCAATGACTTAATGCGTGCACCTTCTTTTGGTAGCTGAATGTCTGGAATCGTTAAAACATCGTTGTAGCGCTTGTTAAAACGTTCCGCTAAGTCGCGCGTTAATTCGATGTGCTGCTTTTGGTCATCGCCGACTGGAACGATGTTTGTGTTGTATAAAAGAATGTCCGCGGCCATTAATGGTGGGTACGTTAATAGTGCCGCTGAAACCGATTCTTTGCCGTTTGATTTGTCTTTAAACTGCGTCATGCGCTCTAGCTCACCGATTGACGCAACGCACTGTAAAATCCAACCTGCTTGTGCGTGTGCTGGCACCTCTGATTGAATGAACAGCGTCGATTTTTGTGGATCGATGCCGACTGCGATGTACATTGCTGCTAAGCTGCGAATGTTTTTACGTAGCTCTAAGCGGTCTTGTGGCACTGTAATGGCGTGTTGGTCAACGATGCAGTAAATTGCCTCGCCCTCGTCTTGTAGTGCAGGGAATTGTTTAATCGCACCGATGTAGTTGCCGAGCGTAATTGTTCCTGTTGGCTGTACGCCTGAAAAGATTGTTGTCATGTGAAATGTCCTCCTTCAAATAAAGTTCTTTATTTCGCCGCCTACATTTTGGAATATGTAGCGACGTAGTAGTTGCTCGGAGCACGAGGCGGACTCCAGCGGGAATAGCGTGAGACTTGAGACCCCGCAGTTGCGTATGCAGCGAGGAGGCTCAAGCCACGCCCGCGGAAAGCCTGCCTCGTAAGCGAGAGCAACTTAAAATTGAACAAATAAAAAAACATCACGCTCCCTATTCGAAAAAGGGACGAATGATGTTTAAATCCGCGGTACCACCCAGCTTGTTAGTTTCCTAACCACTTTGTCTCGTAACGTGAGATGTACGCATGCAGCTACTGTTAATTTCACCGCACGAACTCCGAAGCCCATTCGATAAAGCGCGTTGTTTATTTACACCACCCATAAACTCTCTAATCCGCGTCTCTTTATGTACTATTCTTCTTCACCGTTGCTAAAATGTATTTGCCAAAAATTATATAAAAAAAAACGCGTCGTTGCAACTGCGAAATGACCTAGTACATAGGCGTATAGTAATTGTTAATTCTCAATTAGCATATTTTAAGTGAGAAAAAATAATAATGTCGACATGTTTACATTGTGCTATAAATGGGAAGTTATAAAGTAGCTTACGGCGGCGTATACATCTTGAAATCGATCAACTTTAAGTGTTCATTTATCATTAGCGGAAAAATGTTTATACGAGCTAAAAAACGATTAAAATGAGTTGAATATTGAATCATAATTTCGTAAAATAGTCTATTAAAAATAACGATGATGTTGTATAATAGAAATATAATTATTTTAGATTAATTATAATGTAGGTCGAAATAAATTGTATTATCACGTCTGTTGATTCGCCATTTTTATACAGCTGAATTGCTTGTTTTCAGTAGCGAAACTTAGATGAAAGCTGCATTTGAGTGGCATGGATCCGCAATACGCGAAATGCCAGTTGAATGGCAAATCAACACGCTTGTTGTATTATATTTGAAAGGAAGTGTTTTACATGATCGTTACTTTATTTACATCACCTAGCTGCACATCATGTCGAAAAGCGAAAGCATGGTTAGAAGAGCATGACATTCCATATACAGAGCGCAATATTTTTTCAGAGTCATTAACGTTAAGTGAAATTAAAGAAATTTTACGTATGACAGAAGATGGCACGGATGAAATTATTTCAACGCGCTCAAAAGTTTTCCAAAAGCTAAACATCGACGTAGAGAGCTTATCGTTACAGCGTTTATATGAATTAATCCAAGAATATCCAGGATTATTACGCCGCCCGATTATTTTAGATGAAAAACGTCTGCAAGTAGGC
Organism: Caryophanon latum; assembly: GCF_001700325.1. GTDB lineage: Bacteria > Bacillota > Bacilli > Bacillales_A > Planococcaceae > Caryophanon > Caryophanon latum. Next base: position 65,428 of record NZ_MATO01000006.1, read on the forward strand.
TATAACGAAGATGAAATTCGTCGCTTCTTACCGCGCAAAGTACGCGCATACCAATTACAAGAAGCACAGCGTATGGTCAATTAATCGATGATTGTAAAGAGCGCTCCTAAGCTGTGGATCGTTCTTTTTTTGTGCGTTAAAACGATATGTATGTTGATGCACGACTTTTATCGAGCAAAATGTAAATCAATGCTTATTGTCGTATTAAGTAGCGAGACGGCTTGAAGAAGGAAATGAGCGTCACTACACAACAATCACTTTCGTAACGAATGTCATGTTCGCTGCACAGCTAAAGAAGTTCATGTGCAATGAGTAACCGAACGAGCATATATTTTTTTGACTCGAGTAATTGCAAACATAAGCCGCAATATGTGAATGGCCAGTGCAATCGCGTATCGGCACATAGGTTAAAACTATTCAAATGTTCAGTTAATTGTTCGTTTTCACTTGCTTATTTTATAGGTGTCCTCTAAACTAGCAAGTATCACAACAGAAGTAAGATGATTTATTTCCTTTTTCATTCGAAACAGCATAAAATAAAAGAATAAACCTAGAGAAAAAAACATCTAAGCTAGGAATAGAGGGGAGATGTGTTTGTTATGGACATCGAACGTGTGAATGAGTATACTTTGAAGCTTTACATTTCATATGATGATATTGAAGAGCGTGGATATAGCCGCGAAGAAATTTGGTACAATCGTGGCAAAGGAGAGCAGCTATTCTGGGATATGATCGAGGAAATTGGGGAAGAAGCTGATTTTGAATTAGAAGGCGCGATTTGGATTCATGTGAATGCTGCAGAGACAGGTATTGAAGTTGTTGTAACGCGCACATCTGATCGAGAAGATTCACCAATGATAAGCGAAAATGACCAAGGCTTTGAACGCTTTGTTGAAGAGGCGTTAAGCAATAGCATGGGTGCAATAGCAGAATTTAAAGACACGATGGCTGAAGCCGTTGTAAAGCAGCAATATGCGGTTTTCCGCCTGCAGCAATTTGATGATATTATTGCGATTGCAAAGCGTTTACAAGCAGTGCCGATGACAACGACTTTATATAAATTTGAAGGTACGTATTACGTAATGATCGAGCAAGTAGAGCAAAACATTATGGACATCGTATCAATCGTTAACGAATACGCGCAGCTGTCTCAATTAACGAAGCATCGTCTAGCAGAATACGGCGATCGCATTATGGATGGCAACTGTATCGAAACGGTTTTACAATACTTTGCATAATAACGAGCCAGTTAAAGGAACATGCCTTTAACTGGTTTTTTTATGTCCAAAATTTAAATTTCATACGAACGATCGCGATTACCTCACAAATGCGGCAAAGTAACAGGTGAGGTGATGAATGATGTTTGTAGCAAAAAACAATGGACAGCTATTATGCACGCTCGATTACACGAAGGACATTTTGCGCACGCTTCGTCAAAGTGAAACGTTCGTCTGCCCGTGCTGTGACGAGCCGGTCATTTTAAAGGTAGAGCATCAAAAGCTCGCTCATTTTGCGCATCGACAAGCAAGTTGTGAGGCGGGGTTTAGCGAGCGGGAATCGGCGCAGCATTTACAAGGGAAGGCGCAGCTATATGCCTTTTTTCAACGCTTTATGCAAGACGTGGAGCTTGAGCCGTACGTACGCATTTTGCAGCAGCGCCCCGACGTACGAGCAGCACAGTATGCGATTGAATTTCAGTGCAGTGCCATTTCATATGAGCGGCTTGTCGAGCGAACAGATGGCTACACACGACAAGGCTACGTGCCGATTTGGATTCCGGTAACGCGGCATAAAAAGCTTGGCTGGCAAATCATTTCGCTCTCACAGCTCGAGAAAGCATGCTTACAAATGAAAGACGGGCTAGCATATTGCATAACGCTCTCACCGAAAGAGGAAGCGTTTATTTATTATAGCTACGCGATGCAGCTGAGCACGACGAAGTTTTATGCGTATGTTATGCATATGCCAATACATGAGCAGCAATTTCCGTTTTATGCCCCGACACCGATTTCGAACGACGTATTTATACAGCTATGCCAAAAGCAGCAACATATGCGCGAGCGAATGCTGCTACAACGGTTACGTTTTAGTAAGGAAGGGGTACAGGATAACGTATTGCAGCTTGCTTATACGTATTACGGAGGCATTATGCGCATTCCATTTTACGTTGGCATTTACGTACCGTATGCGCATGCGTTGCCGATCCCACCTGTTGATTGGCAGCTATATTACGTCATTTGGCGCGCGCACTATAACAAAACAATTCGTCAGGACGAGGCGCATTTTTGTACGTTTAGCGGCATCGAGCAGCTATGTACCCGCAGTCGCCAAGCGTTGTATGTATATGAGGACATTGTAATGACGACACCAGCAAACGAAGCGGTATTATTTCAGGCGATGTATGACAAAATAGTTGCACCGCAGCGCAATAATTGAGAAAATGAACTAAGTAATTCGGTTTCCGAAACAATATAATTAAAGGGGTTTTGTATATGGCAAAGGACGTATTATTACGACAAGATGTGCCAGAGGAATTAACGTGGCGCTTAGAGGATATTTTCCCTACAGACGATGCGTGGAACGAGGAGTTTGAAGCGATTACTGCATTAGTCGAGCAAGCAGCGACATATGAAAAGCGTTTAGCTAATAGCGCGGATGAATTTTTAGCAGTGCTGCAATATAGCGAGGAAGTGAGCAGCCGCCTGCAAAAGCTGTACGTGTATGCGCATATGCGTAACGATGAAGATACGACGAATAGCACGTACCAAGCGCTTGAATCACGCGCAAATGCACTCGCATCAAAAGCATCGGCAGCGCTTTCTTTCATTACACCGGAAATTATGGATATGGACGAAGCGGTTATTGAACAATTTGTAAACGATAACGAGGCGCTAGCAGTATACCGTCAATCGTTAAAGGAGACGTTACTGGCACGTCCGCACATTTTACCAGCAGAGCAGGAAGCGTTAATGGCGCAGCTAAGCGAAGTGCGCGGTGCATCAAGCAATACGTATTCGGTGTTAAACAATGCGGATTTAACGTTCCCAGTCGTAAAAGATGATAAAGGGGAAGACTTCCAAATTACGCACGGCAACTTCATTACAGCGTTAGAAAGCGCCGATCGTACTTTCCGTGAGCGTGCCTTTAAAGCAGTATATGAAACGTACGGCAGCTTAAAAAATACGTTTGCCGCAACGCTTTCAGGTAAAGTAAAAGGAGCTAATGCGACAGCACGTATTCGCAACTACAGCTCAGCACGTCACGCCGCATTGTCGAACAACTTCATTCCAGAAGAAGTGTACGACCAGCTCGTGCAAGCGATTAACGACAATTTACATTTACTGCATCGTTACGTCGCGTTACGCAAAAAGGTGCTACGTGTTGATGAACTACACATGTACGATTTATTTGCGCCACTCGTTGCAGAAACGGAAATGGAATACACGTACGACGAGGCGAAAAAGGTGATGGTTGATAGCTTTGCGCCATTAGGTAAAGAATATCAAAACATCGTGCAGCACGGCTTAGACAATCGCTGGGTCGACGTGCTTGAAAATAAAGGGAAGCGCAGCGGTGCGTATTCGTCAGGGGTATACGGCACGAATCCGTACGTTTTAATGAACTGGCAAAATAACGTCAATAACTTATTTACACTTGCCCATGAGTTTGGGCATAGTATGCATAGTTATTACACGCGCGCATCACAGCCATACGTATACGGCGACTACTCAATTTTCGTTGCAGAAGTTGCGTCGACATGTAACGAGGAGTTATTGTTTGAGCATTTATTAAATACGATTGATGATAAAGAAAAGAAAATTTATTTATTGAATCACTGGTTAGATGGCTTCCGCGGCACTGTATTCCGTCAGACGATGTTTGCCGAGTTTGAGCATTTAATGCATACGCTTGACCAAGACGGCGTACCGTTAACAGCCGATAAGCTAACGGAGGAATATTACGCGCTAAACAAAAAGTATTACGGTGACGACATAGTTGTCGACGAAGAAATCGGCTTTGAGTGGGCGCGCATTCCGCATTTCTACTACAACTACTACGTGTACCAATACGCAACAGGGCAATCTGCGGCGACAGCACTATCGAAGAAAATTTTAGATGAAGGTGCACCAGCAGTTGAGAAGTACATTAACAATTTCTTAAAGGCAGGCTGCTCGAATTTCCCAATCGACGTGCTAAAAGCAGCAGGTGTCGACATGAGTTCACCACAGCCGATTATCGATGCATGTAAAGTGTTTGAAGAAAAGCTAAATGAGCTAGAAGCGTTATTATTAGGTGAATAAGTACGTTGAAAGAAGCTGCATGTGCGAACGTGTAGCTTTTTTCTGCTTTGAGGCGTAAAGTTATTGTTATTGTTTTTGTGATATATCTTTTTGCTTGATTATGTAACCCGTTTTACAAAATGAATAATAAATAATTTCACAAGAGAAACAACTCCGCTAAATGAGTGAAATCGCTTTCTATTTGACAGATTTGTGAAAACGAATGTAAGTGGTTGCGTCCATACGTAATACATGTTAGAGTAGTCACTGTGAAATAAATCACAAACCAAACATACACCCCTTTGTTTGATCGTGAACATTTCTCCCATCCCCTTTGTGAAAAGAGGGTCTTCATTCTGTCGAGGCTTGAAGATCCTCTTTTATTTTTTTGTAATAATAATTCATTTAAGAAAACATACATAAAAAAGAAAAACCTTGACGAAACGAGTTGTTTTCGTCAAGGTTTTGTTATATTTACGGCGTTACTTAGCTATGAATTAAGTGCTGCTCTAGCTCGTTTCGCAGCGATTCTGGAATTGCGGCAGAGCGCTGCGTTTTTGGATCAAAGCAAACGACGACGCAATCGCCAGCTGCAATAACGTCACGTGCTTGTGTTACAACTTCCTGACGCAGTGTGAAGCTTTTAGAGCCGACATTTGATACAGACGTGCGTGCGATGAGTTCGTCGCCTGCATAGCTTTGTTGTATGTAGTCACACGTAATACGCGCTACGACGAACTGAACGTCCACATCTTTGCTCGGTGCGACGCTATTTAAAAACTTCACGCGACTTTCCTCAAAATAAAAGAAGTAGCTCGTATTGTTCGTATGCCCAAGTAAATCCGTTTCGCAAAATCGTACATAAATTGGTGTTTCGTGCATGAAAATTCCCCCTTTACGTATTATTTTAGCGCATAGACGACGAAAAAAGCTAGAGAACGGCTTCTCTAGCTTTTTTTTATGCATGCTTTAAGCGCCAAAGTGTGACGTCATTTGCTTGTGTGCGCTCGACCTTTTGTTGAAGCATGCGCTTTTTCATTTCTCGTTCAGCCGCAGCTTCTGTTAAATTGTACATCGCGGCAATTTCTTGCGTCGATAAGCTATGGAAGCGTCCAAGTAGCTCCTCGACTGGCGGTGGCTGATTTGGGATGAGCGGGGCGTTGAGCATTTCTGATAAAATGTGCTCGTACACTTCGTATGTGTATAAGCCGCTTACCTTCAAGCCTTCATCTTCAATGCATTCGTTGAAAAAGACAATCGTTGGCAGCTCGCTTACGTCCATTTCGTTTGTGATATGTAGATCACATTGGAAAGCATGTGCTGCTTCCTTTGAGCCAAAGTCGTTGCGGAATTCCTGCATATCGAGCTGTGATTGTTGTGCAATTTCAAGCAATGTATTGTACGATTGTAAGTTTTTTTGCTTTAACATTAAACATTCTTGCAGCTTCGTTAAAAAGCGTAAGCCCGCTCGTTTACCTTGAAGCTCAGCTGCTTTTACTGCGACAGAAGGTAATACAGGGTGCTTCACGTCGACGTCTTGTCCGGAAATGCAGCCTTTCGTTTTTTCTTCGATGCAGTTTAATGACGCAAGCTTCGTACTTAAAATGAAGCGACATGTGAAGTATTGTTCGTATTGTACTTGTAGCTTGCGAACGATACATTGCATGTCGACGGCAGTTGTACATAATGGGTCAATGAAAATGTATAACTCTAAAGGTTTATGCAACGATTGTGAGGATGTTGCTTGCTCCGTTAGTAATTGAACATGCGTCACTACAACCCCTCCTCTTCCTCATTTGGCGCGTTGATCATATGATGCGCTGTCATAACAAGGCGCTTATAATAAATTTCACGGAACTTCCCATCTAAACCGATATCATCCATTGCACTAGCCATGCATTCGAGCCAAGCTTGTGCGCGGTCTGGTGTAATGTTGAAATGCATATGTCGTGCACGCATCATCGGGTGACCGTGCTCCTCAGTAAACAAGTTAGGACCACCTAAGTATTGCGTCTGGAATTGAATTTGCTTACGAATCGTTTCCGAAAGATCTTCTGGAAAGATTGGAATTAGCAATGGGTGCTTACTGACGCGCTTGTAAAACGCATGCATTAATTGTGATAACTTCTCAGCACCAATTTCCTCGTAAGGAATTTTAGAAATTCTAGTCATAGGTGTGTTGCTCCTTTAAACCATTTTATTTATGAAATACGCATGACGCGTACATGGATTGAACTAAGTTGTACGTTCATTCTATCAACGAACTTGTCGGAATACAAACAAACTGCCTTTTAGCATTCAAAGACGCTAAAAGGCAGTGATTCAAAAGAATTATTTTTGTACATCGTTTCGTAGTGAAAATGTTTCGTTTCACGTTTACGAAATGAGGAAAGCGCGACGAATTTGTTAACGCGCGTTTGTTACAAGTTTTTGTATATGTTGAAACGTCAAACACGCCTTATGTTGCTTTGCACGTCATCGCCAATGAAGCGAACATATTTGCATTGCGACAGCGCTCGAATTTACTTGTTCCGAAAATGGAGCAATTCGTTACGACTTGTAGTAGTTGTTTACTTTTACAACATAGTTTTGTGTTTCTTTAAATGGTGGAACGCCGCCGTATTTTTTCACGTTGCCTGGGCCGGCGTTGTACGCAGCAAGTGCTGTCGTAACGTCACCGCCGAACTGATCGAGCATCATGCGTAAATATTTCGCACCGCCCATAATGTTTTGCTCTGGGTCAAGCGAATTTTTGACGCCGACGTATTTCGCTGTGCCTGGCATAAGCTGCATTAAACCTGTCGCACCTGCATAGCTTTTCACGCTGCTACTAAAGTTTGATTCTTGCTTCATAATCGCCGCGATGAGCTTAGGATCTAAATCGTATTCCTTTGCAGCTTTTTCGATAATGGCGCTATATTTGTTCGCTCCTTCAAGCTGACCTGTGAACACGACAGAGCCTTTGTAAGACGGTGCGGCCTCTGTTGTTTTTGCTGCAGCTGTCGTCTCTGTTTTTGATGCCTGTTCGGATAGCACCGTGTAAAGAGACGGTGGCATATATGTAGAGGCACTGCTAGAAGATAACGCGTTTAGTAGCGTCGTCGCTGAGCTTGATGTAGAAGATGTGCTTGCGTTTACAAGTGATGGAATCGCACCTAAGTAGTTTGTTAACGTCGATGTCGATGCGTTATTGGATAAAACTTCTGAAATAAGCGATGAGAATGCAGAGTTTGTTGAAGAAGCGCTTTCTGCATCACCTGTCATCGTTTGAATGGCTGCTGTGTCTAAAAAGGCGCGAATATTTGGGATTGTCATAAAATCATCCTTTCTGTTTCGCTAATGCGTCCGCAAAGCGAGCAATTTTCTTTTTTGTAAGGCGAGTCGGAATGTGCAGCTGCTCTAGCAAGGCATAAAACGATTGTGCGCCCGCAGTAGCGTCTGTCACCTCGTATTCCAGCTCGTAGTCCTCTTGCTGTAAATAGCGTGAGTGGTCGATTACGATCGTTCCACCTTTATATTCGACTTCAATGCGTCTTGTTGTTAGCGAACCGTACATTTTTATTTCAGAAAGTGGCACTGACGCCGCGTTGAGTTGCTTTGAAATCGCTTCTGGAAACGGTGCGCCGTCAAAAATTGCCTCCGCTTCCGCACGCGTAATGTCGACGTTCGTTTCGATGCTCGTTTGTGCGTCGACTGCGCGCTTTAACGTCGCTTCAAATACGCCGTCTATTTCACGAATGCGCAAGCCGCTAGCGAGTGCTTTCACATGCAGGTCGGCTGTGTCGAAGTAATGGTTTGCGAGCGTCTTTGCATCAGCTGGCTGCACGTCGAAAAATTGGCATAGACGTTCGTATTCGTCGTGCTGTAGTAAATTTTTAAATTCAATTTCTGTTTCGTTTGTCATTATGCTCTTCCTTTACAGATGGATTTTTTGCCGTCATATTTATTTGCATCGTTTAATAATGCTAGCCGTCATGCGCGTCTAGCCTACAACATGTGAATGAGCGTATACACGTTTACATAATAATGCCGCAACAGAAAAAAACAGCCGCATTCAAAGAAGTCTGTGCCCGTACACATTACTGTATGGTAAAATATGAACAGAAACAATGGCAAGAAAGGGAGTTTTCATGTTGCGTAATCAATATACTGTTACAATTGTAGACGAGGAATTACTTACGTTTAGTGTAAACGAAAACGTCGAATATGACAAAATCGCACCAGCAGGACAAGTAATCGCGGATTCAGACAATTTTGCGTTCGTGTATTTATGCGATGTAGGGGACAATTATGCATACATACGATTTGAGCAACCAGTATGGCACGTGCTACTACAAGCGCTCGTGCAGCAGCAAAACCCGACTGTACAAATAAACGACGCTTCAATCGTGCTACGACATTTCTTTGAAGAATTGCAAATGCTTGTTTATAATATCGAGGGGAATGGCAATTACGGTGATACATTTGTCAGCGCGGTTGAGCAAGCATTTGAACGAATTTTAACGGACGCTGTATAAGTGGCGTTTGAAGAAGAGAGGCAGCGGAGTGTTTGTGCTGTTGAGAGGAGAATTTGACGTATGGGAGCATGGGATCTTTTTTTGAACCCGTATAAGCAAGCTGTAGACGAGCTGAAAGTAAAGCTAAAAGGAATGCGTTCACAGTTTAGCATGAACAATACGAATTCACCGATTGAGTTTGTCACAGGTCGTGTGAAGCCAATCGCGAGTATTTATGATAAAACGCTCGAAAAAGGTTTACCATTTGAGCCGTCTGAGAAGCTTGCCCATGAAATACAAGATATTGCAGGTGTGCGCATTATGTGCCAATTTATTGATGATATTTTTACAGTCGTTGATTTATTGCATCAGCGAAAGGATATGCGCATTATCGAGGAGCGCGATTACGTGACGAACAGTAAAAGCAGTGGCTATCGCTCGCACCACGTCATTATCGAGTACCCAGTAGAAACGATTCATGGAACAAAAGTAGTGTTTGCTGAAATTCAAATCCGAACGCTCGCGATGAACTTTTGGGCATCGATTGAGCATTCATTGAACTATAAATATAAGGGAGATTTTCCTGAAGAAATTAAAAATCGTCTACAAAGTGCGGCAGAAGCGGCGTTTCAGCTAGATGAGGAAATGTCGCAAATTCGCAGTGAAATCCATGAGGCACAAGCTTATTTCACCGAGCTTAAAGAAGGTGACAATCCGAAAACAAACCGACCAGAACAGGAGCGTGATGCATGATGAACTTTGCAATTCAAGCACGTTTAGATGAGCAGTCAAACGAATTAGCACAGCTAGCAAAAACGTATTTATTAGATTTTGGGCTAAAGCACGATGAGGAAAGCCCAGACATTGTGCTATCGATTGGGGGAGACGGCACACTGCTGCACGCATTCCACCGCTTCTCGCATTTACTTGATAAAGTGTCATTCGTCGGCATTCATACAGGGCATTTAGGGTTTTACGCAGACTGGAAGCCGTCCGAGTTAGAAAAGCTTGTGCTATCGATTGCGAAAAAGGATTTTAATGTCGTTGAGTACCCGTTACTTGAAATTCAAGTGCATCATCATAATTCAGCCGTTAATAAATATTTGGCATTAAATGAGGCGACGGTGAAATCGCCGAGCGTTACACTCGTAATGGACGTCGAGTTAAACGGCAAGCCATTTGAGCGCTTCCGTGGCGACGGGCTTTGCGTATCGACACCATCTGGCTCAACTGCGTACAATAAAGCACTCGGTGGCGCGATCATTCACCCGACGCTCGAGGCTATTCAGCTAACGGAAATGGCATCAATTAACAACCGTGTATTCCGTACAGTTGGCTCATCGCTCGTATTGCCAGCGCATCACAATTGTGAGTTAAAGCCAGTTTCTGAATCACAAGAGTTTAATATGACGATTGACCACATTAGCTTGTCGCAATCGGACGTTTCAAAAATTCAATGTACTGTTGCACGCGAAAAAGTACGTTTTGCAAGATTCCGCCCATTCCCGTTTTGGGAGCGCGTTCACGAATCATTCGTTTCAAACGATGTATAAGCAATTTGAGTTAACGTTCCATACAGAAACTGACGGAGTATTGCTGCGTGAAGCATTGCTCGGTCAGTTTGGTATTTCTAAGCGCGCATTGACGGCGATTAAATATGACGGTGGACAACTTCTCGTTAACGGTACGGAGCAAACGGTGCGCTACAAGCTAGCAAAAGGCGACGTTGTGACCGTTATGTTTCCAATTGAGCAGCCGAGCGAAGGGTTGCTTGCAGAAGCAGGTGCGCTCGACGTCGTATACGAGGACGATTCGATTTTACTGCTTAATAAGCCGCCGTATCAAAGTACGATTCCGTCGCGCGAGCATCCGACTGGCAGTGTGGCGAACGTGCTCATGCATTATTTTGAACAAATTGGCTTGCAGTCGACGGCGCATATTGTGACGCGACTTGACCGCGATACGTCGGGGCTCATGTGCATCGCAAAGCATCGTCACATCCATCATTTAATGGGCTTAGCACAAAAAACACATGACGTCGACCGCACGTACGAGGCGATTGTGCACGGGCACGTAGCGGACGATTTTATCGAAATAAAGGCGCCGATTGGACGGAGCGACACGAGCATTATTGAGCGCGTCGTTCGAGATGATGGGCAGCACGCACATACAGACGTGACGGTGTTAAAGCGCTTTACGTATGACGGGGAGCCGCTGACGCACGTACGTCTAAAGCTATATACAGGAAGAACGCATCAAATTCGTGTACATTTATCGCATTTAGGGTATCCAATAATAGGGGACGGTTTGTACGGTGGCAGTAAAGCACTCATTGATCGCCATGCGTTACATTGCGTAAAGATCGAATTTACGCATCCGTTAACGAACGAGCACCATGTACATGAAATACCGCTAGCCGCGGATTTGCAGCGTTTTTTATAAAGGGGGAGCTGTCTTTTTTACGTACATGTTGACGTAAAGAGGCGGCTTTTTCGTCTAGATGTCGTACCGTTGTTGCGTGAAACGAATGAACGTTTTGTAAATATTCAAAAAAGAAATTGAATGCGTATTTGTAGAAGTTTATACTATGAAAGTCATACGTGTTGAACAGTGCATAGAGCTCAGCACGAAAAATCATGAAAGCGTAGAAGGAGGTTGGTGTACATGATGGATGAAAAAGTGGGGCGTGACGAAGAACAGCTTGTGATGGAGCAGCTCATTTCCTTTATTAAAAAGGATGATATCGAGCAGTTTCGAGAACAATTTTTTGAGTTGCACCCGTATGAGCAGGCACAGTTTTATGAAAAGGTGACACCTCCGATACGTCAAAAAATTTATTATTATTTATCGCCTCAGGAGCTCGCTGAAGTGTTCCAAGCGCTTGAAATTGATGACGATACGTACGTGGAATTTTTAAATGAAATGGACGTATCGTACGCGGCGGCGATGCTTTCTGAAATGAATACAGATGATGTAGTCGACGTATTCCACGAGCTAGATGATGAAGATCGCACGCAATATTTAACGTTAATGGACGATGAGACGGCTGAAGAAATTCACGAGCTCATGCAGTATGCGGATTATACAGCCGGGGCCATTATGACGACCGAATACGTGTCAATTAATGAAAACTCGACGACGCGCATGGCAATGAACATTTTGCGCAACGAGGCACCGACAGCTGAGACGATTTATTACATCTTCATTATGAATATGAAAAAGCAGCTTGTCGGCGTCATTTCGCTACGTGATTTAATTGTAGCGGGTGAGAACGTGCTTATTCGTGACGTGATGAACGAGCGTGTTGTGTCGGTGCAAGCGAGCGACGACCAAGAAGAGGTTGCGCAAATTATGCGTGACTACAACTTTTTAGCGTTGCCGGTTATTGATGAACATAAAACGCTGCTTGGCATCATTACGGTCGATGATATTATTGACGTTATTGATGAAGAAGCAGAGGATGACTACTCAAAGCTAGCCGGTATTTCGAACTTTGATAACTTTGAGCAAGGGCCATTCGCAGCGGCGAAAAAGCGTTTGCCGTGGCTCGTCATGTTATTGTTTTTAGGAATGCTTACGGCGTCGCTTATGGCGCAGTTTGAAGATACGCTCGATGCGGTTGCCATTTTAGCGATTTTCATTCCACTCATTTCCGGTACGAGCGGCAACAGTGGAACACAAGCGCTTGCGGTAGCGGTGCGTGGCTTAGCGACAAAAGATGCAAGCAACGACGAAAGCAAAATGCGTCTATTGCTGCGCGAGCTAAGCACTGGCGCGATTATGGGGCTCCTTTGTGCGCTCGTTGTAACAGGAATCGTTTACTTCTGGAAAGGCGAGCTCATTATTGGTATGCTTGTAGGCGTGGCAATGTGCTGCTCGATTATCGTTGCTACGCTTGCCGGGTCACTTATTCCGCTTATGATGGACCGCATTGGCGTTGACCCAGCCGTTGCATCAGGGCCGTTCATCACAACGCTTAATGACATTACGAGTATTTTAATTTATTTAGGGCTTGCGACAGCGTTTATTTTATAGCAAGCAGGACAAGCCAATTTTTTGGAGACGAGTAACCGCAGGAGCACCGAACTGAAATGAGCAATTAGCAAAAAAGCTTTTAAGCAAGAATAGGAGACTATACAAATGGAATTACGAATTAAACGTATGCATGAAGATGCAAAACTACCGCTACAAGCACGTGCAGGCGATGCAGGGATGGACTTATTTTCAAGCGAGGACACGATTATTCCAGCACGTAAATGGGCGCTTGTGAAAACAGGCATTCAGCTAGAGCTACCGGTTGGCACAGAAGGTCAAGTGCGCCCACGAAGCGGCTTAGCACTGAAGCACGGCATTACCGTATTAAATAGCCCAGGCACAATTGATGAAGGGTACCGCGGGGAAGTAGGCGTTGTGCTTATGAACCATAGTGACGTTGATTTCGTTGTCGAAAAGCATATGCGCATCGCTCAGCTTGTCGTGCAGCTTGTACCGACTGTGAACGTAGTCGAAGTAGTAGAGCTATCAGAAACAGAGCGCGGCGAACAAGGCTTCGGATCAAGCGGCGTAAAATAAAAAAACAGGCTATGTCAACGTTGCGTTAGCATAGCCTGTTTTTTGTCATTTCAACGATTTCTCCATAACGCGCATCGGAATGCCAGCGTCCATAAATTCAGGAGAGACGCAATCGTAATACAATTTCTCATAAAACGGTACAGCAAACGATTGGGCAGTGAGCCGCAATCGCTTTAATTCAACTTGTCTTGCATACTTCTCGATTTCCTTCATGATCAATACACCTAAACCAGTTCCACGATACTCTTTAATGACACAAACCCGTTCGACAATTCCGATATTAGATGGCAATGCTTGGACGCGTGCTGTCGCGACGATTGTATCTTCATCATAAACGACAAAATGCGTCGACGATTCATCAAATTCGTCACGCTCTAAATGCGGCGGAATGCCTTGTTCTTTAATGAAGACGTCACGACGAATCGCAAAGGCTGCTTCACGCTCAGCCTCTGTTTCGACTCGCTTTACTTTAAACAATTAACGCGTACCTGTTAAGCGGAATGTTTCGTGCGCTGTCCAAGAGCCGTCTTCTAGCTGATACATTAAGTGGATGCGGTCGATTGTTTCCTCTTCATCTACACCTGTCATGCGCAGCTGTCCTAAAATATCATCATGTTCACTGTCGGTCATTTTTTGGGCAATCGTAATGTGTGGCACGAAAGTATGCTTCTTTTCACCGAATGGAATCGCTTCGTTCAATGCTGCTTGAATCGCCGCTAGTTGGTCGGTTGGTTCGATACGGAAATAAATCGCATTCGTCACTGGAAAAAACGAGCTAATGCGAGATGCATGAATGTGAAGCGGCGCAAAGTCACGAGCAATGTTCGTCAATGCTTCGGAAATTTTGCTAACTTCTGCTTCATCTGCCTCAAATGGATCTTTTAACGTCATATGAGGTGTTACAAGGGCGTAATGCGGATCGTAGCGCTTACGATATGTATTCGCCAAATCTTGCAACTTTTTTGATGGAAATGCAACAATACCATAGTTCAAACTAATCGACCTCCTGAGAATATTACAGTCTTTTTTACACGTTAAGTATAACAGAAAACGCTCATAAAGTATGTTGAAAACGTTGAATTAACTGAAATTTTCTACAATGGCACGACGCAAATCAGGCTGCCAATATTTCCACGTATGATTGCCATCGAACTCTTCATAAAACAGATCGAAGTGGCGTTCTTGCATTAATGCGTGCAGCTCTCGGTTTGGCGTTAAAAAGTCACGAACTTGCTTGTCGGTCGTTAGCACGCGGTCTTCCTGCTTGCCTGTAATGTGGTAAACAGACAATGCATCGACTTGTGAAAAGTTTTGCACAGCTTCCATCACATGGCGATCGACGTACGGTGATTGCATAATGACTTTGCCGAAAATGTGCGGGTATGTAATCGCCGTTAATAACGAAATGGTACCTGCCATCGAGTCGCCGATAAGTCCACGGCCCATGCCCATTTGCAGCGTCGGGAACTCCTCGTCTAAATAAGGCACAAGCTCATGCGCTAAGAAACGCACGTATGCTTCAAAAAGGTCGCCAGTTGGGATATACTTTCGTTGACGGTCTTTTGCGTTTTTGTATGGCACACCGACGATAATTAAATTTTCCACTTCAAAATCGTTATGGAGTTCATCCGCAAGACGAGCGATGCGCCCGAGCTGGAAATAATCGCGCCCATCTGATGCGATGAGTACAGAATATTTTACAAGCGGTGTGAAATTTGGTGGAATATATATAAGCAGTTTTAGCTCTTCTTGTAATGCTTCACTATAAAAATCGATTTCTTTTACCGATCCTTTTTCCATTAAAAAGTCCTCCTAAAAGTAGTCTTTTCGATTTTACCATAAAACGCTTACATTCGTTATCGGAATGCTTATTCGTTTGTTGTTGCATCAAAAACGAATTGTTAAATTAAAAGAAATGAGGAATCTACATGTATCAAAAACCAACGAGAGTTCATTCAGAAGTAGTGTATAAGGCGACGCGTGATGCGTTGGAGCGCCGCGGTGTCACAATTGAGGATATTGGCGAAATCGTCTACAAAATGCAAACGCCGTACAACATCGGCTTAACGATGGCGCATTGCTGTGAATCGGTCGAGCGCGTGCTGCATAAGCGTGAAATTCAGCATGCGGTCCTTGTCGGCGTCGAGCTAGATGAATTAGCAGAAAAGAACATGCTGTCAGAGCCGCTTCAACAAATTGTCGCATCAGACGAAGGATTATTCGGCGTCGATGAAACGATTGCGCTCGGTTCGGTATTTACGTACGGCAGCATCGCGGTAACGACGTTCGGTCATTTAGATAAACAAAAAATCGGCATTATCGAAAAGCTTGATACGAAAATTGGCGATGGTCGCGTCAACACGTTTTTAGATGATTTAGTCGGAAGCATCGCCGCATGTGCAGCATCACGCATCGCTCACCGCAGCCGCGATTTAGAAGAAGAGGGCGAAACGTTTAAAGCGATTGACCCAGAGGAAGTATAAAGTATGAAGCTACACGATATTCGAACGCTTATTAAAAGTTTACCGATTGTGCTAGCAGTTGGTTTGTATTTAGTATTTAAGCCAGACGCAGCAGACACAGCAGATGTGAAAATGGAGTACGCAGTGACGCAAACGGGCAACGAGCTATATGAAGTGACGTACGGCGAGGTAATCAATGGTGACACGGTAAATGTGATCGTTGATGGGCAGTCGCAACCTGTTCGCCTATTAATGATTGATACGCCGAATGCACCGCAACCGTACGCGGAAGAGGCAAAAGAGCGTGTAGAGCAACTGCTTAGCGAGGCGAAGAAAATTCAGCTCCTTCATGACGTCGGGGCGCAACAAGATGAGGACGGTCGCTTGCTCGCATACGTATTCGTTGACGGGGTGTCGCTGCAGGAGCATTTATTAAAAGAAGGCTATGCGACAGTGCGCGACGTCACAGTGCCGAACAACACGTTTGAAAAGCAGTTTGAGAGCATTGAAAAACAGGCAAAGCAGGCAAAATTAAATATTTGGTCAATCGATGGCTATGTCGACGAGACAGACGGCTTTCAAGAAGATGTGATGAACTAGTTGTATACGGTATTTTTGGCAAAGCAATTTGTCAAAAATACTGTTTTTTCATTGTCGCAAAAAGACAGTTGAGAATGAATTGTAACTATGGCATCATTAAGAGAGGAAGAAAATTGAAGAATGAAGGTGACGAACATGTTGAAAAAAGTAATCGTTTCATGCATCGCGTTTCTCGTATGTGTGGCATTTTACTTACCGAATACATCGCACGCCAAGTTAGCAGACGGTGTTTACACGATTGAATATCAAGTAAACGCGTACGGTAAAGACAGTCCATCTGTCGGGAATGACTATTTCTTAAAGCCAGCAAAGCTAACGGTAAAAGACGGCAAAATGACGGCAGAAATGACTGTGAAAAATGCGGCGTGGGTTGTGAAGTTAGAACCACCAGGCTACAAGTTAATTAACGAAAACAAAGCAGCAGATCAACGTACATTCCAAATGGACGTAGCCGCTTTAAATAAAGCGATCGTCGTGCCAATGCGCATTGAAATTCCGAACTTAGAGTATTATCACTCATATAATGTTGATTTCGTGTTTGATGAGGCGAAAGCGAAAAAAACAGGTGACGTCGTAGCATCAACGAAGCCAGTAACGACAACACCAGCTGTTTCAACGACGACAGCAGCGACAAGCTCAGCTACAGCTGAAGTGGCAAAGCAGCTACAAGAGGCGCAAAAAAAGGCAGAAGCAAAGCCAATTGAATCAACATCAACGACGAAGCCAGCAACGACTTCAACGACAGCAAAAACAACAGCGGCAACGACGACAACGAAGACGCAAGTGAAAAACCCACAAACGAGCGATGAATTACCGTATGTGGCACTTCTTTTACTCGTAGCATCTGCGTTCGTTATTGTACGTTTACGTAAACAAACAGCGTAGTACAATTCACCATTTTGTCGCGGACAAAATGGTGAATTTTTTTCGTTATAATGATAGGAGGGAACGACATGAAACGACAAGTATTGCTATACGGCAGTATGGTTGTATTTGCGGTGAGCTTATATAGCATCGGCTCATATTTATACGGCTATTTTGAAAATGCGCGCGATTTAGCGGACATTCAAGATGTGTACGCAGCACCAGTGACGAGTGAGGAAGCCGAACAAGTGGCGCAAACGGAAACGGAAAAGCCGCTGCGCGAAAACATTACGAAGCTGCAAAACGTCAATGATGATATTGTCGGCTGGTTAGAGCTAGACGGCACGAAGCTTAACAACCCGGTGCTGCAAGCAGAAGACAATGACTATTATTTAGACCATAATTATAAAGGTGGCTACAGTCGCGCTGGCAGTATTTTCATGGATTTTCGTAACGATCCCGCAAATTTAGGAAAGCATACGATTATGTATGGACATGTGATGCGTGACAACTCGATGTTTGGCATGTTATCGAAATACGCTGACGAAGAGTTCGCAAAAGAAAACCGCGTTATTCGCTTTGAAACAATGTATGATGAATATGAGCTACACGTATTTGCGGCGTATGAGACGACGACGCGCTTTTACTATTTAGATACAGAATTTGAAGGCAAGGCGTTTGGTGAGTTTATTCAAGAGATTAAATCGCGCTCGCGCATCGACACAGGCGTCGACATTTCGGTACACGATCAAATTGTTACGCTGTCGACATGCACGACGACAGATGACGATGATGAGCGCTTCGTCGTACATGCGAAGCTCATTCAAAAACAACGATAAAGGTGGAGTAGTAGATGGATTTTGCGCAACTAGCGGCAGCACGTCATTCAGCTGTTAATTTTGAAAAAGATTTTCGCATGACCGAGCAGGACTTTAAACAAATTTTCGAGCTGACGAAGCTTGCACCGAGCGTATATAACTTACAATTAACGAATTATTTTGTTATAACAGATGAAGAGAAAAAAGAAGCGTTACGCGATTTACATTTTGGTCAGTATAAAATTCATACAGCGAGCGCAGCTGTACTTGTGTTAGGCAATCGTCAAAGCGCTACAGTAGAATCAGCTGAAAAAATGTACATGCCGATGAAAATGTTACAGATGATGGATGAATGTGAATATAACGCGACAATAGAGTCGATTGCGCAATATGCGAATGGGTTAGACGAGGCGGGGCTTCGTGATGAGCTTGTGCGCAATGCGAGCTTACATGCGATGCTGTTTATGCTAGCGGCGAAGCATTACGGCTTTGATACGTGTCCGATGCATGTGCATAACGTACCGCAGCTGCGCGAGCTATTTTCCATTCCAGCGCATTTGGAGCCGATCATGCTCATTACGATTGGGAAAAGTGTCGACAAAGAGCGTCCTCGTGGGTACCGTAAGCCTGTAAATGAATTTGTACAATTTAATTCATTTTAATAAAAGGAAAACGCGCGTCGATGGCGAATATAGTTAAAGTGAGTATATTACTTGCGATTATGTATTCGTGGGAGGAAAACGCATGACAAATTTTACAGTAGATACGGCGCATTCATCGATTCAATTTGAAGTGAAGCATATGATGGTTTCAAAAGTAAAAGGTCAGTTTGATTCTTACAAGGCGAACGTCACAGCCGACAATTTAGCGGATTTAACGACGGCGACATTCGAGTTTTCGTTTGACGTTGCAACAATTAATACGAAAAATACAGACCGTGACGATCATTTGCGCTCGCCAGACTTTTTCGACGTGGAGCAGCACCCGACAATCGAGTTTGTTTCGACATCGGTTACAGGAAGCGGCAGCGAGTACAAAGTAACCGGCGATTTAACGATTAAAGGCATTACGAACGAAGTAACATTTGACGTAGAATATAACGGCAGCGGCACAAATCCGTGGGGCGTGGAAGTACACGGCTTAGAGGCAGAGACAAAAATTAATCGTGAAAGCTTCGGCTTAACGTGGAACCAGGCGCTTGAAACAGGTGGCGTGCTCGTCGGTAAAGATATTAAAGTAAAAGTCGAGCTCGAGTTAAACCCAGCGTAGTTAAAAAGCAAAAAGCGTTATTAGGAAAGTTCATTTTCCTAATAACGCTTTTTTGTATTAGTCTGTTTCTTAAATCGACGCATGTGCATCGGCAATATCCTCTTTTAGCGCAAGCCACGCATCTTCATTTTCTACATAATAAAGCGGACAAAGCTTGCCGGTCACGTCGTAATGGCGAATAACGTTGTCAGCAGGTAAATCGGTGACGTGTAGCAGCCAAGCGGTGAGGCGAACGAGCGCGTCATACGAAGCTTCGGTAAACTGTCCGCTCGCATCAGGGTGCGTCACTTCAATCGAAATTGTATCGCGGTTGCGCCAATTCGTCGCAACGGACATTTCATGCAGCGGCAATGCTTGAATAATTTCACCTTGCAAGCCGATGATGAAATGCGCGCTCACTTTCGTCGTTGGCGTGTCGAAGTAATCGCGGTTTTGCTGGGCAGTAGAGCTTGCGTTGCCGACGTAATGAATGACGATATC
Organism: Caryophanon latum; assembly: GCF_001700325.1. Taxonomy (GTDB): domain Bacteria; phylum Bacillota; class Bacilli; order Bacillales_A; family Planococcaceae; genus Caryophanon; species Caryophanon latum. Next base: position 85,269 of record NZ_MATO01000006.1, read on the forward strand.
GTTCACCGCTTGTAGCTCGCGACCTGGACGACTCGGATAGCCGGCTGTAATGTATTGCTTTTCGACCCAGCGAGGAGGCTGCTCGTCCTTTAACTGTTCAATTTGTTCATTGCCAAAAAGGAGCTTGCCAACAAAAAAGATCGCCGTCAGTAGTAGCAGCAACGTTAAGCCGCGCCGAATTGCTCGTATTCGTTGCATCGCAATCACCCTTTCGAAGTTATCATTATCGATAGTGTAACAGCTTTTATGCGAAAAAACGTCCGTCAACAATTGCACGACAAAATCAGACTTAGGCCGCATGACAATGTAAAAAGGCTAGCATGAATGCTAACCTATGGCGTATACGTATAATCGATCGCGCGTGCAGCAATCGTTTCAGCGGTCGTGTCAAACGGTGATGCAAACGTAGCGTGCATAACAGTTGCATCGTTCATTTGCCACGAGATTGTCACGTGACGAAGTGTAATTTCCTCAATACTTCGCAACGCTTTTTCTGTGTCAGCAAGCAATGTTTGCTCATCCGTTACGTTCGCAATAAGCAGCAGCTCGGCGTCGAAGCGATCATCTACTGGCAGCACCGCAATATCGAAAATTGCGTTCTCACCAAACGTAGTCGCAAGCTGCTCGTATAGCGCAACCATCGTTTCAGAGCCTGGAATGTCCGCATTAATGTCGGTCGCCTGTAAGTTCGGTTCGTCTTGAATGAGTATGTTGCCGAGTATGCCAAACGCTGTAATGAGCAGCAGTAAAAATAAATAAATTTTCAATGGTTTTCGCATCGCAAACGTCCTTTCTTCTCCATTATTATAAAGAACGCATGATGCTATGACAACGGAGACGGTACTTTACACCATTCGCTTGCGATGCACTGCACATAAATTTTCGCTTGCTGAAGCTGCTGTTGGTGAAGCAAAGTAGAAAGCTGAGTTAGCTGTTGCACCTCTTTAAACGGTTGCGACACTTGACCGAGGCGAAAGCGCAGCATGAGCATGCGAATAAACGGTTTATGCCACTGGTCGAATGAGCGCGTGTACACGATGTTGTTGCTGCTCGTAATGATTAAGCGATAAATGTTTGCGAGCTGCTGCACGTAGTCAAAATATGTGCTGCGGTCGCTTAGCTGCTTTAGCTTTGCCGTTTCGCATAAAAGGCTGTTGACATCGACACGCTCAGTTGCGATGGCAAGCTCAATTAAATGTAAAATGTATGTATACATTTGCGCGCATTCGTCCTCACTATAGCCGATGACGAGCTTACTTTGATGCGCATTGTTTGATAAAAAGCCTTGCTGTTGAAGACGCTCCATCGCCCGCCGAATCGGGTTGCGGCTCGTTTGTAGCTCCTTGCTTAGCGCGTAATCTGAAATGACGTCATCTGGCAAGTAGTCGCCGCGTAAAAAGCGTTGCTCAAGCAATGTGTAAATGTCGTCATACAATCGTGTCAACCCCCCTTTTTAAATAAGCATATCGCGTTTTTTACAGCGTGTGCAGAACAATACAATCGTTTTACATACATTTAAAAAACTTTACAATTCGTCATGAGCGAGCGATCTTTTTGCAAATGGTACGTAAATTCGGTCATAATGAACGTAACACATAATGAATTGGGGGCTTTTCATATGAAACAGCAAGTAGAGCAGTATATTGAGCAGCAGCGTGCGTATTATATGAGCGGGGCAACACGTGACGTAGCGTTTCGCGTTCAGCAGCTACAAACGTTAAAGAAAACGATTCAAAAATACGAGCGTCAAGTCGTTGAGGCGCTATATGCCGATTTACATAAAAATGACTTTGAGGCATATTCGACTGAAATTAGTATGGTGTATAGCTCAATTGATGAGTTTGCGAAGCATTTAGTGCAGTGGAATGAGCCGGTTGCAGCGAAAACACCTCTTGCATTTCAGCCAGCGAAAAGTTACATCGTGCGCGAGCCGTACGGGGTGACGTGCATTATCGGGCCGTTTAACTATCCGTTCCAGCTAGTGATGGAGCCGCTTCTCGGTGCAATCATCGGCGGCAATACGGCCATTGTGAAGCCTTCAGAAGCGTCAGTCGCAACAGCAGCAGTCGTAAAAATGATTTTAGAAGAAGCGTTCGAGCCACAATACGTGCGCGTCGTCGAAGGGGCGAAGGAGACGGTCGAAGCACTTATTCACGCGCCGTTTGATTTCATTTTCTTCACAGGTAGCGTGAAAGTCGGCAAAATTGTCGCAAAGGCGTGTGCCGAGCGATTAACGCCGTACGTGCTTGAGCTCGGTGGCAAAAGCCCAGCGATCGTCGACCATACGGCAAATTTAGCCGTTGCGGCACAGCGCATTGCGTTTGGGCGATTTACGAACGCCGGGCAAACGTGCGTCGCGCCAGATTACGTGCTCGTGCAGCGTAGCGTCCACGACAAGTTTGTGAAGCTGCTACAAAAAGCGATTCGTTCGTTTTATGGCAAAGAGCCGAAAAAAAGCGCACATTTCGGTCGCATTATTACGAAGTCGCAAGTGGAGCGCTTAGCGGATATGCTTGCACAAGACCGCGCACATATTATTACAGGTGGCGACGTGGACGTTGAAACGAATTACGTTGCACCGACGATCGTGGACAACGTGTCATGGGACGCTGCAGTTATGCAGGAGGAGCTGTTCGGTCCGGTGCTGCCAATTATCGTATACGATGACTTACCGACTGCACTACATGAGGTGAGCAGATTACCGAAACCACTTGCGGCATATTTCTTTAGCGAGCATGACGGAGCGATTGATTACTTCACGGAAAACTTCGCGTTCGGTGGTGGCTGCATTAACGATACGATTATGCATGTCGGCAATACGAAGCTGCCATTTGGCGGTGTCGGTCCGTCTGGTGCAGGCACGTATCACGGCTATGCGAGCTTTGAATGTTTTACGCATGCAAAATCGATGATGAAGCGCTCGACAAAAATAAATCCAAGTCTTTTGTATCCGCCGTACTCAGCTGCGGAAGTGGCGATTGTGAAAAAGATGCTATAACATAAAAAATCCTAGTGGCATACACGCCGCTAGGATTTTTCGTTATTCAATAATCGGAAACGTAATTTCAATCGTCGTGCCGGCTTCTTTACTGCTGTCGATGCAAATGTTGCCGTTGAACGAGCGAATGATTTGGCTCGTTAACATCATGCCAAGCCCTGTCCCGTTCTCCTTTGTCGTGAAAAATGGATCGAAAACTTGCGCGAGTGTTGCTGCGTCCATGCCGATGCCGTCATCCTTTAGCTGAATTGTGACGCTGTGATCATCATTGGCGTGCAGCGATAGCTCGATGCGACCGTTGTCGTGAACAGCTTCAATCGCATTGCGTAAAATGTTTAGCAGCACTTGCTTAATTTGATTTTCGTCTGCCAAAATGAAGTAATCGTCCTGTGGGATACATTGCGTGAACTGAATATTTTTACTTTGGAACTCAAATTGTAAAAATGTCGCAATCGTTAAGCAAACGTTCGTAATCGATAGCTTTTTTACATCGTCAATATGCGGCTTGGACAGCACTAAAAACTCACCAATAATTAAGTTAATGCGTTCAAGCTCTGAATGGATAATTTGTGTGTATGTGTAATACGGCGATTCCTTATCTTCGTTCATCATTTGAATGAAGCCAGACACCGCTGTAAGAGGGTTGCGAATTTCATGAGCGACGCCGGCTGCAATTTCACCAGCGAGTGCAAGCTTTTCTGACTGTAAAATGCGTTTTTCAGCATTTTTTTTATACGTAATATCCTGCGAAATAATTGAAATGGCAAGCATGTCGCCTTCCTTATTATAAATCGGTGACATCGACAGTTGCACGTGGACGAGTGAACCGTCTTGTCGTAAGTCGACCGTCTCGAACGCCGGTATACTTTCACCACGCTTTAGTCGCTCAAATCGTTCACTCGCGGCAATGCGATTTGTTTCTGGCACAATCGAAATGACTTCACCGATGCAATCGTCGCGGTTCCAACCGTACAGTTTTTCAAACGCAGGATTCATGTCGATAATGCGGTCTTCTAAATCGACAACGGCAATTGCATCGTTTGCTTGCTCAAAAAACATGTGCAAATAATAGTTTTGCTTTGCCTGCTCTGATAAGTGCAAGTAGCTGCTGTTGAAAACGTGACCGTGCCACGCGTTTGAAATGATAATGCATAGCGCTAAAAACACCATGTTACCAAGAAAAATGGGACTTGTAAGCACTTCGGAATCGATTGTAAAGAGCAACATACATTCGATAATCGTTATAATGATCGCAAGAAGCGTTGATTTAAATGAGTAATACAACGTCGCTAAAAAACAAATGAATGCAAGCCACGAGACATTTAATACGGTAATGTACATTGATGCGTGAATGAACACCGATATATGCAGTGCGACTAAGTTGCTGCGCATCGCTAGCTTATGGTTTGGAAACTTTGCGCAGCTATATAAGCACCACATGAACGCAAGCGTAGGGAAAATAGGGAAGCCTTGAACGAAATGTTTGTAGTTAGAATAAAATAAAACGGTAACGATGGCAAATGAGCACGTAAATAAAATTAAAACGAAACGGTTGCGCTCGTAAAGAAATTTAGTAGGATCCATATAACACCTCAGGGAACTAGAATAATATTATGATACATCATTTAACATTGTCGTGAAATGGCTCATTTTGTTATGATAGAGACATTAAGGGAGGATTCGTTATGCAGTTTAATTTACAAGCAACGTGTCAGCTTTTAGAGGAGCTAGTGAATATCCCAAGCCCCTCTGGTTACACGACAAACATTATGAACGTGATGGCAAAGAAATTTAAAAATATTGGTGTTGCGTATACGCGCACAAACAAAGGCGCACTCATCGTTACGATAAAAGGGCAAGACGACACAAAGCATCGTTTACTAACGGCACATGTCGACACGCTCGGCGCGATGGTTAAGGACATTAAGCCGAGTGGACGATTAAAGCTATCAATGGTCGGTGGTTTCAGATGGAACGCAGTAGAAGGAGAATATTGTACGATTCATAAAATGGATGGCACGACGATTCGCGGTACGATTTTAATTCATGAGACGACGGTGCATGTGTATGCAAATGCAGGCGACGTAAAGCGTGATGAGCAGCACATAGAAGTACGCATCGATGCAAAAACGACGTCAGCGAGTGAGACGCGTGCACTTGGCATTGAAGTAGGTGATTTCGTTTCGTTTGACCCTCGCTTTGAAATGACGGAAACCGGTTTTATTAAGTCGCGTCATTTAGATGATAAAGCGAGCACAGCGTTACTCACTGAGCTCGTGCGTCATTTACACGAAAGCGGTGAGCAGCTGCCGTACACGACGCATTTTTACATTTCAAACAATGAGGAAATTGGCTTCGGTGGCAATGCGAGCATTCCATCGCAAGTTGTCGAATATATCGCCGTTGATATGGGGGCAATTGGGGACGGACAAACATCAGATGAGTACACCGTATCGATTTGCGCGAAAGATTCAAGCGGCCCGTACCATTACGAGCTAACGCGTCATCTTGTACAGCTTGCAAAGGATTACGACATCGACTACAAATTTGATATTTATCCATATTACGGCTCGGATGCTTCTGCCGCGATTCGAGCAGGGTACGATATTAAGCATGCGTTGTTCGGTCCAGGCATTGAGGCATCTCATGCATATGAGCGAACGCATATAGAAGCACTACAAAATACAGCGAAATTATTATATACTTACGTCACATCTAAAATGGTCGAGTAATAAGGAGGAAATAAGTATATGTATGCAGAAGAGCTTTTGAGTGCATTGCCATTAAAAAGAGTCATCGGGCCAATGCCAACGTTAATTAAGGACATTGCGATTGATTCGCGCATCGTCGAGGAGAAAAGTTTATTCGTTTGTATTAAAGGTGATACAGTTGATGGGCATGAATATGCGCAGCAGGCAGTAAACAATGGAGCAATCGTCATCGTCACAGAACGTGAGCTAGTATTAGAAGGTGATGTGACGCAAGTAATCGTGCAAGATACGAACCGTGCGATTGGATTACTAGCGGCGAAATTTTTTGATTATCCATCAAACGAATTAACGATGGTTGGTGTAACAGGCACGAACGGTAAAACGAGCGTAACGGGCATCATTCATAATTTATTACAATCAATGGGCGAGCGCTCTGCATTAACGGGCACAATCGGCTTCAACTTAAATGGTATTTTATATGAAACAGCGAACACGACGAGCGATGCACTAAGCACGCAACAAATGATTTTCCGTGCGAAAATGGAAGGTTGTCGCGCGATGATTATGGAAGTATCGTCTCACGGCTTAGCGCTCGGTCGTTTAGCCGGTGTTGAATACGACGTTGCGATCTTCACTAATTTAACGCATGACCATTTAGACTTCCACGGCACGATGGAGGAGTACGGCAACGCAAAAGGCTTATTGTTCTCTCAGCTTGGGCAAGATTTATCAAAAAATAAAGTCGTTGTGCTAAATGCAGACGACGCATGGTCGAAAAAATATGCAATGTTAACGCAATTTCCGATATACACGTACGGCATTAAAGACGAAACGGCGGCATTTCGTGCAACAGGTATTCGATATGAGGACGGCATGACGTACTTTACGTTACATAGCCCAGAAGGTAATTATGATGTAAGCATGCATTTACTTGGTGAGTTTAACGTATACAACATGCTTGCAGCAATTGCGGCATTTTACGGTCGCGGTTATGCGCTTGAGTTAATCGTTGAGCATATTGCCGAGCTGTTACCGGTGAAAGGACGCATGGAAAAGGTGCAGTCAGATTTGCCGTTTGATATTTTTATCGATTATGCGCACACACCAGATGCGATTGAAAAAGCGATTGATGCGGCAATGCCATACAAGCGCCCAGGCAAGAAAATGATCTTCTTAGTCGGCACTGGTGGCGGTCGCGATAAAACGAAGCGTCCGGCAATGGCGGAAAAAGCGTCGCGCTGTGAGTACGTTGTGTTAACGACAGACGACCCACGCTACGAAGAATTTGATAGCATTACAGGCGATTTAGCAAAAGGGATGACTCATGAAAACTTTGCGTGCATCGGCGACCGTGCAGAAGCAGTACGTCACGCTGTATCAGTAGCAGAAGAGGGTGACATTATCATTTTCGCTGGTAAAGGTCATGAGGATTATCAAATTATTGAAAATACAAAATATCCACATAGCGATACAGATATTGCCTTAGAAGAGGGACGTAAAAAATTTAATTTATAGTATAGAAAAGAATGCGCACAAAGTACTGATTGCTTTGTGCGTTTTTTAGCTAGACGAAAAATGTCCATTACTTAGAATAATGAGTAAAAATAAAAAGAGAAAATAACATAAAAATAAAAACAGATGCTCATTTTTTCTGCTACGCTTGATAAGTAAATATAAACTTAATATAAACTAAAGGAGCAACTGAACACGTATGGATATCCTCGAGCAATTAAGCAACATGGCCCCGTATTTACATTTAGCATTAAAGCAAGAAGCTGTAGTTGTTGTTGTTGAAAAAGAGAGCGAAAAAGTTTTAAAATACTTACCAGGGAAGAACTTAGAAATCGGTTATCGTGAGGGCGATCGTATTAAGGCGACTGATACGAACGTTCATACCGCGTTAAACGGTCGAAATTCAGATATTTATTTAGATGCAAGCATTTATGGCATGCCGATCAATGCATATGCGTTTCCTATAAAGGAAGGTAATCGAGTAGTCGGTGTACTCGGCTTCGGTAACCCAATCGATAAAGAACGCCAGCTAGAGGAATATATCGATACGGTACGCGATATCGTAAACGTATTACAAGATAAAACACATCGTATGGCATCGCATTCAGAGCAGCTAGCATCGACGAGCGAGCAAATTCGTGAGCAATCAGAGCGCGCATTAGCCGACTCGGAAAAAACGAATGACATTACGAAATTAATTCGCGGCATTTCACGACAAACGAACTTACTTGGCTTAAATGCCTCAATTGAAGCAGCGCGCGCCGGTCAGCACGGTGCAGGCTTTAACATCGTTGCACAAGAAGTACGCAAGCTGTCTCTACAAACGGACGAATCAACAGAAGAGATCGAACGTGCGTTAACGAGCGTGAAATCGAATTTAAGTGCATTACTACAAAATATGACGCACATTACAGAAGCATCAACGGAAGAAGCAAAGCTCACACAAGAAGTAAGCGGCGTTATTGAAACGTTAAGCGACGTATCGACGAAGCTTGAGCATTTCATGAAGACGATGTTGAAATAATAGCAAGACAATATGTGACAAGAAAGACGCTAACGGAGAAAATTTCCGCTAGCGTCTTTCTTTTTGTTATAAATGTTCAAGCGTGTTCATTCTCGGTCAATTGGCAACAGCGTATGGCGCCTTGCTTTGTCAAAACAGAAAAACCAGGTCTGTTGATTAGCCATTTTTATAAAGCTGAATCGGTTGTTTTCAGTAGCAAAACTGACATGAATGCAGCATTGAATTGGCATGGGAGCGTGCGGCGAGACTCCTTTGGGAAAAGCTCGTGCCTCAAGACCCCGTAAGCCGCGACGTAGGAGCGGTGCGGAGGCTTGAGCCGAGCCCCAGGAAAGCGAGCCGCAATACGCGAACTGCCAGTTGAATGGCTAATCAACACGCTTGCAGAAAAACATGTGTTCCTGCGCTTACTCGTCTCACATCAATTTGCTGGGGCTCGGCGGCGAATACGATGTCGGTCGTGAAGATGATTGGCGCTCGTCACTTTCCTCAATCGTCTGCGCTTTACAAGTTTCTTGAGTCGCGCCTACCTCAACGTAAAAAGTTATAGTGAAGTGCTGATAATTTAGAAATGAAAATAAGGAAAAATATGATATTTTATGTTACTGTTAAGTAGAATAAACTTGGAAGAGTAGGTGAAAAGCAATGAGTCTATTACAGCAAGTGAGCGATATGTTAATTTATATGCATTTAGCGTTGAAGGAAGAAGCAACGATGGTCGTTGTCGATAAAGAAACACAAATCGTGTTAAATTACTTACCAGGTAAAGACATTAACGTTGGCTATAAAAAAGGTGACCGTGTGCATCCAGATGACCAAAATATTCATATTGCATTAAGCGGAAGGCGAGCAGATGTTTATATTGACGCGAGCGTGTACGGCATGCCAATGAATGCATATTCGTACCCGATTGTTGAAAATGGCCAAGTAGTCGGCGCATTAGGCTTTGGTAAACCGATGAACAAGGAACGCCAGCTTGAGGAATACATAAATACGATGCGTAATATGGTAGGTGTGCTACAAAATAAAACGCATCAAATGGCGGCGCGTTCACAGCAGCTTGCCGCAACGAGCGATCAAATTCGTGAACAGTCCGAGCGTGCATTAGCTAACTCAGCGAAAACGAACGACGTCACGAAGCTCATTCGCGGCATTTCACGACAAACGAACTTACTCGGTTTAAATGCATCAATTGAAGCGGCGCGCGCAGGTGAACACGGTGCAGGCTTTAACATCGTTGCGCAGGAAGTACGAAAACTATCGATGCAAACGGATGAATCGACAGAGGAAATCGAGCGCGCCTTAAGTAGCGTGCAAACGAACTTGCAAAATTTGCTGCACAATATGACACATATTACGACCGCATCGACGGAAGAGGCAAGGATCACACAGGAAGTAAGCGACGTTATCGAAACGCTGCACGACGTTTCGACAAAGCTAGAGCATTTCATGAAAACGATGTCGAAATAAAGAAAAGCGGTCCGATGCATAATGCTCGAACCGCTTTTTTTGGCGCATTAAGTAAAAATGGTTGTACCGAATGTCTTTTTTCTTTTATGATAAGGAAGTATGTAAAAAAGGAGATAATTAAACATGACTTTAGAAAAAGATATATTAGCACGTCGCACGTTTGCGATCATTTCCCATCCGGATGCTGGTAAAACGACGATTACAGAAAAACTATTATTATTTGGTGGCGCAATTCGTGATGCAGGTACAGTAAAAGGAAAGAAATCAGGTAAGTTCGCTACATCTGACTGGATGGAAATCGAAAAGCAACGTGGGATTTCGGTTACTTCATCTGTAATGCAATTTGATTACTCAGGTTGCCGCGTAAACATTTTAGATACACCTGGTCACCAAGACTTCTCAGAGGATACGTATCGTACGCTAATGGCGGTTGACTCAGCTGTCATGGTTGTCGATGCAGCAAAAGGGATCGAGGCACAAACGCTGAAATTATTCAAAGTTTGTAAAATGCGCGGTATTCCAATTTTCACGTTCATTAATAAGCTTGACCGTCAAGGGAAGGAGCCGCTTGAGTTAATCGAGGAGCTAGAAGAAAGCCTTGGCATTAACGCGTATCCGATGAACTGGCCGATCGGTATGGGCAAAGAGTTCCTCGGTATTTATGACCGCTACAATAAACGTATTGAGCAATTCCGTGTAGAAGAGGAAGACCGCTTTTTACCACTAGATGAAGATGGTCACTTAGCAGTAGATAACGATATGAAAAAAACATCGTACTACACGCAAGCAATGGAAGATATTGAACTATTAAATGAAGCAGGTAACTCGTATTCACGCGACAAAATTGACCGCGGTGAATTAACGCCTGTGTTCTTCGGTTCGGCATTAACGAACTTCGGTGTACAAACGTTCCTTGATACGTATTTACAATTTGCGCCGACACCTCAGCCACGTATTACGGAGGACGAGCAATTTATCGACCCAGTAGATCATCAAGATTTCTCTGGCTTCATTTTCAAAATTCAAGCGAACATGAATCCAGCGCACCGAGACCGTATCGCATTCGTGCGCATCGTATCAGGACAGTTCGACCGCGGTATGAACTTAACGCTTGCTCGTACTGGGAAATCGTTTAAAGTAACGCAATCGACGCAGTTTTTAGCGGACGACCGCGAAACAGTAAATACAGCTGTTGCCGGTGACATTATCGGTTTATACGATTCAGGTACGTATCAAATTGGTGACACGCTTACAGGCGGCAAAAAGACGTTCAATTTTGAAAAGCTGCCACAGTTTACGCCAGAAATTTTCATGAAAGTATCGGCGAAAAACGTAATGAAAGGGAAGCAATTCCAAAAAGGCGTACTGCAGCTCGTGCAAGAAGGGGCAATTCAGTACTTTAAAACGTTGCACACAGAAGAAATCATTTTAGGGGCGGTTGGGCAATTACAGTTTGAAGTGTTCCAACACCGTATGATGGGCGAGTACAACGTTGAAGTAACGATGCAGCCAGTCGGTCAAAAAATCGCACGCTGGATTGAAAACGAGGAGGACGTAAAAGAGTCGATGCACTCGGCGCGTTCGATGCTCGTAAAAGACCGCTTCGATAACAAAGTATTTTTATTTGAAAATGAGTTCGCGATGCGTTGGTTTAACGACAAAAACGAGCACATTCAATTATATAGCTTGCTGTAACGTAGGCAGGGCGCTAGGGGAGACAGTTCCTCTAGCGTTTTTTTGTATATATATGACGCTTACGACGTTTGCTGTTCGCTTCGTGCGACTCGCTTTCCTAGGGCGCGGCTTGAGCCTCCTCGTCGCTACGCTTCTGTCAGATCTCAAGTCTCGCGCTTTTCCCTAAGGAGTCTCGCCGCATCGCTTCCATCAACGCTTCGTTCTACTAAATATGTAGCATGACATTACTATAACTTATACAAAAAATCAGATGGTGTTATCGTGCATCATTCCGAATTGTATGCATAATTCGACCGTCAGCTGATGACAATCACATATGCGTGACGTTTCTTTTTTCAAACAAACGGTAAATGGCGTATGATGAATAGGCAAACATGTTGATTCGTATATTGCGCATTGCGATCGCTATTATGCATGAAGCGCAACATCAGCATATTACAATACGAGGGGTTTTGTGTATGAACATTAGTCGCTTTTCGATTAAGCGTCCGGTATTTACGGTCGTGACGATGCTGTTTGTCATCATTTTAGGCGTCGTGTCGCTTTTGAAAATACCGATTACGCTTATTCCTGAGCTTAATCCTCCAATCGGCGTTGTCGTAACGTCGTATCCAGGGGCAAGCCCACAAGAAGTAAATGAAAAAATTACGAAGCCGCTTGAAGATTCGCTCGCGACGCTGCCAGGCATTAAACGTCTGCAGTCGACGTCGCAAGAAAGCGCAAACTTTATTTTAATGGAGTTTGATTGGTCGACAACGATTGACGATGTGCAGCAAGACGTGCAGCAGCGTCTTAGCGTTGTGCCGGTACCAGAAGGAGCAGGTCAGCCGCAGTTTTTAAAATTCGATCCGGCGCAGTTGCCAGTGTTGCAGCTGTCACTTCGTTCGAGTGATGACGAGGATATTCGTATCATTGCAGAAGAGCTTGAGCAGCAGCTAACGCGCATTGAAGGTGTCGCGAGTGTGACGACGTCTGGCAAGCTCATTGAGGAAGTGCAAATTGAGCTCGATGCGGCGGCATTAAAAGAAAAAGGCTATACGCAAGCCGACATCGTACAGCTCATTCAAGCAAACAATATTAGTTTACCAGGTGAGCCTGTGCAAGCGGATGATGGGCAAACGTTAACGACGCGTATCGTTAGTACGTTTTCATCCGCTGAGCAAATTGCGGAACTCATGCTGTCAGTCAATCCGTTAACAGGTGATCCAGTGTACGTAAAAGACGTCGCAACGGTAACGCGTCAGGAGCAGGCGCAAACGTCAATTACGCGTGCAAACGACGAGCAAGCGGTGTTGTTATCAGTGCTACAGGAGTCAGGGGCGAATACAGCTGATGTGTCGTCCGCATTCCAAGAGACGCTTAATGACTTGTTAGCGCAGCCGGAGTACGAAGGAATTACAGCCGATATTTTATTTGACCAAGGCGATTACATTCGTCTATCAATTGCAAATATCGGACAGTCGCTCATACTCGGTGGCTTATTTGCGATGCTTGTATTGTTCGTCTTTTTACGAAACGTCAAAAGCCCGCTCATTATTGGTGTGGCCATTCCGTATTCAGTCATTGTAACGTTCGTACTTATGTATTTTGCGGACTTTTCGCTCAACATTTTAACGCTCGGGGCACTCGCGCTCGGCATCGGTATGCTCGTCGATAATGCGATTGTCGTGATCGAAAATATTGAGCGACATATCGGCATGGGCAAGTCGCGTGTCGAGGCAGCGAAGGACGGGGCGAAAGAAGTGACGCTTGCATTATTAGCATCGACTGTCACGACTGTAGCTGTATTTATTCCGGTGTTATTTATTGAAGGGCTAATCGGGCAAATTTTTACGGAATTTGCGCTGACGATTTCGTTTAGCTTAAGTGCGTCACTCGTTGTGGCATTAACGGTCGTGCCGATGCTTGCGAGCAAATTTTTATCGGAACAAGTGAGTGAACAGCAAAATAAACGTTACAATTCGAAGGTGTATACGCATTTTTTAAGCTCCGTTCGCACTGCATTAAAGTATCGTTTAATCGTGCTACTGACAGCGATTGTGCTTGTAGCTGTTAGTATTTTTGCATTGTTCCAAGCAGAGACGGAATTTATTCCAGCGACCGATGAAGGGTTCGTGTCGGTTAGCGTCGAGTTGCCAAAAGGGACGTCGCTTCAGAAAACGGAGCAAACGGTGACGAAAATTGAACATATTTTAAAGGATCAGTCGGAGCTTGATGTGTATGTCAGCTTAATTGGCAGTACGCAGGAGGCACAGTCGCAAGGTTCAGCGAGTGTGAACGAAGCGGAAATTTCGGTAAAGCTCGTGCCGCTAAATGAGCGAGATCGCAGCGTATTTGCGTTTTCAGAGGACGTGCAAAAAGACATTGAAGCAGCGGTCGGAGAAGATGTAAATGTTGAAATGAGCGTTTCGACATCATCAGGCTCATCGCCGACGACGACATCGTTCCGTTTACTAAACACGAACGAAAAAGCGCTTGCAGAAGACGTGGCGAACGTACAAAAGGCGTTGCAACAAGAGAGTGTCGTTGTTGATGTACGCTCAGACTTAGTAAATACAGTAGAAGAGCTACAAATTGAAGTCGACAAGGAGGCGGTGAAGCAGTACGGGCTTGTGCCAGCACAAGTAGCGCAAACGGTTTACAATATGACGCGCGGTATGTTAGCGACGCAAATTATTACCGACGATGGCGAAGTGCTGTCAGTGTATGTCAGCTTCGGTGAGGCATTTTCAGCAAACGTCGATAACTTACGCGAAATGGAGTTGCGTGCACCATCTGGGGTGTTTGTGCCATTAGAAGCAGTTGCGTCAATTAAAGTAGCGGAAGCGCCAACATCGATTCGTCGCTCAGATCAAACGCCGGCAGTTGCCGTTTTTGTTGATTATGAAAGTGACGCATCACTCGGTCGTATTTCAGAAGTTGTTGATGAAGCGATTGCGGGCGTGACGCTGCATGAAGGAACCGAGGTGGCGTTTACAGGTGACCGCGAGCTATACGATAGCGCCATTAACGATATGATGATGGCAGTTATTTTAGCGGTCGTCCTCGTGTATTTAATTATGGCTGCGCAGTTTGAATCGTTTAAATATCCGTTCGTTATGCTGTTTTCGATTCCGCTTATGGTCATCGGTGTTGCGGCAACGTTGTTTATTACGAATACGCTACTTGGGGTAACGGCAGTCATCGGCATACTCGTCCTCGTTGGTATCGTTGTCAATAATGGTATTGTGCTCGTCGATTATATGAATCAGAAAAAAGCAGCTGGTGCGACGACTGAGGAAGCGATACTGCTCGGCGTGCGCGACCGTGTGCGACCGATTTGTATGACAGCGCTGACGACGATTTTAGGGCTGCTGCCACTTGCACTCGGTATAGGGGAAGGTACAGAGCTAAATCAACCGATGGGAATTGTCACAATTGGTGGTTTACTATGCTCAACGGTGCTAACGCTTTACATTGTACCAATTATGTATAGTTATGTAGATCATATGAAAAAGGTGTAAATAATTAACGCTATATCGATTGAACTTTTGAATATGACCAAGCGTGTTGATTAGCCATTAAACTGGCATTTCGCGTATGGTGGCTCGCTTTGCTCCTGCGATTACTCGAACCGAAAATCGTGGAACAAAGGCTCAATTCGTCGCGTCCATGCGACAACGCCTTTGTGACCAACATCATGTTGCCCTCCGCGAAAAGCGTCCGCCGAAACAAAAGAACGGTACAATATTAAGTTCAATGTATATATACAAGGTGAGTGAAACTTGTAATACAGACGTTGCTCGAAACAAGGGGCGACCTTTAGTAGAAAAAACGAAAGCTCCTTTTTTGACGAGTAACAGTAGAGGCTCAAGCTGCACCTAGGAAAAAGTTTGCCTCGACGTAAAAAGCAAAAGTAGCTAATGCGCATACACAATTGTAAAATTTAATACCGATTATTTGCGCGAGCATTTTTTTATGCTATACTAAATGTAACTTAAAAAAATATCTTTTTGACAACGTTGTCAAAGGGGAGTAGCTATAGAGCACGTCTCTACTTCACATTCGTCATTACATGGTGACGAGCCATCGGGTGTGATAGCAAGTTTTTTCTTACTTTGCTTAGCAAGACCTTTGCCTTTTATTAGGCATGGGTCTTTTTTGTTGTCTGAAATGTGATGTTTTTTTTCGTGTATGCTTTAAATACCTAGTAATATGGGTAAAAACAAATGTAGAAATTAAAGGAGGAACAGTGTTCATGGAAGCAGTATTATTGGAATACGCATGGGTCGTTGTTGTACTGATCTTTTTAGAAGGCTTACTAGCGGCTGATAACGCAGTCGTAATGGCTGTTATGGTAAAACATTTACCGAAAGAGCAACAAAAGAAAGCACTATTTTACGGTTTATTAGGAGCGTTTGTGTTCCGATTCGCCGCATTATTTTTAATTACAGTTCTAGCTAAATATTGGCAAATTCAAGCGTTAGGTGCACTTTACTTATTATTCATCTCGATTAAGCATTTATATGACAATCACTTTAGTAAAGGTGACGAAGAAGACGGTGAAGAAGGCAGTGCGAAAAAAGGCTCTGGTTTCTGGATGACAGTATTAAAAGTTGAGCTTGCGGATATTGCATTTGCGATTGACTCAATGCTTGCGGCAGTTGCGATTGCAATTACTTTACCAGCCATTCCTGGTTATGAAGACGTATTCGTTGGTGGCATTAACATCGGACCGTTCGTTGTTATGTTCTTAGGTGGTTTCATCGGTTTAGTCATTATGCGTTTTGCTGCACAAGCGTTCGTTGGTTTATTAAACCGTTATCCAGCACTTGAAACGACAGCGTTTTTAATTGTTGGTTGGGTAGGTGTGAAGCTAGCTGTACTTGCACTTGGCCATGAAAATTTAGCAATTATCGATACGCATTTCCCACACTCAACAACGTGGAAAGTAATCTTCTGGATCGTGTTACTCGGTTTAGCAATCGGTGGCTACGTAGTAAGTGTTGTAAAAGAGAAAAAAGAAAACAAACAATAATCGAAGCGCGCTACTTGAAAAGTCATTTTCGAGTAGCGCGTTTTTATTGGAAATAGCTATTCTTTTTCTTTTTTCGTATACTGTAGAAATATTGCGACAGAAAGTAGGGGATGCGTTTGTGGCAGAAGCTCGTCAATCGAAAAATGACACCGTTTCAAATGATTGTAGCGTACTATTGCATTGCGATTGCACTATCATTTAGCTTGCTGCGGCTACCGATCGTGCATTTGCCCGGCGTTGAAGTGCATTGGTTCGATAGCTTGTTTATGGCAGTTAGTGCGGTCAGTGTAACGGGCTTGACGGTTATTGACGTCGTCGATACATATTCGGTATATGGCATTATCGTCATTATTTTAATTTTACAGCTCGGTGCAATTGGCATTATGGCAATCGGCACGCTCATTTGGGTCGTGCTCGGGCGTAAAATTGGCATGAAGGAACGCCAGCTCATTATGATCGATAGCAATCAGCTAACTGTTTCTGGTGTCGTTCATTTAGTGCTGCAAATTGTGCGTATTTTAATTATGATTGAAGTAATCGGCGCATTTATTTTAATGGTGCATTATAGCCGCTATTTTGATACGTTTGAAGACGCGATGTTGCACGGCGTATTTACCGCAGTTTCGGCGACGACAAACGGCGGCTTTGATATGACTGGCATGTCGATGCAGCCGTATCATCACGATTACTTTATCCAATTTATTTGCATCGTGCTCGTCATGCTCGGTGCGGTTGGATTTCCAGTACTGATTGAAGTAAAAGCATTTTTACAATCAAATTCGAGCAATTTCCGCTTTAGCTTATTTACGAAAATTACGACGGCGACATATGCGGCGCTATTTCTCGTCGGTGCAATCGGCATTTTTATTTTAGAAATATTTCATTCAATGAAGCATATGACGTGGCACGAAGCGGTTTTTACGGCGCTATTTCATTCGGCATCGACGCGCTCAGCAGGTCTATCGACGGTCGATGTGACGGAATTTAACGAGGCGACGCAAGTGTTCATGAGCTTTTTAATGTTTATCGGTGCATCGCCTAGCTCAGTTGGTGGCGGCATTCGCACGACGACATTTGCGCTCGTCGTATTGTTTTTAGTAACGTTCGCACTCGGTCACGAAAAAATTCACGTGTTTGGGCGCACGATTTCACAAATGGACGTGTCGCGCGCATTTGCCGTATTCATCGTGGCGCTCTTGCTCGTTATGGTGTCGACGATGATTTTACTCATTACCGAGCGACATGCGACGCTGACGGAAATTTTATTTGAAATTACGTCTGCGTTTGGAACGTGCGGCTTGTCGCTCGGCATTACGAACGATTTGTCTGCAATTGGCAAAGTCGTCATTTTGCTGCTTATGTTTATCGGGCGTGTCGGCTTAATTTCGTTTTTATATTCGATTGGTGGCAATACGCGAAAGCGAAAATACGACTACCCGACCGAACGTATTATTATTGGCTAAATAAAAAAAGGTTTGAAGAAAAAAATGAAGCGTTATCGGAAGAATTTATTTTCCCGATAACGCTTTTTTGTTGTTCGACTACGCTTCGTTTCGCGGACGCTTTCCTGTGGGAACGGAGGCGAACACGATGTTGGTCATGCGAGCGGTGCCACAAGGACGTGGCGCAACCGCCGTACTCGAGCCTTGCAGTCGCAAGTCTCTCAACACGTTCTTTTCTCCTAGGAGTCGCCGCTTCACACGCTTCGTCATCAAATTCCGGCTATGAATATCATCTGTTGTGCGACAAAAATATACTTCTGTCCCAACATCTTTTTCTTTAATTAGTTTATCGCTAATCAATCCACTTGCTATACAGCGTTAAAATCGATCCACCGTCGTAATAAACGGACGATCACCTTGGCGGAAGTATGCGATCATATATTGCTCCTTGCGTTCAACGCGTCCTTGCAGCAATGCGTCATAGTTAAATGCCACTGGTACGATTAACGTATGTTTAAATAAGTCGCGCTCGTTAATATTGAGTGCCGCAAACGCTTCACCAGCAAGCGATGCATCTTGCTTCATTTTTTGAATGAGCTCTTTTTGCTGCGTGCCTGGTAAGTGCATTGACCACCATGCTTTACGCGGAATAAACTGCTGCGGTGCGATGTAATCAAGCACCATTAAGCTCTCCACTAATGCAAGGTCGATGTTTGGCACAGTGCGTAAAAATTCAAGCAGACGTTGGAATAAGTCGTCTAGCTGATGTCCAATACGTGACCAGCCACGCGTTTCCCAATACGTCCCAAACTGCTGGAAAAAATCAAACGGCGTTTCAAACGCTTCCGTTACTAAATATTCGACAGTGTAATCCATGCGGTGGTCATTCCAATATTTCTCAAGTACATCTTCGGCATGTTTAATGCGCACGATATCATCAAACGTTAATACATTGTTTGAAAAAATTTCATACGGTGATACGTCAACATATGTGTAGCCATACTTTTGTGCTTCAACGCGTAACCCTGTGCCGCGCAGTAGCTTTAAGAAACCAAGCTGTAATTCCTCTGGGCGCATCGCAAACACGTCGTTAAACGTTTTGCGGAACGAGCTGTAATCTTCCTCTGGTAAGCCGGCGATTAAATCTAAATGCTGATCGATTTTGCCACCTTCTTTGACCATCGTCACAGTGCGGGTTAGCTTCTCGAAGTTTTGGCGACGCTTCACAAGGTCATTCGTTAAGTCATTCGTCGATTGTACGCCAATTTCGAAGCGGAACAAACCTTTTGGTGCGTTATCATTTAAAAATTGAATCACTTCTGGGCGCATAATGTCTGCTGTAATTTCAAACTGGAATACGACACCTGGCAAATGCTCATCAATTAAAAACTGGAACATTTCCATCGCGTAGCTGCGTGAAATGTTAAACGTACGGTCGACGAATTTAATCGTTTTCGCACCGTTGTTCATTAAGTAGCGGATGTCGTCTTTAATTTTTTCGCGGCTAAAGTAGCGCACGCCAACTTCGATACTTGATAAGCAAAATTGACAGCTAAACGGGCAGCCGCGTGACGTTTCGATATATTGGATACGTTTACCTAGCTCTGCTTGATCTTCATCAAAGCGGAATGGGCTCGGTAGCTCACGTAAATCAACTTTTGGAGGCTGCGCGTGAATTTTTAGCTTATCGTCTTGTAAAAATGCAATGCCTCGCACTTCCTCTAACGTACGTTTGCCGTCAATATGCTCGACTAGTTCAACAATTGACACTTCACCTTCACCCATGACGATAAAGTCGACTTCAGGAATTTTGCGTACCCATTCATGCACGTCGTATGACACTTCAGGGCCACCGATGATAATTTTGACGTTCGGCAGTACAGTACGCAGCATACGAATGACTTTAATCGTCTCTTCGATGTTCCAAATGTAACAACTGAAACCAACAATATCAGGGCTTTTTTGAAATAAATCTGATACAATATTAAACGCAGGATCCTTAATTGTATATTCAACCATTTCGGATTCGTATTGCGGAAGTAGCGCACCTTTTAAGTAGCGCAGCGCTAAATTTGTATGAATGTATTTAGCGTTTAATGTAGATAAAATAATTTTCATGGAAAATCTCCTTCGTTCGATTGAGATTGTTATTGAACAGTCATTAACCGTCTTATTTTAAACGGTAATGATACGGAATACAACTATTTATCCTTTAATGGAAGTATATAATCGGCAAAGCAGAAGCATAGTTGCTCGTAACGAGAGGCGGATTTCGGTGGCAAAAGCGTGAACTTGACACGAACGTACTACGACACGCCCACTTCGGCAGTGGAGAGCAACGTTTATACAATCAGTGCGTAGCTTCGTATAATAAACATATTATTGTGAAGAAGAGGTAAGTTAATGAACGGCGAACAAACAAACGAAACGTTAAAGCTTTACATTGTGATGTCGCGCGCAATGAAGGCAATCAATGAACAAACGACAAAATTTTTCCAAGCAAACGGCGTGAACCCAACTGAATTTGCGGTTCTTGAGCTATTGTTCCATAAAGGCGCACAGCCGCTTCAGCAAATCGGCTCGAAAATTTTGCTCGCAAGCGGCTCGATTACGTACGTTGTTGATAAGCTAGAGCAACGTGGTTATTTACGCCGTGTACATTGCCCAACAGACCGACGCGTGACGTACGCTGAAATTACAGAGGCGGGTACAACGTTTATGGCTGAGCTGTTTCCACGACACGAACAGCAGCTACACTCGTTAATGGCAGCGCTTGATTGTGACGAAAAGGCAGCAGCCATTACGCTTATAAAAAAGCTCGGTTTATCGATTAAAGATTTGTCATATTAAACGAGCTCTGTTCATACGTCACGTTTATACAGCTGAATTGCTTGTTTTCAGCAGCAAAACGGAAATGAATGCAGCATTATAGTGGCAGGAAAGCGAGCAGCCATACGCGAAATGCCAGTTAAATGGCGAATCAACACGCTTGATATTAAACGTCAAAATAGGTGTGTTCAGATTTTTCCGAACACACTTATTTTTTATTGTCCTTGAATTGTAACAGCCATTTGCATCATCGCATTTAAAAACTTGCGCTCGGCTGTGTCCATTAACGTAAACTGCGCTAAAATTGACGGTGTTTCAAGCGCCATAATAACGACGTATTCACCATTTACATTCACTTCAAATGCGGCGATGTTGCTAATGTTATCACCCATTGGTAAATCTTCAATCGGTGTAATGTCGCCTATCGCATTTGCTTGATCCATAGCAGCTGTAAATACATCGTCGTACGTTTTTTCACCGAACGTAAACGCTTCAATTGCCATTGCAATGCGCTCATTGCTCGTATAGAGTAGCTGGTCTTTTCCTGTTTCCTCTGCTACAAGCTTAAAGCCGTCCATCACTTCAAGTCCATATGGCTGTTCGCTACTCGTCGTAAAATTTGTCGGTGCGCTATATGTTTCGTTGTTTTGTACGTACGTCATCTCACCAGATGGCTCGATGTCCTCCTCTGATGTCCCTTCAACCGTTTCGATCGGCACTTCCTTTTCAACGACTTCAGTTTCTTGGATCACCGTTTCACGCTCTGTCGGTGCAGGCACGCTTTCGGTTACTGTCCCTTCAACTGGCTCTACTTCGTCAACGCTTTCCTCGACAACAGCTGGTGTGTCGACTTCTTCAGCGGGTGCTACAATTTCATCTGTGACATTTTGTGTATTGTTACAAGCTACAAGTATAATTGCTGCAGCTGCGGAAAATAGCCATACTTTTTTCATTATTTTATACGCCCCCTTATGCTTGTATATGACGTCTATTATAATGAATTGTTGCTAACGATACACGTCATTTCGTTCACATGTTGTAAGTTAAATTACATCTTTTTAGTTAAATGGTAAAAAATACTATGATTTTTGCGGTGATTCGCTATAATAAATAGAAAAAAATGGGTATTTACAGACGAGGAGGGACATTATATGACGACGCAATACGAACAACAACTAGAACAATTAATTGCACAGCAAATTACAAAAATCGAAATTAGCAAACAAGATTTTTATGCGTTTCGAGAAGTGTTAGTGAAGCATCCAAAATTTAAGCATATTCGAGGAACTGCACATCAAGGTGGAAGAGTAACATATACGTATTTAGAAGTTCCTCGTAGTTAATGGCGTAAACTGCAAAGGGGTATGGCGTATGGAAAATCTTTTAACGAGGATTGAGGCAATGAGGGCAAAAATGATTGAAGCGGGGATTGTATACGGCTTTCGACACGAAAAAACGATCCAGCTTAGCAGGCAAGTAGACGAGCTATTAAACGCATACGACAGCGAGCGACGTACAATGATAACAAATCGAAATAACGTAAATAATTTGTAAAAAGATGTTTAACAAATGAATATGTGGGAAAAATACATGTGAACACAGCAACATTCTCATTTCCCCCTTTAGAGCAGCGAATATCGTTGCTCTCTTTTTTTGCGTTCAAAAGTATGATACAACTAATGAAAAGGGGGAGATATTGATGAAACGTATCGCAATGATTGGCACAGGGGTAATGGGCGCAAGCATCGTTAAACATTTATTAAATGGAGGCTATGACGTAACCGTTTATACGCGCACGAAAGAAAAAGCAGAGCCGCTTCTTGCACTTGGCGCAGCTTGGGCAAACACACCAGCAGAAGCAGCTGCAAATCAAGAGGCTATTTTAACGATGGTCGGCTATCCGCAAGACGTTGAGGACGTATATTTCGGTGCACAAGGCATCTTTACGACAGCAGAGCAAGGCATGTATGTAATCGATTTAACAACGTCAGAGCCGATGCTTGCAAAACGCATTTATGATGAAGCGAAGACGCGTGGCATTCAGAGCTTTGATGCGCCGGTTTCTGGAGGAGATTTAGGTGCGCAGCAAGGAACGCTATCGATTATGCTCGGCGGTGACGAAAATAAAGTAGAAGCGATTATGCCGCTGCTGCAAACGTTTGGTAAAAATATCGTTTATCAAGGAGCAGCCGGCGCAGGGCAGCATGCGAAAATGTGTAACCAAATTGTTGTCGCAAGCTCGATGATTGGTGTGTGCGAATCAATGGCGTACGCAAAGCATGCCGGACTGTCACCAGAGACGGTGCTACAATCGATTACAGCAGGAGCAGCCGGTTCATGGGCGTTGAGTAATTTAGCACCGCGCATGCTTGCAGCGGATGACGCACCCGGATTTTATATTAAGCATTTCGTTAAAGATATGGGCATCGCGTTAAAGGAATGCACACATATGAATTTACAGCTGCCAGGTTTGCAGCTTGCAAATAAAATGTATAACGAGCTAGTGGAGCAAGGCTATGGAGATTCCGGAACACAAGCGCTATATTATTACTATAAATAGCGTTGTATACTACTTCGCTCAATCAAAACATTTTTTGTGTAATTTGAAGCAACGTACGAGCGTAATCGTAAGACGTGAACAGCCTAATTAGCATATGTGTGTAACAAAGCATCGACTAGTCGAAAATGATTATATAAATGCTAAAAAGATAGCGTAAACAGTCATAGTTTGAGCGAATGCTTTATGATACAATGTTTGTATGAATGAAGGTTAAATTCGGAAGGAGTGAGCCTCGTGGATCACAAAGGTATTTTGCTAGAAAGTGGCACGAATGAGTTAGAAATTGTTGAGTTTGAGGTAGGGAATAATAAGTTTGGCATTAACGTAATTAAAGTAAAAGAAATTATTCAACCAATGCCGGTTACATTTATTCCACACGCACATCCACATGTTGAGGGAATTATTCAATTACGCGGCGAAGTACTTCCTGTGGTTGATATGCTGCAAGTGTTAGGGATTCCAGCAACAGAGCGTAATCCACAGCAAAAGTATATTGTAGCGGAATTTAATAAACAGCGCGTCGTATTCCACGTCGATAACGTAACGCAAATTCACCGTATTTCATGGAATCAAATCGAGAAGCCATCTGATATGTATCACGGCGGTACGTCACAAGTAATCGGTGTTATTAAACAAGAAAACAGCATGATTTTATTGTTAGACTTCGAGCGCATTATGGTCGAAATTAATCCAGAATCAGGCATTCAAATTGAGGAAGTACGCAAGCTAGGCGAGCGTGAACGTTCAGAAAAGCGCATCGTCGTAGCAGAGGATTCACCGTTACTGCGCAAGCTTTTATTTGAAACGTTAAATGAGGCTGGTTATGTGAACGTGGACTTTTATGAAAATGGACGCGATGCACTTGATTATTTAGAGTCATTAGTTGCAGAAGGTAAAGATGTAACGAAAGAAGTACAATTAATTGTAACGGACATCGAAATGCCACAAATGGACGGTCACCATTTAACGAAGCAAGTGAAATCAAACGCGCGCTTAAGTGCTATTCCAGTCATCATCTTCTCAAGCTTAATTACAGACGATTTACGTCATAAAGGTGATGAAGTAGGCGCTGAAGATCAAATTAGTAAGCCAGAAATTGCAGAACTTATTTTACGAATCGATCAATTAATTTTATAATAATAGGTAAAGCTGAATGTGCATATAATGTCATTCAGCTTTTTTTCTACATCTTTTTGTATAGAGCTTGCATTAAAGTAGGTTATGAACAAGAAATTCGTTATGATAAATGATAAAATGTAAAGTTTTGTGAAATTTACGTGTCAATTGTAATTTGTCGTGACAGAACACGTATAATAAATAAGGATCAAATGAGGTGGATTGGGAAAATGGAAAAACGAACAGCGATTATCGACATTGGTTCGAATACGGTACGACTTGTTATTTATAATTACGACGAGCAAGGAACGTTACATGAGCTTGCCAATATGAAAAAGGTAGCACGCTTACGTTCATACGTTGACGAAGCTGGCATGATGAGTGAAGAAGGTGTAGCGGTTTTAAAGGAGCTGCTGCTAAACTACAAGCAAATTTTAGCAGATTTTGGCGTTGAGCAAGTGCATGCAGCGGCAACAGCAGCAGTACGCCAGGCGCAAAATCGTGAGGAAATTGTCGAGACGATGCTGCGTGAAACAGGCATTGAACTACAAATTTTATCGGAGGAGCAGGAGGCATATTTCGGCTTCGTCGCCGTAGCATACTCGATGGCTACTTCGTCGGCGATTACGATTGATATGGGTGGCGGCAGTACTGAAATTACGTGGTTCGAAAATAAAGTGCTACAAAAGACACATAGCTTCCCGTTTGGCACGGTGTCATTAAAACAGCGCTTCATTGCAGGCGATAAAATGACCGAACATGAGCGTGCAGCACTCATTGCTTACGTAAAGGAACAATTCGAATCGTTGCCGTGGATTGTGGATCGCCATTTACCGATCATCGGTATCGGTGGAAGTGCGCGCAACGTCGCTCAAATTCATCAACAGCGCATTAAATATCCGTTATCAAACGTTCATCAATACGAGATGAAAAAAGATGAGATGGATGAGCTCGCACAATTTTTATGGGATTTATCGTTTGACGAACTGAGCCGATTAGAAGGACTTTCGATTGACCGTGCCGATATTATTTTGCCAGCACTTGATGTGTTCCGTACGTTGATGGATGTCGTACATACGTCATCGTACCAGTTTACGAAAAAGGGGCTGCGAGAAGGAATCATCATTAATAAAATTTTGCAGGAAACGCCAGACGCCTACAATAAATACAATATTTTTGGTGATAGCTCAAAAAAGTTAGCGATTAGCTTCGGGCGCAGCGAAGCAGAGCAGCAATATATCGACTACTTAGTGACGGAATTATATAAGCAAACGTGCAAGGAGTTCGGTGTACTGCGCATGGAACGTGAACTCGAATTTATTCGTGGCGCAGCACCATTGTATAACGTCGGCGAGTTTATCGAGCAAGATGCAGCGAGCCATCATACGTTTTACTTAATTGCGAACAAGGCGATTCCAGGCATTACGCATGTAGAGCGCGTACGTATGGCGCTGATCGCATCGTACAAAAATAGAGGACATCTGGACCAGTTGCTCGTTCGCTACAACAATTGGTTTACAAAAGAGGAAATTAAAGAAATTCGCATGCTTGGCTCGATTTTAAAGTTTATTTTTGCATTGAACGTATCGAAACGACGCATTGTGAAAAATATTGAACTGAAAAAGCATGAGGAGCATGTGCACATTATTTTTACGACAGCACAAAAGGCAGCGGCAGAAAGCTATGCAGCAGAGCGCCAAAAAAAGCATATTGAACGTGTGTTACGCATGCCAGTGCAGCTTGAATTTATTGAAGAAGGGTTGGGACAACAATGACGCAAGAACAACAATTAACAGAAGTGCAAGCGCAAGCTCACAACGTATCACCACTTGCGAGCTTACCGTATGAAGAAATGCTTGAGGAAATTTCAAAGCCGGTGTATTACAACAATCGTGAGCTTAGCTGGTTAGCGTTTAACGAGCGCGTACTAGAGGAAGCGGAAGACGAGCGTAATCCATTATTAGAACGTCTAAAGTTTTTAGCGATTTTTAGCTCAAACTTAGATGAGTTTTTCATGGTGCGCGTAGCTGGTCTTCAAGATCAATTACGTATGGGCTTCCATAAACCAGAAAATAAATCAGGCTTAACGGCAAAAGAGCAATTGGCGAAAATCGCTGTACGCACACAAGATTTAGTGAAGCGCCAAGCGGATATTTACGAATACTTAATGAACGAGGAATTAACGAAAGCAGACGTATTTATGCGTGGCATGAAAGATTTAACGAACGAGCAGCTAGCATTTGTGAATCATTACTTCGAAGAAACAATTTTCCCAGTATTAACACCGATTGCAGTCGACGCTTATCGACCATTCCCGACATTGCTTGGTCGCACGCTGAACATTTTAGTGCTGCTTGAGCAAAAAAATGCAGTGGAGCAAATTGAGCGTGTCGCAATTGTGCAAACACCATCTGTACTCGGTCGTTTCATTAAGCTACCGAATGACGGCTCAAAAAAGGAATATATTTTACTAGAGGACGTTATTACAGCGAACATTGATAAATTGTTCTTCGGTTACACAGTCAAATCAGCACAAGCATTCCGCCTAACACGTAACGCTGATTTAACGATTCACGAAGAAGGCGCACAAGATTTACTCGTTGAAATCGAAAAAGAGTTAAAGAAACGTAAATGGGGCGCAGGTAGCCGCTTAGAAGTACGTAAAGGTGAAATGAGCGATGACGTGCTTGAATATTTACTAGATGAATTTGAAATTAACCGCGACGACGTATATAAAATTGACGCGCCGCTTGATTTAACGTTTTTATTCGGCTTTGTGAAAAATATTTCAGTTGGCTTAGAGCATTTAGAATATGAAAGCTTCATTTCACCACCACCTGCTGATTTATCGTCAGACGAAGATTTATTCGAAAAAGCGCTGCAACAAGATTTATTTTTCCACCACCCGTACGAATCATTCGCACCGATTATCGACTTTGTAGAGAAGGCGGCGACGGATCCGAGCGTGCTTGCGATTAAACAAACATTGTACCGAGTAAGCGGCAATTCCCCGATTATTCAAGCGTTAAAAATGGCGGCTGAAAATGGCAAGCAAGTAACGGTACTTGTCGAGTTAAAGGCACGCTTTGACGAGGAAAATAACGTGCACTGGGCGCGCGAGCTAGAGCAAGCAGGCTGCCTTGTCATTTACGGTATGAACAATTTAAAAACACACTCAAAAATTACGCTTGTCGTGCGCCATCATCAAGGCGAAATTGAACGTTTCGTACATTTAGGAACAGGCAATTACAACGATGCGACAGCGAAAATTTATACGGATATGGGCATCATTACGTCAAATAAAGAAATCGGGATCGATGCGACGAACTTCTTTAACTATTTAAGCGGCTATACAGAAAAACCGAAGTTCCATCATTTAGTTGTCGCACCGTTTGACATTCGCAATGAATTCATTCGTCTAATCGACGAGGAAATCGAGTGCCATAAAAAGTATGGCAACGGGCACATTAAAGCGAAGATGAATTCACTGACGGATAAAGAAATTATGGTGAAGCTATTTGAAGCATCGATTGCAGGGGTTAAGGTAGATTTAGTTATTCGCGGTATTTGCTGCTTACGACCAGGCATTCCAGGCATTAGCGATAACATTACAGTAACGAGTATCGTCGGTCGCTTCTTAGAGCACTCACGCATTTATTGGTTCCACCATAACGGCGAGGAAAAAATTTATTTATCAAGTGCCGATATGATGACGCGCAACATGATCAAGCGTGTCGAAATTTTATTCCCAATTTATCAGCAAGATATTAAAGAGCGCGTAATGGATAGTGTGAATGCACAGCTACGTGACACGGCAAAAGCTCGCATTCAGCACGCAGACGGCACGTACACGTATAAGCCAGAGCGCAGCAACGGCAAAGAGTTAATTAGCAGCCAGGAGCTATTTTTAAACGCAGTAGCGATTAGTGAAGACGATTTAGATTAATAAGTACTTTATGCTACAGCGCATTGCTATTTTTATATAAGCGATGCGCTGTATGCGTTTTTTAGCGTGTCTCATTTGCTTCATGCTAGTTGACAGTAGTGAAAATGTAGCAATGATGCTGAAAATTTGTGTTTGGAGCGTAAAAATCATGTATTTATTAAGCAACTTCACAAAAATGAAAGCGCATACATTCGGTGTGCTACTTTTGGCTTTAAAATGGAAAATCATGCGCCCGTCTTTTTCAAAGTGCTTTTATTTATGATATGATGAGGTTGTACGAGTAAAGAATCGATTGTAAACAACTAAATATGCGTTTTATATACCATTTAGCATGAGATGAGTAACGGTATAGCTCGATTCGACTAGGGGCATGAGAAAACGAATAACAGTAGCGACCAGCATTCATTTGATGCAACATAAAGGAGTAGGGACAATATGATTTCACTTAACAAAAGACAGTTTCTCGATCAACCTGTCATGGATTTCGTCATATCATCTGAGAAAGTAGCACATGTACAGACAGGCAATAGTGCTGAGCATGCATTACTTGTACTAACGAAAACGGGGTACTCTTCGATTCCAGTGTTAGATGCGAAATACCGTTTGCATGGGTTGTTAAGCACAAAAATGATTACAGAAGCAATTTTAGGCATGGAGCGTATTGAATATGAGCGTTTAGCATCCATTAAAGTTGATGATGTCATGTCAAAGGAATATGGTGTATTACGAACGAGTGATACATTGCAGCGAGCGCTTGATTTAGTCATCAATCATGCTTTTTTATGTGTCGTCGATAGCGAAGGCACATTCGAAGGGATTTTAACGCGCCGTGTCATTTTAAAACAACTGAAAAAATATATTTATACGCGTCAAGAACAAAACGCGTAATGCTAATAAACGAGGAGATGTCCGAAATGGGCATCTTTTTTTCGTTTTCCATTGTAAAATAGAGAAATCGACCACGATGTATGGAAAGGAAGAGACATATGGCAACAGAAGTGGAAATTATTAAAGTGTTATCAGAGGAACGGAATATGCGTCGTGCAGCAGAGCGATTGTTTTTAACACAGCCAGCTTTATCACAGCGTCTTCAAACGATTGAGAAGGACTGGGGGACGCAGCTATTTTTACGTTCACAAAAAGGATTAACGGCAACTCCTGCTGGCGAAATTGTCATTCAATATGCGGTCGAATCAATTATGCGCAAGGAAGAAACGCTTGAAATGGTGCAGGCGTTAACATCACGTGTACATGGCACGTTAAAAATTGCATGCGCATCGATTGTCGGACAAAATTGGCTGCCAAAAGTACTAAAGGATTTCGTGACGGAATATCCGGAAGCGAAAATTTCACTTATGACTGGCTGGAGCTCTGAAATCGTTAAGGCGCTATACGAAGGTGATGCACATATCGGTATCGTGCGTGGTCAATCGGACTGGAAAGGGCATAAGCGTCATCTATTTCGCGATATGATGTACTTAGTGGATACAGAAATTACGTCGATTGAGGAAGTGCTTGAATCAGATCGCCCATTTATTCAGTTTAAAAGCGATTCGAACTATTATCAGGAAATTCAGCAATGGTGGCAACGTCAATTTAACGGTAATCCGAAACGTCAAATAATTGTTGATCAAATCGAAACGTGTAAGCAAATGGCACTAAATGGTATCGGATACGCCATTCTTCCCTCAATCACGTTAAGTGACACGGAAAAAGTAAACAAAATTCCGCTTACAAAAGGGGATAGCGAATGCGAGCTAACCCGTGATACGTGGCTCATTGGCTATGAAACATCGTTCGAATTGCCACAGGTGCAGGCGTTTGTCGAAGTTGTCACAGATAGGGCAAGTTGCTTGTATGACTACACGAAATAAAATCGTGCAAAAATGAAAAATGTTTAGTACAATGATGTCCTGAGAGAAGAAGCGGGATGAATCGAGAATTTTCGTGTATTTTCGCACATTATCATAAAGGGGTGTCGTTTATGAGTACAAAACTAAATGCACAGCAAATTATTCAATTTATTGCCACGTCAAAAAAAGTTACACCGGTCAAAGTATATGTGAATGGTCATCATGTATTAGCGGCTAATTGGGGAGAAGATGTAAAAGTTTTTGGCTCAGAACATTCCGTCGTGTTGTTTGGTGATTACGCGGACGTTGCACGTGCATTACAGCAGCACGCAGATATCATTCACGACCAAGTAATTGAAAGCGACCGTCGTAACTCGGGTGTACCGTTATTAGACGTTATACATACGAACGCGCGCATTGAGCCGGGTGCAATTATTCGTGATCAAGTCGAAATTGGCGATCAAGCTGTTATTATGATGGGGGCGATTATTAATATTGGCGCAGAAATTGGCGCGAAAACGATGATCGATATGGGTGTTGTACTCGGCGGACGTGCAACAGTTGGAGCGAATTGTCATATCGGGGCAGGTACGGTGCTTGCTGGCGTTGTTGAGCCTGCATCGGCAACACCAGTTGTCATTGAAGACGATGTAGTCATCGGAGCGAATGCGGTCGTGCTAGAAGGTGTACGTGTCGGTAAAGGGGCAGTTGTCGCAGCTGGTGCAATCGTTATTCAAGACGTTGAGCCGTACACGGTTGTCGGTGGTGTACCAGCGCGTGTCATTAAAGTAATGGACGACAAAACAAAATCAAAAACAGAAATTATTGACGCACTGCGTACAATTTAACGAATGAGGCAAATTTCGCAGCGTGGCGAAGTTTGTCTTTTTTGAGTGGAGGAATGACGATGGATTTAATTGCGATACGACAAGCGCTACATAGTATACCAGAAGCGGGCTTTGCGGAAGTGAAAACGCAGCGCTATTTACTTGAGTGCATCGCCGAGCTGCCGCAGCAATGGCTCACTGTGACGACGTGGCGAACTGGCATCATTGTACGCGTTACAGGATACGGCGCGATCAAAACAATTGGTTGGCGCGCCGATATGGACGGGTTGCCGATTCGTGAGCAAACAGGTGTGACGTACGCATCGACGCATGACGGCTTTATGCATGCGTGCGGGCACGACTGCCATATGACGATTGCGCTCGGCTTGCTAGCACGTGTGGCGAACGAGCAACCGAAAAACAACATTATCGTTTACTTTCAGCCAGCTGAAGAAAATCCAGGTGGGGCAGAGCCGATGCTAGC
The DNA here is from genome assembly GCF_001700325.1 of Caryophanon latum. Taxonomy (GTDB): domain Bacteria; phylum Bacillota; class Bacilli; order Bacillales_A; family Planococcaceae; genus Caryophanon; species Caryophanon latum. The sequence continues at coordinate 116,750 of NZ_MATO01000006.1, forward strand.
ATGGTTAAAGACGGAGCGACCAGATTTACTACCGGACGTTATGTTTGCCGCACACGTCGCACCGCAATATCCAGTCGGCACAATCGCAACAAAACCGGGGCTATTGTTTGCGAACACGTCAGAGCTCTATATCGACATTACGAGCGTCGGTGGGCATGCCGCATTTCCACACGAGACGAAAGATGCGTCAGTCATTGCGGCGAACGTATTGTTGCAACTACAAACGATCGTTTCACGCAACATTGATCCGCTGCATAGTGCGGTTGTGACAATTGGGAAAATGACGTCTGGCACGGTGCAAAATGTCATTTCAGGAGCGGCGCGTTTAGAAGGAACGATTCGTACGACGACGCCACAGACGATGGAGGCGGTGAAGCGACGCATTGAAGCAATTTGTACGGGTATTGCGGCAAGCTTTGAGTGCACAGTCGATGTCGATTACGGCTCAAGCTATTATGAAGTGAACAACACGCCGCATTACGCCGAGGCACTTCTTGCATTTGCGGAGCAGTTTGACGGAACGACTGCTTATGCTTGTCCAGCAGCGATGACGGGCGAGGATTTCGGTTATTTTTTAAAGGACATTCCAGGGGCGTTGTTTTGGACAGGGGCGAATACAGCGTACGGCTTGCATCATGAGAAGATGTTGCCAGACGAGGCGCTATTACACGTCAATGCCGATTTTGTGCATGCATTTTTAACGTCATTATAAAAACAAGGCTGTGCGAATGTTCGCACAGCCTTGCTTACGTTATGAAGCGTTCATTGAGTTGTCTTTCGGTTGCTTTTTTTGCCAAGCGTATGCGAGGAAGAAGCATAGTACGAGAATGATTGCACCGAAAATGTACGGACTATTCATATTCCAGTCGTACAGTATACCTGCAAGTGCTGGACCAAACATCGTCCCTAAGCTCATGAATGCGTTGTTCATACCAGAGGCGTACCCTTGTTGCATACCTGCCATTTTTGAAATGAGCGTGTTTACTGCAGGACGAATGAACGTCGTCGCAATTGAGAATAGCGTTGCGACAACGGTAATAAGGAAAAAGCCACTTACAAAAATCGTTAGTAACATCATCGCCGCAGCGACTAATAAATTGACTAAAATGACGTTCATCTCACCAAAGCGTTTAAACAGCTTGCCGATGACGAACGTTTGTAAAATAACGCCGATAAAGCCACCAATCGTTAAAATAATGGCGATGTCGTTCGCTGTATAGCTAAACTTATCGGCAAGCAGTAGGGCAAGTGTGCCTTGGAAGTTTGCGATGCCGAAGCTAAACGTGAACACGACGATGAGCAGTACGAAATACGGTGTTTGCGTTGAACGTGTAAGCTGCTGCCATAAGTTTTCGCGCACAGCTTGCGGGTTTACTTGCGGCTTAATGTTCGGTAGTGCAAATAGCGCAATCGCTGCCGTTGCAAGTGCAAGTGAGCCTGATAATAAAAACGGGAAATGGATGTTAACGTTTGATAAAAAGCCGCCAAATCCAGGTCCAATCATAAAGCCGAGTGACATGGACGCTCCGATTAAGCCCATTCCTTTGCCGCGCTCTTGTGGCAACGTAATGTCCGCCACGTATGCCATAACAGGAGCGGCAATAAATGCTGCACCGAAGCCACTTAAAAAGCGAGACGCAAACAGCATCCAAATTTCTGTTGCGTAGCCGAAAATGTATTGTGCGACGCCGTAAACGACTAAGCCGACGACGATGAAAATTTTACGACCGTGACGATCGGATAAATCGCCTGCAATTGGTGAAAATAAAAACTGCGCAAGCGCAAAGCTAGCAATTAAAAAGCCAAGAACAGTACCGCCAACACCGAATATTTCTAAATATGTCGGCATAACCGGTACCATAATGCCGACACCCGCCATCGTAATAAACATCGCGAACATTAAGACGGCGAATACAAATTTATGTTGTCCCATGAAAGTCCTTCTTTCTATGTTATGTAATAACTGTTAGCACAATAGTTCTCCATTCTTACGTACGGTTGCTCTGCGCTGTCGAGGCAGGCTTTCCGCGGGCTCGGCTCAAGCCTCCTCGTCGCTACGCTCCTGCGGGGTCTTTCGACGCGAGCTGTTCCCGCAGGAGTCCGCCTCTTGCTTCGAGCAACAAAATACGTTTCATCATTATTTTCGATAAAGAACTAGTTTAATAAAGTCTAACATATCAGATGCGCAGATGCGATTGCACTCTCTTGAACGAAACATATTCAGACTTTTGGCGGAATTTTGAAAATGAAAAGGAGGCGTGCTACAGTCATTCGACTTGTAGCACACCTCCTGTCATTTATACTATTGCAACGACATTTTAAACTCTAAAAAATACTCATTGTACGTACCGAGCATTTCAAGCCCTAAGTTTTCGTACACTTCTAAGTTGTCGCGCATTTCCACTGGTGGGTAGAAGCGCTCATCTGTTACAACTTCTTCATCAAGCAGCTCCATCGCCGCGCTGTTTGGCGTTGAATAGCCTACGTAGTCCGCGTTTTGTGCGGCCACTTCTGCGTCGAGCATGAAGTTAATAAATTGGTGCGCACCTTCAATGTTTTGTGCTGTTTTCGGAATGACCATGTTATCAAACCATAAGTTCGATCCTTCTTGTGGTACAGCGAAATCTAGCTCCTCGTTTTCCCACATCATGTCCGCAGCTTGCCCTGAGAACGTTACAGCAACGGTCGCTTCGTTATTGATCATCAGCGGTGTTACCTCGTCACCGATAATCGCTTTCACGTTACCGTTTAACGATTTTAAACGCTCTGTCGCTTCACGTAGCTCGGCATCATCGCGCGAGTTGAGCGAGTAGCCTAAGCTGTTTAAGCCCATGCCCATTACTTCGCGTGAGCCGTCGACTAAAAATACTTTATCCTTTAATGCTGGGTCCCATAAATGCTCCCACGTTTCAAACGTTAAGTGCTCTGGAATGTCGTTTGGATTAAATACGACACCGACTGTTCCCCAAAAGTACGGAATTGAATATTTGTTTTTCGGGTCAAACGGCAAATCTAAATAGTAGCTGTCGATGTTTTGTAAGTTCGGCAATTTCGCGTGGTCAATTTCATATAACAAATCCTCTTCGACCATCGTTTCAATCGTATATTCAGACGGTACAGCGATATCGTACGCTGAGCCGCCTTGACGCACTTTCGTTAACATCGCTTCGTTTGAGTCGAACGTTTCGTAAATAACGGTAATGCCGGTTTCTTCTTCAAACTGTGTAATAAGCTCTGGGTCGATATATTCGCCCCAGTTGTATACTGTTAAAATTCCTTCGCCACCAGCAGAGCTAGAGGCATCAAGCTTAATCGTCGCAAACCATAGAAGCCCGCAAACGACTAAAATGCTAATTGTTACGTTAATTAAAGATTTCATCGTTTACGCCTCCTTCGTTTTTTTTGAGCGACTCATGAAGTAGTAATAGCCAATGACAATGGCAATCGTCACGATAAACACTAATCCTGAAATCGCATTTACCGTTAGTGAAATACCGGCGCGTGCCATTGAGTAAATTTCAACGGATAACGTACTAAAGCCATTACCGGTTACGAAAAATGTTACGGCGAAGTCATCAAGTGAGTACGTTAACGCCATGAAGAAGCCGGCAAAAATACCTGGTTTAATGTACGGAAGAATGACGCGCGTTAATACGTCACGACGCGTTGCACCTAAGTCGAGTGCTGCATCAATTAAGTTCGTATTCATCTCGAGCATTTTTGGTAAAACCATTAATACGACGATTGGAATACTAAATGCGATATGTGAAATAAGCACTGATGTAAAGCCGAGCTTCACGCCAACCATCGTGAATAAAATTAAAAAGCTTGCCCCGATAACTACGTCTGGGCTAACAATTAAAATGTTGTTAAGTGATAGTAGCGTATTGCGCATTTTTTTGTTGCGCAGTGATACGATCCCGACCGCACCGAGCGTACCGATAATCGTTGAAAATAGCGCAGATAATAACGCGACAATGACCGTGTTAATTAAAATGATGAGCAAACGATTGTCGTCAAATACCGCCTTGTAATGCTCAAGCGTAAATCCTTCAAACGAGTTCATCGTGCCGCCGCTATTGAACGAGAAGAAAATTAAATAGAAAATCGGCGCATATAAAATGACAAACACGAGCGCTAAATAAACTTTAGCTGACGTTGATAATGTTGAACGCATTTATGCTCGACCTCCTTTTTTCTTCGTGCGTGTAAACAGCATGCTCGCGAACATAATTAAAATTAAGAACACCGCAATCGTTGAACCCATGCCCCAGTTTTGTGCGACAAGGAATTGTTGCTCGATTGCTGTACCGAGCGTAATCACTTTGTTCCCGGCGATTAAACGCGTAATCATAAATAGCGATAGCGCTGGAATGAACGTTACTTGAATACCTGATTTCACACCTTCAATTGTCAGCGGGAAAATGACGCGGCGGAACGTTGTAAACGCTGATGCTCCTAAATCGCGTGCGGCGTAAATAAGTGACGGGTTCATCTCATCAAGCGCATTAAAAATTGGAATAATCATAAACGGAATGAAAATATATACCGCTACGAAAATAAAACTAAAATCTGTAAATAAAATTTGTGTCGGATCAAAGCCGAACACTTCAATCATCGCGTTCACTGGACCACTTAAGCCGAAAATGCCGATGAATGCGTACGTTTTAAGCAGTAAGTTAATCCATGACGGAATGATGATGAGCATGAGCCAAAGCTGCTTATGCTTCGTTTTCGTTAAAAAGTACGCGGTTGGATACGAAATGAGTAACGTGAAAAACGTAATTAAAAATGCGTACCAAAAGCTCGTTAGCGTCATCGTTAAGTACGCTGATGTAAAGAAGTTTTTGTAGTTCGCAAGCGTAAAGTCTCCGTTTAAATCGAGCAGCGAGTAGTACGCAATTAACCCGATTGGTGCGATGACGAAGAGGGCGATCCAAAATAAATATGGAATGAGCGCCGCTTTAGACTTAAACTTCATCCGTATATGCCTCAATGCGCGCGTCGAACTCTTCTTCTGTTTCGTTTAAACGCATAATGTGGATTGCTTCTGGTTCGAAATCTAGGCCTACTTGTGCACCAACTTCAGCCTGCTTTAATGAATGGACGAGCCATTCGTTGCCATCTTGATCGTACGTCGAAAGCTCATAATGGACACCGCGGAATAGCTGCGTATCGACGCGCACTGAAATTTTCCCAGCTTCTACCGTCGTTACGTGTAAATCTTCAGGGCGAATGACAACATCGATTTTTTCGTTCGGCTTAATCCCGCCATCTACACAGTCGAACACTTTGCCTGCAAATTTCACTTTATAATCTTCAATCATCGTGCCTTCTACGATGTTTGATTCTCCGATAAAGTCTGCAACGAAGCGGTTGATCGGCTCGTCGTAAATGTCTACTGGTGTGCCGGATTGCTGAATGTTTCCTTCGTTTAAGACAAAAATTTCATCGCTCATCGCTAGCGCTTCCTCTTGGTCATGCGTAACGAAAATAAACGTTTTGCCGAGGCGCTGCTGCAATTCGCGCAGCTCATACTGCATTTCGGTACGTAGCTTTAAATCAAGCGCTGATAACGGCTCGTCTAGTAAAATGACTTCGGGGTCGTTCACAATCGCACGTGCGATCGCCACACGCTGACGTTGACCGCCTGACATTTCGTTCATTTCACGTGATTCGTAGCCTGATAAGTTAACGAACTTTAACGCCTCTGCAACGCGCTCTTTAATTTCAGCTTCCTTTACTTTTTTAATGCGTAAGCCGAATGCGACGTTTTCAAAGACATTTAAATGCGGGAATAATGCGTAGTCTTGGAATACTGTGTTCACTTGACGTTCGTTAGCTGGCACGTCGTTTACACGCTTGTCGTTAAAGTACACATCTCCTGTAGATGGTGTTTCAAATCCGGCAATAATGCGTAAAATCGTCGTTTTGCCACAGCCAGATGGACCAAGTAACGTATAAAACTTGCCACGCTCTAGCTCAAAACTAACGCCTTTTAACACAGTCGTGCTGCTGTTGTAAGATTTTGTGACATTTTCAAAGCGAATAATCGTATCGTTTGTCATGCGAAAGCCTCCTATAAGTATGAATGAGTAGTAACTAATAAAATTTTTGTTTGCTGCTGTGCTGCGTTTGTAATTTGATGTGCCGTTTTACAGTCGAAATATACGGCATTTCCTTCATTTGCAATAAACTGCTCATTTCCGAGTGTGAGGCGAATTTTTCCTTCGAGTACGTGCACGAACGTTTCGGCAAGCGATGGAGGGAATGTTTTGAACTCACCGTGCTTGTCAAACGTAATGATCACTGGTTCCATTTCTTTTTCGTTTGACGTCGGGATAAGCCAACGAATATGATATTTTTTTTCTTCGTCGATAAAGCTCGTTTGGTCTTCCTCTGTATACACAACTTTTTGTTCTTTTACTTCATCATCAAAAAAATCACGCGGTGTTGAGCCGAGCACTTCTAAAATGGAAAACAATGTTTCAATAGAAGGGGAGTTTAAGTCACGTTCTAGCTGAGAAATATAGCCTTTACTTAAATCTGTCCGTTCACCAAGCTCCTCTTGCGTTAACCCTTTTTGTAAGCGTAACGATTTAATTTTGCTACCAATTTGCAAAAAGTACGCCTCCTTATTTTAGTTTAGTAAAAATAAACAGTTAGTAATTAGAGTTTACTTTAACAAAACATATAGTTTACAAATGCATTTTTCATTATACACATATAGTAGGTGTTTTCAACTATTACGAAGTGAAAATAGCGTAAACGGTGATAAATAGGTTAAAGTGATTAGGTGAAATAGAAAAACTGTGTTGGGGAGAGGGGGGAGGAGTGTTACAATACATACGATTCATTGTTTGTTAGGCTCTTTTTCAAATAAAAACGAAATATGAAAAAGTGAAAAGGAAAACACGTCTGTTCATTAGCGATTCAATTGGCATTTCGCGTATTATGTCTCTGCGATTACTCATCACAAAAAGCGAAAGAAGTCTCGCCGCATGCTCATTAACATGCAGCGTTTATTTCTAAGTTTGTTGTTGAAAATAATCGAGGTCATTATATACAAAGCGCTAATGAACGAACCTACGTGAAAGGAGGACGTTGTATGAAAAAAGAATTCGCAGTGATTGGATTAGGACGTTTCGGCAGCAGCATCGTGCGTGAGCTTATTGATCAAGGTGCGAACGTTATGGCGATTGATTTTAAAGCTGAGCGTGTCGATGAATTTATGCATGTTGCAACGAATGCAGTTGTAGCAGATACGACGGATGAAAATGTTTTAAAATCCATTGGCATTCACGAATTTGAGCATGTCATCGTTGCAATTGGTGAGGACATACAAGCGAGCATTTTAACGACGCTTATGTTAAAGGAGCTTGGTGTGGCGAAAATTACAGTGAAGGCACAAAATGAATACCATGAGAAAGTGCTGCGTAAAATTGGTGCGGATTTCGTCGTGCATCCAGAGCGAGATATGGGAATCCGTATTGCGAATAATTTAATGTCCAATACGGTGCTTGATTATTTAGAACTATCCGATGAGCATTCGATTATGGAGCTACGCGCAAACGATGCGATTGCAGGCTACTCAATTATTGATCTTGATATTCGTGCGCAGTATGGCATTAATATTATCGGCATTAAACGCGGCACACAAATTTTAATTTCGCCAAATCCAGCAGATAAAATTTTACGCGACGATATTTTGCTTGTCATCGGGGCAGATACGGACATCAATCGTTTCGTACAGCGAGCGATGCATTAAAAAAAGCGATGCGCATCAAACAGGCGCATCGCTTTTTACGATTCATTTTCTTTTGTTCCAGTTGGTCGTTGTCGTGGTGTCATGTTAATGATGAAGTAGCCGATAATGAGTACTAAAATGACGAGTGCAAATAGTAGCGTATGCATTGGATCTTCATGCTCGACGATAATTAAGCGAATCATTGCAGTAATGCCGATGTAAATGAAGTAGCGAAGCGGGAAGTGATAGTCCTCCTTGAAATATTTCACGATCATCGTAATGAACTCAAAGTATAAGAAAAATACTAAAATGTCCGCGAGCACTTCTTTGTAGTCGTAGTTGTTTGCTTGAAACAGTGCGATAATGAAGCCGACTAGTTCGCGTATCATTAAAAAGACGAGCACGAGTGCTAAAACGGCGAGTGAGAAATTTAAAATAGCTTGTAACGCTTGGGGGATGAGTTTTTTCATCGGGTACGGTGTTTTCATTTATAGAACGCCTCCTTTTGTTATATATACGGTCGAACGTGTAAAAAGAAACATCGTCATATGCTTGTTTCTGACAAAATGAACAAGTGTAAGCGTTTTTGTGCAGTAGAGTGTGCACAACTTACAGAAAAATGATGAAAAAAAAAGGCTATGCGAGCAGTCAAAATCGACTTTTCGCATAGCCTTGTATTTTACACTTCCATAATGATCGGTAAAATCATTGGACGACGTTTCGTTTTCTCAAATAAATAAGGTCCTAGTACGTCGGTAATGTCGTTTTTCAGCTCAGTCCATTGCACGTCTTTTGATTGAACCGTCGCTTGTAGGTGATGGTTTAACATTTTTTGTGCTTCATTAATCATCGTACCTGATTCGCGCATATATACGAAGCCACGTGAAATGATGTCTGGGCCTGAGACGATTTTTTGTTTTTTCATATCAACGCTTACGACAACGATTACTAAACCTTCTTCTGAAAGGATACGGCGGTCGCGTAATACGATATTGCCGATGTCTCCAATACCGCTACCGTCGATATACACATCGCCTGAAGGAATGCGACCTGCTACATGTGCTTCTTTCGCACTTAATGCAAGGACGTCACCATTTTCCATTACGAATGTGTTTTCCTCTGGTACGTCACAATCAACTGCAAGTGTCGTATGCATTTTTAACATGCGGTACTCACCGTGAATTGGCATGAAAAATTTAGGTTTCATTAAACGAAGCATAAGCTTTTGCTCTTCTTGTGAGCCGTGACCAGATGTGTGAATGTTGTTTAATTTACCGTGAATAACGTCAGCGCCTGCACGGTAAAGTAAGTTAATAATTTTGTTTACGCTACCTGTGTTACCAGGGATTGGTGAAGATGAGAAAATGACTGTATCGCCAGGCTGAATTTGAATTTGTCGGTGCGTACCGTTTGCGATACGTGATAAAGCCGCCATCGGTTCACCTTGAGAGCCAGTACATAAAATCATCACTTCATTTGCTGGTAAACGATTTAAGCTTTGTGCATCGATGAATGTCTCTTTCGGTGCAGTAATGTAGCCTAATTCACGTCCAATTGTAATCGCGTTATCCATTGAACGACCGAATACGGCAATTTTACGACCGTGCTCTACAGCTGCATCTGTTACTTGCTTTAAACGATCAATGTTTGAAGCGAATGATGCGAAAATAATACGACCTTCCACTGTGCGGAAAATATCGTGAATGCTTTCGCCAACTTTGCGCTCTGACATTGTAAAGTTTGGTACTTCTGCGTTTGTACTATCCGATAGTAAACAAAGTACACCGTCGCGCCCGATTTCAGCCATTTTTGTTAAGTTCGCAGGCTGACCAACAGGTGTGAAGTCAAATTTAAAGTCACCTGTATGTACGATATTACCAGGTGGTGTTTTCACAACGACTCCGAATGCATCTGGAATACTATGTGTCGTACGGAAAAAGCTTACAGATGTTTTACGGAATTTAATGATGTCTTCTTCTTGAATTTCAATTAACTTCGTCGTGCGTAATAAATTATGTTCATCCAATTTGTTACGCAATAAACCTAACGCTAATTTACCACCATATACCGGTACATTAATTTGACGTAATAAATAAGGAATACCACCGATATGGTCCTCGTGTCCGTGTGTAATGAATAACCCTTTAATTTTGTCTACATTGCGCTGTAAGTACGTATAGTCTGGAATTACGTAATCAATTCCTAAAAGATCGTCCTCTGGGAATTTAATACCCGCATCGATTAAAACGATTTCGTCTTGGAATTGAATGCCGTACGTATTTTTACCGATTTCGCCTAGTCCGCCAAGTGCGAAAACAGCAGCCTGATCATTTTTTACAAATTTCATCAGGACTAAATGTTCTCCAATTTGAAGTTCGGGCTTGCTTGCTCATACGTTAAGTAGTTGCCTTCAAGCAGTTGAATGAACTCGATGTTATATTTGCGGTCTTTTAGTTTGTTACGAACATCGCGCTCGTTTGTTGCCTCTAAATATAGGCTTTTTGTGTTTTCGCGAACTGGTACTTCTTGCGCATCTTCTTGGTAATAAACTTTGTAAATCATGTTTTACGCTCCTTTAAAACGTTCAGTATTATTGCATTATGGCACAACCTCGCCTAAAAATTAATGCATTTCCTTTATATTATCACGCGGCTACCTTAAAATAAAGAAAGGAGTTGCTTTTTTCGTAAGCAACTCCATCAAAGGAAAAATAATACACATCAATTTTCGCAGGCTATGCGATTGTTTTTTTATTAAGGATGCCATTAAGTCGTCTCAAAATCTTACGTTTTAATCGTTTTAACATGGCGAATCACTCCTTACTTAATAATAGTATAATCTAAAAAAACAAATAAGTAAAGAACGAAATAATTGACAAATCTTTTGAAATGGAGTAAGGAGCTTAAGCATGACAAACAAATTATTATTTTTCGACGTAGACGGTACGTTGTATAACAGCCAAAAGCAATTATCGTACGCAACAAAAGAAGCGATTCAGCTCGCAAAGGAAAATGGACATATCGTAGCGATTGCGACAGGTCGCGGTCCGTTTATGATCGAGGAGCTGCGCCGAGAGCTAGCAATCGACACATTCGTCACATATAACGGACAATACGTCGTGCATGAGGGCGACATTATTTTCACTGACGAGCTAACGAAGGAGCAGCAGCACGACATTATCGCGTTTGCTGCTAGTCGCAATGAGCCAGTCGTCTTCATGACTGCAGCGGAAATGATTGCGTCTGTGCCAAATCATGGCGGCATCGGAGCGTCACTTAGTACGTTGAAATATCCGTATCCGCGCGTCGAAGCGGACTACTTTAAAAACAATCCAGTATATCAGCTGTTGCTGTACACACCAGTCGAGCAAGAGCGTATATATACGGAGCGTTTCGATTACGTGCAGCTCGTTCGCTGGCACGAGACATCATGCGACGTACTGCCAAAAGCTGGATCGAAGGCGCGCGGTATTCAAAAGCTTGCGGAGCGTTTAGGCTTTAGTATGGACGATGTCATCGCGTTTGGTGACGGCTTAAATGATGTCGAAATGCTACAAGCAGCACGTATAGGCGTCTGCTTAGGTAACGGGCATGAAAAAGCGAAGGAAGCGGCTGATTACGTCGTCGCGCATGTTGATGACGAAGGGCTGTCGCAGGCGATGCGCATGCTGGAATTAATTTAAACGACAAAAGGTGTACTCGGATTTTTTTCGAGTACACCTTTTGTATGTTTGAACGTTAAGCGACGGTGGAACATGAACAACAGCGGCTTTTTTTATGCGCGCTCAAATGGTGTGCTGTTATCGATTGGTCCGAACGGGTCTTTTTCGTTAATGCGGTCATAAAACATGACACCGTTTAAATGATCCAGCTCGTGCTGGAACGCGATTGCCGGCAAACCAGTTAATCGAATTTTATGCTCGTTGCCATCCACATCTTTAAACTTCACAGTAATACGGGCGTAGCGAGGTACATAACCAGGCACGTTGCGGTCTACCGATAAGCAGCCTTCACCAGACGTAATGTACGTTTGCTCGACAGAATGGCTGACGATTTTCGGGTTGATTGCAACGAAGCTCACCTGCACATCTTTTTCGTCCGTTAAATGTAGGGCGAACATGCGCTTTGCAACATTTACTTGATTCGCTGCTAAACCGATGCCTCCACGTAAATTGTATTTTTCAGCCATGATTGGATCTTGGCTATTGACTAAAAACTCCATCATATCGGCTGCAAGTTGGCGTTCCTCAGCTGTTAATGGGAATGTCATTTCAACTGCCTTTGTGCGCAGTGTTTCGTGACCTTCACGAATAATGTCATCCATCGTAATCATTTTGCATACTTCCTTTCATTTCTTGTGCATTTAGTATACAACACGAAGAAACGAATCGTGTGATAAATCATGTTACTTTTGTAGAAATAAATATTGTTATAATACAGATTAATATTTTTTGTAATACAGAATGATACAGTTTACGCCACTATGTTAAGTCGGTAAAAAATGTGTTTTTTGCTTATATTTCTTGATTGACCGATAAAGTTCTGTAGCGTATACTTCAAGTTAGATAACAGTTGTACTAATTTAAATTCAAAAAAATATAATACAGATAAATTAAAAGGAGCTGGAAACGATGGCGGAAAACAACAAATTTGACCCAAAAGCGTTAGTGGAAGAAATCGAAAGTAAATTTGAATTGTTCCAAATTTTAAACGAGGAAGGCGAAATCGTAAACGAGGCGGAAATGCCACAGCTTTCAGACGAGCAGCTAGTCGAGTTAATGACGCGCATGGTGTATACGCGCGTATTAGACCAACGCTCAATCTCATTAAACCGTCAAGGGCGCCTAGGCTTCTATGCACCTACAGCAGGGCAAGAGGCGTCGCAAATCGCGTCACACTTCGCACTTGAAAAGCAAGACTGGATTTTACCAGGCTACCGAGATGTACCACAAATCGTATGGCACGGTTTACCGCTGTCAAAGGCGTTTTTATTTTCGCGTGGTCACTTCATCGGCAACCAAGCGCCAGAGGGAGTAAACGTATTAGCACCACAAATTATTATCGGGGCGCAGTACATTCAAGCAGCAGGTGTTGCACTTGGACTAAAAAAGCGTAAAGCAAATGCAGTAGCGGTAACGTACACAGGGGATGGTGGCTCATCTCAAGGTGACTTCTATGAAGGAATTACATTTGCAGGTGCACAGCAAACACCAGCGATTTTCTTCATTCAAAATAACCAATTTGCGATTTCAACGCCACGTAAAGTGCAATCAGTCGCAAAAACATTAGCGCAAAAAGGGATTGCAGCTGGCATTCCGTCAGTATACGTAGACGGTATGGACCCGTTAGCGGTTTATAAAGTGACAAAAGATGCGCGCGACCGAGCTGTTGCAGGCGGCGGACCGACATTGATCGAGACGCTTTGTTACCGCTATGGACCACATACGATGGCAGGGGACGACCCGACGCGTTACCGTACGACAGATACTGATAACGAATGGGTAGTAAAAGACCCAATCGTGCGCTTCCGCAAATTCCTAGAGGCAAAAGGTTTATGGGATGCAGCGAAGGAAGAGGCAGTCATCGAGCGTGCGAAGGAAGAAATTAAAGAAGCGATTAAAGAAGCAGACAAAGCGCCAAAGCAAAAAGTTTCGGAGTTAATTCAAAACATGCACCGCGGCGACTTACCATACAACTTACAGGAGCAATTAAAAATTTACTTAGAGAAGGAGTCGAAATAAGCGATGGCACAAATGACGATGATTCAAGCAATTACAGATGCATTACGTTGCGAGTTACGAGACGATGAAAACGTGCTTGTATTCGGTGAAGACGTTGGCGTAAACGGCGGTGTATTCCGTGCGACAGAAGGTTTACAAAAAGAATTCGGTGAAGAGCGTGTATTTGATACGCCACTTGCAGAATCAGGTATTGGCGGCTTGGCGATCGGTTTATCGTTAACAGGCTTCCGTCCCGTACCAGAAATTCAGTTTTTCGGCTTCGTCTATGAAGTGATGGATTCCATTAGCGGTCAGCTTGCGCGTATGAGCTACCGTTCAGGCGGCGTGTACAACGCACCGGTAACGATTCGTTCTCCGTTCGGTGGCGGCGTACACACACCGGAAATGCACTCGGACTCATTAGAAGGGTTAATGGCGCAGCAACCAGGCTTAAAAGTTGTCGTACCATCAACACCATACGATGCAAAAGGGCTACTCATTTCATCAATTCGCGATAACGACCCAGTTATTTTCCTGGAGCATTTAAAGCTTTATCGCTCGTTCCGTGAAGAGGTGCCAGAGGAGTCATACACAATTCCTTTAGGTAAAGCGGACGTGAAGCGTGAAGGAACAGATTTAACGATCATCGCATACGGTTTAATGGTACATGAATCACTGAAGGCAGCAGAGGAGCTTGAAAAGGAAGGGCACTCTGTAGAAGTAATCGACTTACGTACAATTCAGCCGCTTGATATTGAAACGATTATTGCATCGGTTGAAAAAACGAACCGCGCAATCGTCGTACAAGAGGCGCAAAAGCAAGCGGGCATCGCAGCAAACGTCGTAGCAGAAATTACAGAACGTGCTATTTTGTCATTAGAAGCACCTGTACTGCGCGTAGCAGCTCCAGATACAATTTATCCATTCCCGCAAGCAGAGGGCGTATGGTTACCGACATATAAAGACGTATACGAAACAGCGAAAAAAGTTTTAACATTCTAATTGGACGAGGTGAAGAGCATTGGCATTTGAATTCAGACTACCGGACATTGGCGAGGGTATCCATGAGGGAGAAATCGTGAAATGGTTCGTGAAAGCAGGCGACACGGTAAAAGAGGACGACATTTTATGTGAAGTGCAAAACGACAAAGCAGTCGTTGAAATTCCTTCTCCAGTAGAGGGTACAGTAGAGGAAGTGCTTGTTAGTGAAGGGACAGTTGCCGTTGTTGGCGACGTACTCATTCGTTTAGACGCACCAGGCTATGAGGACTTGAAGTTAAAAGGCGACGAGCATGCGGAAGAAAAAGCAGCTGCGACGACAGAAGCACAAGTGCAAGCGACAGCAGAAGCGGGGCAGCCAATTGCAAAAGAGCAAGCAGAAGCACCTGCGCCGGTTGAAGTGGATGCAACGAAGCGCGTTATTGCGATGCCATCTGTGCGTAAATTTGCCCGCGAGCAAGGCATTAACATTCAAGATGTAGCCGGCTCAGGTAAAAATGGACGCATTATGAAAGAGGATATCGAAACGTTTGCAAGCGGCGGTCAAGTAGTGCAACATGCGGACGTACAACGAGCAGACGAAGCGGCAGTGGAAGAAACGACAGCGCCACAAGCAGCACCAGTTGTACTTGAAGGGGAGTTCCCAGAAACGCGTGAAAAAATGTCGGGCATTCGTCGTGCGATCGCAAAAGCGATGGTACATTCGAAGCAAACAGCACCACACGTTACGTTAATGGACGAAGTGGACGTAACGGAGCTCGTTGCACACCGTAAAAAGTTCAAAGATATGGCAGCAGAGCAAGGCGTGAAATTAACATATTTACCTTATGTTGTGAAGGCGTTAGTGGCAACGCTTCGCAAGTTCCCTGAATTTAATCGCTCATTAGATGACGCGACACAAGAAATTATTCAAAAACATTATTATAATGTGGGAATTGCAGCCGATACAGAAAAAGGCTTGCTCGTACCAGTAATTAAACACGCAGATCGCCAGTCGATTTTTGCATTATCAAATGACATTAACGAGCTAGCAACGAAGGCGCGTGACGGCAAGCTTGCACCACACGAAATGAAAGGCGCATCGATGTCGATTACGAATATCGGCTCGGCAGGTGGTCAATGGTTTACACCGGTAATTAACCACCCAGAAGTCGCAATTTTAGGCATCGGACGAATTTCTGAGAAACCTGTAATAAAAAATGGTGAAATTGTAGGTGCACATGTGTTAGCATTATCATTGAGCTTTGACCATCGAATGATCGATGGTGCCACGGCGCAAAATGCTTTAAATTATTTAAAGCGTTTGTTAAGTGAGCCAGAACTTTTATTAATGGAGGCATAATACATTATGGTAGTAGGAGATTTCCCAATCGAGTTAGATACTCTTGTAGTAGGATCAGGCCCTGGAGGATACGTTGCAGCAATTCGTGCAGCACAAACAGGTCAAAAAGTAACAGTTGTTGAACGTGGTGCGATCGGCGGCGTATGTTTAAACGTAGGTTGTATCCCATCAAAAGCATTAATTTCAGTAGGTCACCGTTATGAGCATGCAAAACATTCGGACGATATGGGTGTTATTGCAGACGTGAAGCTTGACTGGTCAAAAGCACAAGCATTCAAAGACGGCGTAGTTAAAAAATTAACTGGCGGCGTAAGCTCTTTATTAAAAGGTAACAAAATTGACGTAGTTGAAGGTGAAGCTTACTTCGTAGACGCGAACACTGTACGTGTAATTAACGGCGAAAGCGCACAAACTTATACATTCAAAAACGCGATCATCGCAACTGGTTCTCGTCCAATCGAGATTCCAACATTTAAATTCACTGAGCGCGTTGTTTCTTCTACAGGTGCTTTATCATTCCCTGAAGTACCAGAAAAATTAGTTGTAATCGGTGGTGGTTACATCGGTACAGAGCTAGGTTCTGCTTACGCTAACTTAGGTTCTCAAGTAACAATTATCGAAGGCGGCCAAGACATTTTAGCTGGTTTCGAAAAACAAATGACAGCTGTCGTTAAAAAAGGCTTAAAAGCTAAAGGTGTTGACGTAATCGTTGGCGCATCAGCTAAAGGCGTTGAAGAAACAGAAAACGGCGTAATCGTGAAATACGAAGCTGGCGGCGAAGAGAAATCAGTGGAAGCGAACTACGTATTAGTAACTGTAGGTCGTCGTCCAAACACTGACGAAATGGGCTTAGAGGAAGTTGGCATTAAGTTTGCAGAGCGCGGCTTATTAGAAGTTGACAACCAATGCCGTACATCAGTACCAAACATTTATGCAATCGGTGATATCGTTGCAGGCCCTCAACTTGCACATAAAGCATCATACGAAGGTAAAGTTGCTGCAGAAGCAATCGCTGGTGAACCATCAGTAGTTGACTACTTAGCAATTCCAGCAGTATGCTTCACAGATCCAGAAATGGCTACTGTAGGTTACAACGAAGAGCAAGCGAAAGCTGAAGGATTCGAAGTAACAGCTGCAAAATTCCCATTCGCTGCAAACGGTCGTGCATTAGCATTAAACCAAACAGAAGGATTTGTGAAATTAGTTGCGCGTAAAGAAGACGGCTTATTAATCGGTGCTCAAATCGTAGGTGCTGGTGCATCTGATATGATCGCTGAAATGGGCTTAGCTATCGAAGCTGGTATGACAGCAGAAGATATCGCGTTAACAATTCACGCTCACCCAACATTAGGTGAAATTACAATGGAAACTGCTGAAGTATTACTTGGCAACCCAATCCATATCATTTCTAAATAATTACCGAGGGGCTACGCAATAAGTTTCGGCTTATTGTGTAGCTTTTTTTGCGTTCTTCGTTCAAAGCTGAAATCGAGAAAATAGTTGTCAGCGGTGTAGTGGCATGGAGCGTGCGGCGAGACACGTTGGGAATAGCTCGTGCCGAAACACTCTGTAAGCTGCGACGACGTAGGAGTGGTGCGGAGGATTGGGGAAGGTGGTGAACATCACCTCCGTATGGCACTACCTTCAGAACAAACATCGTGTTCGCCCTCGAGCTTTAGGAATTGACGTGCCCTGGGTAACTGCAGAGGCAAAGCGAGCCGCAATACGCGAAATGCCAGTTGAATGGCGTATCAGCACGCTTGATGAAATAAAGTAATTTTCATGGATGAGCCGAATTTTACATAAATATTGTACAACGAGCATAGCTTCTATTGGAACATGTAATAATACTGTTTAAACTATTCTTTTTTATAATTCATTATAAGCAAATTTCTCGAAATTTTCGTGAGGTGATGGCATAGTTAGTTATAATGTCATATGTTTTCGTTGTTTATAATAGAACAAAATGAAAGCAAGTCGCATCGTGTGACTAGCGGCATTCATTTCAAAGAAGGAGAGCGTATAAGCAATGACGGATCGTTATAAAACATTTATGATACTTGCTGAATGTAAATCGTTCACTGA
This sequence comes from Caryophanon latum, assembly GCF_001700325.1. Classification (GTDB taxonomy): domain Bacteria; phylum Bacillota; class Bacilli; order Bacillales_A; family Planococcaceae; genus Caryophanon; species Caryophanon latum. Next base: position 134,642 of record NZ_MATO01000006.1, read on the forward strand.
AACGGCAAAGCGCTTGTTTTGCTCACAGCCGACCGTATCGCAGCACATTCAACAGCTAGAGAGCGAATATAATTGCAAATTAATTAAGCGTCATAAGCGTGCTATTGAGCTGACAGATAAAGGTAATTTACTATTGCAATATGCTAAACGTATGCAATATTTACAAGATGAACTGCGCCATAAAATGGATTCACTCATCGCTACGCATCTTCAGGTGAGTTTATATTTAAGCCATTATGTCGCGAGCCATTATTTTGATGAGTTGTTTCAAAACTCGAAGCAACTGACGTCGTTATATCCGTGTGAAATGTATAGCTTATGTTACGAGGAGCTGAAAAAAAGCTTGCTCGATAAGCATGCGAAGTACACGATTATGCCTATATATGAAAGTGACCCGATTATGATAGAGCGCTTCCACATCGAGTCGTTGTTTGAAGAGGAGTTTTCACTCGTTATTGCCAAAAGTCATCCGCTTGCAACGCGCAAAGTGTTATATGCGAAAGATTTAGAAGCAGAGGCCGTGTTGCTGCCGCAAAGCGTACATTTAGCTGAGTTGATTAAGCACGCTTTGCACGTAAAGGACGTATCGGTATACTATATGAAGATGACGAACTTTGATTTAATTTTAAAAGGGGTGCAGCAAGGTTTAGGTGTCGCCTTTTTACCGACGAAAATGGTGAGCAGTGATGTAGCGGTGACGCAAAAGATCATTAAAGGGCTATCGATTAAGCGCCGTACTGCACTTGTACGCGACATGGAGCAGCCGCTAACAGACGGTGAAGAAGCGTATTACGAGCATATAAAAGCGCGCTTACAAAACGTTACAATTGCATAGTGAAGGAACAGCTGTGTTACACGTCGAAATAGATGCGTAGCACAGTTTTTTATTCGAATCGGCGTCGTAATCAATGAATGAAAATTTGTTTGACGTAGCTCCTTTTCGTTCGGAGTGGGTAAAGTTATGAAAAAGGGGGGAAGTGCATGGATTATATATTTGCGATTTTAATTGGAGTTGGTTTAAGCATTTCAGCAGGCTTTCGCGTATTTACGCCGATGCTGCTTGCAAGCATTGCTGCAAAGCTTGGGTGGCTACCATTGGCGACAGGATTTGAATGGCTCGGCAGCAATGTCGCATTCGTCGCGCTCGCACTCGCAACGATTTTAGAAGTCATTAGCTATTACGTGCCGATGTTTGACAACTTAATGCGTGGCTTAGCAACACCGCTTGCCGCTGTAGCAGGTACGTTAATGACTGTCGCTGTCATCGGCACAGAAAATGCAGAATTTCTGTCGTGGGGCTTAGCGTTCGTAACAGGTGGTGGCGCTGCGACAGTGACGAGCTTAACGAATACCGCTATTCGTGGCACAACGACCGTCACAACAGCGGGCATTGCAAATCCAGTCGTATCGATTATTGAAGACGTGTCAGCGGTAGTGCTGCCGATTGTGACAATCATTGCGCCAATCGTTGTCATCGTCTTAATCGGTGTAGTCGCTTGGCTGTTTGTGAAATTTTCAAAGCGCATTAAAGCAAGCATGTGAATGGTGTGATGTAATAGACTGTGTGAAACGTCGAATGTGGGTAGCACACAGTCTGTTTTAATGAAAAAAGATACATAAAGTACGAGAATTTGGTATATTGAGAGTACATATAGTGGGATAAGGTGGGGATTTTGTGAAATGGTTGAAAATTATTGTGCAGCTTGCCGTGCTATTTGTCTTTAATGAAATCGGCAAATGGCTTGTTGAGGCGCTCAACCTCGTGCTGCCAGGGAGTATTATGGGGCTCATTTTATTATGGCTTTGCTTGTTCTTTAACATCATTAAAGTAGAGTGGATTGAAGCAGGAGCCGGTTTTTTACTGATGTATTTAACGTTATTTTTCATTCCGACGACGATTGGGGTTATCGATTACCCAGAGCTGTTATCGGGAGCGGGTTTATATTTAATGCTAGCAGTTGTCATTAGTACGCTTTTTGCGATCGCAGTGGCAGGTGTGAGCACGAAATATTTAGAGAAAAAAGAGCGTGCGATGAAGGAGGTACGTGAATGATTGCTGTAATAAGCTTTATTGGAACGATTGTTATATTTTTGCTTATGATGAAGCTGCACCGGAAGTATCCGACGCCGCTACTGTTGCCCGTGTTAACGACGACAACAATTATTGCGATCGTATTAGTGCTGCTCAACATTCCGTACGACGCATACATAGAAGGTGGCGACTGGATTTCGAAGTTTTTAGGGCCAGCGATTGTCGGCTTAGCATATCCGCTTTATAATCAGCGTGCGCTCGTCTTTAAATATAAGTTGACGATTTTATGTGGTTTAGTTGTGGCGATGATTGCGGGCTTAATTAGCGTATTTTTACTATTAAAGCTCGGGAAGGCGACGGAAACATATATATTAACGGCGATTCCGAAATCGATTACGACGCCGGTTGCGATGGAAATTAGTAGCTCGCTCGGTGGTATTAGCGCATTGACGGTCGTGCTCGTAATGATTGCGGGTTTCACGGGTGCGTTTTTAGGACCGCTTATTTTTAAGCTATGTCGCATTGATACGGCGATTAGTCGAGGGCTCTCAATCGGTGCAGCCAGTCACGGCGTTGGCATTTCAAAGCTTGTTGATTACGGCGAGGAGGAAGTGTCAGTTGGTTCGTTATCGATGGGTCTTAGTGCGGTTATCGGGGCGTTTTTATGTCCTTTATTTGTATATATCGTTACTTTATAATTAAAAGATGCATTTTTTGTACAACAGAATACGATTTTGAGTAAAAAGACCTTTATTTTAAAATAAAGGTCTTTTTGTATGTTTGCGAGATAATAAGTATAAAATGAGTAATTATAATTACCTTTGTATATATTTCTTTTAGTTTAAAGCACTATATTTTGTTATTATTTTTAGTTTTAAAGGCTCTTTTTTAGTTTTATTATTTGATTTATATAGTCTGTTTTGTTAAAAATATGATTTTCTTGTGTGTTTCTTATTATATGCAAATGGATAAATGAAAATTAATTATAAAAGTTTATCAGTTTTTTGATGTGTAATCGAAATCACCTATTGGGGGTAGACATGATGAGGAATAAACGCAAAAATCGAAGCCTATTTATTACAACTTCCGTAGCAATGGCGATTACTGCTGTTGCTCCAACTAATATAGCAGCACAAGAAACGACGAGTAAATTTAGCGACGTTGCCAATACGTACACGCACGCTGAGGCGATCAATGCATTAGCTGAGCGTAACGTCGTATCTGGTTATTTAGACGGCACATTTAAGCCGCTGCGCAAATTATCGCGTTCGGACGTTGTGAAAATGCTAGGGAAGTTTTTAGTTGAACAAGGTCATGTGATTCCGACAAATTATGATACTGTTTCTCGTTTTAGTGATATTGCAGCTTCAGGCGATGAAGAATTGAAGCGTTATGCCGCAGTCGTATATGATGCAGGCGTATTTATCGGGAATGAAGGGAACTTAATGCCGTATTCCGACATGACGCGTGAAAATATTGCGCTCGTATTGTCTCGTCTCGTAAGCTATGTGGCGGGTGTGGATGCGGATGAGTTCGTGCGCTCTCGTAATACGACTTCTGACATTGCGGATATGAATCGTGCGAAGCCAGAAGCGCGTACAGCGATCAAAACGATTGAATATTTCGGTTTAACTGTTGTAAGCGATTACCGTCCGAAAGAATCAACAAACCGTGGTCAATTCGCGTCGTTCATTTATCGTTTGCTCATTAACGTGTTAGAAAATGAAGCGGTATTAGATGAATTAGAAGCGTATAAATGGAGCAAAGTGTTAGACGTTAATTCGATTAAAATTAACGAAGAAGGCAACATTTTAACAGCAGCGAATTCGAAGCCGAGCGTGACTGTAACGATCGCCAAAGATGATGGCACAAGCATCGGCTCTGGCACGGTTGATAATAACGGGAATGTAACGATTAATTTAGGTGAGCCAGTAGAAGAAGGGCAAAATTTACTCATTACAATTGATGATAACGGCGTAACGTACACGATTCCGTACGTTGTAAAAGATAAAATTTCAATTCCAGGCGTGCCAAGTGAGCCGACGAACCCACCAATTGAACCTCCAGGTGGTGGCGGTACTGTACCTCCTCCAAGTGGCGGTGGTGGCGGTGGATATGTTCCCCCTCCAAGTGGTGGCGGCGGTGGTGGTAGCACGATCGAATATGCTACACCAGCAGCTATTGCAGCGTTGAAGGAATTAATTAATAGCGTTCCGTTAGTGGCAGTTTCAATGGACGGCTCGAACATTCCAATGGATCAAAATTGGACGACGCTTGAAGCGAAACAAGCGTTACAAGATGCATTGTTAGCTGCCGAGCAAGTAGCGAATAAACGCAACCCGACAGCAGCAGAAATTAAAGCAGCTGAAGAAGCGGTAAAAGCGGCAATTGATGCGTACGAAGATGCACAACAAATGGGTGCTAAAGAAGCCGTTAACATGGTTGTGTATGCGGAAATGGCGCGCACTCGAGATGCGTACGAAGCGGCATTAGAGCGTGTAAATGAACTGCCAGCGAGCGATTTAAAAACGAGCTTACTTGAGCGTTTAGAAGCTGTAAAAGATGCGGTTCTTGCAGCTGAAGCAAACAAAAAAGCGCAAGACCTCGTACTACTAGCAGAATTGGAATTTACTGAAGAAGCATTACAAGAAGCGTTAAATGCAGTAGCAGCATTGTTAGACGAACGCATGAAAGAAATGCTAGAAAATCGTTTAGAGCTCATTCAAGCGATTCTCGATAAAGATAATGAGCGCATTGAGCAAGCGCGAGCGAAAGTGTCCGTCGATAAAGCAGCCGAAGCAACGTTCAACGCAGCAGGACAAATCGGCACACTTGAAGAAGCAGAGCAGCTATGGGATCGTGCAAATGCAGCTGTAGAAGCATTGCCAGAATCGACTTTAAAAAAAATGCTACAAAATAAACTAGCAGCGTTAACGCCAGTCAATACAGCAATCGGCTTAGTTGAAACAGCTGAAAATGCAAAAACACCAGCAGCGATTACAGCAGCAAAACAAGCTGTTAATGCGCTTCTTGCAAACGTGCCAGAGAAGAGCATTTTACAGCAACGTTTAGCAGCACTAGATCAGCTCGTAAACAATGAGGCGAAGTTACAAGAGGCGATTGAAGCGGTAGAAGCAGTGGAGCAAAACCCGACGCAACAAGGTTTAGACGATGCGCGTGAGCTTGTCAATGCACTGCGCCCGAGCGAAGATAAAACAGCGCTGAACAACCGTTTAGATTTAGTAGAAGCTATTTTAGCAGAAGATGAAGAAGGCATTCAAAACGGACAAGCAACGGTATCTGTTGACCGTGCCGTAAAAGCAACAGCTGAAGCAGCGAAAGGTAATATGACAGCAGCTGAAGCGAAAGTAGAAGTAGATAAAGCGCGTGCACTCGTTGACGCATTGCCAGCATCTGCAGTGAAAGCAGTGCTCGAAGACCGTCTCCTTGATTTGACGCGTGATTTAGCCGCAACAACATTAGTAGAAGCAGCTGAAGGCGTGAAAACGCAAGCGGCAGTCGATGCAGCGAAGCAAGCGTTAAGCACGTTGCCAAACAGTGCAAATAAAGCAGAACTAGAAGCACGTTTACAAGACGTTCAAAATGCGCTAAACGATGCGAAGCTACAAGCAGCTAAAGATGCAGTCGACGCGCTTGAGAAAAATCCGACAATCGAAGGCGTTGAATCGGCACGTGAGCTAGTAAACGCCTTGCCGAACAGTCGTGACAAAAACGATTTAAATGCGCGTATTGATGCGGTAGAAGCAGCACTTGAAGCAGCCGACAAGCTAGAGGAAGCGACGAACGCTGTAACGGATTTAGAACAAAATCCAACGCAGCCGAAGCTCGATGAAGTACAAGAGCTAGTGAACGAGCTACCAGATAGCGAGGAAAAAGAAGCGCTGCAAGACCGAATCGACGCAGTACAAGATGCGTTAGACGAGGCGGCAGTACAAGCGGCTGAGGACGCAGTGGCAAAAGCGGAAGAAACGCCGAGCCAAGAAGCGGTCGACAATGCACAAGAGCTCGTGAACGCATTACCAGACGGAGAGAAGAAAGACGAGTTACAAGACCGAATCGATGCGGTACAAGATGCGTTAGATGAAGCGGCACAAAAACTTCAAGAGGCAAAAGATGCGGTCGCGGCAGTAGAAGCAAATCCGACGCAAAAAGGTGTAGACGATGCGCGTGATTTAGTAGCGGCATTACCAGATAGCAAGGATAAAGACGCGTTAAATAATCGCCTTGATCTTGTACAAGCAATTCTTGATAGTGACGATGCTGCGATTAAAGAAGCTGAGGCGAAAGTAGCTGTTGATGAGGCAATTGCCGCAACGGACGATGCAGTAAACGGCGACGCAACGGCGGATGAAGCGCAAGAACAACTTGATGAAGCAGCGATACTCGTTGATGCATTACCAGATTCACCGACGAAAACAGAGCTTCAAGAAGAGCTAGCACAATTACAAGATGTAATCGATGCGGTGCAAGCAGTAGAAGATGCTGAAGCGTCGAAAACAGACGAAGCAAAAGATGCTGCACAGCAAGCGATTGATGCGCTACCAGATGGCGACGACAAAACGACGCTACAAAACCGTTTAGATGAACTTTCTGAACAACCAGATACGAATACAGAAGCATTAGCAGCTGCGATTGCAAAAGCAGAAAACGTACCATTTGCAAATGTTTCACAAGACGGAACGGATATCGATCCAAGTGAACAATGGACGACGCAAGCTGAAACAGATGCATTTACAGAAGCGATTGCGAATGCACGCGACGTGTTAAACAATCCAAACGCAACGCAAGAGCAAATTGACGCCGCGGTGAAACAAGTAGAAGATGCGATTGCTGCATATGAAGCAGCGAAAGAAGCAGGTACGAAAACAGATGGCGGTACACCAACGGATCCAGAAGCAGTTGATCGTAACGTACTAGAGCTTGCGATTGCAACAGCAGAAGCAGTTGTGAAAGTGCCAGTATCTGAAACAGGTGCAGAGTACGGTTCAACCGAGTATTGGACACCAGCAGCAGCACTTGCCACATTTGAGCAAGCGATTGCCGATGCGAAAACAGTATTTGCAAAAGCGGACGCAACACAAGCACAAATTAATGAAGCGGCAAGCACGTTAAATGCAGCGGTGGCGACGTATAACGGAGCGAAGAAACCAGGTACGCATACAGCGCCAGAAAACGTGAACACGGATGCGTTATTAGCGGCCGTACAAGATGCGGAAGATGTATTCGTAGCGGTATCACCAGACGGCACAGACATTGATCCAAGCGAACAATGGACAACACCGGAAGAAAAAGCGACGTTAGAAGACGCAATTGCGGATGCGCGTGATGTACTAGGTAACGCAGACGCAAC
>NZ_MATO01000007.1 GCF_001700325.1 Caryophanon latum
TAAACCCTTTTTTCAGTTTGTCCTTGACTTGGGGACCATATTATTCGGCACATTCCTTTTTTCGTAATGAGCTATAATGGTACATAATTTACAATGAAACAAAAGGAGATGGGGAAATGAATGGAATTGTACAAAAAGTAGTATGTTTTTTCGCGCTGATGCTCGTTATGTCAATCGGGTCAGCAGCGTGATACGTATGCATCGGACAAAAAGTGGACAGTGACATTTACGGATGCAGTTGACGACAACTCTGTTACAGATGAAACGATTTATGTGTTAAATGCACAAGGGAAGCGTGAATTAGTTACGACAGACGTAAATGGTAACGAACTGTTTGTGTATGCGCCGAGTGGAGGCTATGCAGTAGGGCACTATACGTTATATGTAGACGGCGTTCAATCGACATCAGCTGTTACATTAAAGGAACGTGCGACAAAAAGCTTTACAGTGAAGAAATAATATATAGTAAAAGCCGCGCATCAACGATCATGATGCGTGGCTTTTTTATTGTAGTAATTGCTGTAGTGTATCGTTCCACTCTTTAACGGAAAAGTGCTGGACGTTCGCTTCGCCGCGCTTGCGCTTTTCTCGTAGCACACGCAACACGCTATTGTTAACGCGCTGCTCTGATAGCTCCCCGCTTTCTACAGCGGCGATAATAGCTTGTTGGGCGGCGAGCGCTTTTTGTAAATCATGCCCGACGAGTACGATATCTGCGCCTGCTGCAATCGTTTGTACCGCAATGTTTTCAATCGGCAAATCGAGCGCTTGCATCGTGACGTCGTCTGTAATAATAATACCGCTATAGCCAAGCTCATTGCGCAGCAGGTCGGTCATTACTTTTTTCGACAATGAAGCAGGGTACTCCGGGTCAAGTGCCGGCACGAGCAAATGTCCAACCATGATCATCGGCACGTTCGCTTCAATGGCGCGGCGAAACGGAATGAGCTCCGTTTGCTCTAGCTCTTGACGCGATTGCTGTAAAACGGGCAGTGCTAAATGTGAATCGACGTCCGTATCGCCATGCCCTGGGAAATGCTTGGCGGACGTCGTCATGTTTGCAGCGCGCAGTCCACGATGAAAGGCGAGCGCATAATCAGCCGCTGTTTGTGGGTTGCTACTAAAGCTGCGCGTGCCGATGACCGGATTGTTCGGATTGCTATTGACGTCCATAACAGGTGCAAAATCGACGTGAATACCGTATGCGGCGAGCGCTTTGCCGATATGCTGTGCAATTTGCTGCACTTCATCGACGCTGTAGCGCTGCGCAAGTGTCGCGGCAGTCGGAATGCTCGCAAGCTCATTTGGCAAGCGGCTCACATTGCCACCTTCCTCATCGATCGATAACGAAAGTGGCTCGTTATGTGTGAGTGCGTGAAACTGTGTGCTAAAGTCGCGCAGCTGTGCGTCGCTCGTAATATTTTTCGAAAATAAAATGACGTTGCTAATGAAATGCTCCTCAACGGCTTGCTGTAGCGCAGGTGTAACGGTCGTACCTTCAAAGCCTGCGACGATGAGGTGACCGACGCGTTCTTTGAGCGGCATCGCATAAACGTGCTGTTTCAATGTTTCTACGTTGCGAGTAATATGCAACGCAGTAACGATGTCGCCTTCACTCGTCCAGCGCAGCGTATGTAAGTCGTCGAGTGCGAGCGGCTCACGTAGCGTCACCGCATCAATCGGGATTGGCTCAATCGTTTTCGTTATTTTCGTAATGATGCCGTTCGTTGCTTCGTATGAGATGTTTTCAAGTGGTAGCGCGTATTGCTCCTCCGTAATACCGAGCTCCACATTCGTTTCAAATAGTAGCTTCGCGTCTGCTACATGTTCGGCAAAGCGGTTATCGTTTATTGGTGCTGGCTGCTCTGTTGGTGTCGTACAGCCACCGAGTATGGCGACGAAAAACAGCAAAAGCAATCGTTTTCTCATAATAATTCCTCCAATTAAATAGACGCGCAAATTTTTTTTTGCTATAGTATGCGTGAAGGACAGTATCCAATGGTGAACTGTACCTCCAAATAATGTATATGAAACTATTATAATCTGCCTTGATCTAAAAAAGACAGGGACGGAAGAAAACAGCATTTCTTTGTACGAAAAGGTGCCGCTTTAGTGCGCCTATTTTTGTATAAGTACGCATGGATCTTTCTGTCTTGCACAGAAAGTTTTTTTGTTTTCTTCTAATCTTTCACAAAAGAGGGAGGACGAACAAATGAAAACAACAACACAATTTTTAAACATGAAAGCACGCGGCGAAAAAATCGTGATGGTAACGGCGTATGATTACGCACAGGCGACACTTGCTGAGCAGGCGGACGTCGATATGATTTTAGTCGGGGATTCACTCGGCATGGTCGTACTTGGCTACGATTCAACGATGCGCGTAACAGTAGATGATATGGTACATCACGCAAAAGCAGTTCGTCGCGGCGCAAAAGACACATTTATCGTTGTCGATATGCCGTTTGGTAGCTACCACGGTGATGTAAACGATACGTTAAAAACAGCAGTACGTATGATGCAAGAAACGGACGCGAATGCACTAAAAGTAGAAGGTGCAGGCGAAGTGCTTGATGTGATTCGTAAACTAACGGCAGCGGGCATTCCAGTCGTTGCGCATTTAGGATTACAGCCACAAGCAGCAGGTGTGCTCGGCGGCTATAAAGTGCAAGGCAAAACAGCAGCACAAGCAGAAGCGTTAATTCGCGATGCAAAGGCAGTGCAAGAAGCGGGCGCATGTGCTGTCGTATTTGAGTGTATTCCACACGAATTAACAGACGTTATTTCACGTCAGCTCGTCATTCCGACAATCGGCATCGGTGCAGGCGTTGAAGCGGACGGGCAAGTGCTCGTATATCACGACTTATTAAAGTTTGGCGAGCACCGCGTACCGAAATTTGTCAACGTATTTGCCGATGCAGGTAGCGTTATGCGTGAAGGATTGCGCGGCTATACAGAAGCGGTGCGTAACGAAACGTTCCCGACACTTGCACATAGCTTTACGATGGACGAGGAACAACTACAGCATTTATACGGAGGCGTCAAATAATGCAAGTACTTAAAACAATTGCGGAGCTGCGTACGTGGGTAGCGGCGAAACAAAATGAAAAGCAAACGATTGGCTTCGTACCGACGATGGGTGCGCTTCACGAAGGGCATTTAACGTTAGCAGCAGCTGCAAAAAAAGAAAACGACGTGGCGATTATGAGCGTGTTTGTTAATCCGACGCAGTTTGGACCAAATGAAGATTTCGATGCGTATCCACGCGATTTAGCGCGAGACGTCGAGCTTGCATCGTCAGTTGGCGTCGATGCGGTATTTGCACCGAGCGTTGACGACATGTATCCACACGACGGCGGCATTCGTTTACTCGCAGGGCGTCAAGCGACGATTTTATGCGGAGCAAGCCGACCAGGGCATTTTGACGGCGTTATTCAAGTTGTGAGCAAGCTATTTCACCTCGTGCAGCCGACGCATGCGTATTTCGGTCAAAAGGACGCGCAGCAAGTGGCGATTATTCAAACGATGGTGCGCGATTTTAACTTCCCTGTAACGCTGCGCATCATTCCGGTTGTGCGCGAGGAGGACGGTTTAGCGAAATCATCTCGTAACATTTATTTAAGCGAAGCAGAGCGCGCGGAAGCACCGAATATTTATGCGGCGTTGCAAATGGCGCGTGACATCGTTGTGAAGACGAACGATGCGGCTGCAGCTGTACAAGCAGCGCGTAATCATATCGAAAGCACGACGAACGGGCGCATCGATTATATCGAAGTGTTATCGTACCCAGATTTAGCACAAGTGAACGAGCAGACGACAGATGTGCTCATCGCAGCAGCCGTTTATATTGGCACAACACGTTTAATTGATAATATTTTAGTTTCAGTAGGAGGAAAATAACATGTTACGGATGATGATGAACAGCAAAATACACCGCGCTACAGTGACGCAAGCAGATTTAAACTATGTCGGCTCCATTACGATTGACCAAGATATTTTAGATGCAGTCGGGATGCTGCCGAACGAGAAAGTGCACATTGTGAATAACAACAACGGCGCACGCTTTGAAACGTACATTATTTCAGGTGAGCGTGGCAGCGGCGTTATTTGTGTAAATGGTGCAGCAGCGCGCTTAGTGCAAAAAGGTGATATCGTCATTATTATGTCGTATGCGTACGTGACGAACGACGAAGCACCGACGCATAAGCCGACAGTAGCCATTATGGACGAAAACAACCGCATTAAAGATATGATTTCATACGAGCCAGAAGCGACAGTTATGTAACGTTTAGTGGTGAGTGGATAGGCTGTGCGATTTACTGCACAGCCTATTTATTTTCACAAAAAAGCCGATAGAAGTAGTATGATAAAAGGAAACACAAAGGGGGAGTTTATATGAACACGTTATATCCGTATGAGCAATTGCCACATGAGCTAACGAAACATGCAGTTTGGCAATATGTGCAGTCGATTCGTCATTGCCGCGATCGCCAGCACCCCATTTATCAATTTTTCATCGATTACGTAACGGAGACGATTACGATCGATATGCAGCGTTACGGCTTGCAATACGTTGATGTATTAAAAACATCGTCGTTTGAGCCGGTGAAGCTAACGTTAAAAGATGTAAGCCCAATTTGGTCGACACGTTTAGTGAAACTATTTGAAGATGCGCACGTACCATTTTTAGCGATGCTGCAAGAAGTTGCACCACAAGCATATCGTTATGAAATTCAAGGCGGGCAGTTTCGCATGACTGAGCAAGAAAGCTTATCGTTAGAAGGGAAGCAAACGGTGCTTATGCATACGATGCCACTCGTTGCACAGCAGCTTACACAGTCGGCAATGACACCAGCACAGCGCACGTGGCTGCTTCATATGTACACTCTTCAGCTGCAGACGAGCATCGACGTTGTAAATGCGTATTTAACGTTACAGTTAGCCCAAGCAGTTGAAGAAGTCGAGCATGCGCAAGCGTCGGAGCAGTCGATTTTTTGGCCGCGTTTAGAGTCGCGCTTTAAAGGCGATACGCTCCTATTTACGGAGGAAGGACAGTACATTTGTACGTTTTTACAATATATGAAAGATGCGACACTTCAGCAACAATTTATGTTATATGACAAAGACTCTATGCTTGATGCATATGCATACATTCAATAAAAAGCGACGCCCATCATTTCAGATGGCGTCGCTTTTTTTATTCACTGAATTCAATGCTCTGTGGTGCTTGTCCGTTTTTGTTCATAAGTGTAATGCGAATCGGCTCAATTTGCATCGCAATCATATCGCTTTCTTGTCCGAACAAGCCGCGCAAGAAGTTCGTCACCTTCAGTTTTATTTCATCGTCACGGAAGTCTGTCACTTTACCTTCAATTTCTAAGTATGGTGCGTCGACATCGTTATTTGTGTAGCCGTATAAAATGTGAACGTACGGGTTTGTTTGCAAATCCGCCACTTTTTGTGAGTCCTCTAGCGTGCGTGTGTAGAGCACGAAATCCTCATTTGTGAACGTCATGTAGCGTGAGTACGGACGATTGTTATGCACGGTCGTTAAGGAGCCAATTTTATTGCTATTTAAAATGTCTAAAATTTGTTGTTTCACTTGTTCCATTTTGTCGTCGCTGCGGAGAGAATGTTTACCGCAGCGTCTTCACCTCGTTTCTATTCGGAATTGGTAAAGAAAATCACTGTTAAGGTAGCGGTACTTCCTCTTGATGATTGCCGGACTTGTTCATAATACGCATGCGTGTCGGTGTAATTTTCAACACGAGCATTTCAGATGGGTCGGCAAAATAATCGTCGCGGAATTGCTGCACGAATTGCTCTTTAATCGTCGAGTCGTCGTATTCTGTAACGTTCGCTTCGATTTCTAAAAATTCCTCGAGCAGCCCGTTGTTTTCGTAACCGTACAAAATATGTGTGTGTGGGTTTTGCGAAAGATCATGTACTTTTTCTGTGTTTTTGGCGGTTACGGTATACAGCGTGAACCCTTCGTTATGAAATGTCATGTAACGTGCGTACGGCTTGCCATCATAAACAGTCGCCAATGTGCCGATGCGTTCGTTTTGTAAAATAGTTAATGCTTTTTCTTGAACTGTGCTCAAACGTATCACTCCTTTAAACGATTTACATACTACTGTTACCCAAACATTGGAAGGGTGAAACTAGTAGCGCAATCATTTTTCACTTATAAACGCATGACCGACGCACGCGAGTATGGTACACTTTTTTCTATTATGAAGATAGTGAGTTGAGGCGTGATGGAAAGTCAAAAATATGCAATTGTCGATTTAGAAACGACCGGTCATTCATCCAAAAATGGCGACCGTATTATTCAAATTGCCATTGTTATGATGGAAAATTGGAAAATTGAACGAACATTTACAACTTTTGTGCATCCAGGGCAGCCGATTCCGGTACATATTTGCGACTTGACGCATATTACCGATGAAGATGTAGCAGACGCGATGCCGTTTGAAATGCATGCCGATTACGTATATGAGCTACTGCAAGATGCGGTATTTGTCGCGCACAATGTTGATTTTGATTTAAATTTTTTACAGCAGGAGTTTACGCGTGTAGGCTTACCGAAATGGCAAGGTCGATTTATCGATACGGTCGAGCTTGCCAAAATTGTTTTCCCGATGTCGCTTAGCTTTAAGCTTGGTGATTTGGCGCAGGATTTAGCGATTCCACTTGAGCAAGCACACCGAGCGGACGACGATGCTCGTGCGACCGCTGCGCTGCTGGTGAAGTGTTATGAGGAAATTTTAAGGTTGCCGCAACTGACGCTTGAGCAGCTGCATAAGCGTTCGTTTCGCTTGAAGTCGCACATTTCGCATTTATTGTTTGATGCATTGCGCGAAAAACGTATGCAGCACGAGACGCGTCAAGACATTATGTATTTTGGGCGCATCGCCATTCAAAAGGAAAAAAATATAAGCGACTGCGCCAGCTACAGACGGCGTATCCGCAATCTGCTGCAAAAAAGCTCGAGCTATTGACGCGCGCTTTTCCACAATTTGAGGAGAGACGTGCGCAATTTGACATGATGGACATCGTGTGGGAGGCGTTGCATGAGCGACAAGAGTGCGTTATTGAAGCATCTACAGGTATTGGCAAGTCGCTTGCGTATTTATTGCCAGCGATTTTATATGCGAAGCGCACGAAGCAAAAAGTCGGCATTAGCACGTATACAGCATATTTGCAGGAGCAGCTGCTGCAGGAGGAGTTGCCAAAAATTGAGCGCGTGCTGCGAACGAATGTGCATGTTGCGCTATTAAAAGGAATGCAGCATTATGTCGATTTAGACCGCGTGACGCAAATGTTGCGAACAGAGCTACAGTCGTACGATGAAACGAGTACGCTTTTGCAAGTGCTCGTTTGGCTCACGAAAACCGAAACGGGCGACTTAAGCGAAATTACGGTGACAGGTGGTGGACAGCTCGTACTCGATCGTTTGCGAAAGTCACCTGCTGCACCGGTTGCGAGCGTCGACTATTATGAGCGAGCGTTGACGCGTAGCCGCGATGCAGAAGTGATCATTACGAACCATGCGATGTTGCTTGCCGATGCAACGCGAAAAACGCCAATTTATGAGCAAGTGCAAGCTTGGATTATCGATGAAGGACATCAAATGGTGCAAACAGCTGTGCAGCAAGATGAGCGCTTATTCCATTACACGAACTGGAAATACATTTTAGGACAAATCGGCACGTCGGAGGAACATCAACTATTTCGAAAATTGTATAAACATGCGTTACGTGCGCAGCGTGTGCCAATGCAAGTATTGCTGCAAGCAGAAAAGCGTTACGTGCGCATGATGCGTTTATTTGAAGAAGCGGTGCAAGCAATTGTACATGCGCTATCACTCGTAGAAGACGACGTGAAGCAAACGGTTTTTTTACGCGACGTCGAGCTGCCGATGCATATCATTGTCGAAACGCGTGATGCGATTGTGCGATGGCTAGAAAGCGCAAAGGAAATAAGCGAGCTGTTTGTAAGCGGTACGAAATCGCTATCGCTAGAAGAACTATATGTGCTGCACGATTGGCAATTTATCGTGCGTGAAATGGTCATTAAAGTGGCGGAGTGGGAGAATCTTTTCATTCGACAAGACGTCAACTATACGACGTGGCTTGAGTTAGACGTACGCAGCTTACCAGGCAGCTTACATGTGCTGCAAAAGCCAATTGATGTTGAGCAATCGATGCGAGCGTTATTTCGTAATCGTCGCGGGAACATGAGCATCATTTGGACGTCTGGTACGATGACGGTGCCGCATAACGAGCGCTACATCGCCAATCAGCTTGGCGTTGCAGCGAATGTGCCGATTCATTCATTTACCGCACCAGCAAGCTATTACAGCGGGGCGAAAATGATGATCGTGTCGGACATGCCTGATGTGCAAGAAGTGCCGCATATGCAGTACGTCGCCGCAGTAGCTGAGGCAGTTATGCAGACGGTCGTGCAAACAGAAGGACGCAGCTTCGTATTATTTACGTCACAGCAAATGCTAAAGGATACGGTGCAATTTATTCAAGAGCGCGATATTTTAAACGATTATATGCTGTTTGCACAAGGTGTGACGAGCGGCAGTCGCATGCGTTTATTAAAGGCGTTTCAAAAGTTTCCGCGCTCGATTTTATTCGGCACGAACAGCTTTTGGGAAGGTGTGGACGTACCGGGCGATGCGCTGTCGGCTGTCATCGTCGTAAGGTTGCCATTTTCTTCACCTGAGGAGCCAATTTTTAAAGCGCGTGCAGAGAAGCTGACGAGACAGCGACAAAATGCGTTTACCGAGCTTGCGTTACCCGAGGCAATTTTACGCTTTAAGCAAGGGTTCGGCCGCCTCATACGTTCGTCGCAAGATCGCGGTGTTTTTATCGTGCTCGATCGCCGAATTGACACGAAATCGTACGGGCGAGAATTTATTGCTTCGTTACCGCCAATTGATGTAAAAAAACTAGCATTACATCATATGGTTTTAGCATTAGAACATTGGTATAATAATGAACGATGAGGAAGAAAGCAGGAGACATTATGGAATCAAATACACAACACATGAAGCAGGTGTGGGCATGAAAAATTGGATTACCTTTATTTCCGTATTCTTTGTTTCTTTAGCACTTGTCATAACAATTATAGTAGTTTGGAATGCTGATGCGCCGTTTGCGGATATAGAGAAGCAAGCAGAGAAACTTGCCATCGAACAAGGGCATATTGTCGATGCGACGAGCTCGTATACGTATAACGGTCAATCATCGTACGTCACGATTTTCGGGGTAGACGAAAATGGTGACGAAAAAGCTGTCTTTGTTCCGAAGAGCCTAGAAGAGGAATTCATACAGGAAGTGTTAGTAAAAGACGGTATTACGAAAGAGCAAGCTTTAGATGTTTTAAGCAATGAAGCGGGCGTCAAAGAGCTGCTTCATGCAAAGTTAGGTTTCGAAAAGCCAGGCGCTGTATGGGAATTGACGTATTTAAACGACGAAGGTCAACTCAACTACGTTTATATTTTACATAGCAACGGCGAATGGTGGAAACGCATTTTAAATTTGTAAGGAGAGAATCCCCATGAATCATTTATTAGCGAACCGTGCACAAACATTAACACCATCTGCAACATTAGCCATTACTGCCAAAGCGAAGGAATTAAAAGAGCAAGGCGTTGACGTAATCGGCTTAGGTGCAGGTGAACCAGATTTCAACACACCAGAAAATATTTTGCAAGCAGCGAAAGATTCAATGGATGCTGGCTTAACGAAGTATACGCCAGCAGGAGGTTTACCGGCATTAAAGCAAGCGGTTATTGCGAAGCTTGAGCGCGACAACAATTTAACGTATAGCGCAAACGAAGTAATGATTGGTGTTGGTGCAAAGCATGTATTGTACACATTATTCCAGGTTATTTTAAATGAAGGCGATGAAGTGATTATTCCAATCCCGTATTGGGTATCGTATCCAGAGCAAGTTAAGCTTGCCGGTGGTGTGCCTGTATACATCGAAGGGACAGCAGAGCAGCAATACAAAATTACAGCGCAGCAACTACGCGATGCTGTAACTGATAAAACAAAAGCTGTTATTATTAACTCTCCAAGTAATCCGTCGGGCATGATTTATTCTAAGGAAGAATTAGCCGAGCTAGCAGCAGTAGCAGAAGAGAAAAACATTTTAATCGTGTCAGACGAAATTTATGAAAAGCTTGTGTATGGCGACAACGCACATTACTCAATTGCACAGCTTTCTGACAGCGTGAAGGCGCGCACGATCGTCGTAAACGGTGTGGCGAAATCACACTCAATGACAGGCTGGCGCATCGGTTACGCAGCAGGTGATGCAGTAATCATTAAAGCGATGACAGACCTTGCCTCTCACTCGACGTCAAACGCGACAACGACAGCGCAATATGCGACAATTGAAGCATATAATGGTCCTCAAGATGCGGTAGAAACAATGCGTCAAGCGTTCGAAAGCCGTCTTGAAGTCATTTATCCTAAGTTAAGCGCAATTCCAGGCTTCAACGTGTTAAAGCCACAAGGAGCGTTTTACTTACTACCAGACGTAGCAGAAGCTGCACAAAAAACAGGCTACGCATCAGTTGACGATTTCGTAGCCGCATTATTAACAGAAGCAAACGTGGCGGTTGTGCCAGGTTCAGGCTTCGGTTCACCACGCACAATTCGTTTATCGTATGCGACATCATTAGAACTACTAGAAGAAGCGGTAAAACGTATGCATGCATTTGTTGAAAGTAAATGGCAAGCATAATTCCCTTCTTCTAATGTAGCAGGAGGAAGTTATGAAAAAAATTACAATTAGTGACATGCCAAAGCACATTGGCGAAACAGTTAAAATTGGCGCATGGCTCGCAAATAAGCGTGCAAGTGGCAAAATGGCATTTTTACAGCTGCGTGACGGTTCAGGCTTTGCACAAGGCATCGTCGTAAAAGAGGAAGTTGGCGAGGAGCTATTCGCCGTAGCAAAAGGGATGACGCAAGAAACATCAATGTATGTAATCGGTGAAGTAAAAGCAGACGAGCGCTCAACGTTCGGTGCAGAGCTAAACGTAACAGGCATTGAAGTTATTCATGCAGCGAAGGACTACCCAATTACACCGAAAGAGCACGGCACGGAGTTTTTAATGGACAACCGTCATTTATGGCTGCGCTCTCGTAAGCAGCACGCCGTTATGAAAGTGCGTAACGAAATTATTCGCGCAACGTACGAGTTTTTTAACGACAATGGCTTTACGAAAATGGATCCACCAATTTTAACTGGTTCTGCACCAGAAGGCACTTCAGAATTATTTGCGACGAAATATTTCGATGAAGATGCGTATCTTTCTCAATCTGGTCAGCTTTACATGGAAGCTGCAGCGATGGCATTAGGGAAAGTATTCTCATTCGGTCCAACATTCCGCGCTGAAAAATCGAAAACGCGTCGTCATTTAATCGAGTTTTGGATGATTGAACCGGAAATGGCATTTGTACAGTTTGAGGAAAATTTAGAAGTACAAGAGCAGTACGTAACACATATCGTACAATCTGTGCTGAAAAACTGCAAAATGGATTTAGAGCGTTTAGGTCGCGACACATCAAAGTTAGAACAAATTCAAGCACCATTCCCACGCATTTCGTATGACGATGCGATTGCCTTTTTACATGAGCAAGGTTTCGATGATATTGAGTGGGGCGATGATTTCGGCGCACCGCATGAAACGGCGATTGCGAACCATTTCGACAAGCCGGTATTCATTACGTGCTACCCAACTGGTATTAAACCGTTTTACATGCAGCCGCACCCAGAGCGAGATGACGTTGTATTATGTGCGGACTTAATTGCACCAGAAGGCTACGGCGAAATTATCGGTGGCTCAGAGCGTATTCATGACTACGATTTATTAAAGTCTCGCCTAGAGGAACATAACTTATCAATGGACGCGTACAAGTGGTATTTAGAATTACGTCAGCAAGGCTCAGTGCCACACTCAGGCTTCGGTTTAGGTCTTGAGCGTACAGTCGCATGGATTTCAGGAACAGAGCACATTCGTGAAACAATTCCATTCCCGCGCTTACTGAACCGTCTATACCCTTAATTGTAAAACTAGCACGTGATAGTTAAACAAAAAGTAGAAAAACGGCATTGGAAAATTTTCCAATGCCGTTTATTTTGTTTACTCTTTTGTACTGTTGATTACAAATTAATCGTAATGCCTTTATATTTCACAATACCCCAAACGAATGCGACAACGGCAATGCCGAAAAATAAAGGGACCCATAAAATGAGCATGATGAGCATTGAATCATCAATCCCATTTGTTGCTAATTCAAAGAAGTATCCTAAAAATACAGAAGAAGTCCAAGAGAAAATAAATGTTGAAATACCGCCCCAAATAATCCACGCATTGTAGTCGGTCATTTTATGCATCGCTACGCCGACGATAATACCGACAATCGTTGCAATAAGAGATGCGATAACGAGTGTAGGGTCCGTTAAAAATTCTGTCATCATCAAAACTCCTTTACTATTTACTATGCTCAACTAACATTGAACATGATTACCTATAAAATACCATTATTTAAACGAGATGTCACATTTGTTTTACTCGTTCGATACGTGTTTCTACTATTTAAATGGTAAAGTGTCATACATTTGTAAAAAAGAACAATTTGATGAAATGATTTATTATGACGTTTTATTAAAGTTCGAAAGTAAAATACGTTGTTAACTGTTACTTGATTACATAGTTCACCACTTGCAGCATCGTGATCGCTGTTTCATTAAGGTAGCCGCTTTTCGTGGACACGGCCTTCGTATAGTTGAGCGGAATGGGATACTACACGAGTCACCGCCTGACAAACATCGTGTTCGCCGCCGAGCCCCAAGAATTGATCTGCCTCGAGTAACCGCAGAGGCAAAGCGAGCCGCAATACGCGAACTGCCAATGGAATGGCGAATCAACCCGCTTGATAAACTAGTTTTTAGACAGAACCTAGTGGAAAGGCTGCCTCGACGTGAAAAGCAACCCTAAGTTATCGTGAAGAGCCCTCTTTTGTGTGGAGAGCTATAATTATCCATTCTCACCTATAGATTTAAGTCGTTTCAATTAATAAAATATTTCATTCTCGTCATAGAAATGCCATAATTAAAAAGGGTTTCAGAAAAGCCTATGAATACTTGATAAATCAAGGTTTAGCGCGTGTTTGAGGCGCGTAGAAATACGCTATGAAAGTAGCACGTTATATTCAAATTGTTAGTTAAATGGAAGAATATTTCGAGTTTACTTTGACTTCCTGTGCAACTTCACATAAAATTTGAGTAGGTTAGAGGGGTAGTAAACATTATAGGTGTAATGCAGTTAGAAAAGTAATAGAGGCAATTGCTCATAAATGGCAACAACAGTGCGAGGGGCTATTTGTGCAGTAGGACTCTACGAATACTTGGCGAACTAATTGAGCGTCATGTATGGAATTTATTTAACTTTTCAGCTGTGCGTTTCTCCGTGTATCGGACGAGTTCGTCAAAGCTTTTTGAGCATGTGCGCTTTACATAGCAATCAACAACTGCGTACATCGTTCACGTACTTTTTATAATATGGTAGTTTGGTGACTTGTTCAAATACAATGTGAGAAGAGCAGCGATTGCTGTTAGGCATGTATAATGTCTATTGACTTCGGAATGCCATATATATCTGTTAAATATGGTCGTGTGAGCATCGTTTGATGGGTAGATATGACAGTTCTAGCCAGCTCAATTAGATTGAAGGGAGTTCACCTATGAAAGCGAAAATGAAAGGGACTTTTCTCGCTGCATTAATGGGTATTAGTGCACTTGTTTTAGGTGCATGTGAACCATTACTGTTCTTAGATCCTAAAGGTCCTCAAGCTCAGCGCCAAGCAGATGACACAATGCTTTTAATTTATGTCATGTCTGCAATTGTTCTCGTGGTATTAGTAATTTTAGCGGTAATGCTAGTGAAGTACCGCGCGTCTAAACAACGCCCAGATTATGAGCCACCACACATTGAAGGTAGTGTGCTTATCGAGGCAATCTGTATCGGTATTCCTGTAATCATCGTTATTTTCTTATCAGTAGTTTCTGTAAAATCGAACTACATCGTAGAAGCGGTTCCACAAGGATATGAGGATACAGAACCATTAGTAGTATACGCTTCATCTTCTAACTGGAAATGGCACTTCAGCTACCCAGAAGAAGATATCGAAACTGTAAACTACTTATTTATCCCAGCAGGTCGTGCTATTGAATTCCGTTTATACTCTTACGGACCAATCACAAGTTTCTGGATTCCACAATTAGGTGGACAAAAATATGCCATGGCTGACATGGAAACAACTTTACACTTAGCTGCCGACAAACCAGGTGAATTCATGGGTCGTAACGGTAACTTTAGTGGTGTAGGTTTCGCAGAAAATACATTCAATGTTAAAGCGATGCCACAAGCTGAATTTGACGAGTGGGTAGAAGAAGTACATGCTACTGCTGAACCACTTACTGAAGAAAAATTTGAAGAGTTATTAGAGCCAGGTCACTTAGGTACTTCAACGTACACTGGTACTCACTTAGAATTCTCGCCGTCTCCAGGTAAACACAGCTCTCACAGTGTGAAAGACCCAGACGCAGAGGAACATTCTTCTCACTAATCTTTTAACTTATTCGTAGCGAAAAAGTAATAAATCATCTGGAAGGAGTTACGAAAAGATGGAATTCTTTGAGCGATTCGCCATACCACATCCAAGTTTCTTAATTTATGTGGCAATGGCTTCCATGATTATAGGTGCGATTGTTATCGTTGCTGGTATCACGTACTTAAAAAAATGGGGCTATTTATGGCGTGAATGGATCACAACTGTTGACCATAAGAAAATCGGTATCATGTACCTTATCGTAGCATTATTAATGCTATTCCGCGGTGGTATTGACGCAGTAATGCTTCGTTACCAACTTGCAATGCCTGAAAATACTTTCTTAGATTCTCAACATTATAACGAAGTATTTACAACACACGGGATCGTCATGATTTTATTCATGGCAATGCCATTCATTATTTTCTTCTTTAACTTCCTTGTACCATTACAAATTGGTGCTCGTGACGTAGCGTTCCCACGCTTAAACTCATTAAGTTTCTGGTTATTCTTCATGGGTATGGGATTATTCAACATCTCATTCGTAATCGGTGGTTCACCGGATGCGGGTTGGACATCTTACTTCCCGCTAGCGGGTAACGAGTTCTCTACTTCTGTAGGTACGAACTACTACATGATTTCTTTACAAATTGCGGGTCTTGGTACGTTAATGACAGGTATTAACTTCATGACGACAATCTTCCGCATGCGTGCTCCAGGTATGACGTTAATGCGTATGCCAATGTTCACTTGGTCAGCACTTATTGCTAACGTAATTATCGTATTTGCGTTCCCTGTATTAACAGTAGCGTTAGCGATGGGTACGTTAGACCGTTTAGCAGGAACTCAGTTCTTCACAACGGACAATGGTGGTATGGACATGCTTTGGGCCAACCTATTCTGGGTTTGGGGTCACCCTGAAGTATATATCTTAATTTTACCAGCATTCGGTTTATTCTCTGAGATCATTCCAGTATTCGCTCGTCGTAACTTATACGGTTACACGTCAATGGTTTGGTCAATGATCATTATCTCAGTATTCTCATTCGGAGTTTGGACTCACCATTTCTTCACAATGGGTCAAGGTGCGTTAACAAACTCAGTATTCTCTATTACGACGATGGCGATCGCTGTACCAACAGGGGTTAAAATCTTCAACTGGTTATTCACGCTTTACAAAGGTAAAATTGAAATGACAACACCGATGCTTTATTCGATGTTATTCATTCCATTATTTACTCTTGGTGGTGTAACAGGGGTTATGCTTGCGATGTCAGCAGCTGACTACCAATACCACAACTCAATGTTCTTAGTAGCTCACTTCCATAACGTAATCATCCCAGGGGTTGTTTACGCGATGTTAGCAGGTTTAACATTCTACTGGCCGAAATTATTCGGTTTCATGCTTAACGAGAAAATCGGTAAAGCAACAGCTTGGATTATGTCAATCGGTTTCGTGTTATCATTCATTCCAATGTACATCACTGGTTTAGATGGTCAACCACGTCGCGGATACACATACTCTGAAGCAAGTGGTTACGGTACATTAAACATGGTTGCCTTCATTGGTGCGATGATTATGTCTGTATCATTCTTAATGCTTGTGTATAACATTTATTACAGCTTCCGTAACTCACCACGTGATATCGGTGACGATCCATGGGATGCTCGTTCTCTTGAGTGGGCGACAAATACGCCAATTCCTGAGTACAACTTTGCTGTATTACCACAAATTAAATCTCGTGAAGCATTCTGGGATCATAAATATGGTGGCAAAGATAAAGACTTATTCGCAGGTCAAAAAATCGAGCGAATTCATATGCCTAACAAATCAGGCGTACCGTTTATTATGAACGTATTCTTCTTCGTACTAGGATTCTGCTTAGTATTCTCTATGTACATCCCTGCAATCATTGCATTCGTAGGTGTGTTAGCTTGTATGGCTCACCGTTCATTCGAGGATGATCACGGATTCTACTTCGAAGTTGAAGAAATCGAAGAAATTGAACGTGAAAAGCGAGGTGCGATTAAATAATGGCTCATGTTGACACTTCAAAACCTTTAGAGTATCAAACAGAAGAAGGTCGTTTAAAGATCTTAGGTTTCTGGATTTTCTTAGGTGCCGAAATCATGCTTTTCGCGACATTATTTACATGTTACTTTGTAATGGAAGGTCGCACAGGTAATGGTCCAACTGGTGCAGAAATCTTCGAGATTGGCCCAGTTTTAATTGAAACATTCGTACTTTTAACAAGTAGTTTCACAATCGGTTTAGCAATTCACGCTATGCGATTAGGCGCTAAAAAAGCAACAATCAACTTCATGATCGTTACTTTATTATTAGGTGCTGTGTTCTTAGGTGTAGAGATTTACGAGTTCTATCACTATGCACACATCGGCGCTGGAATTACAGTTTCTGGTTTCACATCTACACTATTAACAACTCTAGGTACACACGGACTTCACGTAACGTTCGGTTTATTCTGGGGTACAGCGATTATTTTACAAATCGCTAAACGTGGTCTAAACAACGTGACAGCTAATAAAGCGTTTATCTTCTCTTTATACTGGCACTTCCTAGACGTAGTTTGGATTTTCATCTTCAGTTTCATCTATCTGAAAGGAATGTTGTAATATGGCACAATTCTTTCCTAAAGGTCAGGTAATGGGCTTCATCTTCTCACTAGTATTAACAGTTGCGGCGATGTTAGTGTATTTCTTAGACATGTCATTTGGCATGGGGATGGCTGTATTAATCATCACAGCATTCTTACAAGCAACACTACAGTTAGTTGTATTCATGCACGCTGGTGAATCAGAAGATAAATGGGCAATCTACATTAACGTTGTTTACGGTATCGTAATCGCATTAATGACAGTGTTCGGTTCATTATTAATCTTCAACTGGGATATGTAATCCTAAAAAAAAGTCGTCGCTCGATTTCGAGTGGCGGCTTTTTTTATGCCGCAAATTCAATGCATTGTTCATACAAAGTAGCGTCGCTTTATGCTAAAATAGATGAATCGATAAAAAGAAAGGAGTCTAAAAATATGATGACGAACCGACTCCGTTTTTGGACGGAACAGCGACAAGTAAACGTACCACAGCTGTTCTTTCAATGCTACAAGGAACTGAACATTACTGATGAAGAGGCGATGATGTTGCTGCACATGATGAACTATCACGAGCAAGGCAATGACTTCCCAACGCCTGCACAAATCGCCACATATATGCACTTAACGGCACACGAAATTACGATGAAGCTGCAGCGTTTATTGCAGCACGGCTTTTTAGAGCTGCGACAAGGTGTCGATGAGCAAGGGATGATTTATGAAAAATATACGCTTTATCCGTTGTGGGAAAAAATTTGCTTACATTATGAGCGTAAGGAAGTCGAGCAGCAAGAGCAGGTGGAAAAATCGGAGGAGAGCGATATTTTCCAACTGTTTGAGCAGGAGTTTGGACGACTGCTATCGCCAATTGAAATTGAGACGATCGGCATGTGGATTGACCAAGATGCGCATACGCCAGCGCTTATTAAAGAGGCATTGAAGGAGGCGGTCATTGCAGGGAAGTTAAACTTGCGCTACATCGACCGCATTTTATTTGATTGGAAAAAGAAAAACGTCAAAACGATTCAGCAGGCGAAATCGCATAGCGCACAGTTTCGCGCTGGGGGGCAGTCACGCATTACGGTGCAGCCGGCTCCTGATGCACCACCAGTGGAAGCTGTACCGTTTTACAACTGGCTAGAGGAGAGAGATTAACGATGTTGTCAAAACAAAAATGGCTGTCGTTTTTAGACGTCATGGACGCGATGTATCCAGAGGCGCATTGCGAGCTTGTGCATGATAATCCGTTTGAGCTGACGATTGCGACGCTGTTGTCGGCGCAATGTACAGACGCGCTCGTCAACCGTGTAACGAAAGATTTATTCCAAAAGTATAAAACACCGCATGATTATTTAGCGGTGCCGCTAGAGGAGCTACAGCAAGATATTCGCTCGATTGGCTTATATCGCAACAAGGCGAAAAATATTCAAGCACTTTGCGTACGGTTACTAACGGAGTATGATGGGGTCATTCCGGCAAACCGCGAAGATTTAGTGACGTTACCAGGTGTCGGTCGCAAAACGGCAAACGTCGTATTATCGGTCGCATTTGACGTACCCGCGATGGCAGTCGATACGCATGTTGAGCGCATTACGAAACGTCTTGGGTTATGTCGCTGGAAAGATAGCGTGCTAGAGGTCGAGCAAACGATTATGAATAAAACACCGATCGAGCGCTGGAGCAAGGCGCATCATCAAATGATCTTTTTCGGGCGCTATCATTGCAAAGCACAAAATCCAGGCTGTCACGCTTGCCCGTTACTGGTAGATTGCCGAGAAGGTCAAAAACGGTTGAAAAAAGGTTTGGTGAATGTCGAATGATTGAAGCAAATGTAGAGCAGCTAGCAAAAGAACGTGTCGATGCGTGGTTAGACGAATGGCTCGTTATGGAAGAAGCCATTCGCACGATGCATACAGCGCGCGACAAGGCGGTAAAAGAGGCGATGGTCGCAGCCATTCGTCATTACGAGCAGTTTATTATAGCAGCGTCACAAACAGATCAAATGCATATTAAAGCAGGCGATGAGTTTATGTGCATGCCGATTAACGGGACGGAGCGCTTTTTATTCATTCAAGCGAAGCCGGGGCAATATGCGTGCTATCGTCAGTTAGATGAGCTGTTTAAAGAGACGAAAAAGC
The DNA here is from genome assembly GCF_001700325.1 of Caryophanon latum. Lineage (GTDB taxonomy): Bacteria > Bacillota > Bacilli > Bacillales_A > Planococcaceae > Caryophanon > Caryophanon latum. The sequence continues at coordinate 19,397 of NZ_MATO01000007.1, forward strand.
GCATGGCACGACTGCGCACACAGCTGAAAAAATAACAATTTGTCACACGCAACTGCACGCGTGTGGCTTTTTTGCGTATAATGGAGGAAATGAAAAGGGGGCGAATAAATGAAAAACGTTATTTTATTTGATTTAGATGGGACGTTAACCGATCCGCAACAAGGGATTACAAGAGCAATTCAGCATGCGCAGCAAAAGCTAGGAGAGCAAGTAGAGACGATGGAGGAGCTGCGTTCGTTTATCGGCCCACCGCTACAACAATCGTTTCAAGAGCGCGGCTATAGTGAGGACAAGACGACAGCGGCCATTACATATTTTAGGGAATATTTTGCTGTAAAAGGAATGTTTGAAAATGAAGTGTATGACGGCATTGAACGTATGCTACAACGGCTAAAGGAACAAAATTACGTGCTAGCGATTGCGACGTCGAAGCCAGAAGTGTATGCGAATGACATTTTAGCGCATTTTCAGCTTGCCGATTATTTTGACGTCATTGTCGGCAGTGAGTTAGATGGTCGCCGCACTGCAAAAGCTGAAGTTATCGAGGAAGTGCTTGTGCGTCTTGTCGTTCCTGCATCGAGCTGCGTTATGATAGGTGATCGTAAGCACGACATGATTGGGGCACGTCACCATCAAATTGAAGCGATAGGTGTCACATATGGATATGGCTCAAAACGAGAACTACTTGAAGCAGGTGCATCGCATATTTGTAATACGGTGCATGAATTGAATCAATTATTGGAGAAAGCTTATGTATCCGAAGTTTGAGGAAGTAAACGATGCGTTAACGTTTGACCAATATGAGCTCGATGATCAGCTACGAGAAATTTTAAAGCCGACGTGGTATTGGACGGGTATTAATATGAGCTTTATAGCACTTAGCATCGCGCTACTGACGACCAACTGGCTCATGTCGCTCGTACTCGTTAGTGGGGTCGTTTGGTCGATTGTGCAGCATGCGCGCGTTCGAAAGCGGATGAGGACTGAATATGAGCAGCAATATCGAACACTCGTCGTCAAACCGACGCTGCACTCATTTGAAAAGGCGTATAAGGAAATAGGTATCGAGATGACATGTGAGTATGTGGCGGACGGAGCGCTACATGATGATATAATCGATGCATCACCGCTTGCTATGTATAAAGGGCATATGCGCAGCAGCGATGATTATATTTCAGGCACGTATCGACAGTTGCCGTATAAAGGAGCTGTCGTAACGCTTTATAAAGATACTGTCGAGGATACCGTGTTTGCCGATCCTTACATGCTCGTTGCATTTGAAGGGACGGTGCTGTATGTTGAGCTACCTGTTGCTTGCCATGGCACGCACCGCATCATTTCTGGTGTATTTATTGCTACAGACTGGAAGACGACGATTGAAAAGCAAGTGTCGCTCGTTGCATATAAAGCATTGTTAAAGCAAGATGAGCAGTTAAAGCAGCTAGAAGTAACAGCTGAGACGGACGTGGCGTTTCAAGCGCGCTTTAAAGTGCATACGAACGATGAAGAGGAGCTTCGTTCTTTTTTGAATGAACATGTACAAAAGGAGCTATTAACATTGTTTCCGGTGCTGCGAAAGCATGATGTGTCGATGCAGCTACTTATAAAGGGGAAGGCGCTTTACATCGTGCTACAGCGCAATCGCTACGTAGCAGAGGAGCGCATGCATTTAGCGCTCGATGATGAGCAGCTGCATAGTATTTATGCAGGGCTCATGTTACAGCTGCGCGTAATCGAAGCGTTTCATCCAGCGATTGCGAGCATGAAAAAAACTAGCGAACCGTAACGGGCGCTAGTTTTTTGTTTATAAAATTTCGTATTTTTTATGGCTAATAATTGTGCGTTCATTTGAGAAAAAGCGCTGTGCTTTTTCGTGAAAGGCCGGATGGATGCTCACCATAACTGAGTTTTCATAAATGATTTCTACTGTTCCTTCAAGCGTTACTTTGTCTTTCATAAAACGAATATGATCTCCAATTTGAACTTTTGATGTCACTTTTTTCACCTACTACTTGTTTTGTTGCTTATAGAATAGCGACACGTCGATGGAATGTCCACTATATGTGCTATGAAATGTCATGATTGGTTGAAAAATATGTATAAATGATGGCAGTTTTTAATAGGTGTGTAATAAAAAAGAACCGTGTTAGTCAATGCACTGTAGCGTTAACTAACACGGTTCGTCATATTATGATTCACTACCGCCTTCTGTAGCAGGTGGTGTAGATGGAGCAGGTGTCGGCTCAGGAGCAGGTGCTGGTTCCGGAGCAGGTGCTGGCTCAGGAGCAGGTGTCGGCTCAGGAGCAGGTGTCGGCTCAGGAGCAGGTGTCGGCTCAGGAGCAGGTGTCGGCTCAGGAGCAGGTGTTGGCTCAGGAGCAGGCGTTGGCTCAGGAGCAGGTGTTGGCTCAGGAGTCGGTGTTGGCTCAGGTGTTGATGAGCTGTCGTTATCACCATTGTTACTATTATTGTTACTGCTATTGTTATTTGAGTTATTGTTATTCGTCGCTGCATCATCATCGTTGTTTGAATCGTCTGATGAGCTGCTATCTTCGTCGGTTGTTGAATCAGTAGCTGATGAATCGCCTTCTTCATCCTCTTCAACTAACGTGTCATCTTGTTGTTCCTCTAATTGTTCCTCTGTTAATTGTTCATCTTCAGACGGAGCTGGTGTATCTTCTTTTGGCTTCGTATTTTCTTTTTTATCCTCTTTTGGCTTTGCAATTTGCTGTGCCCCTTTACCGCCGTGTACAAATAATTCAAGGCGTCCTGATGACGATGCACGTAATGGAATTGAGCCTGGTGCGATACGCTTTTCGTAAACAGAGCTTGGCTTTTTAAATTTCGCCTTACGATCTTCGTCTTCAAGCGTTTCCGATAAATCAGTCATGATCGTTTTAAATAATGTTTGTGGCATGTAACGCTCATCCCATGTCGTAATTGGTGTTGTATTTTGCTCGTAGCCACCCCAAATAGCGATTGAATAAGCTGGTGAGTAACCGACGAACCATGTATCTGGTACGGCGTTATACGGATATGGTGTTGGGTCCGAATAGTTTGTCGTACCTGTTTTACCCGCTACATCAATGCCAGAAACGTTCGCACGACGAGCTGAACCGTCCGTTGCGACAACATCACGTAAAATATCGGTAATCATGTACGCAGTGTAATCTTGCATAGCAACGTGGGATTCTGGCGTATAGCTTACCGTTTCACCGTCGCGGAATTCCACTTTTGTAATGACGTGTGGCTCTGTAAATACGCCGTTGTTACCGAATGCTGCATACGCTCCAGCCATTTCGATTGGTGATAAACTAATGTTACCACCACCGAGTGCGTCTGATTCGTATACGCCGTGGTCTGGAATGTCAATGCCTAAACGTGCCATAAATTCAGCTGACGTTTCCGTACCGATTTCGTGCATAATTTTAACTGCAGGTACGTTACGAGAAGTCGCTAATGCATAGCGTAACGTTTCTGCACCATGGTAGGTGTTATCCCAGTTTGTTACATTTTGACCACTTTCATATTTGTAGCGCTCATCGACAAGTGTCGTCCCAGTTGACCATTGCTCTTTATCGATAATAGGACCGTATACAGCAAGTGGTTTAATTGTCGAACCAGGTGAGCGGTTTAAGTTGTATGCGTAGTTCCAGCCGCGTTCCTCACCGTAGTTACGTCCACCACCAACTGCACGTAATGCACCCGTTTTTGTATCAATGACTGCAACACCTGTTTGAATGTCCTCTGTAGGGAAGTTGCTGTCGTCATTTAATTTTTGCTCGACAATTGTTTGTGCTTGTGGATCAAGCGTCGTGTAAATTTTTACACCTTCATCTAATGAAAAAGCTTGCTTAGAATTAGCTGTTTGAATTTTTTCGACTTCTTCTAGCACAACTTGTAAAAACGCTGGGTAGTCTGTTGATGTAAATTGATTGCGATCACCCTCAGGTAAAATAGCCTCTGCGACAGAACGACCTTTTGCCGCGCTTGCTTCTGTCTCTGTTACTTTACCGTGTTGTACCATTAAGCTAAGTACGATGTTGCGGCGATTTTCCGCATTTTCTGGATACGTAAATGGGTTGTAGTTATTCGGACTTTGCGGCATTCCAGCGAGCGTCGCCATCTCATCAAGTGATAGTTCCTCTAATTGTTTGCCGTAAAAATATTTTGCCGCTGTGCCGAAGCCGTAAACACGACCAGACATTAAAATTTTATTGAAGTACATTTCGAAAATTTCTTCCTTCGTGTACTCCTGTTCAAGCTGATACGCTAAATATGCTTCTTGCGCTTTACGCTCTAACGTTTTTTCGTTTGTGAAGAACGAATTTTTTACGACTTGCTGCGTAATTGTTGAAGCACCTTGTGAACCGAAGCCGTCTGTTACGTTTGCGAGTACAGCAGACATTAAACGTAAAAAGTCAATGCCGCTATGCTCGAAAAAGCGCACGTCTTCTGTTGCTAAAATTGCATCGACCATTTGTGGCGGAATGTCCTCATATTCGACGTACGTTCGGTTTTGAACGCCGATTGTCGCAAATATTTCGCCGTTTTTATCGTAAAACTCCGCAGATAACGGATCTTTTAATAGCTCTTCATCTAACTCTGGTGATTGTGAAACGTAATAAGCGAAAAACCCTGCACCTGTTAGTCCACCGATAATGCCAAGTAAGAAGATAATTAAAATGGCACGCTTGATCCACGTACCAATCGCTGCTTTTGGCTTTTCGGTTGCCGGTTTTTTCTTTGCTTTGCGACGTTCTCCTCGCGATTGAGGAGTCTGTTGCTTTTCTGACATGTAAATCCCTCTCTTTCAACACACAGCTTGTTCTTTACGATGTGTAAAAATGCTCCACCGCTTTTAAATAATCTAGGCGCGGATAGTAGCCTAATGTCATTTCATAGCAATGCTGTTCAAACGTTGCTAATGGAATGGATTTGCGCCCACCGTTATGCATGCTTTGCCACGCGTCTTGAAGCACCGGTAACGGCATTAAAAAGTAGCGGTTTAATTTTGAAAAGCGCACGATAAAAAATGTCGTTCCACCTTGATCGGCGACAGCCTGCATATGCGCTACTTGGTGAGGATGAATATTTTTTAACGGAAATGATGTTTTATTTTCAGTTTCCTTCGCCTCAAAATCAATGTACCGCGATTGCCATACACCGTTGTAATCGGTAGTCGATGGTGTGCGGAAATACGCCTCACGCACAACTGCTGCACTGCGCGATGGATACTCTACTTTGACGATTTGAAGCGGCACAGGTTTCTTATGAATAACGGCGAGCTTATGTGCTAAATAGTAATCATTCGCCTCGTTTAACTCATCCTCCAACGTTTTACCGCGATTGCTAAACGATACATCCTTCTTTGGCGTCTTTTTTGTTGAAGGGCTAGAAGAAGGAGCCGGCGTTTGTGCCGCGTATACTTTGCCATTTGGGTATTTGATGACGATAACGCATCACCTGCTTTCTTGTCGCTCTTGCATAGTGTATCAAATTTCCTTCTATTCGAAAAGAAACGGATTTCGTACAAATATGTTCGGTGCAAAGGAGCTATTGAATAGGAAGATTATGGACGCATGTCAAGGGCGCTTTGAAACGGTTTACACGGTGGCGGTGTCGCTTTAGCGTGCGGTTGTTCAATGATATAATAGGAAGTGAAAAACGTAAACAGACAAACAGTGAACAGTAACGAGGAGGATGACAAATGCTACAGCAATTAACGACGCAACTTGTTGAACAATGTGATGCGTGCATCGAGCGATTTTGGTATATGCGTGAGCACGACGCTGTGCCACATTTTTTTCGTGATGTGAAGCCGCATGCAGATCAGTGGCATGCGCATGTCGCTCAATGGCAGCAAGAGGCGCATACATTTATTCAAAAGCACGCACCAAAATATATGCATAACGCACAAATTGACGCCGCAAAGGAAGCGTTTGAGCAGTTTGTCGTACAATCATTTTATAAGGAGACGAGCAAAAAGCGCTTTGAACAGTCGGTGCTATCGGTGAAGTATACGTGCAAAGTGCTGCAGGCGTGCATGGAGGAAGTCGCGTATGTGGAGTAAGAAAAAAACAGTAGACGAGCTGTTGCACGCATGGCAGCAACATGGAGACATCCGCGAGCGCATTGAAGCGATTCGTACAATTGAAGCAACGCCAGCTCGCTATGCGCCGCTACCAGACGAGCTGCATCCGTCACTTCGCCTTGCACTTGCGCATCGAGGCGTTGAGCAGCTGTATACACATCAGCGTGAGGCGTTCGATTATGCGATGAATAAGCAATCGTTTACAGCGGTAACGCCAACTGCATCAGGGAAGTCATATTGCTATCACTTGCCGGTGCTACAAATGATTTTAACGAACAAAAAAGCACGCGCCTTGTATTTATTTCCGACAAAGGCACTTGCACAAGACCAAATGACCGACGTAAACGCACTCATTGAAGCGAGCGGTGAGGATGTGTTGAGCTATACGTACGACGGGGATACGTCTCCTAGTGTTCGTCAAAAAGTGCGAAAAGCAGGGCATATTGTCATGACGAATCCGGATATGCTGCATAGCGGTATTTTGCCGCATCATACGAAATGGGTTGCGCTATTTGAAAACTTGGAATACATCGTGTTAGACGAGCTGCATACGTATAAAGGTGTATTCGGCTCCCACGTGGCGCACGTCATTCGCAGGCTGCAGCGCATTTGTGCGTTTTACGGCAGCAGCCCAACGTTTATTTGTACGTCCGCGACTATTCAAAATCCGCGTGAGCTTGCTGAAAGCTTAACGAATACAAAGCACGCGCTCATTACGCAGTCCGGTGCACCGACTGGGAAAAAGACGTTCGTGTTTTACAATCCGCCAATCGTGCATCCGGCATTTAATGTGCGTCGCTCCGCTGTACTTGAAGTGCGCGATTTAGCAAAGCAGCTATACGATGCAAACATTCAAACGATTGTGTTTGCGAAAAGCCGCGTGCGTGTCGAAATGCTCGTGACGTATTTACAGCAGTTTACGAAGCATAAGCTACACGATGAGACGATTAAAGGGTATCGTGGTGGCTATTTACCGTCAGAGCGCAGATTAATCGAAAAAGGGTTGCGTGACGGCACGATCCAAACAGTTGTAAGTACAAATGCGTTAGAGCTTGGCGTTGACATCGGGCAGCTGCAAGCATGCATTATGACCGGTTACCCTGGCAACATCGCCTCGGCTTGGCAGCAAGCAGGTCGTGCGGGACGTAGACAGGAGTCAGCGCTTATTATTTACGTAGCGCAAAATACAGCGCTCGACCAATATATTATTGAAAATCCGGACTTTTTCTTTGGTGGCGACCCAGAGGCAGCACGTATTGCGCCGGACAACATGCTCATTTTAATGGATCATTTAAAATGTGCGGCGTTTGAGCTACCGTTTCGAAAAGGCGACATGTACGGTGAGTTTTACATCGATGAGCTGCTCGCGTATTTAGCGGAGGAAAGGGTGCTATTTGCGACGAGTGATACGTGGCATTGGATGAGCGACCGATTTCCAGCGCACGATATTAGCTTACGTTCAGCAGCGCAGGAAAACGTCGTCATTATTGATCAAACGGAGACGACAAACTACCGCGTTATCGGTGAAATGGATACGTACTCGGCGATGACGCTGCTGCATGAGGAAGCGATTTACATGCATCAAGGGACGCAATACCAAGTCGAAGTGCTCGATTGGAATGAGAAAAAGGCATACGTACGCGAAGTAAATGTCGATTACTTCACGGATGCAAATTTAGCAGTCGAATTAAAAGTCATGAGCGAGGATGAAACGGAGACGCTCGGCGCGGCGCATATCGGCTACGGGGATGTGTCGATTTTAGCGCAGGCGACGATGTTTAAAAAAATTCGTTTCAATACACATGACAATATCGGCAGCGGACAAATTCATTTGCCGCCGATGGAAATGCATACGACGGCAACGTGGCTATCGTTTGAACCGTTTGAGCGTTGGGGGGAGGAGCGTATTTCAACGGCGCTCATTTCGGTCGCGTACGTGCTACAGTCGCTCACGCCGCTGTTTGTACATTGTGATCGTGCCGATATTTCGGTCGTGCCGCAAATGAAGGCGGTGCATAACGATTTGCCAACGCTCTTTATGTACGACAATTATCCAGGCGGCATCGGTTTAAGTGAAAAAATGTATACATCTTTGCCGCAGTTATTAACACGCGCGCGTGATCATGTAGCGAAGTGTCGCTGTGAGGCAGGCTGTCCGTCGTGCATAGGTGCACAATCAATCGATGCACAAAGTAAACTCGATGCGCTGCTGCTGATGAAAAAATTGCTCGGCTTATTCGGGCAAGTATGAGAAACGATGCACGCGAGCTTACGTGCCATCGCTATGTCGCTCGCTATCATTGCAACGAAAGGACGTATGGACATGTCGTATGAAAAAAAGCTGCTGCAAATGAAGCAGATGATGAAAAAAGCACCAGCGAAAGTTGAAAAGCCGGTAATCGAAAAGCCGTCCGCGCCTAGCTATAGTAAAGCGTGGGAGCAAGTGGGCTTAACGCGCATCGACAACGATTTTGGCACCGTATTTAAGTACGAAAAAACGTACGAAAAAGCGTATGAGCACGGGCATTATGCGCTCGGTGCAATCGATGATGCGCTCGTGCAATGGGAGGCAGCTGCTTTTTCACATCCATATGCTGCAACGACTGACGAAACGCTCGTCTTTTTTGATACGGAGACGACTGGCTTAAAGGGGGCGGGAACGTATATTTTTTTACTAGGTTTTTTAACGCTCCGCCCGTACGATGTTTTATTGACGCAGTACGTGCTAGCAGACCCGGCACATGAGGCAGCACTATTGTTTGAAAGTAAACTTTGGCAGCGTGATACAACGATTGTATCGTACAACGGTAAAAGTTTCGATTGGCCGCAGCTACAAACGCGCTGGACACTTAATCAGCACGTCCTTCCACCATTGAAAATACCGCGACATATCGACTTGTTGCATAGCTCACGTCGCTTATGGAAAAACGACTTAGTACGTATGAAGCTAAAACAAGTTGAGGAAGAGAAGCTTGGCTTTGTGCGTCATCACGACATTCCGGGACATTTAGCGCCAATCATTTATATGGATGCGATTAAAAGCGGTGAGCCCTCTGCATTAATGAAGGTGCTACAGCATAATGAGTGGGATTTATTATCGCTTGTCACACTGTATGTGCATTCAACGAGCATGCTGATGGAGGCGGCTTCAGCAAGTGCTACAGCATACACGAATGTCGGCAAATGGTATGCTGATTTAAACGAGCATGAGCGTAGCTATGACATTCTTTCTCGTGTGACGACAACGTATGAAACATTTGAGACGATTCAGACGTATTATTACTTAGGGCTGCAGCAAAAAAAGCGTGGTGACGTTGAGGGAGCGATTGCGTCATTTGTACGAAGCGGTGCAAGTGATGACATTCGCATTGCGCTTAAGTCTCATGAGGAAGCGGCAAAGTTATATGAGCATGCAAAAAAGAATACCGATGAGGCACTGCATATGACGAACGCTGCGTTACAAAAGCTCGCGCAAGATCGTATGTTGCCACTACGCGCACGTCAAGCGTTTTATGAGCGTCTGCAAAAACGCCGTACACGCCTTTTAAAAAAGAATCAATAATGTCAATGTTTCAGCACATAGGAAAGGGCATTCGTGTGCTATACTAAATGTACGTATGTCAAGTGGGAAGGAAGGATCGTATGCAACTGCAATTAAATGCACAAAAAATTTACGAGAAGGATTTTAAAACAGGATTACGCGGCTACAATCCAGATGAGGTAGATAACTTTTTAGATATGGTTATTGAGGATTATCGCCAGTTTGAACTTATGCTGCGCGAGCGCCGTCCAATTGAAACGTCGAATGTCGAAATGCCGAAGCTTCGTGCCGATTTGCTTGCATTGCAGCAAGAAAATCGCCGCTTACAGCAAGAGTTAGCAACTGTTAAACAGGAGTTGCAGCGTGCGAAAAATGCGGAAACAGAAACGATGCGTCGCGCACAGCCAAATATACCAGTAGGAACGACAAATTTTGATATTTTACAACGATTATCGAACTTAGAAAAGCACGTATTTGGATCGCGTTTAGATCAAGAATAAATGACGTGACGAAGAACTATTCAATTGTAGTTGTATTTTGTACATTTGTGTAGTATAATGATTGTTACATCAATAAATTTGAGTAATCGCTGCGGCTGGAAAATGCCGTAGAGGAAAGTCCATGCTCACACGGTGCTGCGATGCCCGTAGTGTTCGTGCTTACTGAATCAATAAGGTAAGGCAGCTGAGAAGTTGACGGCAGAAGGAAAACCTAAGTCCTTGGATATGGTTGAAACTTCTTGAAAGTGCCACAGTGACGGAGCTTATAAGGAAACTTATGAGGTGGAACGAGGTAAACCCCGCGAGTGAGAAACCCAAATTATGGTAGGGGCATTCTTCTGAAGGAATTGAACGGATGAAGAGACGTATTATTACGTAGATAGATGATTACTGCTCATCGTACGAGACTTCACGGTCGCTTGAGTACGCGAGAACAAAACATGGCTTACAAAATTTACTGATGTCTTTTTATTCAAACTAGGCTCTCCAAACATCATTTGGAGAGCCTTTCTTTGAGTTAACGTATATGAACAATGAAATATGAGAGTTCGTTATAATGATAACGCGATATAAAGCGGCAGTTGAAAAAAGAGTACACGCATTTTATGAACGATAAATAATAGTGGACCGTTAACGGTAAATCGCTTAAATAGTGCATAGCATGTAGCGTAATAAAAATAAAATGTAGCACTACAGAACAGCATTTTCATGAATGAAAGGATAAAAAAACGATGGGCAATGAACGAGTTGAAGGGCAATTATTGCAGCAGCACATAGTACATTTTCCACCTTATTTGATGCAAAAAATATTTGAAAATGTCAAAGAGGGTATTATGATTACGAATGTTGCGGGAGAAATTTTAGCGGTCAATGCAGCATTTGAATTTGTAACTGGTTATACATGTGAAGAAGTGCTTGGAAAAACACCGAAAATTTTGCAATCTGGTGTGCATACGAAAGATTTTTATTCCAATATGTGGCAGTCCATTTGTGCAACAGGTGAATGGCAAGGGGAGATTTGGAATCGACGCAAAACGAAAGACATTTACCCCGAGTGGTTAAACATTTTCCGTGTTTGTAGTGCAGACGGTGAACACGTATACAATTGCGCGATTTTTACCGATTTATCAGAACGCAAGCATGTTGAAAGTGAGTTAGAGAAGCGAAAGTCGATGGATCATTTAACAGACGTATCGAACCGTGCGACGTTTATGCAGCGGCTGAATGGGTTGCTTGAAACATCGCAATCGTTACATCATGTGCAGCACGCCGTTTATTTTATCGATTTAGATCGATTCAAGCAATTAAATGAAACGCTTGGGCATGTAAATGGCGATGAAGTGCTTATGGAAATTGCACGTCGACTGCGTCAAACACTTCATAATAAAGATAGTATTGCGCGTTACGGTGGCGACGAGTTCGTTATTGCTGTTGCAAATGTCATGTCACAGCATGAGGCGTTGCTGCACGCAGAAAATATGAAGCACGTAATCGAACAATCGATTGATGTCGGCACGCACGAGGTGTTTGTGACGGCGAGCATCGGGGTGAGTGTATATCCGAGTCAAGCGAGCACAGCAGAGGAGCTATTGCATCGTGCTGAAAAGGCGATGTATTATGCGAAAAAGCAAAAAGATAATCGCGCGGTCTTATACTTCGATGATTTAATGATTGATGGGGAGCGTGTGCTGCTGCTTGATGCAGAACTGCGTAAGGCGATCGAACAGCGTGCTTTCGAAGTACATTATCAGCCGAAAATCGATGCGCAAACGTCAAAGCTTATTGGATTTGAGGCACTCGTTCGTTGGAAAAATGATGCGCTCGGTATCGTGTCGCCTGCGGAATTTATTCCGTACGCTGAGGATACGGGCTTAATCGTACCAATTAGTGAAGTCATTATTCAAAAAGTATTCGAGGATGCAAAGCGGTTTTCTTCACTTGGCTTACAATCCGTACCGATTGCGATTAACATTTCAAGCTTGCACTTTCAGCATCCGAATTTTTGTGAGTCGCTACAGCAGCTTGTCGATGAGGCACAAGTTGATGCGTCTCACTTTGAGCTAGAAGTGACGGAGCGTACCGTGATGAATAACGCAGCAGAAACAGTGGCGACGTTTCATGAGCTACGCAAACTCGGATTTACGTTATCAATTGATGATTTCGGTACAGGGTATTCGTCGCTAAGCTATTTAGTGCGTTTCCCGTTAAATACATTAAAAATCGATCGCAGTTTTATCCAGCAAATTTGCATGCAAGAGGAAAAGCAGGCGGTTGTCGATGCAATTATTCATATGTCGCATCGTTTAAACATGCGCGTCGTAGCAGAAGGTGTCGAGCAGCTAGAGCAAGTCGAGCTGCTGCGTGAACTCGGCTGTGATGAAATTCAAGGCTTCTATTATAGCAAGCCACTTTCATTTGAAGAAGCGGTGAAATTTGCACAAGCCGCATTATAATAAATAAAAACGCAGTAAAAGCGTACGAAAGGATTTATTCATGACAAAATTTCAGTTAGTCGCAACAGCGGCAATGGGGTTAGAAGCCATTGTAGGAGAAGAAGTACGAGCATTAGGATATGAAACACGCGTCGAAAACGGCAAAGTATATTTCGAAGGAGACGAGCTTGCGATTGCACGTGCCAATCTTTGGTTGCGTGTAGCAGACCGCGTGAAAATCGTCGTTGGCTCATTCCCGGCAAAAACGTTTGAACAATTATTCCAAGGGGTTAAAGGCTTGCCGTGGGAAAAATATTTGCCAGTCGATGCGAACTTCCCCGTATCAGGTAAATCGGTAAAATCGACATTATTTAGTGTGCCAGATTGTCAGGCAATTACGAAAAAAGCAATTGTAGAGCGCTTAAAAGTTGCGTATAAACGTTTAGGCTTTTTAGATGAATCAGGCGCAACGTACAAAATTGAAATTTCAATTTTAAAAGACATTGCGACTGTAACAATTGACACGTCAGGCGCGGGACTTCATAAACGTGGCTACCGTCAAATTCAAGGGGAAGCCCCGCTAAAAGAAACGTTAGCAGCAGCACTTGTATACATTTCAAAATGGAATCCGAATCGTCCATTTTACGATCCATTCTGTGGGTCGGGGACAATTGCACTAGAAGCGGCAATGATCGGGCAAAATATTGCACCAGGCTACAATCGTGAATTTATTTCTGAGGAATGGCCGTGGATGAAAAAGGCAATTTGGGAGCAGGCACGCGATGAAGCAGATAAGCAGGCGAACTACGACCAAGAGCTCAATATTATTGGCTCAGATATCGACCATAAAATGATTGCAATCGCTCAGGAAAATGCGGCCGAGGCTGGCTTTGGCGATCTTATTACGTTCAAACAAATGACAGCGCCAGACTTTACGACGCTTGATACAGATGGCGTTATGATTGGCAACCCTCCATATGGTGAGCGTATTGGCGACATCGAAGTCGTGGAAGAAGTAATTCGCAAGCTTGGCGACAAAATGAAAAATTACCCAACATGGTCTGTGTACATGTTGTCGTCAATGGAAAACTTTGAAATTCTTTACGGCAAGCGTGCTACGAAAAAACGTAAGCTATTTAACGGCTTTATTCAAACAGAGTATTACCAATTCTGGGGTCAAAAATCAAAACGCAACTAAAGACATAGTTTGAGAGCATTCACTTATGTGGGTGCTCTTTTTTTAGGTCTATTTTCTTTTCATTTAAAAATGTTTCATTTTTTTACATTTTTGATATATAATTTAGTTAATATGGCTCACTTTTTATTTATGTGGATTTTACTGTTTTTATATTTTATAGGTGAGACGAAATAGTTCAATAACGGGAAAAATTGAAATAGGAGGAATGAATGATGTCATCATCACGCGTGCAAGTATTATTATCGATTGGAGCAATTGTAGTATTAGCATTTATTATGAATATTGTGTACATTAATGGCTTATTGAAAGTGGACGATCATTATAGTTACGTTATTGATGAAGGGATGACGTTAATGAACGAGGCAAGCTCATTAGTTGAAAATGTACAAGTTGGTGGCTACGCGATGCAGCAAGCACTGCTTGGCGATGAGCAGTCATTAACGAAAATGACGGAAGTGAAAGAACAGCTAGACGTAACGTTAGCGACATTTGAAGATACATTCACAAGTACGAAAGCGCTCGAACTCATTGCGACGACAAAAAATGCATTAGTATCGTATGAATCAGCAATGAAGGAAGTAGAAGGCTATTTAATGAGCGGCGCAACAGAAAGCGCGATCGCATCGATGAATAATCGCGGGACAGTAGCGATGGAGGAAATGAGTGCAGCAAGTAGTGCATTAGAGGAATATGTATTGCAGCGCTTTGAACAAGCAAACAATGAAAGCTCGACAACGACGTATAAAGCGATTTCAATCGGTGCCACATTAGCAGCTATTATGCTGTTAGTTAGCTTAACGGTAACGTACTTCATTAATCGACAAGTGTTAAAACCGATACGTGATTTAACTGTTGCGGTGAAATGTGTAGCCAATCGCGATTTAACAGAACAAGATTTATCGACAACTATAAAAGGCGATGTCGGGGAGCTCATTGTCTCGTTTAACGAAATGAAGCGTACGTTGCAAGCGATTGTTGCTTCATTAAATGACAATTCACGAACGGTACAAACGACAGCAAGTGATATGCTCGGGATGATCCAAGAGACAATTGAGCGTCGTAAACATATTAACGACGAAGTGCAAATAATTGAATCGATGTCTGTAAGCAACGCCGCGTCGACGCAAGAAAGCTCAAGTGCGATGGACGAAACAGCAGTTGGCATTCAGCGCATCGTTGAATCAACGGTGACGCTCCAAAAAACAGCGATGCATTCAGTGGATGTGTCAAAACAAGGTCACAATACGGTTGAGGAAGCGAAGGAGCAAATGCAATCGATCGTAACCGGCGCAGATCGTACGCAGCAGCAACTGGACGTATTAACGTATAAGTCAAATGAAATTACGGCGATTGTCAATGCGATTACGGCGATTACAGAGCAGACGAATTTACTTGCGCTAAATGCCTCAATTGAAGCGGCGCGTGCAGGGGAATCAGGAAAAGGCTTCGCAATTGTAGCTGAGGAAGTTCGCAAGCTGTCAGAGCAATCAAAAGTAGCGGCGGAACAAGTGAAAATACTTGTTACAGACGTTCAGCAATCAACGACGGCGATGCGTGACGTCGTGTCACATAACTATAGCGCAGTACAGCAAGGTGTCATGACAATCGATGGTGTAGGCGTATTGTTTGACGATATTTTGCTTGCCGTTAACCGTATGCAAAGCGAAATTAGCGAAGTATCAAGCGTAACCGAAGAGCTATCGGCATCAGCTGAAGAAGTCGCCGCATCGCTATCGACTATTGCGGACGCTGTAGAAGATGAATCGCAAAGTGTGAAAGAAGTATCAGTGGGAATCGATGCAATCGGTACGGTATTTGAAACAATCGGTGAGCAATCACATCGTTTAAAGGAAGCGACCGTGACACAGCAACAACTTGCCGCACAGTTTAAAATATAAATGAGTGTAAAGCAAAATAGTGTTCAATGACATGCTTTCATAGTATAATGAACGATGCAACTTCAAATTAGAACAATTTAAAGAACGTATATAAATGAGGGCGGAAGGAGATTAGTACTCCTTCCGTTCTTATGTTCACGCATGCTGTGAAATCGTGTTAGAGGGGGATTTTTTATGAGACAATCATTACCATTTGAATTAACGAAGGAGCGCTCATTTTTTGAAAGCTTAGGCGACTGGATGGGCGACGTACTATATGACGAGTTACCGGAAAAAGGCTTTGAGTGCCGCGATGAGCAAATTTTTATGGCATACCAAATCGAGCAAGCATTGAAGGAGAAAAATGTGTTGTTCGCAGAAGCGGGCGTTGGTACAGGGAAAACGATTGCGTATTTATTGCCAGCCATTTCGTATGCGCGTTATACAGGACGCCCTGCTTTAATTGCATGTGCAGACGAAACGTTAATTGACCAGCTCGTAAAAGAAGGTGGCGACGTGCATAAGCTACGCGAGCATTTAGGTTTAAATATCGACGTGCGCTTAGCGAAATCACGCGACCAATATTTATGTTTAAAACGTTTCGAATATGCAGAGCGTGAGCATGAGGCAGCACAGCTACAGGAACAAAAAGACGAAACGTTACCTGCTGCAGAGACACCGAGCTTAATTGATTCGATTTTCTCACAATCAAAGGAACGCAGCTTAATCGATTTACTCAATTCAGACGCTGTGAAAAACATTGATTGGGACGATGAGGAAGTACATTGGATTGACGAAATTGCGATGAATATTCCTGAGGACGTGTTTACACAGTCGGCGCTAAAGGATGCTGCACCATACGGAGAGCGTAGCGATTTCCCGTCTGTAAGCGACGAAAACTGGGCGAAAGTAAACTACAACGAAGTGATGCAATGTGCTGTATGTGACGTGCGTAACCGTTGTGGCCAAACGCTTCACCGTGCGTATTACCGCCAATCGACAGACTTAATTATTTGCTCACAAGACTTTTTAATGGAGCATTTAGCAACGAAAGAGTCACGCGAGCGCGAAGGTCAAATGGCGCTACTACCAGAAGTGTCGATGATCGTACTCGATGAAGGGCATTTACTAGAGTATGCTGCACAAAAGGCAATGACGTATAAAATTCAAGGCGACACAATCGTACAAATGCTGGAGCGTTTAATGGTCGATGGTGTTCGTGAGCGCACGCTATATTCAATGGAAAGACTACAAGATGACCACGAGCTATTTTTTGATCAATTGCTTGAGGATGTTGAAGAAACAAATAATGAGCGTAAACGTATTAACAAATCAGCACGCCTTCTACAAATCGGTAAGCAATTAATCGCCGATGTAGAAAAGCTAATGGAGGATTTCGTTTTTGAATCAGAGCTTTACATGATTCCAGAGTACGAATTAAACATGGCAGAGGAGTTTCTTGAAAACTACGAGGCAGCGCTAAATATCTTTATTTCAAAGGCGGATGCAGTTGACTGGTTGGAGCAAACGGACGGTCGCAGCACGCTTGTCATTATGCCGCGCTTAATTACCGAAGTGCTAGAAGAAAAGCTGTTCTCGAAAAAAATGCCGATTGTTTTCTCATCGGCAACGTTATCAGTAAACAAAGATTTCTCATACATCGCATATAGCTTAGGTGTGAAAAAGCATCAAAACTTCTCGGTGCCATCACCGTTTGATTACGACGAAGTAATGAAAATTCATGTGAAGGACGTGACGCAGGCGGAGAAAGTACAAGCAGCCCGTGACGTTGTAGCACAAGGTGAGCAAACGTTAATGCTATTTAAATCGAAGCAGTCGATGCTTACGTTTAAAGAGGAGCTAACGGAAGATGAGTTATATGATTACGTATTTGAAGGTGACCGCGAGCTATCGGCTATCGTGCGCGACTTCCAGCAAGGTAACGTACAAGTGCTCTGCTCATACCATTTATGGGAAGGGCTTGATTTACCGGAGGAGGCGTTAACGCGCGTCGTTATTTTTGACTTACCGTTCCCGCCACACGATCCGCTATTTGATGCGAAACGTTCATTTGCAGAGGACGTGTTTGATGAAGTGGAGCTACCGTTCATGCAACTGCGCCTGCAGCAAGGGATGGGACGCTTAATTCGTACATCGAACGACCGCGGTGAAATTACGATTTTATGTAATGAGGAAGAACAAGCAGTAAAAGAGCACTTCTTACCGATTTTACCAGTCGATCCGCAATAATTAATGAAGAGCTTACGAAGCGATGATTGCTTTGTAGGCTCTTTTTGTATGTACGTATATACTGTGCGGAGGTAGCATGATGGAAGCGTAATCGGCGAGACTCCTTGGGGAAAAGCGTGAGCCTTGAGACCCCACAGCCATGAGGTACGAATGGCGAGGAGGCTCAAGCCACGCCCCAGGAAAGCGAGCCGAATGGAGCGTACATTATAAATCACTAATGCATTCGATGCACCTGTGTTGGCTATTTCGAGCAATTCATCGTACTATAAACGAGAGGTGATCAACATGGAACAACAACTAATCGATTACGTAAAAAAGATGAAGCATTATGACGAGGCACTAAGCGTCCTGTACTGGGATATGCGCACTGGTGCACCGAAAAAAGGGCTGGAGCAGCGCGCGAACGTCATCGGTACGCTCGCAAGCCAGTCGTTCCAAATGGCAACAGCAGACGAGCTAGGCGATATGCTCACACAGCTAGAGGCAAAGCTTGATGAATTGCCGTACGTGACGAAGCGCTTAGTCGAGGAACTGCGTAAAGATTACGACTTAAACAAAAAAATTCCGGTTGCGGAGTATGAGCAATTTACGATTGATAAGTCGCGCTCTGAAGCAGCTTGGGAAGAAGCGAAGGAGCAGGCAGACTTTTCGATTTTTGCGCCGCATTTAGAAAAAATGGTCGCGTGGAAAAAGAAGTTTATCGGCTACTGGGGGGAGAAAAACGGATCGGCGTACAACACGCTGCTAGACCAATACGAGCCGGACATGACGACCGACATTTTAGACGACGTGTTTGCACAAGTGCGCAGCGTCATTTCACCGCTCGTGCAGCAAATTGTCGCAAAAGGGCAGCAACCAAATACGGATATGTTATTTCAGCATTTCCAAAAAGACGGGCAGCGACAAGTGGCAATCGAAATTTTACAGCGTCTTGGCTATGACTTTGACGCAGGTCGTTTAGACGAGACAGTGCATCCGTTTATGATTGAGCTAAACCGTAACGACATTCGCGTGACGACGAAATACGATGAAGCGGATTTCCGTTCAGCGATTTTTGGCGTCATTCATGAATGTGGGCATGCGCTATATGAGCAAAATATTGACGAAAGCTTAACTGGTTTACCGCTTTGCACAGGTACGTCAATGGGCATTCACGAGTCACAGTCGCTATTTTATGAAAACTTCATCGGGCGTAACGAGCAGTTTTGGACGCATAATTTCTCGCTACTACAACAATATTCACCTGCGCAGTTTGGAGACGTTGCGGTGGACGATTTTTTAAAGGCGATTAACTTTGCGAAGCCGTCGCTCATTCGCATTGAAGCGGACGAGCTAACGTACGTGCTGCATATTATCGTACGCTATGAGCTTGAGCGCGATTTGTTTAACGGCACGCTGGAAGTAGCGGATTTACCGGGGCGCTGGAACGATTTATATGAGCAGTATTTAGGCATTCGCCCAGCAAACGATGCAGAAGGTGTGCTACAAGATATGCACTGGTCAGATGGCAGCTTCGGATACTTCCCGTCATACGCGCTCGGCTACATGTACGCAGCGCAATGGAAGCATGCGATGGACAAAGACATTCCAAACTTCGACGAGCTATGTTTAAGTGGCAACTTAACGCCAATTCGCGAATGGTTAACGGAGCGTGTGCATCGTCATGGCGCGCTGAAAAAGCCGTTTGAATTGTTACATGAAGGTACGGGTGAAGGGCTAAACCCGACGTACTTAACGACTTACTTACGCGACAAATATACGAAGCTGTATGACTTGTAAATCATTTTCAATCATCGTCACGAGCGATGTGCACGGAGAATACGGGCGGCTACAAACGATCGCGCAGCACGTTGCACAAAAAAAGCCCGACTTATTAATCGATAACGGTGATTTACTGCAAGGTGGCTTTACGCATATGTATGACAATGCGCACAATGCACGCAGTCAGCTCATCGATTTGGCCAATGCGATGGGCTACGATGCGCTCATTATCGGCAATCATGAATTTAACGAATCACCACAGCGGTTTGCGGAGCTGCGTGAGCAATCGAGCTTCCCGTGGATTAGCTGTAATGTCGGTCATTTTGCACAGCCATATATCGTGAAAATGATTCACGGTATGCGTGTGCTCGTGCTCGGGGTGACGACGCATTTTACACGAAAATGGGACGAGCGTGGCTATACGAAACATGTCACGTTTGAACAGGCAGCAGAAGCGGTACGCACACAGCTACCGCTTATTCGGGCAAAGGAGCAGCCGGACTTTGTCATCGTCAGCTATCACGGTGGCTTTCAACAAGATCCAAACGGCGCGTGGCAGTTTGACGACGGTAGCGGTGAGAACGAAGCTGAAAAGTTATTACAAATAGAAGGAATTGATTTGCTTATTACCGGACATCAGCATATGCGGCTAAACGGTCATCAAAATGGGGTAGCGTACGTGCAGCCAGGCTCTAACGGCTACAGTTATGCGGAAATTACGGTGGCAGAGCAACGTGTAACAGCTGTT
The DNA here is from genome assembly GCF_001700325.1 of Caryophanon latum. Classification (GTDB taxonomy): domain Bacteria; phylum Bacillota; class Bacilli; order Bacillales_A; family Planococcaceae; genus Caryophanon; species Caryophanon latum. The sequence goes on from NZ_MATO01000007.1 coordinate 39,795, forward strand.
ATTCATGACGTGGCGGAGGAGCAACCGTTGCCAGAAGCGGTGCAAACGTGGCTAGAGGAGCAGATCGGTACGCTAGAGAAAAGCTATACATATAACGGACTGTTAAACGTGATCATTCACGGGCATCCGTATATTGATTGGTTTCATGCATTCCAACGAGCAGTCAGTGGCGCGCAAATTTCTGTTACGGAGCTATTTTTCAACGAAGCAGGTGGACTGCCACAGCACGTAAAGCGTAAAGACATTTTACGTGCGTACGGTCGCGATAACGTACTTGTGACGATGAGCATGAGTGGTGCGGCAATAAAGCTGGCGATTGAAGAAAGCATGGCGGTGTTAGCTCAGCATCCAAACGGGCAGCTCGATTACGCGCTCAACGTATATCCGAACACACTGCAGCCATACCAGTTTGATTTTTTTGGCGGTGTAACGTATACGTGTCGGTGGGATGCACCTGCATATGCGCGTGTTTCGAACGTTTACGTCGGCAATGAGTTGATGCGCGACGATGCGTATTATACGGTCGCGGTGAACAGCTACCGCGCACTCGGTAACGCGCCGTATGCGATGTACGGCGAAGCGACCGAGCTGCGACGGACAGCAGAGACGATTCCGGTATTACTAGAAACGTTTGTTAAGGAACGAGTAGCCATTAGTGGATGATATTGTCCGCTAATGGTTTTTTTACGTCGTCATGTAATCTTTTCGTGTGCGACGTTTTATTTCGTGAGTGTAAAAAAGTTGCGCTCAGGAAACTTATTCGGTATGATGAACGAAAATCATTATAGTAAAGAGGTGAATACATGGAGCTTGCATGGAGTTCAGATGTATTGCTTGCGTTCGCATTAACGTTGTTTGCAGGTTTAGCGACGGGGATTGGGAGTTTAATTGCATTTTTTACGAAGCAAACAAATAAAAAGTTTTTATCACTCGCACTTGGTTTTTCAGCTGGCGTCATGATTTACGTATCGCTCGTTGAAATTTTTGTGAAAGCAAAAGATGCGCTCGTCGGTGAGCACGGAGAAAAAACAGGCTACTGGTTAACGCTTGCAGGATTTTTCGGCGGGATGCTGTTAATTGCGTTAATTGACCGTTTCATTCCAAAGGCGAACAATCCACATGAAGTGAAATCGGTTGAGGACGTACAGCAAGCACAGCTACAGCAAAACGATATCGAAGCAGAGCGCTTAATGAAAATGGGCTTATTTACAGCGTTAGCGATTGCAATACATAACTTTCCAGAAGGCATTGCGACGTTCATGTCTGTCATTCAAGACCCGAGCGTTGGTGTAGCAGTAGCGATTGCAGTAGCGATTCATAATATTCCAGAAGGTATTGCGGTCGCGATTCCGATTTTTTATGCGACAGGTAAGCGCATGAAAGCATTTAAATGGTCGTTTGCATCCGGGTTGTCAGAGCCACTCGGAGCGCTCGTCGCATTTGTATTGTTAATGCCATTTTTAACGGACACGATGTTTGGTATTGTATTTGCGGGGGTTGCGGGCATTATGATCTTCATTTCGATTGACGAGCTGCTACCTGCTGCGAAAAAGTATGATGAGGAGCATTCGTCTATTTACGGGCTCGTTGCGGGAATGGCGGTTATGGCCGTTAGTTTAGTATTACTGTCTTAAGAGGTGAATGGATGATTACGTATGAAGTGACATGTCGCTTTTGTCAGCAACCATTTTTATTAGTAGAAGGGACGGCAAAATATATGCGATATAAAAAGAACCGCGCTGAAAAGTTTTCGTGTGATGATTGTGATCGTCGTATTGAAGCGGATTCACGCAAATATTTGTTTGACCGTGATTAAATAAAAATACCATTCGAACATTTTTCGAATGGTATTTTTATGCGCAAAACTTAGTTTTCTTCATCGATTGTTAATAAAATGGTAATTTCACCAACTGTTGCAATCGTTACTTTCAGCTGGAATGCTTTTTGGAAGCCGTATAACTTTGTATGACCGACCATAACGGTAGGTGGTGTAATGTCTAGCTCTAAGCCGTTTTGACCGACTTGTGTGCAAAGATTTCCAGCCATCATGTTACCGAATTCTCCTGTAAATGACTCAAGCATTTCGCCTTCTAACGGCATGCCGAACATCATATTACCGATGTTTGAGAACGAGGCAGGTGTTGAGTCTAAAATGATACGTCCTTTCAAATCACCAACGATGCCGATTAATACGCCCATTTCTTGTTGTTCGTACGGCTCTGTTGTCATTGCAGGTGCGCCCATTGTTACTTCAAGAGGAATAATTGTTTTTAATGCTTGGATTGTGCCGTTTAAGATTGTTTGAATATGTTTTGACGTGCTCATAATAAATTCCACCTATTCCATATATATTTGACAATTTTCAAGTGCAAAGCGTGTCATATGTATGCTGCTTAACGCGGTGCAAAGAAAGTTGATGCGTCAATTGCTCGTTCGAACTCATGTATACTATTCATCATATCACGTAATAAGTCGCAATAAAATATATGCGCACAAAATACTACAGTAGTGAAGAACAGGAAATTGTCGGCAGAAATCGAAAAAATCGAATATTTCTACATTCACCAAGCGGTAAAACGTGTTAGAATATAAGGCATACTAAGAAACTAGAAGGGAATTTATACAACAAAATGAGCGTATTCGAGCAAAATTTACAAGAGCTGCTAAAACAGGCAGCTGTGCAATCACTTTTGTATAAAAATAATGAAGATGACGAGCGCCATGCAAAAACGGCTTTGTTTGCGCGCAAGCTTCTTCAACGAGAATATGTTATCGGTTTTGCGGGGCATTTCTCAGCAGGTAAGTCGAGTATGATCAACGCTTTATCAGGTGAAGATTTACTTGCAGCAAGTCCAATTCCAACGAGTGCCAACATTGTAAAAGTGCATAAGGCAGATGAAGATTATGCGATCGTTTACATGCATAATGACAAGCCGGTTAAGTTTGAAGCAGGCTATGAGTACAAAACGGTAAAAGAGCTAAGTAAAAACGGCGACTTAGTACAAATGATTGAAATCGGTCATGCTGGTTCAAACTTACCACAAGGCGTTACGGTAATGGATACACCAGGAGTTGACTCAACAGACGACGCGCATGCGATGTCTACTGAATCAGCGCTGCACATTGCCGATATCGTATTTTACACGATGGACTACAACCACGTGCAATCAGAGTTAAACTTCCAATTTACGAAGCAGCTCATGAAATACAACCCGAACGTTTATTTAATCGTTAACCAAATCGATAAGCATAAAGATAACGAGCTATCGTTTGACGAGTTTAAGCAATCGGTGCATCAATCGTTCGCAGCGTGGGGCGTTGAGCCAAAAGCGATTTTCTTCACGTCGCTAAAGCAAAAAGACCACCCGCATAACGATTTCGAAACGGTGAAAAAAATTGTGATGGACAGTATGGAAGGTTGGCAAGATGAGCTTGTAAAAACGGCGGAAAATACGCTGAAAAAATTACAAGATGAGCATACCGATTACTTAACGTCTGAAAAAGAGCAGCTGATGATGGATAGTACGGAGCTTGTATCAGAAGATGATTGGAAGCACCGTGATGATTTATTGACGCAATATCACCGTTTAACGCAGCAAAAGGATTTATTAAACGTTGACGACTGGATTGAGCGCTTTGAAGATGCACGTAAAGAGCTTTTAACGAATACAAAATCGGTCATCATCCCAGCAGATTTCCGCGATTTACTGCGCGAATATTTAATTAGTAAGCAAGATGACTTCAAAGTAGGCGGCTTCTTCGGCAATTTATTTGGCGGAAAAGCGAAGGCAGACGAGGAGCGTGAACGTCGTCGTCAAGCAGTGGAAAAAGCGTATCACCACGTAACGAGCCAGCAAGTAACAGGGCATTTAAAAGGTGTAATGAAGCAAGCACTTCGCGATGTAGGGGCATTAACGGAGGAGCGCGCAGCACAAATTGATGCGATTGAATACGTGCCAGGTACAGACATTATTGATGCACAAATTCAAAAGAACGCTGGTACAGAGGGCGATGCATTACTCAATTTCGCAAACCGCGTTGCAGAGGCGACAAATCGCTTCTATATCGAGCAAAGTGATATTTGGAAAAAGGAAACAGCAGCGGCGCTTCAAAACTTAGCGACTGAAGTATCAGGTCCGGTGAAAAAGAAGATCGAAGCGATGCAGGAAAAAATTGACGTTATTAAAGCGGTTGTGAACGTGGAGCAACGTTTAGAAGCATCAGCGCTTATGATGCACCAAGTAAGCAACGAAAACCGTGCAACATCTAAATTAATTTTAGAGCGTTGGGAGCGCGATTACGAAAAATCACTTGCAGAAATTCGCCTATTTGACGAATCGATGCTAAAACCGAAAGAAGTAACAGTACAAGAGGAGCAACAAGTTGAGCGTGCACCGATCGCGACATTACCAGTGGACGAAGTAATCGACCGTGCGATGCATACAGCAAACCTTGTAAAAGATGTACACGGCTTCACAGAAGTTGCGGACTACTTAACGAAAAAAGTAGAGCGCTTAGAGAAGCGTGACTTCACAATCGCGTTATTCGGTGCGTTCTCAGCAGGGAAATCATCATTCTCAAACGCGTTAATGGGCTCTAAAGTATTACCAGTATCACCGAACCCGACGACAGCGGCCATTAATAAAATTCGTCCGGTATCACCAGAGCATCCGCACGAAACAGCGGACGTTGTGTTAAAAACAGCGGACATGATGTTAGAGGATATTCAAGCGTCATACGAAGTAATCGGCTTAAAAGTCAACTCACTTGAGGAAGCGTTCTCTCGCGCACAAGAAGGATTAGCGGTGCCGTTAAAAGACGAGCGTTTAAACATTCATAAATCGTTCATTCGCGCATATGAAATCGGCTACCCGCAGTTTAAAGATCAGTTAGGGCAAACGCTGCGAGTTAACCGTGAAGACTTTGAAAAATTCGTTGCTCAAGAAAGCCGCTCATGCTTCGTTGATAACATTGACTTCTACTATGATTCACCGATTACGCGCATGGGTGTAACACTTGTAGATACACCAGGGGCGGATTCAATTAACGCGCGTCATACAGGCGTTGCATTCGATTACATTCGTAACGCTGATGCGATTTTATTCATTACGTATTACAACCACGCATTTGCTAAAGCAGACCGCGAGTTTTTAATTCAATTAGGTCGTGTAAAAGATGCGTTTGAGCTAGATAAAATGTTCTTTATCGTCAACGCGATCGACTTAGCGTCAACAGAGGAAGAAGCAGAGGACGTAAAAGGCTATGTGCGTACAGAACTACAACGCTTTGGCATTCGCTTCCCACGTTTATACGGCGTATCAAGCTTATTAGCACTGAAGGAAAAAGTAGAGCAAGGCGACTTCGCATCAGGTATGAAGCCGTTTGAATCAGCGTTCCATTCATTCTTAAATGATGAGCTGCGCGCACTTGCTGTTCAAGCACTTGCAGAAGAAGTAGACAAAACAGAGCAGCGTCTAAGCGATTTAATTGCACAAACAGAGCACAACTTATCGCGTAAAGAAGAGCGTTTAAAAGAATTAACGCAGCTAGAAACAGATATTGAAAAGTATTACCGCGTACCACGTACATCAATGCTGGAATCAGACATGAAGCAAGAGCTTGATGAGTTACTGTATTACTTATTACAGCGCGTGTATTACCGTTACCCTGACTTCTTCCGCGAAAGCTACAACCCGGCAACATTTGCACATCAGCCGGCACAGCAAGCGTTAGAAGTAGCGTTAAAAGAAGTACTGCAAAGCTTAAGCTTCGACTTAGCGCAAGAATTACGCGTAACGAACTTCCGTCTAGCGCAGTACATTCAGCGTAGCTTACTTATGCTGTACAAAGAAAACGTACAAAGCTTAAAGGAGAAAAACAATTCGTTCTCGTTCCTTGCATACGAAGCGGCAGAGCCATCGCTGTTAGAGTTTGCAGGTCCGTTCCAATCAGAAGCACCGTACGTATCGGTAAAATCGCACTTCAAAAACACGAAAGCGTTCTTTGAGAAAAACGAAAAAGAAAACTTACGTGATGCGTTAGAGAAATTAACGAAGCCAGATGCACAAAAGTTTTTAGATGCAGAAAAAGAAAACTTACAAAAATGGGCATTTGCTTACATTACGCAAGAAGCAGATCGTCAAGCGAACTATTTAGTAGACCAAGCGCATGAGCAAATTGCGACAGAGCGCATGTTACTGCAAGAAGAAAGCCAGTTACAAAGCTGGAAAGAAATTCATAACAAGCTACAATACGCATAAGGGGCGAATGACATGGGAGTATTTGTCGAAGCAACGGACGTTTCGCGTGACGCCATCTTTTTAGATGCACGCTACAACTTACAAAACAAGCAGTGGGGCAAGGAGCAATATGACGCAGCGCATATTCATAACGCGCGCTACGTTGATTTAGAGCAAGACGTATCGGACATGACGAGCAATCGCGGTCGTCATCCGATGCCGTCGCACGCACAACTTCAGCAATTGTTTGAGCGTCTTGGCTTACAGCTAGATAGCGAAATCGTCATTTACGACCAAGGTGGCGCACCGTTTGCATCGCGTGTATATTACATGCTCGCATATGCAGGCTTTACGAATATCGCAATTGTTAACGGCGGCTTCTCGGCACTTGTAGCAGCGGGGCTTCCTATTAACGCAGAAGCGGTTGACGTAACACCGACAAATATTACACTGAACTGGCAGCCGCAGTTATATGCATCGCGCGACGACGTTAAAGCGATTGTCGATGGTGACGTGCAAGCAGTATTACTCGATGCGCGTGAAGAAGCCCGCTACCGTGGTGAGGTCGAGCCGCTTGATAAAGTTGCTGGGCACATTCCGACAGCGCGCAACTATTTTTGGGAGCAAGCAAAAGAAGACGGCAAGCTAGTCGTAACGGATGCGCTCACACAAACGGTAAGCAAGGACGAACCGGTTGTCGTATATTGCGGCAGTGGCGTTACAGCTTCACCAGTATTTACATTATTAAAGGAAGCGGGCTATGAGGACGTGAAAGTGTACGTCGGCAGCTTTAGCGACTGGATCGAAGCGTATGACGCAGCGAAAAAATAATGCGAAAAATCCAGCAGGGGTAGTCTCTGCTGGATTTTTTCGTTTAAAAAGTATTCGGTAAAAATTCATACGAAAATGCTTTATGTTGACGGAGCCATACCCGCAAAATTTGTCGATGCGTCAATAGCTTTCGTTTATGTGTTTTTCGCGCTTGGGCGTGCTGTAAGCTTTGGAGTAATAGACGCGCCTGTGGTAAACAAGCATCCGGCTCTACTAAGACAGCGAATGCATAATCAATATATTGCTCGCGCTGTAATTGTGCAAGTAAAACGGAAAAAGTAGTCGCCATCTGTACGTATCGTTCTTCCTCATATAGCTCAATGCACGTCCATAAGCATTGTTCAATATCATGCTCGAGCTGTAATGCCGCAATTTCCTCCATAACATCACCTCATACGCAATAGTATAAGCGATTTTCATAAATAGTTCGTTCAAAACAGCTTAGCATTCTAAAAATAAGGAAAGAATGTATAATAAGAGGTAGAATTAAGTAGAAAGGTGGGGACAAAGATGCTTCTGAAAGAAAACCTACTAGAAAGCTTACTCGCGAGCGTGCAGCAAAATACTAATATTCGAATGGTCGTGTTAAAAGCGGAGCAAATCGTCGCTGAACAGCAAGACGGCACTGCGTATGCACTTGACGTCGCATTCGCCGCTCAGCATGTCGAGAAGCTTCAGCATGACGACGTATGGCAGCAACAATTTGTGACACAGCTTACCGCACACATGCCTCAAAATTTAATGCTATTCCCACCGAGCGAGCAGCATTTTTCATACTTACTATTATTCGATGACGGAAATCGAATTGCGATTGAACTGTTATCGAAGGAAGATATGGAGCAATTACTTCAATTAGATGAGCAGGAAATGCAAGTGTTGCTCGACAAAGACCAGCTTGCCGCCAACGTACAACTAGACGCGGTTGAACCGCCAAGCATTGAAGTGTTTAATGAGTGTTGTAGCTCGTTTTGGTGGGGAGCTACGTACGTTGTTAAAAGCTTAGCGAAGCAGGAGTTTTTACCAGCTGCGGAGCATTTCCAACAGCTCGTGCGTAAATCGCTGCTTCAAATGATAACGTGGCAAGCTGCAAGTGAGCATCAGTTTACGATTCATATCGGCAAGCATTATCGCCAACTGCCACAATATTTATCACGAGCGCGCTATGAGCAGCTACTTGCGACATATAACATTGCGACCGAGCAACGTTTACTTGACGTATTAACGGACATACAAGTGCTGTTTAGAGAGGCGACGATGGCAGTTGGTGCGTATTGCCAATTTGCATATCCACCGTATGATGTACAAGTTTCTCAATTACTCGCAACGATGAAAAAATAACACTTGCTCTATTTGTTAACCTGTATTAATATTTGGTTAACAAAGGGGGCTTTTTTATGGACACGACACGTTCACTCGTTTATATAGCATTTTGTGCAGCTGTTATTGCAGTGCTTGCACAAGTGATGATCCCGTTACCGCTCGTGCCAATTACAGGGCAAACGTTAGCGATTGGCTTAGTCGTAACATTGCTCGGGAAAAAATATGGCACACAAGCAGTTTGTTTATATATTATGCTCGGTGCAATCGGCTTACCAGTATTTACTGCATTTTCAGGTGGCTTAGGCGTGCTAGTCGGCCCTACAGGTGGTTACATTATCGGCTTCATCCCGACCGCAATGATTATAGGTCTTTACTTCGAAAAATTTGGCTACACGTACGTTCATGCTGTTATAGCAAATATTATTGGCATGTTCGTAACGCTGCTGTTTGGCGCGCTATGGCTAAAATTATTTGCGAACTTAACGTGGTCAGCAGCGTTCATATCGGGCGTATTACCGTTTATGATAGCAGGTATCGTTAAAGCATGTATTGCTGCGACAGTTGGCTTGACGTTAAAACGACGTTTGCAGCAAGCAAAGCTACTTCAAATAATACAGTAGAAACGAAGCTGTGCTAAAAGTCGATTTGGACAATTAGCGCAGTTTTTTTATACAACTACGCGACGTCTTTCACGAAAAAAGATGGCAACTTGAATGTAGCGGTTACATTGATCTAGCATCCCATTTGCCTCCAAACGTGCGACTCGATTAAAGAAAGCACTTGGAAATTTACACAATCACTTACTTTTGCACAATAAACAAGTCAATTATTTTCAATTCGTAGTTGAATTATGTTGCGCAAATCAGTATGATGAAAAGGTATTTGTAGTTGCGCTTTTGTATTGAACAGAAAATAAGCGTAAAAAAATAAAACTTTTTTTGAAAAAGTGTTGACGTATGAAGAATACTCTTGTAAGATAATAAATGTCGCTAAGGTGACTTACGAAATGAACCTTGAAAACTGAACAACAAACGTTGATGAAACATAGCT
>NZ_MATO01000008.1 GCF_001700325.1 Caryophanon latum
CAACAGATTCAGCTGTATAAAAATGGCTAATCAACAGACCTGATGGGAATAGGAAGTGACATTAAATCGAAATGGAATCGAGGGATTGTATGGAAACGAAACGACGTGTTTCATCACAAACGTGGGCGATTATTTTATTTTCGCTTGGTGTATTTATGGCGGCGCTCGATAACGGCATCATTAGTGCGGCATTGACGACGATTAACGATTCGTTTGGCGTCGATGCGAACTGGGGGGCGTGGGGCGTAACGCTTTACACGCTCGGCTTAGCAATTAGCGTCCCAATCGTAGGTAAGCTATCTGACCGTTACGGACGCAAAAAATTATTCATCGTTGAAATTGCCATTTTCGGGCTCGGCTCGCTGCTTGTTGCGCTCAGTCCGAACTTTACGTTTTACTTAATTGCGCGCTTCATTCAAGCGATGGGTGGCGGTGGTATTTTCATTATCGGCTCATCGCACATTTTAAGCACGCTACCGATTGATAAGCAAGGAAAGGCGCTCGGCATGCTCGGTGGAATGAACGGTATGGCGGCGGTGCTCGGTCCGAACGTCGGCAGTATCATTTTAGACTGGACGGGCAGTTGGCATTGGTTATTTCTCATTAACGTACCGATTGCGATTTTCCTCGTGGTCATGGGGATATTAAAGCTTGAAGAAACGAAAGACCCAACACCAGGAAAGCTCGACCTGTTCGGCACAGTGCTGCTGTCGCTTGCCATTTTAGGTATTATGTACGGCTTAACGAACGTCGATGGGTTAAGCTTCTTTAAAGGGCTGCTCGCAACGAATGTATATCCGTATTTACTTGCAGCAATTGGTATTTTTATTATGTTATACGTATATGAAAACAAGCTTGTGCGTCGCGGAGCAGATCCGATTTTACCAGTGACGCTTATGAAGCAACCGCGCTTTTTAGTGACGTTATTGATTGGGGCGTTATCAGGGGCGATGCTGTCAGCGATGATTTTCGTACCAGCATTTTCACAGCAAGTGCTCGGCATTAGCGCAGAGCATTCAGGCTACTGGATGACACCACTTGCGCTCGCTGCTGGTATCGGTGCGGGATTAGGCGGTGCGCTCGTCGATAAGCGTGGTCCAATCATTGCCGTTGCGTTATCAGGGTTCGTTGCGGCAATCGGCTTTTTACTATTCCCACTTTGGATTGACGTGAAATGGCAGTTTATCGTCGCATCGGTCGTAAGCGGTGTCGGCATGGGGATTTTACTCGGTGCGCCGCTCAATATGTTAGCGACTGAAAAATTGCAAGATAATAAAGGAACGGCGCTCGCATCGTTATCGCTTGTGCGCACGCTCGGCATGACGATTGCCCCAACGATTTATGCAGGTTTCATTGCACGCGGCTTTAACGATTTACCGACGTTGTTCCAGACGGATTTTATGGCGAAGTTTCAACAAAATATGCAAGGTGTTGAGCTGTCACAAGCAGGTGCACAGGAATTGCAACAGCTCGGAGCACAGTTTGCATCAGCAGATATGTCACAGCAACAAATGATTGAAAGCGTGAATGCAGTGCAAGACCCAGCGCTAAAGGAAGCGTTAATGTTAACGGTGCAGCAGCTAAATGAAATGGCTGCACAGCAAGGTTACGGTGGCTTATTTATGAGTGCCGCAGTCATCTCAGCAGGGGTGTTACTGCTTGCTTTTGTATTAAAGCCATTACGCGAAAAATAACAATTGAACTTGGTAATAAGGCAGCAGCGTTCGTATTCATCTGTCGCCGTCAATTAAATAAATAATTGAGTTGTTTGGAAGCCTTACGCGGGGAAACTTGCGTAAGGCTTTTTTATGACATAAATGGAAAAAAGGATTTGCGGTACGCCAACGATGACGACCGTAAATCCTTTTTGTTTACATTGGTGGTAGCTTGTATTGACGTACGACTTCCTCAAGCTGCTGCGATAGTTGAGCGAGCTGTTCGGCGGCGCTGCTTATTTGTACCATCGTCGCAGAAGTTTCCTGCATCGTTGCGGACGTTTCTTCAATGCCTGCAGACGTTTCTTGCGTGAAGCCAGTCATTTGCTCGAGTGATTGTTGAATGGCGCTACTCGTACCCGTCATTGTCGTAAATTGTTGCTGTACATCATTAACGAAGCGACTAATTTGCGTAATGAGTGTATCGATGCTTGCAAACGATGTCGCCGTCAGCTGTAATGCATGTGCAGTGGCGCTTGTTTCGTCAGCACCGTGCTGTAGCGACTGCTGAAGCGTATTCGTGCTTTGTTGAATGCCGTAGACGAGCGTCGTAATTTCATCGACTGATTGTGAAGTTTGCTCAGCAAGTTTGCGAACTTCGTCGGCAACGATTGCGAAGCCTTTGCCATGCTCACCTGCGCGCGCTGCTTCAATCGAGGCGTTAAGTGCAAGTAAGTTCGTTTCACTTGCGACGTTTTCAATGATCGCCACGAATGACGAAATATGTGTTGATTGCTGTTGAAGCGCGTGCAAGTCGTTAACACTGCGTTGCATTAGTCGCTCCATATGCTGCATTTTCATTTGCGCGTCATGCATAAACTGTGCACCTTCGCTTGATTGTGTTTGCGCATCGACTGTGAGTTGCTGGAGCTTGCGACTTTCCTCAGCTGTTTCGGTTAAATCGTTTGTGAACGAATACATATGCTCTGTAATCGTCGTAATGTGCGATGTTTGCTGCTCAGCTCCGTGGGCAATCGTATTCATCGCTTCTGCAACGTTTGTTGTACCGTTTGCGATGTCGTTCGTTGCCACATCGAGATGCACACTTTTTTCTAATAATGAAATGGCAGAGTGCTGCACAGTATGCAATGTATTACCTAAGTCATTCTTTAAAGTGAGGATACTTCCTGTTAACTGTCCTAATTCGTCGCGGCGTTTCGGAATATCCACTGTATGACATAAGTCTTTGTCTGCTATATGACGGGCTATAGTAGCATTAAAAATTATCGGTTTTGTTACAGAATGACTATAATAAATAGCAATTGCTGTCGAAATAAGTAGTGTGAACGTAAAAATACTGACACTCGTCAGTATTAAAGAGCGAAAACTTTCCTGCGCAGCGACAATGTTTTGTTCTACGCGTAGTGCGGCAACGATGTTTTGCTCAGATGGATCGTAAATTGGTAAATCGCTGCGAAATGTCGTGTCATTTTTGTCGCGTGTAATCGTGCCTTGTAGCGCAGCAGAAACATCGACGACTTTGCCGACCATTTGCTTATTAGTTGAGCGAATAATGGTGTGATCGTTTTGAACGAGATGAACGTCGATCCCTTGTAGCGCCTGTTCGATATGCTGTAAAAATAAGTCGCCAACGCCAATTTGAAGCGTTGCAATTACTTGTCCGTTTTGTTCAATTGGTACGAATGCTCGCACAGATAATCCTGTAGCCCCGCGTTCAATGCCGCTTGAACTATTGCCAGCAAGTGCCTGCTGAATGCTATGCAGCTCCTTTTTATTGTCGCCGAATTGCTCAGGAGCGTGTCCACGAATGAGAACGTTTCCCGATACGTCGCCGATTTCAACGACTGTTAGCTCATGCTCTTTTGCAAGGCGCTCATACAAAATTTTCATTTGGGCTGTCATATCGTCACGTGTCGGAGCTGTAACGATGTTTAATAAATCTTGCTCGCTCGAAAGTACAGCGGCTAAATTTTGTAAAGCAAGCTCTTCTTGTTCAATTTGACGCAGCACCGTTTGCTCGATTTCATGTTGTTTTGCTTGCTGATCATTCGTATAGCTCGTGTACGTTTGTACTAAATAAAAAATGCTCGTTAGTAGTAGCGGCACAAGGCTTAGCACTAAAAATAGCAATAGTAAATTAGTTTGAAGCTTTTTAAAACGCATAATACCCATCCTTCAAGTTTTAAGTTATATGATGAAAGTCATCGTTTAATCATACAGTATTTCCTGAAAAAATACTCATATATCCTTTAATATGAACTAAATGTTGTAAATATGAACTGAATATTGCAACGATATGCGTTTTTTAGCGTGAAGTATACATAATTAATATTATTTTCAAGTCTATTCTTACGCCATTTTTATACAGTGAAATTCATGATTTTTAACAACTAAGCTCAACTAAATGCTGTATATCGGTAGCGGTGAAACTCATTGGGGAGAAGCGAAAGTTCTTTTTGCGACGAATAACGGCAGGAGTACGAGAATTGAGACCTCACAGGCGACTCCACTCTCTAGAAAGCAAACCGCAATACGCGACAGTTGAGTGGATCATCAATACGCTTAAAATCAAATATCAAAGCACGAAAATATATTCATCGTCTATACAGTTTAAAAGAGTGAAAAAGAAATGGAGACTAGCGAATGATTACAAGTGCAATCGCATTAATTGGCTGTACGTGCAGTGTTATTTGCTTTGCGAAGTGGCAACGAACGAAACATATGCTCGTCGCAACGCAGCAGCTATTGCAAACGACAGAGCAAACGACGGATTTTTTATTTTACTGTGAGTTATTTCCTAAACAGCGATATAAATATTTGAGCAAAGGCTTCTATACATTTTTCGGGGAGGAATGTGCAAAGCGACATATTGAAGCGCCAGTCGAAACGTATTTACAATGCATTCACCCCGATGATATGCCGCTCGTCATGCGCAAGCTCGAAGGTACGGCCGATTATAGCAAGCCTTTTTTTATACGTTTTCGCACGCAGCAAGGGACGTATCGCTGGTTTGAGGAATATGCGACACCGACGTTTCATAAAGGTCGATTAGTAGCATTAAAAGGTATTTACCGCGACGTGCATGAGCGCATATTGTTGCAAAAACGACTGGAGCATAAAGTGATGCATGACCCATTGACAAGTGCGAAAAATCGTACCTTTTTTGAAGAGCAGTTAAGTGAGTTAAACGGCGAGCCGCAGCTATCATGTGGCATCATTATTTGCGACTTAGACGATTTGAAGACGATTAATGACACTGAGGGACATAAGTCGGGTGATCAATACATTCAGCAAAGTGCGCGTCTGCTGTTAAAGATTATTGGTGCGCACGGTCACGTTTGTCGCATCGGTGGTGATGAGTTTGCCATCGTATGTAAAAATTTAACGCGCGATCAGCTCCAGCAATACATTCAAAAAATTGAAAGCGCTATTATAGTACATAACGAGCAAACGGCCCAGCAAATTTCAATGTCAATCGGTTATAGCTACACGACATGCTCATACGGTATCGTTGAGGATGTATTTAAGCAAGCAGATGAGGCGATGTATGTACAAAAAGCAAGACGAAAGCGCAAAGTATAACGTAAGCTGTCCGTTCAATCGGGCAGTTTTTTTATTACTTAAAATGTCTATTATCCGACTTAACTTGTTTTATTGAGACAAAGATGCTCGACAAGGAACAGTGAAATTCATCATTTTAGCAGCCGAGCTGAAATAAATAAGGAAATACGCTCCTGCCAATTAACTAGCTAATCAATCCGCTCGATATTTTCATTTAGTAGTTGACGACGGCGGCAAAAAGCGATATTGTATAAATCGTAACCATTACTATTTGAGAAAGAGGTGAACGAAATGCGCGTAAACATTACTTTAGCATGTACAGAAACAGGTGACCGCAACTACATTACGACAAAAAACAAACGCAACAACCCAGAGCGAATCGAATTAAAAAAATATTGTCCACGTTTAAAGCGTGTGACACTGCACCGTGAAACGAAATAACAGCAACTAACGAACATGAAAACGATTCACCCTAACACGCGACGAAAAGGAGCTCGACATGAACAAAATTCCTGTAACAGTATTAAGCGGCTATCTCGGCGCTGGCAAAACGACAATGATGAACCATTTATTAAATAATCGCGACGGCAAAAAAATCGCCGTCATCGTCAACGATATGAGCGAAATTAACATTGATTCACAGCTAATCGAAGGCGGTGGCTTTTCACGCACGACCGAGCAACTAGTCGAGCTAACGAACGGCTGCATTTGCTGCACGCTGCGTGAAGATTTATTGCTCGAAGTGAAAAAGCTCGCAGCAAACGGCGACTTAGACGGCATTTTAATCGAATCGACAGGCATTAGCGAGCCGATTCCAGTAGCACAAACGTTTACGTACGAGGACGAGGAAAGCGGCATCGACTTAACGAAGCTATGCACGCTCGATGCGATGATTACCGTTGTCGATGCAAACCGTTTTTGGGAGGACTACGAAAGCGGCGAAACGTTGCTCGAACGCCAGCAAACAGACGACCGCTACGATACGCGTGACGTCAGCGACCTACTCGTAGACCAAATCGAATTTGCGAACATTTTATGCATTACGAAAAGCGACCTCGTAACGGACGAGTATTTAGAAACACTGCAAGCATTTTTAACGAAAATGAACCCAGATGCCGAGCAGTACATCGTTGAGCGTGGCAACATTAATCCAGAGCGCATTTTCAGGCGTCAGCTATTTGACTTCGATAAGGCGAGCGAGGGAGCAGGCTGGATTAAGGAATTAAACGAGGAGCACGTACCAGAGACGGAGGAATATGGCATTTCATCGTTTGTTTACAAGCGTCGCAAGCCGTTTCACCCGGAGCGCTGGGAAGCTTGGCTGCATGCGTTTCCTGATGAAATTGTACGTGCAAAAGGCTTTTTCTGGCTTGCGACGCGCAACATGGTCGGCATCATTTCGCAGGCAGGCTCATCGATTCAATTCCAAGGAGCAGGCGAGTGGGTAGCGGACATGTCGCCAGAGGAGCAGCAAATGGCATTCGCTGACGATCCGACGTTAAAGCAGCGTTGGCACGAGCAGTACGGCGATCGTCAAACAGAGCTTGTCATTATCGGTTTGCATTTAGACCGCGAAGCAATCGAAGCACAGCTCGATGCATGCTTATTAACAGATGAGGAAATGCAGGCGGATTGGTCGACATTTACGGACAACTTACCATCATTCGTTGTGCATTAAACAATTATGCGCTCAAAGTCATCGATGGCTTTGAGCGCTTTTCTTTTTTTTGAACGAGCGGCTCGCTAATGAAGTAATAAGAATGGTATATATACATTGAACTTAATATTGTACCGTTCTTTTGTTTCGGCGGACGCTTTTCGCGGAGGGCGACACGATGTCGGTCACAAAGGCGTTGTCGCAAGGACGCGACGAACTTAGCCTTTGTTCCTTGATTTTCGGTTCGAGTGCCTCTGCGGTTACTCGAGGCAGAAAAGATTTTGCTCCTGCGATTACTCGTCGCAAAAGAACTTTTGCTTGTCCCGCAGAAGTCGCCGCCTACACGTCAGAACAATGCTTTCCTCATGTCATCTTCAAAATTTCAATCTATATATAGACGGTGAATGTATTTTAGCGTTTTGTTCGTCGGCTCTCCACATCGAGGCAGGCTTTCCGCGGGCGTGGCTCGAGCCTGTAGTCTCTCGCTCACGCTTTTCCCGCAGGAGTCCGCCTCTTGTTTCGAGCCTCGTTCACATTCTAAATTTCAATCACCTTGTATATAGTTATATATAGATATACAACTATATTTATATGTAAGTATATTCATATATGTTTATTATTTGCGATTGTCGGGTATAGTGCGCCAAACGACTAAAGGAGGAATTTATATGGAGCAATTAATCGATGTAAACGGCAGCTCGCTTTTTTACATAGACGTCGAAGGAAGCAAGCCACCAATTGTGCTCGTTCACGGACTAAGCGGTAATCATAAGCAAATGCATTTCATTCAGCAAGCACTCGCAGGTCATCGTCTCATCGTCATCGATGTGAAAGGGCGTGGCAATAGTGGCAAGCCGAATCGTCCGTCAAGCTTTAAGCAGCATAGTGCCGACATTGTTGCATTGTTACAAGCGCTACATATTGAACGTCCGATTTTACTCGGCTTTTCGATGGGCGCGTTCATTTTGTCTCACGTCGCCACACAAGTCGAGGTGAGTCATCTCATTTTAATCGACGGAGCAGCAGACGTCAGCGAGCATCAAGCAAAACGCATCGAGCCGTCGATCGCACGCTTAAACAAAACGTATGATTCACAAGCGCAATACGTGTCCGAGCTGCGTGCTATTTATGAAAGCTTAGGCGTGACGTGGAGTGCGCCGCTGGAAGAAAGTGCACGATATGAAATTGAGGAGCGCGACGGACGCTGGCACACAAAAGCCGACGCCGACATCATTGCCGAAGATTTCAACAGTTTGCGAACGTTTGACAGCGAAGCGATTTTTCGTGCGCTGACATGTCCGATTTTCGTCGTGCATTGTGAAGGTGTTCTTGATGATGCGCCGCTCTTTTTGGCGGAGCATTTTGGGCGAATGCTGACGAGTGCGAAGCGAATTGAGAAAGTGACGACAACTGCGAATCATTATACAGTGGCGTGTGAGGAGCAGGAGGACGTGATGCGGGAGGTGAGGAGGTTTTTAGAAAGTTAATATTATAGAACCACCCCCACTTCATTTCGAGGTGAGGGTGGATTTTTTTATGCGTTCGAAGCGGCGTCTGGATCGTCCATTAGTTGAACGGGTGGACGGCGGAATTCGAAGGTGAATGTGTCTCGTGCAACCATGACGTCTGAAATTTCATCGTACATTGGGTAGTTGCCGACGCCTGAAAGAGTTGCCCAGCCTTTTGAGCGTGTTAAGCCGACGAATAGTTGGTTGCGTAGCTGAATGTTCGCTTCGTCTGCGGCTACGATATCTGCGCCGACTACGTAGACGATATGTGCTTCGTTCCCTTTTGCGCGTGATACGAGTGAGATTGTGACTGCACCATCGTCTGTAAACTTGTCAGGGTTTTGCTCGCGGTAATTTGCAGCAGATAATACGTTTTTCGCACGCATTGAAGGCAAGTAGAAATCGATGTGATGTGCCTGCAATGTGTTGGCAACTTGTTTTTGAAGTGCAGTGGCATCGCGACCAGCACCGAGTACGACGATTAAAATATGCTCATGTGGCGATAAACCGTCGTGCGTAATGTTGTGCTGAATTGCTTCGGCAAGTGCGTTTAGCTCCTCTTGACGTGAAGCGTAGCGATTAAATTGCAGCACAGGTTCTTTTGACAGCATCGGCACTAAGTTTGGTGAATTTTTTTCTGGACGTTGTAGCGTAATCGTTTCGCCTTGACGGAAGCTTCCGCGAATGACGTCGTAGCCGATGCTTTTCCAGTCTTCTTTGTTCGTAATACCGCGCAGCATGCCGTCTGGACGGAGTAAGCCCATGCCGATTGCGTGTGCAGCCGTTAAAATCGGACCTGGTGTACGGTAACAGCGATGCATAATTTCACTCTTTTTCGCGCCACCTTGATGGTTACCGGTTACGAAGCTTCGGAACGCCTCGTCTGGACCGAATAGCTCACGCGACGTCGGAATCGTTAAGTTGTCTAAGCTTTGACTTTCGTCGTATGCCCAAATGAGACGCTTGTTCACGTCATCGTTTGCGTCAACTTGCTTCAGTAACTTGTGCGCTAACCAATAAAACGGTTGTTTATCTTTATGTTTATATTGTTCGGACACCATTAAATCTTGTCCTTCATCGATTAAAATTGCATCGAAAAATGGTTCGATATGTGGCACTTTTTCCAATAGCTGACCGCAAATGTAGCCAATCGAGTTGCCCATGCCGAAAATGCGCTCGTTGCGAATGTCATTAACCGTTAGTGGACGTACGCCGTGAAGGTTGCACGCAAAGCTGTAAAAGCCTGGACGATTCGCGCCGCCCCATGCATGTAAAATACGCAGCTTTTGTTTCACTTTGTCGTCGTAGCACACGTCGCCATTTGTGAAGTGACGCAGCCATTTATCGACTTGTGCTGTTACTTCCTCATATAAGCTTCTTGAGAAGAACACGAGTGCAATGTTCCAGTCCGGGTGCTTTAAGTGCATATGTGCCGCCTTTTGGCAAAGCAGCACCGATTTTCCGGAGCCGGCAATGCCACGAATACGCTGTGGACCTGGTGGAATCATTTTGCCGATACCCTCTTGCTGCACGTCCATTTCGCCAAGCTTCGTCGTTAACGAGCGAATAATTTCGAGCTTCGTTGACGGATTGTCGCTCGCCATCGACGTATCGCCAACGATGACCGGCTTGCCACTTAGCACCGATAATAGCACGTGCCAACGCTCCGCCGTAATTTCCTCGCCGCGCAAAATGTTTGCTGCTTCTTCAATCGTGCGGCGTAACGTTCCGCGACCTAGCTCATCGCCGAAAATAATCGGTGGCACGCTCGGCAGTCGGTCAAAGCCGCGTTCAATCCATTGTGCCTTCGTAATGTACGGTAGCGCAATTAACACTTTGCCCGAAATGTTTCGACGCAGCTGTCGCTCACGATCGAAATGACTGAACAATGAATAAAGCTGGTCTTCCGCCTGTTGATACGGATTGCCCGATTTCTCATAAAAATTTTTGTATTCCCATAAATGTCCGTTCACCGCTACAAGATTGTCAATGTTGAACGACTTCACCTCAATGATGACAACGCCGTAATCTTGGTCGGCAATTAAAATGTCAGGCTCTTTGCGTTGCTGTCCAACTTTCGTAAATAATGGATAGCGCCAGTAGCCTGTGCATTTACCTTGCTGATCTTGCTCGCGGTACGCCTGCTTCACCGCGTCCCACACTTTCTTTTCGCCCGTTTCGCCAGGCTTTCCTAAAAGTTCTGTTTCAAAAAATGGCATGTGAAAGCTCCTTTACAATGTGAGTATCATACGATCGCAAGTATAGCATTAAATTATTTTTTTGAAATAACAAACCTAGTAAAAAGTTAAAAAATTACATAAGTGAAGGTATATAGGGGTGAACAGAAGGTGCTATAATAATGATATATACATGCAGGTCTGTTTATTAACCACTTTTATACATCTGAATCGGTTGTTTTCAGCAGCAAAAATGAGATGAAGGCAGTATCGTAGTGGCATGGAGCGTGCGCCGAGCCCTAGGACTTTTGCGACGAGTAACCGCGAGCCGCAATACGCGAACTGCCAGTTGAATGGCTAATCAACACGCTTGATATAAATGTTTTCTTTTGTAATGTCATGTTCGTTGTCATTACAGTACGTGATATATAAAGAGAAGAAACGAATAGCGACAGTATAGGTCATCACGATAAGAGATAGTCGTTAACAATATTGAAAAAATAAGGAGGCATTCGATGATTATTTATGAGGCAAACATTGCGGAGTTTTTAGCAGATGTAGAAAATGAAGTAATTGTGGATCGGCTGTATGGTGTGTATCAGGAGAAAATTGGGCGCACGTCGAAAAGTGAGATTCGCTCGTGGGATCAGTCGTTGCAGCGCATGTCGAACGTGCTGCGTGACCGCGATATTCCGAAAGATGCGAAGGCGGCGATTGAGTTTAAAATTCCGAATACGGGCAAGCGCGTCGATTTCATTATTGCAGGTAACGATGGAGTAAACGATCATGCCGTCATTGTTGAGCTGAAGCAATGGGAAGCGGTTGATAAAGTTGAACGACTTGATGCGGTCGTTGTTGAAACGTATGTCGGTGGCGGCAAACGCCAAACGACACATCCATCGTATCAGGCGTGGAGCTATGCGGCGCTTATTGAAGATTTCAACGAAGAGGTGCGCAACCGTCCGATTCATTTGAAGCCGTGCGCGTATTTACATAACTATATCGTTGACGACAATGACCCGCTAGTTGATGGACATTACGCTGAGCATATCGACAAAGCGCCAGTGTTTCGTAAAGGTGAAATGGCGCAGCTACGTTCATTCATTAAAACGTACATTAAGCAAGGTGATGTGAACGACATTATCGGCAGCATTGAAAACGGGCGCATTAAACCGTCAAAATCGCTACAAGACAGCATGGCAGCGATGCTTCAAGGCAACGATGAGTTCATTATGATTGATGACCAAAAAGTAGTGTATGAGCAAATTTTACATTATGCGAGCGAGTGCATTGCACAGCAGAAAAAAGGGACGTTTATCGTTAAAGGTGGTCCAGGTACAGGAAAATCGGTGTTAGGCATTAATTTGCTCGTGCAGCTTATTCAAGATGATTATTTTGCGATGTACGTGACGAAAAATAGCGCTCCACGCGACGTATATGCGACGAAGCTAAAGGGCACGATGAAAAAGAAAAGCATCGACAATTTATTTAAAGGTTCGGGTAGCTTTCATGCGGCAGATAAAGATGAATTTGACGTACTCATTGTTGACGAGGCACACCGTTTGAATGAAAAGTCTGGTTTGTTTAGCAATCTCGGCGAAAATCAGGTGAAGGAGCTACTCAATAGTGCGAAGTTTAGCGTATTTTTCATTGACGAGGCGCAACGAGTAACGTTGAAGGACATCGGTAGCGTCGGTCTCATTCGTCAATTCGCAAAAGAGCTTGGCATCGACGTGTATGAAAGTGAGCTTTCGTCGCAGTTTCGATGTGATGGCTCAGACGGCTACATCGCATGGCTTGACGACGTGCTCGGTATTCGTGAAACAGCAAATACGCACGACTTAGGCATGGACTATGACATTCAAATTGTCGATTCGCCAAACGTGCTGCGTGACCGCATTCGCGAAAAAAATGTGCGAAACAACAAGTCGCGCATTGTGGCAGGCTATTGCTGGGAATGGCAAAAGGACGGCAAAAACGACCGCAACGTACATGACATTGTAATCGACGAGCATCAGTTTGGTATGAGTTGGAATTTAGGCAACGACATTTGGGCAATCGCCGAGCAATCGGTCGATGAGGCAGGATGCATTCATACGTGCCAAGGATTAGAGTTTGATTACGTCGGTGTCATTATTGGCGACGACTTACGCTACGAAAACGGTACGATCATAACGGACTATACGAAGCGGGCAAAAACCGACCAATCGATTAAAGGTATTAAAAAGTGGATGAAGGAGCAACCTGAGCAAGCGACAGAAGCGGTCGATGCAATTATTCGCAATACATACCGCACGCTTATGACACGCGGACAAAAGGGCTGCTACATTTACTGTACAGATTCAGCACTTGCACAATATTTAAAGGATCGCCTACATCACGTTTATGCCGAGCGTGCCGATGTGTCACGAGCATTAGTTGCGGAGGCGAAAGGGACGTATGTGGTGAAGTAAGCAATAAAAAAGGCTGTACATTGATGCCTATTGTACAGCCTAAATGTATTATTCTAAACCATATGTTTGTGCACCTTGTCTATTGTATATTTGAGCAATCCACAGCCCATGTATACCAAAAATTCGAACAGCTTTTACTTGGCTGGATTTTGCATCACCTGTACAACACCAATTACAAAAATGCTCACAATTGTTAAAAATCAAGTTGTAGTCACCTTCACCTAGTCGTGATTTTGCTCGTTCTATAATTTCTGTAGATGTAAAAGATTGTTGGTGAGGAGCAACCCAAAATACATTATTTTTCACAAAGTTTTTTAGTGAAACTTCACAAATTGTGCCGCTTGTTCCGGGTTCACCGGAATAGTGAATCAATTTATTGTTACCAATGTAAATGCCGTGATGTGTGTAATAACCCCGATTAACAATGACATGGTCACCGGGTAAAAGCTTTCCTTCTACATCATAACTATTAAACCATTCCATAAATTCATCGTGAATTTGATCTTCATTTGCAATTAAAACATGCGCTGTGTTCAAACCGATATTTTTCCAGTTACTTAAACACTCATCATCGATAAAACGGATTTCAAGTGTACGGTCAGCGTTAATAAATACATCTTCAAAAGAAATCATCATCGTCTCTTCAAAAACATCTACTTCAGTATCTCCAAAACGACTAGTATCTTGCTCACAATTAATAAATTTAATCGTTGTAAAATTTGCACCGTTCCCTTTGAAAATAATTTCTGCGCCATCTATAAGTAATTCACTTGTAGCATCAATTTCAAAATGTCGTCCATTTAAATGAATGACCAGATTTTCTGTAATGTCGACACCAAACTGTTCTAACTCAAAAAATCCATTTTTCATATATTCGTTTAGTTGTTGTTGATTTGTAGCGGTTAACATGACAACACCTCGATTCATTATCAATATATATAATAATTCAAAATAATAGAAAAGGGAATTTTATGTATTTATAATTTTTCCCGTTTTTCATAAAACAATGCTAAAATACAACTATCTTAACGAGAAGAAGGGTTGCGTGTGGCAATTTTAACGGTTTTATTTGGTGTGGCGGTATCGCTCCAATCGGCGGTGAATGCACGGCTGCGATCGTTCGTGCAGTCGCCATTTTTAACGTCACTTTTATCGTTTGCGATTGGGACGGTTGCGTTGCTCGTATTAACAGCGTGGCGCGGGGAGCTCGGGTTATTGTCGCCGAGCGCGCTCGTGCAACTGCCGCTTTGGACGTTTGCAGGCGGACTGCTCGGGCTGACGTTTTTAACGGTCAACATCGTGCTATTTAAAAAAATCGGTGGGGTGCAAACGGCCGTACTACCGATTTTAGGGCAGCTCGTCATGGGTGCGCTCATCGACCAGTTCGGCTGGATTTATGCACCGGTGAGCGAAATGACCGCTTCCAAAGCAATTGGACTGCTGCTCGTCGTTTGCGGTGTTATCGTCGTAACCGATTTAGCGTTTGCGGCAATGAAGGCAAAAAGTGACGCGCCATTTATTTGGAAAGTAGTCGGTGTTGTAGCGGGCATGATGAGTGCGGTGCAGGCAACGGTGAACGGACATTTAGGAAGCATACTAAGCTCGGCTGTGACGGCGGCGACGATTTCATTTTTAGTCGGCACGCTGCTACTAATCGTCCTTGTATTTGTGACGAAAGCACCGTTTGCGAATGTGCGCGTCGCATTGCAGGCAGGTCCGCGTTACGTATGGATGTGGACAGGTGGCTTGCTCGGTGCGTTTTACGTGTTCGGCATGGCATTTGCCGTACCTGAAATTGGCGCAGGGCAAGTAATCGTTTTCGCGCTATTTGGGCAGCTACTAAGCAGCGCGATCATCGAGCATTTCGGCTTACTCGGCGCGACAAAAAAGCGCATGACATGGCAAAAAGTGTGCGCACTCGTGGTCATGCTTGTCGGCGTCATGCTCGTGAAATTATAAACAGCGTGGCAGCTAGTATATTTTTTACGCTAGCTGCTTTTTATTTTGAAGGATTTTACGTGCAATTGATAGAATATAATCATTATTCAGGAAAATGATGTAAAAGGAGCGTGGTATAATGAAGCTGTTATGTAAACCGTGTACGCTGCTCGACGCTGAAACCGTTCGGGATTTTGCGGAGCGCACATTTGTTCATACGTTTGCTCATTTGAATACGAAAGAGGATATGGACGCGTATGTACATAAAGCATTTAGCATCGACAAAGTACGCACAGAGCTGAGCAATGCCGATTCGTCATTTTATTTTGTGTACGCCGATGATGTGCTAGCAGGTTATTTGAAGCTAAATGAGGAACTTGCGCAAACGGATGTGTTTGACGAGCATTCCCTCGAAATTGAGCGCATTTATGTGTCGATCGATTTTCAAGGCAAAGGGATAGGGACATATTTAATGAACGAGGCGATTCGCATTGCCAACGAGCGCGGCAAGGAGTATGTGTGGCTCGGCGTGTGGGAGAAAAACGAACACGCGCTGCAATTTTATGAAAAGCACGGCTTCGTCAAAATTGGTACGCATAAGTTCGTATTTGGCAATGAGGAGCAGCTTGATTACATTATGAAGAAAGATTTATAAAAGTAGTTGTGACTTTACATTTTTATATGAATTTGAAAAAGGAGACTTCATTTTTGTAGTCTCCTTTCGTTATTCCGAAAACTCTTCAAATAGTGTGTGAAGCTCACGTGCATCGTACATGTGCGGATCGCTAATGAATTTCTCGATATCCACTGTGCCATCGTCTAAAAATTCGATTTCCCATCGCTGCCCTGGCACGACGACAGCAACCATTACCGCTTCAGGGCGCACTTTCGTTAACGTATAAAAAATACCGACATCGTCTAGCTTATTTAGAAAAGCATTGAATTCGCGTAACTGCATGTAACCCCTCCACCTCTATTTTAATCATTATACGTATTCATACAATTGATGTAAAATATATGTAGAGAAATGTGAGGGAGTGATTTTTGCATGTTGAAAGAGATTCATTTTTCAAAATGGAAAAGTTTTGACGAAAGTGTATTATATATTGATCCATTAACTGTATTAATTGGAACGAATGCAAGTGGCAAGTCTAACGCTTTAGACGGATTGGAATTTTTAAGTCGCATTTCAACAGGCAAGGATTTGCAATCGTCATTAATGGGAGACCCGACATTAAAAGGGATACGAGGTGGAATCGAATGGGCAGCTTTATCTTCTCATGATGAGTTTACACTAGGTGCTTTAGTACAAGGCGAAGATGAAAAGACCGATTATTTATATAATATTACGGTTTCAGTACGTCCATATGTACAGCTAAAGTCTGAATCGTTAGTAAGAATACGTGAACGTAGCAATACACCAAAAAATCCATATACAGTCAATTTAATTAGTGCAGATAATACGAGCGAGGATAGCCCAAGTATTATTGCAAAATTATATAATGGGCGCGGTGGAACAAAGCGTGAATGCAAAAAGTCACATTCGATTTTAAGTCAGCTTTACAATTTATCCATTCAAAAGGACGTTTCCAAAGGTGTTGATATCGTTTGTAAGGCGCTACAAGGAATTTTCATATTAGATCCGATTCCTAGTTTAATGCGTAACTATACAGCGTTTTCGAAAGTGCTAAACAACGATGCTTCAAATATTGCGGGTGTTTTAGCAGCATTACCAACAGACGAGAAAAAACGTGTAGAAAGTATTTTATTAAAATATGCAAAGCAGTTACCTGAGCGAGATATTACAGAAGTGTATACAAAACCAGTAGGCGAGTTTGAAAGGGATGCGATGCTTTACTGTAAGGAAGATTGGGGCAATGAAGAAATTAAAATGGATGCGCGTGGTATGTCGGACGGTACGTTACGCTTATTAGGTATTTTAACCGCATTGCTCACTCGTCCATCTGGTACGCAAATTATTATTGAGGAAGTTGATAATGGGTTGCATCCATCACGATCAAAGCTTCTATTAAATATGATTCGTAATATTTCGACTGAACGCCAAATCGATGTACTCGTGACGACGCATAACCCTGCTTTATTGGATGAGTTAGGTCCAGAAATGGTGCCATTTATTGTCGTTGCGCATCGTGATCAAATGACAGGTGAAAGCAAGTTAACTTTATTGGAGGATATTGAATCGTTGCCGAAGCTTATGGCGTACGGAAAAATTGGGAAATTGTCAAGTGAAGGCAAAATTGAAGAGGCATTAGCTGAGGAGGCAGCACAAGATGAGTAAAATCATTGTTATTGATACGTCAATTTTATGTTGTCATTTACAAGTGCCAGGGAAAGAAACATGTGGCCCGCTACATGATGTATGGACGTATGAGCGCGTTGAAAAAGAGATTCAGCAGGCAATTCAAGATAAATGTACACTCGTGTTACCGTTAGCAACCATTATCGAAACAGGAAATCATATTGCGCAGGCAGCGGGAAATCGATTTGAGGTTGCACAAAAATTTGCAGCAATTTTAAAGTTAACGGCTCAAAATCAAACACCGTGGGCAGCATTTGTCGATCAGTCTGTATTATGGACGGAAGAAGGCTTGATGACGCTTGCGAAGGAATGGCCAAGTTACGCGGCACAAGGTTTAGCAATTGGTGACACGACGATTAAAAATGTCGCTGACTATTACGCGGCTACAGGAAAAACGGTGAAGATTTTAACTGGAGATGAACTGTTGCGTGCTTATGAACCAGCGCCTAAAGATGTTCCAAATGTTCCAAAACCGAGAAGACGAAAATAATGGAGAGAAAACGAATGATTCAACCTATTACAAACGTAACCGAAGCGCTCGCCGTCATGCACGCTGCGTTTGCGCGTTACAAAACAGATGCTCAGCCGTCGAGTGCGTTAGAGGAAACGATCGAGACGTTCGAGCAGGAGCTAGCAAAAGGTATACATATTTTTGGGGCATACGAGGAAGGCGCATTAGTCGGCATCGTCAAGTGTAAGTTGACCGATGCATTCGGCTATTTTTCGCGTTTATCGGTGTTGCCGAACAAGCAAGGGCGCGGCATAGCGAAAAGTTTAATTGCGTATTGCGAGCAGTTTACGAAGGACAACGGGCGCGACAACATGCAGTGCAAAGTTCGTAAGTCCGAGATCGCTAACATCGCATTGTATGAGCGACTTGGCTACGTCATTATTGACGAAGAAGTCATTTACAATACGAACGGAGATGCGGTGTCGGCGGTGACGATGGAGAAGCAACTATGAAGCGCTATGTGATAAAAACGTTATTAAACAGTTCGTTTCAAAAAATTACAAGGGAGAAAGACAAGTTTTTCGTGCAAGCAGCGCATGATTTTTACGTAATGTTACCGAGTTTACATGTGCGTTACGTGACGTATACAGGTAAAGCACCGAAGCATATGGAGCACGTACAACATTTTAAGCACGTGTATACGCCGACTATATTGCCACATCACTTATTACATTTATTAAATACGGTCGATCATTTAAGTGTATATCGATTGGCGAAAAATGGGGAAATTTATGAATTGCTCGTAAATAAAAAGACGATTACATTTACGAAGCAAGATGTTACGTTTAATGGGAAAACGTATCGTATGAATCATTTCGCTTACCGAGAGCCGATGTTTGAATATATTTTTAATCGTCAGCTAACTGAAGACGATCGTCGCGTATTGACTATTCGATTAGCAAGCCGATATGCGCAGGAGCTACAGGAGCACGAGTTCATACAGCTTTTAGAGCATGTAAATGTGCTTGCTTATGAAACGGTTGAGGATTTGCTCGTTCATACAGCGTTAAGTGCTATGCATGCTATTTTCGAAAATGCGGAAGATATTAAAGTGCCTACATATGGACAATATGCGTTGTACATGTCGACATCGCAGGAGGACATTGATGAGGCAATTTCTATATTGACGAGCAAGCCGTTTTATGAGCGGGTGAAGCAAATGTTGGTCGTAAAACGAGTTGAATGTATGGAAGCACGTCAACAACAAATAGCGCAACGAGAGCAGGAGAAACAAGAGGAAGCAGCGCGTCGGCAACAGGAGAAAGAACGTGCGCAACAATTAAAGGAGCAACAGGAGGAAAATAATCGAAAGCAGGAAGCGGCACGTATAAAGGCAATGGAGCAAGAGGAAATACGTCGTCAGCAAAATATAAAAAAAACGATTACAGCGTATGAAGCATCATGCCAACAGCTAGTAGAAACAACACCGTATGAGGAATGGCTCATTGAAGAATGGTCGATGAAAGCAGACGTCGGTTCGGAAATTGAGATTAACAGTAACGTTGATTTGCAGCAGTTTTTCGAAACGAATCCATCTAATGCCTTACCTTGCTTATTTTCATGTGGTGGATATAAACAATACAATTCAACTGTTGTGAAACGATTAATCGCAGGACAACGATTAGTTGCCTACGTTTTACCAAGAGGACGAAAATCATTTGATACAACATATCCGACTGTATATATCCAATCTGTCCGTAATGAGGAGCGCCGCCAACAGGTTTTTGCAGATGTGCAAGCTCAGCTAGATATGGCATATGAACATTATATGAGCAAGCTACAAGCGAAGGCGAAGGAGCCATTTGTTTATACATTTTGTTCGCTATTTAAAGGCGAAAAAGTAGACTATTTCGATTTTCTTGCTTCATCAGGACGCATCGTAATTGCGCTGATAGATGGTGAACTATATTTTGTAACTGAAAATGGGATTCGACTTGAAAAAGTGAAACTTGCAACGGACAACATGATGAAGCTCAATAAAATGGGAAGTGAAATGATTGAAGAAGCATATGCACAAGGACAAATGTTATATGGTATTAAAACGAAATCGTCTTCAAAGTACGGCAAAGAGCATGTGCATTATCAAATTTCTAATCGTGAGGCATTGTTGTCTCCACCGACGATCGAGGAAAAGAAGCATCTTTTTTTTCAGGAGTCTATTAGTGAACGTCGTTATTATGTATCATCTGATTGGAAGCCACCAACGACTGCAGAATATATAGCATTTGAAGAAGCATGTGCGCATAACGACATAATGTTAGAACAAGGAATGTGGAATTTTGTATCATCGCCAGCAGACATATCTGATATAAATTATCGGAAATATTTAGCAAGAGATGAAATCGTTCCAGGAGAGCCATTTTTATTGCAATGGGAAACAGAGAAAACATATTACGATTGCGAATATGTAAAAATTAATATCGTCCGAGAAGATGGCTACAAAGTCGGTGTTATTTCAGGTGATAATGCGATTCATATTGCGTACGCTCTACATCAACAAATTCCGTACGAAGCATACGCGAGTTCTGAGCGTCAACGAGATTCGCATGACGTGAAAATTTATGTCGTTTTTTCGCTCTAACGATTTCTTTTTCATATATGCATATATTCGTATACTGCTGAAATTCGCTTCTTCCCGCGATTTATGGCATCATGTACAAATCAACCACATATGTTGATTAGCCAATTTTAGAAAATGGAATCTGTTTTCAATGACAAAATTGAAATGAATACGACATCTTAATGGCAGTGCACGTGCGGCAACAGCGTGAGCAAGAGACTACAGGTTCTCGCCACGCCCCAGGAACGCGAGCCGTCATACGTGTACTGCCAGTTTAAAGGATTTAATATATACATATATGAATATATTTGATTGTCACTGCAAGCTAGGATTGATACATACCGATTGCTTGAAACAAGAGGCGGACTCCAGCGGGAAAAGCGTGAGCAAGAGACTACAAGATCGCCCCACGCCCTAGGAAAGCCTGCCTCGACGTGGAAAGCAACTCGAAGTTATGGTGAAGAGCCATATATTCATAGATTTGCAGCTGTCGAAGTAATTGCATCGCTTATTCGTTCAATTTATGGCATAATGTACTAATCAACATACAGTTAGGATGACGGAATGAGACAGTTAGTAGAAGTACAAGTACAATCAGAGGCAATTAAGCAAATGACAAACGGGAATCCGTTACTTTTAAAGGACGCGATTACATTACCAGCAGGCGACATCGAGGAAGGCAGCTTACTGCGCTTAGTCGACAAAGCAGGCGGCTATATCGGTACGGGCTATTACGGCACGCAAAATAAAGGGATCGGCTGGATTTTAACACGTAAAGAGCGCGAGCAAATTAACGAAGCGTTTTTCGTGAAAAAAATTCGTGAAGCGGCAGAAAAGCGTGCAGCATTTTTCACGTCGGACGATACGACAGCGTTTCGCGTGTTTAACGGTGAAGGAGATGGCATCGGCGGGTTAACGATCGATTTCTTTAACGGTTTTTACATGGTGAGCTGGTATAGCGCAGGCATTTATTCGTTCCGCGAAGATATTTACAATGCATTAAAGGCGGCGGTAAATACACGCGGCGTTTACGAGAAGCTGCGTTTTGAAACGAACGGGCAATACATTGAAAAAGATGATTACGTATCGGGCGAAAAGGGTGAGTTCCCATTAATCGTTATGGAAAACGGCATGCATTATGCGGTCGATTTAAA
Organism: Caryophanon latum; assembly: GCF_001700325.1. Taxonomy (GTDB): domain Bacteria; phylum Bacillota; class Bacilli; order Bacillales_A; family Planococcaceae; genus Caryophanon; species Caryophanon latum. The sequence goes on from NZ_MATO01000008.1 coordinate 21,516, forward strand.
CGACGGCGCGATGACGGGCATTTTTTTAGATCAGCGTAACGTGCGTAAATCATTGCGTGACAATTACTCAGACGGTAAGACGGTATTAAATACGTTTTCTTATACGGGGGCGTTTTCGGTTGCGGCAGCTTTAGGCGGTGCAGCGGGGACGACGAGCGTAGATTTAGCAAAACGCAGCTTACCAAAAACGATTGAGCAGTTTGCGGTAAATGGCATCGACTACGAGTCACAAGACATTAAATTGATGAACGTTTTTGATTACTTTAGCTATGCGGTGCGTAAAGGGCTGAAGTTTGACCTCGTTGTGCTGGATCCACCGAGCTTTGCGCGCACGAAGAAAATGACGTTTAGTACGGCAAAGGACTATCCGAAGTTACTTCAAGATGCGATTGCGATTACGAATGACGGCGGTGTCATCATTGCATCGACGAACAACGCAAGCTTCAACATGAAGAAGTTTAAGACGTTTATCGAGAAAGCATGTACAGCAGCGGACGTGCGCTACAGCATTTTAGAAGAGCATAAGCTGCCAGCAGATTTTGCGGTGCCAAATAATTGCCCAGAATTTAACTACTTAAAGGTTGTCTTTTTACGTATTACGAAATAATGAAAACGGCTAGCGCGATTATGTGCTAGCCGTTTTTGTATGAGCGTAACAAATTACAATTGAAAAAGCATTCGAGGCGGCACTGTTGCTTCGAATACTTTTTTAGTTAGTTTTCGAATAAATTAGCATGAGCAAATAATGCTTCTGTTGCGCGTTTTAATGCGTTCGTACGTAAGCGTATTTCCGATTTTGGGTAAAACATAATCGTGTTGTATTGCTTCATCAGCAAATAAAAGTACGAATCCGTTGCTAAGTCATCGTCATTTAAACGATAGTAGCCGTCACGAATATTGAGGTTTGTAAATTGCTCGTTATGCTCTAGCGGTTGTCCGAGCTCCTGTAATATTTCAAGCATTGTATAATAGGCGAACAAAAAATGCACTTCGTATGCTTGGCGGTTTTGTATAATAATATGATCTTCTGGTAGCGCGCTATATAATATTTGAATGAGTTGAAACGTAAAAGAATGCGTAAACGATTTTTCGCTTTTTAACACTTTATGAGGAAGTAAGGATGAAAAGCCGAGCCATGCATTTAACACTGCTAATTTTTGATCTGCTGTATCGTGCAACAGTGTCGGAAGCGGTGGTAGCATATTGATATATTTGTCCCAATAACGATCGAACAATGCGATATGCTCCTTTGCGACAGCGGTGTAAATAATATCTTTCGTGAACAAGCAGCTACAACCCCTTATTTATAATATAGCTCCATTATATACCAATAAAAGGGTGTGGATAAACAATTTTTTGCTTTTAGCATATTTTTTTGTCAAAAAATTCATTTAATTAGTCGTTTGACGTTGAACATCACGTCTCCATGTTATTTCGCTCGCTGCCGTTGCTCCTAGTAACAGCAATCGACCGAATAGTTGAAGCTCTCTCATCGGTTCGTTTAATATGACAGCGGAAATGATGATAGCTGATAGTGGATCGGTGTAGCTAAGCATGGCGCTGCGTTGTCCGCTTAAATGTTCCAACCCTACGAAAAATAACGAAAAGCCAAGTGCTGTGTTGATGATGCCGAGAATAAACAAAAACGGTACATCTTGCATCGACAGCGAAAAAACTTGCCATACCCGTGCATCGCACAATCGGCATCGGCATGCGAGAAGAACGGGCATTGTCACTGGCAGCACGAAAGTTTTTGACGTACGTTGAGCAGTCGCCATTTGTCAAAAAATAAACAAAAGAACTTCATCTTTATTTCACAATTGTGTTTTATGATGGAGGAGAAAGAGTAGGTGAGCGTGCATGAGAATAGGGCTATTGCTTGCAGCTAGCACATTGCTCCTTGCTAGTTGTGGGGCAGAGACGTACACAAGCATACGAGAGGATGTTTCGTTTGTGGCGACAGTCAATCAATTAGAGCCATCGATGACTTTTTTTAACGACGACTTACATGCAGTTGCGACGTGGGCATTTGATGAAGCATATAGTGGAGCGACATTAGTCGATAATGATACGATTGCATTGTATGGTATGGGTGTGCCGTTTGTGGCGCTTTATCATGTATCAACAGGCGAACTACAAACGAAGCTTGAGACGGGCGTTGGTGTGACGAACGTCATTGCGGGCGACGATGAGCTGTACGTTGCAAATAAAGAGCAAAATACGGTGAGTGCTTTTTCGTTTAGCGGTGAGCAGCTGCGAGACGTCGTCGTTGGTAATTATCCGTTATCGATGGCGTATGCGGATGACACGCTGTACGTACTGAATTTTAAATCGGATTATTTGTCGGTTATTGAAGCAAAGACGTTTCACGAAGTCGCGCAATGGCAAATTCCACGTTCGTCAAATGGCATTGTTGTAAATGAGGAGACGAATACACTTTGGATTGGTGGACACGGCGACCATACGAGCAACGATCAAGTGCTCGTCATTGACCGTAAAACAGGTAGTATAAAGCAAACGTTGCAGGCGCCACAAATGCCAGTTGCGCTCGCACAGCACGACGATGAAATTAGCGTCATTAGCCACGGCTCTAACACATTGCACCGCTTCACGAAAGATGGTAAGGCGATTGACACGCTTGAAATTGGCGCGAATCCGTTTAGCGTTGCGTATTTTAACGATGCGATTGTCACAGCTGGCTATGACGATCATACACTATACGTCGTGGATGGGGAGCAAGTGCGTGCGTATGACACAGGCGAAGGACCGTTTCAGCTTGTAATAAGGGAGTGACATAATGGAAACGATATTAGTTGTCGATGATGAAGTACAAATGCAGCAATTGATTAGCATATTTTTAAAAAGCGAAGGGTATCACGTACTGACAGCGAGCTCAGCACATGAGGCGGAGCAAGTGCTGACACAGCAAAAAGTTGACTTACTATTGCTCGACGTCATGATGCCATTTATGGACGGCTTCACGTTTGCCGAGCATATTGCGCCGCGCTATGACGTGCCGATTATTTTTTTAACGGCGCTCGATGCAAAACGCGATAAGTTAAAAGGTCTTACAATCGGAGCGGAAGATTATATCGTCAAGCCGTTTGACGCATCGGAGCTCATTGCACGCATTCGTATCGTGTTGCGTCGAGGCAAGCACCCGCTTCAGTCGAGCACAAAAATTGTGACCGAGCATATTGTGCTAGATAAGGCGAGTCGACAAGTGTGGGTGAAAAATGAGCTCGTTAACTTAACATTAAAGGAATTTGAGCTGCTTGCGACATTTTTAACGCATCAGCAACACGTATTTTCACGTGATGAGCTATTACATACAGTGTGGGGAATTGATCATAGCGGAAGCGGTCGCACAGTCGATACGCATATTAAAACGCTGCGCATTAAATTAAACAAAGGGTGTAACGGTGTTGGCGAGCATATTAAGACGGTGTGGGGTATCGGATACCGCTACGAAGCGAACGCATGAAAAGCATCTTCACGAAAATTTTCAGCTTAAATTTATTGTTTTTAGTTATTGCACTCATGTTTATGTTCATTTTTGCGAACTTTTTGTACGAGCAGTTATACGTACATGACATTGAGGACAATATGCGCGAAGTCGGCACGGAATTGCAGTCGCTCTATACAGGTGGTGACGTGTCCGATGAATTAATTGAGCTTGTGCAGCACCATAGCCAGTTTTTAAACTACGATGTATTTGCGGTGCGCGACCCGAAAGATTTAAGTGCGTGCTTGCCGTTTGAAATGGATCACGGATCGATTATTGGTCCGAATGAGCGCCAACAGTTAATTGCAGGTGAAGTCGTCGTTAACGTCGGCTACGAGGAAATGTTTGATAAGCGCGTCTTATCGGTCGTGCATCCACTCGTTGACAACCAGCGTTTAGAGGGCATCATTTATCAATATTACCCGATTGAAGACATTGCCGTCGTTGCGCAAAAAGGGCTGTCCATTACAATCGTCGGCGCGGTGTTGTTTATGCTTCTTGCCGCTATTATAAGCTACATCGTCATTCGAAAAATGGTCGCACCGATTATTGCGTTGCGACAAGCGGTTCAAAAAATGAAGGACGGTCGTTACGATACGCGCGTCACACTCGTTTCAAAGGACGAAATCGGGGCGCTCGGACAGGCGTTCAACGACATGGCACACGCAATTGAACAAGAGGACGAGCGCCAACGGGAATTTTTAGCGACTGTGTCACATGAGCTGCGCACGCCACTAAGCTACATCGCTGGTTACGCAGAAGGGATTGAAAAAGGGATTGTACAGGACGAGCAGCACGTGTGGAGCATTATTCGAAGTGAAACGAAGCGCATGCAAAAGCTAACGTCCGAGCTGCTTCAACTAACAGCACAGCAAACGCGTACAATTGAGCACGAGCCGGTCATTATGGCGGAAGTGTTGCGTCAAGCAGTCGACGTATTGTCGCTAAAGCTTGAGCAAAAAAAGCTGATTGTCACGCTGCACATCGACGAAGACTGGATTGTGCGCGGCGATGCATTTTTATTGGAGCAAGTGTGCATTAATTTATTGGAAAATGCGATTCGTTATACGGAATGCGGGCGCACGATTACAGTGGAAACGAGCATCGCAAAAACGGCGGGCACGTTAACGATTGCAGATGAAGGGATTGGCATTGCGCCAGAGCATGTGCCGCACATTACGGAGCGCTTTTATCGCGTGAACAATGCACGCAGCACAGCAGACGGTGGTACAGGGCTCGGCTTAGCAATCGTCAAGCAAATTGTCGATGCGCATGAAGGCACGCTGCACATCGCAAGCAAGCAAGGTGAAGGAACGAGCGTGCATATTACGCTACAAAACTATGATGAATAGAGGGGTATACGTGAGAACGTACATAGCGATGATCGTCGTGTTGCTGTCGTTTGTGCTGCCGATGCACACGTACGCAGCAAACGACCATGAGGATCATCATACGACCGAAGAATTTACGCCGATTGAACGCGATCCGAACGAAAAATCGGAGTTGCAGGAGCTCATTGACGCGACGCCAGCAAACGGTGTGTTGAAGCTAGAGGATCGCACGTATCGCGGCAGCATGAGCATTACGAGGCCGATTACGATTGAAGGAACAGACGACACGGCGGTTAAGTCGCTAAACGTCGTATTTACGATTGAAAATACAGAAAACGTCACGCTGCGCAACTTGCATTTAGAAGCAAATGTGCTCGCGCTGTACGCATCTAAAATAAACAATTTAACGCTTGAAAACGTCACGATTGCAAGCAGTCCAGCAGCGATTCATATTAATAAAAGTCAAAATGTTTCGTTAAACAATCTGGACATTATCGGCATGGAAGGGCATTTTGCGAAAAAGGAAAATGCGGTCGCGCTGTTTGATGTGAATAAAGCGACGTTAACAAACATGAGCATTCAAAATATGCTCGATGCGATTTACGTCGAGCGCGTTCAGCATTTAACGGCACATGATAATGTTGTTAGTGGCAACCGCTACGGCTTTCACGTCATGTATAGCGATTACATTTCGTTTTCGAACAACACAATTACGAACAATATGACCGGGCTCATGATTATGATTGCAAAGGACGTACAGTTACGCGAAAATATGATCGAGCAGCATAACGATTTAAACAGCATCGGTACGTATTTGTATGATGTCGAGGACGTTGCGTTTAAAAACAATACGGTGCGTGAAAATACGATGGCATTTGATTTGCAAAATGCGCGCAACACCGTCATTTCTGACAACGTTTTCTCGACGAACGGTACAGTGCTACAGCTTAAAAAATCAGGAACAGCCGACGTACATAGCAACATGTTTTATGCGAACATTTTAACAGCGCGCGCAGATGCGGAAAGTTTCGCCTTACGTAAAAATAGCTATGATGATTTTAGCGGCTATGATTTTGATGAGGATGGATACGGAGACACACCGTATATCGCATCGAACGCGTTTGGGCAATGGATGGTGCAAAAGCCAGTGTATCAATATTACATGGGCTCGCCTGCTGTAACGGTATTAAATACAATTGAAACGGCGGTAACAGGCAACGCGAAGTCACTCATTATTGATGAACACCCACAAATTATACAAAATGAAGTTGCGCTTACGTGGCAGCCACAATGGGTATTGTTTGGCACATTGCTTACGACGCTTGCTGGCTTATTTTGGACGATTAGGAGATGGTTTATGTGAAGAAATGGTTATTCATGATTAGTTTATTATCGGTGCTTGTGTTAGCGGCATGTGGAGAAAAAACGTACGAGCCGCGCGAAATTAATGCGGAGACGGACGTGTGCTACATGTGCAATATATTGCAGCAAACCCTACGTAGAAGCCAGGGTAGAACGGTGTGTT
>NZ_MATO01000009.1 GCF_001700325.1 Caryophanon latum
ACTCCGTTAATGAGTAATTGATAATAAAATCAAATAATTATGTGATTATGACTTTGAATTTCCATTAGATATAGCCGGACTTTTCGTAGAGGGCACTGATAAACTTCCGTTTTTATGACTCTTCCATTTTTTAAACACAAATAAGGCACTTCTTATTCGTTTCTGAATGGAAAGTGCCTTATTTCTTTGCTTAGTTGTTACTCTTTTGCATTTAATAGCTTCATGATTCGTTTGAGATTTACAACGAATATCGTTGTGGCTCCTTGAATTTCCATGCCAAATAAACCCGCCGATTTTGCCGTTTTAAAACCATGGGGATTCTTTAATTCACTATTTTTCGCCTCAATTTTGTATCGATTTTTAGCGAGTTCTTTAAATTCGGCTGTTTCTTGGAAAGCTGCTTGTGTTTGATGGGTAGTTGACTGAATCGTGACATTATAGGTTTTACTTTTCGCACCCTCTTTATAACAACCCTCTCGCATGGGGCAAACTTTACAGTTTTCGATATCAAAATGAAATGTCAAACTTTGATTCACGCTTTTCTTCCCTGTACGTCTTTTATGTGTTGCGAGATGCCCCGCTGGACAAACAAATCGTTGCGCATCTTTATTATAATCAAATTCGATTTTTCGTTGCCCACTCCCGTTTGTAATCACTGGATGTAATTTTGAAATGAGTTGTAGCTGTTCCGCTTTCGCATAGTCCAAGTTTTCCTTTCCAGAATAAGCTGTATCTCCAATCACCTGATCAACTAACATACCGGTAGCTCTTGTTTTTTCAATTAATTCCTGTAAGTAAGCACCATCGCTTTTTTCACCTGTTGTCACAACTGCAGCTGTAATAATTCGTTCATCACTCATCGCAAGATGTGTTTTAAAACCAAAGAAAGAAGAATCTGCTGACTTATGCCCAACGCGGGCATCTGGATCATTTGAATAGCTTAACTGGTTTTCATAATCATCCATCACTTCTTTTAATACATTTAATTTTTCTTTTACCGCTGGTATTTGCGCAACCTTGGATTGCGTTTCAACGATTTCTACGACTTGACGACAATAGTCCAATTCTTCTGTGATCTCATTTGATATAGGTTTCGTTGGAAATTTCCCAACCATTTCTTTATTTAACTGATACACAGCTTTGCGTACATTTTTCGATTTTTCTTGTAAAAATTCTTTTGGCGATTTTTGATTATAACGAGCTTTTGTATGGGTTGCGTCAACGATGATTATTTTACTGAGGAGAAGTCCTTTTTCTAGGGCAATCTCAACCGTTTTCTGAATTAGTACGTCTAATAAATTCATATCTTGAAGACGAAGTCGACGAAATTTGGTCAATGAACTAGAATCTATGACATCGTCTTCTGGTGCCATGTCTAAAAAATATTTAAAGGACATATCATATTTCGAACGTTCGACAAGGTCCGCATCCGATAAGTCGTGAATGGCTTTTAACAGTAAATATTTAAACATACGAATCGGTGGAATCGCGTTACGACCGTTATCTAAACAGTACTTTGATTGAAGCTCCTCTAAGATAAATGAAAAATCAACGAGTTCATTGATTTGGCGAAGCATATTGTCTTTTGGAATCAGTAAATCGTACAACGCCATATAAGGACTTAAATTCAATGTTTCTTGTTTAGCAATCATGGTCGCACCACCTTTTTATTTGTCTTTTTATTATACAAGAAATCTGAAAGATTGTATGAAAAGAAGACCCGCTTTTGAGCGAAAAGGTATTCTACTGAACATGGCGTTGGCGTCGCGCCTGCGGAAAGTGTCCACCAAAACCGAAATTAACTCTACTGAAGAAAAGGGCATGTTAGAACAATTTTCGTTCCAACATGCCCTTCCTATTGATTCAGTGACTTTTTCAGTGCCCTCCCT
>NZ_MATO01000010.1 GCF_001700325.1 Caryophanon latum
TTCATTTTGAAGAAATGAATCGAATGGGTAAACTTGATGGCTATGGGGTTTGCCCCTTTGTGAACAAAGGGGCAAACCCCCAAAAACTTTTCTTTGTCCTGTTAGGACGGAACGCCTACAGCGGGTGCCGAAAAAAATGTTGAGGGGGAAGTGCGCCCCTCTCCATTTCCTTTCGTCAATGGCTAGCTTGGAAAATCCACGACACGTGTCAACTCCTTAAATTCTCACTGCATGGATCGGCAAGACCAGCCGACCCATTCCGTTGCGATTTACCGTTGACACTTGCGCTCATCTTTCTCATTAGCTAAAGTAAAAACCTTCCCAAACAGCGCTTTGGGAATGTTCTTTTTGAGTCCTACATCATTTTTACCAATTAACTGTAAGGGGTCCCGTCATAAAAATGCGGATTTACAACGTTAAGCTCTGACAGACGTTATAAAACGCTTAATACAACAACGATAAGGAATAGCTGTCTTATAAACGATGAAAACTGAATTATTGGTTACACCAATCATATTTTTCTTTAGGAAATTCAAGAGTATGCCCATTTATTACTAATGTTTAGTATGTTTTAAATTAATATATCTGTTAATATATTAGGTTCTGTCTAAAAACTATTTTATAACGGTCTGGAACTTGTTCGTCACGATAAATTGGGATTGACGCATACAGGTTGCTTGAAACGAGAGGCGGACTCCAGCGGGAAAAGCGTGAGACTTGAGACCCCGCAGACACGACGTAGGAGTGTTGAGGAGGCTCAAGCCACGCCCGCGGAAAGCCTGCCTCGATGTGGAAAGCAACGCCATGTTATGATAAAGAACGCGATTTCGTTCCTCGCCATTATTTATACTGAATTCTGGAGTTTTTAGACACGTCCTAATCACTCTTACTTAATTAATCCTTCTTCTAATAAAAACCCTTTAAACAATGTATTAGCTATTTCCTCTGTTAAATCATCATTCTGAATATTATATTTTCTAACTAAATACCCAAAATTTTCATCGTATTCATCAAAGTGATTTTTTAAAGGTAATTTATAAAAATCATTTTGAAAAAATAAACACCAAATTTCTTCATCTTTTTGTTTAAAGAATATTCCTTCTAAATCATAATTTGCTTCATAATATCCAGCATGTAAATGTATATCTTCTTCAAATTTCATATGTTCCCCACACCTCAAAATTTAAAATATAATGTGATGCTCTTTTAAGTTAGTTGGAACATGATAATGTAAATAATTCTTACCACCATGTTTTACTGGAAAATAATCTAATCTAAATACAACTGATCCGCCTTTTTTATTTCTTACTTGAATTATTCTTCCACCACTACCAGGTCCGTCTAGTTCATACAGAGAAGGAGCATCTAACGCTTTTTGTACATAAGGTCTAGCTATTTTCCAACCTCTTTCCATACCTTCTTTACCAACTTTAGATGTTAAAAGTCTAAGAGCTTGAGCAACAATGGGAACCCATTGACCTTGAACAGATGAATCACTAAAAGCTGCATCTTGACCAGATAAGACTAAATATTCTTCTAATTCAATGAAAACTGGATCATTTACTAAAAAACTAAATTCTTCCTCGTAATTTTCTAAACTTACATCAAAAACATCTACACCTGTTTCTTCTTTAACTTCATTTGCTATAGCTTCATTATTAGCATATGTATTCTCTTGGGCAAAAATGGTAGTAATTCCAAGAGAAGAAAAGAACATAGCAAAAATCAAAATACTTGCAATAATTTTCTTAAAACCCAAAACTATTCCCCCTCTATAAATGTTGATATATCAATGGCTCACGCCATTTTTAAGTGTCCAAAAAATATTTTTCGACACATACATCTATCGTTATTTTGTAATTAGTCATTCATCTAATATGATAGCAGGATTGAATAGGTTATATCTACCTTTTTTGTAATATTTATTTAATTCATCTCTAAAAATTAAAATCCTATCTTGAATATTATAATCACTAGACTTACTTGTTTTTTCTATATATAAAGCTAGTATTCCGGCCATATATGCTGAAGCCATCGAAGTTCCGCTGCTAACTAATGGATCACCACTCAAAGAAAGACTTTTTATCGCTTGTCCTGGAAGTAATATATCAACTTCTTCTCCAAGAGTACTCCCTTTCCAAACCTCTCCATCCTTTCCTAATGCACCTACACCTAATACATTTTTAAATTTAGCGGGATATAATACATCAATTTCTTCTTGTAGCCCATAGTTTCCAACAGAAGAAACTACAAATATCCCTTTTTCATTTGCATCATTAATAACTTTTTCTAATTCACTATTATATTCTGTACTACCAAACGGTAGTAAAATAATATCGATCTCTTTTTCTATAAGCCATTCAATACCTAATATTATATCTTTAATATCTCCACTCATTTTACTATCTAAAGCTTTTACAATATACAAATCAGAATCAGGAACTATACCAAAGCTGTCATCTTTTAAAATTCCAGCAATATGGGTTCCATGACCATGTGTATCGGAGTAATCTTCATTTTGATCCCTAACATTTATTCCATCAACAACATCAATAAATTTAGCAACACCAGTATCTATTAAACCAATCTTAACATCTTTACCATATAAATTATTTTGCTCTCGTATAAGGTCAATTTCCAAATAATCATAGGCCCAATACTCTTTCAAAAATGAATCGCTTTTTTTAACAAAACGAGTATCATCTTCTGTATAAAAAATACAAAGTATTAATAATACAGAAAACAAGAAAAACATTAATGTTTTTAACTTTAATTTAAACAATTCCTCAATTCAACTCCCTCTATAAATATTGTTCGTTATTTCTACGAATAGATTACGCTTAAGTTCCCGAAGCGTCTCCGACGCGATCCCCATTTCATGTATGAGACTTCAGATGTTAATATAGACGATTTAATTTTTCTAAAATAGCTGCCTTTCCTCGATGATAGGCAGAAGCAACAAAAGAAGAAAATAGAACAACAATCAAGTAAAAGAAGAAACTCATTTCGCTACGCTCACTCGTTTCCAAAAACAAAAGCACCCCTCATTCGAGGAGTGCTTTTTTTAAAAACTAAAAAATTTTTTAAAAAATCTTTAAAAAATTTTTTTCATCTCTCCATATCCCACGATTTATTTCGAGCAGATGGTTTCTTCTGGTCCAACTCTTTCGCCATGTTCTTCACACGCTCCATATTCATCACCTGGTCGTTGTCTGCTTCACGCTCATGCACTCGTTTAAATTCTCCATATGGTATTTTCGCTCGGACATCATCAACAAATTGCTTAAATGTCGTTTTAAAAGCTCTAGCGTCCTCTGTACGAGCTTTTAAGAACTCTTTGGTAGTTTTATATAGTTTTTCTATTTCGTCTCTCAAATCACTTACAGTGGCTTTTAAAGACATTACCTCATTACTCAACGCTTTATTTTGTTTGTACAATTCATTATTTTGCTTTTGAACATGGTGAAAATCATCGAAGAGCTCATCTAAACTCTCCTGGAGCGCTTTATTCTCTTGAACGATATCCGTTTTCAATAATCGCTCATAATCACTTCTCACACGATTTGCAGCGTTTATCATTTTCTCCACTTTTTTTAATTCTTTGGGTTGCACAACGAGATTTGCTGTTTCTTTCTCCGTAACTTCCGCATTCCCAAATATTTTTTGTTTTACTTGCGTTTTCACTTCATGACCTTCCACACGAATAGTTAATTCCTCTGTTGGAATGTCTTCTGTCACTGCCAACAACTCTTTTTTCTTATCCGCCAACTGGTTTTCAAGCGTTTCAATTTGTCTTTCGAGCGCCATTTGTTTAAATTTGGCTGTTTCGATATGCTCTCGATTTGAACCCTTTTCGCCACGTTGCAACTCGAAACCTTGTTTCTGCATATGCTTTGGGAATTCTTCTTGCAGCCATAACAACTCTTGGCGATTGAAGATGTTTTTTCCTTGTAGCCGACCATCACGCATGGGCACCACACCCACATGCATATGTGGTGTTTTTTCGTCTTTGTGAACCATCGAAAATGCTATATTTTGTTTTCCATATCGTTCCGCAAAAAAGCTCAAACTTTCCTCAAAAAATTTTCGTTCATCAGCTGGCGAGAGCTTGTCAAAAAATGAAGCATCAGACGTCACAATAAATTCATTGACCAACACCGCATCTTTTCGTGTTTTTCTCGTACCCTCTTTTTGTGATTCAATAATCTCTTTAACTCGCTTGTTGTAATCAATATTCGATTCATTCACTAATTCATAATTATTTTCGGTATTCGATGAATCAATATCAGGATTCGTTTTGCTCTCTCGTTCTCGTTGATTATGAAATTGGATTCCCTTTAAATCATGCGACTTCAGTTTCACCATTCGTACCACAGCATAGCTCAATCCAATCAACTCCTTCGATGCGATTTTTCCGGTAGCACTTCCATGTAAAGTATAGCTATACTTTACTGCGTAAAGGTGCGCTCTGCCGAGGGCTGTTTCGGGCTCCATCGCCCGACCGAAAACGTGCGGAAACGGGCAATTCATAACGTTGATTTATTAATTCCTCAATCGCGGCATTAACTAGGTCAGCTGGGTCATCCTTGCTAAATGCTAGTTTGCTCATTGTTTCAAGCAAAATGTTATGGGCCTCATGATCAAATGGCCGAAGCTGAAGGTAATCCCGAACAAAGCGAAAATGACGTTTGGCCGTTCTTGTTTCATTATACGTTTTCCATTCTTCTTTTGCAGGCAAAGGTAAGTAAGCTTTTTTCGCAATATGTACGACAATTGCTTCTGGAATATCGACAATACGGATAAAAAATCCAAGCTTCTGTACAGTTTTAATTAAAACGAGTAAGGCTAATTGCTGCAAGGTCCCTTTAGACTTAACTTCTGCCCACTCCATTTCATTCATTGCTGGGGTGTACACTTCTTCCAAATCCTTTTCGGTTAGATTACTTTTAAACCGAGGGAAAATGGTATCCTGAATACTTGGCAATTCATCTCCCTCCTCACTTATCTGAATTTTTCGATTCCCTATTTTATAATAAATAAAAACCTATCATTTTGATAGGCTCGGCTATTAATTACATTATTTCCCATAGTGGCCCCTCAATCTACGAATCGTTTCCGTACCCCAAAATATTTCATTTAAGTAACTCAAACTTCGCACCTAAATAATTAGGTCCAATCGTTGGCTCTATTAGATTGTTCTCGATTTCAATAAGAACCTTGACATGCATTTTTAGATACAAAAAACACCTCATTCTTTGGTATAGTGTGATTGTCGAAAAAACACTACCATCAGAAGAGGTGCTTCCATAATGATAGAGCATAATGACCAAAATAATCAACTGCCAAAAGAATTAAAATCGGTATTTAAAGAATTAGAGATTTTCAAACATCTTCGAAAAGCTGGGATTACGAAGAAGTTTGGCTTCACCACTTCCTATTTATTTCAACTTGTTTTTTGTTTAATCTTCCATCATAAGAGTTGGTTCACCCTGTTAAATTCAAAGAAGGGCGACCGTTACCCTGCCAAGGATTCTGTTTATCGCTTCATGAATCATTCCAAGTTTGCCTGGCGTCGTTTTTTAACCGATTTAAGCGCGCATGCCATTCAAAAAGTTGATCAGCTGACAGATACAACACGTCCAAAGGTTTTCATCATAGACGATTCCATGTTCGACCGTAACCGCAGTAAAAAGGTGGAGCTTCTTGCGCGTTGTATGGATCATTCCTCTTTAACAAAACGCTTCTATAAAGGGTTTCGTATGCTTACTCTGGGTTGGTCAGATGGCTTTTCATTTATGCCACTGGACTTCACGTTACTGAGTTCAAAGAAGGCGCAGATCAACGGTATTTCTGAGAATATTGATAAGCGTTCTTCTGGCTATAAACGTCGTGTAGAAGCGTTAGAATCCGCTCCAGCCGTCATTCCAAGTATGCTTGAACGCGCATTACAAGCAGGTGTATCGGCTGATTATGTGTTAATGGATACCTGGTTTACGCAACAACCTCTTATCCAATCAATCGCTGAACTCGGTCTTGACGTTATTGGCATGGTCAAGGCAACGAATCAACGTTATTTGGTGAACGAAAAAAGGCTTTCCTTGAAGGAGCTATATAAGATGGCCACGCCTGTTTCTGGCAAGAAAGGCATCATGCGATCGATTCAAACAACCATGGCAAATGGCATTCAGGTAAAGGTCGTGTTTATTCAAAACCGCAATAAAAAGAGTGAATGGCTTGCGATTCTCAGCACCGATTGTACGCTTTCCGAACAAGAAATCGTCCGTATTTATGGCATGCGCTGGGATATTGAGGTCTTTTTCAAGACGACCAAATCCCTCTTACGCCTGCAAAAAGAGTTTCAAGGCATGTCATATGATTTACTGATTAGCCACACCACGATTGTATTTGCGAGATACATCGTCCTGTCCTGGCAAAATCGTTGCCATAACGATCAACGCACATTAGGTGGCATCTTTTATGAATTATGTGATGAAGTGAACGAACTGGATTGGGCTGTCGCATTACAGCAATTAATCGAGCTTCTTGAAGATGCCCTAAAAAAGACGAACAAAACATTACAAAAACTAATCAAAAGTCAATTACAGCAATGGATTGACGGTCTACCTAACTATATCAAGGCTTATTTGTCGATTTCAGTCTGCGAAGTTTGAGTTATTACAACAAGAAATTGCTAAACGCTAAAAAAATGGTACTGGGATGGAATAAGCCCGGTACCATTTTTAGTTTTAAATTACAATTTTGTTGTCCACCAGCCCGTTTGACGGTTACTGTTTAAATTCTTGGTTTCTAATAATTCTCCATTTCCATCCAATGTATAATCATGGGTGGGCGTTGAAAAGAATACTTGCTCCTCTGGGCGAGTTGCCTGTGTTTTTATTAATTGATCTTTAATTGTGGCAAGTTGCTTTCGCTTTGTGTACATGGGGTCGACATTATGGGTGAGGAAAACGGCTGCATCTGGTGGCAAATTAATATGACCTGTTTCATCCACCTCGTAATCAGTGTCGCCAATAGTAATTTTTTCGCCTTGTTTATACCCAATATCAAATAAATTATGGGACATAAACGTATTACGGCTACCCAGAACCTGTTTTTCCGAAAAAGTTCGACCATCCTCTCTTAAATAATGTCTCACAGTTTGACCACTACTTTTAACCGTAAACCAACCAGGCTCAATCCCAACGCTCTTGAACATATCCAATACTTCCTCACCAGAATATGAATGTCTTGAACCGATTAAGCCAGATCGCCCTGTAAAGCCAGAAAAAAAGTCTTCAATTTTATTGATCTTTGTTACATCCTGCTGAGAATAAATAGCTCCTGTATCAACACCTAGTCGTTCGCCCAATTCGGTGAAAGCAGTGCCAAGAATGGAACCAGAGCCATGGTAGAAGCTTTGCATAACCGTTGAAACGCCATTAAAACTAAAGCGATATAAAGCACCATCGTCAAATTCAAGCACGTTATTCTTTGCTTTTATTTCCTTTACTTCTTTTCCTTGTAAATGGGTGAGTGATTGAATAGCTTGACGGCTTGTAATCCTCTGCTTACTTGCTACCTGCTTTTGCAGACTACTAGGTGATATTTCCACCGTATCTAATTTTTCATACGGTTTTTTCATAGTCCCTTTAGATAATTGATTGTATTGACTTAATTGTTTCATTGTTGATAACATGTTTGTTTTAGAGGAGCCATTGTTGAAAAGGCTGCGCATAAGAGAGAAGTGTTGCATTTTCATAGAAATTCACCTCCTAGTATATTAAGGAATGATTGGATAAAAATAAGAAAATCTTAATTTTGGTGTTAAACTATAAGGCTTTGTGCTATTTGAAACCTTACCTTGTAATTGAACACTCCACTGACTATGAAAGGCTTTATTTTGAACAGCAGGAATATTGGCGATCCATGAATAGGAGGAGGTGTTAATCCACGAAGAATCGGCCGCTAATTTAATTCGTCTATATTCACTTGTTGCAGAATTTACCTTAGTGCCACCAAATGTAACTTGGTAAACGATAGCTTTTTTAGGGACGTCTGCGATATGTCTAAGATCATACGTACCCTGAGCAGTATTAATTGACGTCGTTAATGTTAAGGGTGTTGCTGCTGTGTATTCATAGGAATCCACCATATAATTGGGGCTGCCAACGGTAAAGCGATAATCCCCACCTGTTCCAAAAACACTTGAAACTTTCACATAGTAAATCCCCGCTGTGGATACATTAAATTCGTAAGGAAAGGCGCCTATAAAAGAAGGATCTTTACTATAGTCCTCTTCAAAAATTTGCCCCAAAGTAGCATCAAATATTTCAAATTTAAAGATTGGACCTGTTTGACCATTGATAGATAAATAGGTTTCTGGATTGGCAGGTAAATAAACTTGATACCAATCCTCGTCTGTTGCACTCGACAAATTGCCAACTAACACTTTTTGACTCGCATTATTCCCATTAATCATTTGAGCTGGATCATGATTGTTTCTCTCAATAAGCTGCGCATTTACTGATGTATCATTTGGTTCTGCCTCATCAATTATAGCTGCAGCTACTTCTTCGATGAAAAATGGTAAAGAGATAAACAAAACAAATAGAAAAGCGTAAATCTTTCTCATTATTAAAACTCCTCACATTTTTTATTAGAAGGACCTTCCTTTACTATATCGAACATAATATGTAAATATTTATATTATTTCGGAAAATAAATACTTAGATATTTTATCACTAGCGTCGCATTAAAATAATCCAATGCTTATTATTAAACTGAATTTTCTGTAATATAATTCAAGCACAAAAAAATCCTTTATAATGGTTGGGTGGTAGTAAACCATCCAAATCCAAAACAAAGGACTCAAACATGGATAAGTTTACACGAAAAACATCATTTGAACAATGGTTTTCCCCGATTTCTCAGATAAAACTAGAGGAATTGGTTGAAATCCATCAATTAAACTACTATACAAAGAAATTACAAATGGATTCATTCTTGAAATTACTGTTATTTGCGCAGCTCAATGAAACAGAAAGTATGCGAGATGTTCATCTTAAATTGTTTTCAGACGAACTCCAACAAGTAACGGGCTTAGAATCCATCAGCTTTTCACAGTTAGGTCGCCGGTTAAATCAAGTGTCGACAGAGGTGTTCCAACAGCTATTTCTCGATTTAGTCGCTCAAATCCATGAAAAATCACAGTATGAGCAGCGTCGCAAAATAACGACACCATTAAAAATCATTGATTCGAGTACGTTGCCGTTGAATTTGAACAATCATAAGTGGGCTGAATTTCGCCAAACAAAATCAGGAATCAAGCTTCATTTACGATTGATTCACGTAGAGAAAGGACGTTCATATCCAGATCAAGCGGCTCTCACAAATGCAGTCGAGCATGATCATGGTCAGCTTGAGCTACTCGTTGACGACAAGGAATGCATGTATGTTTTTGACCGTGGTTATCTGGATTACAAACAATTCGATCAGATGACGGATGACGGTTATTTCTTTGTTTCGCGCTTACGAAAAAACGCAGCGATTCGTGTCATGGAAGAATTCAAATTGCCAGAAGAATCAACCGTCTTAACCGATGAAATGATTTTAATTGGCACAACACAAAATCGGGCAGAAAACTACTTTCGTCGCATCAAAGTAGCGGATACCAAAGGAAACGAACTCCAGTTGATTACGAATCGCTTTGATGTAAGCGCTGATGAAATCGCCGAATTATACAAATCGCGCTGGGCAATTGAGTTGTTTTTCAAATGGATGAAGCAACACTTGAATATCAAAAAATTTTACGCGCAAAGTGAACAGGGCGTACATAATCAAGTGTATATCGCGATGATTGTGTACTGCTTACATGTATTGGCTCAACTGCGTACAAATAGTCCTAAAAGTTATTTGGACATTAGTCGCTTATTGAAGGCAGCTCCATGGAAGTCTGCTCACTTATGGATTCGAAAAATCTCTGGAAAAGCCGTTCCATAAAGGTTCAACCACTTCTGTCACACTCGTCATAGGTTATAGTAAAAAAATGGATGTTCACTACCTCTGTTCAAGTGTCTTCGTTTTTCTTCAAAAATGAAAAATGAATAAAACAGATTTAAACAAATTCTTCTCGAACATTTCAGTGCTATTGTTTTTAGCCATATTAATCAATTTCAAATCAGGATTTTGCTTAAATGATTTGTATAAACGTTCCAATAACACACGGTCAGCTTCTGTAAAATCATTTGGGAAACGTTCGTTCACACGATGTATAATTTCTTCTAACGAATCACGTTCTTCTGGTGGCTTTATCCCCGCGTTAATTTGCTTTGGATTACTTAATACACCTGGTTGTTCAGCTACAAGTGAAATTTCTCCTTCAAAATCCTTTTGAAGTTTGTAATATTCCAATTTTATCTTATCCGATACATCGACTTTTTCACGCGTCTCTTTTGGAATAAATTTCAGTAAATAGTTCGTAAAGATACTTTCCTCTAATAATTCCATATCAAAAGTACGATCAAATTGCGAAACATAATTATACCATTTGCTAAAATTACGTAACGTCACTCGGAACTCATATTGCGTATCCTTAGCAAGTTCGCTATAACGCTGAATGATTGGCTTAAATGAGCTTGATATGCGCCCTAACAGACGTTCATCTTGCTTATTTTGTGCTTGCTTAACTAGCTTCATCACTTGATCAATATCATCTTGATTGTAAATATTATATTTACGTAGCTTACTCTGCGTATCATAAATAAGATTAATATTAACCTCGCTATCCAACTTTGTTACTTCATAAAACGGCTGGAAAGCAGCTAGAATTTCTTCTTCTGAATTCACAAAATCTAAAATAAACGTATCCTTTTTACCTTGCATCGTACGATTTAAACGAGATAATGTTTGTACCGCCTTCACGCCACTTAACTTCTTATCGACAAACATAGTATGTAATAATGGCTCATCAAACCCTGTTTGGTACTTCTCTGCAACGATTAAAAGATTGAAATCTTCCGTATTGAATACCTCTTTTAACTGGTTTTCTTTTACTCGCTCACCGTCTTTTGTAATATTCATCGAAGGCTCTGTATAATCTACTCCATCATCTCGTACAGTACCTGAAAAGGCTACCAGCACATCTAAATCTTTATATCCCTTTTCTGCGATATACGCCTTAAACTCCTGCATATAACGCACAGCATGTAAACGAGAAGATGTTACAACCATTGCCTTTGCCTTACCGCCAATAGCTTTCTTTGTTAAAGCGCGGAATTGTTCAATCATCACTTCTGTTTTTTGGCGTAATACCCACGGATGAAATGACTGATAACTAGCAATTGCACGAACAGCTTCTGTTTTCGGAAGTTCTGGATTGTCCTCGATTTCTTTCGCAATTCGATAGGATGTTTTGTACGTCATATAATTTTTCAGCACATCTAAAATAAATTCTTCTTCAATTGCTTGGCGCATACTGTAAACGTGAAAAGGTGCAAAACTGCCATCAGCTTGCTTCGTACCAAACATTTCAATTGTTTTTTCTTTCGGTGTCGCTGTAAATGCAAAGAAACTTAAATTTTGATGACGTCCTTGTGCTAATAAAGTTTTCACTAGCTCGTCTTGATCATCCAAGGTTGTATTTTCAATTTCTTCTTCAATATCTTGATATTCTTTTAAAGTAAGTTCTTTATCTGCTAAAGCTGCTTTTAATTTTTGAGCGCTATTACCAGTTTGCGATGAATGGGCTTCATCAACAATGACTGCAAAATTTCGGCCATTAGAGGCATCTATCTGTTCATAAATAACCGGAAACTTTTGCAATGTCGTAATAATAATTTTTTTACCGTCATTAATTGCATTTTTTAAGTCTTGCGATGTTTTTCGGTCATCAATGATTTCTACTTGTCCTGTCGTATGGTCAAAGCTCATTATCGTTTTTTGCAACTGACGGTCTAGTACAGTACGATCTGTCACAATAATCGTTGAGGCGAAAATCGGCGTATCTTCATCATTATGAACTGAAGCAAGATGATAAGCTAACCATGCAATACTATTAGACTTGCCCGAACCAGCACTATGTTGAATTAAATAGTTTTCACCACTGCCCTTTCCCTTCACATCCGCAATCAGCTTACATACAACATCTAGTTGATGATAACGAGGGAAAATAAGTATTTTCTTCGCCTCGTCATAATTCATAAAACGTTGTAATATATCCATGACATTATCGCGATGTAATACTTGTTCCCAAAGATAGGCTGTAGGATAGCCTTCTTCATTTGCTGGATTTCCTTTACCACCAACATTCCCCGCACCATTTGAACCTTGATTAAAAGGTAAAAAATACGTTTTTCGACCTGCTAACTTCGTTGTCATAAACACTTCATAATGATCCACTGCAAAGTACACTAAAAAGCGTGTATTCAACTGAAAAGCTAATTCTTTAGGATCACGGTCTTCTCGGAATTGAATTTTTGCATGTTCAACAGATTGACCTGTATATTGATTTTTCAACTCTAAAGCAATAATCGGAATCCCATTTAACATTAATACCATATCGATTGTATTGCTGTTATTTGGGCTATAAGCAAATTGGCGAACACAAGTAAACTGATTAGCCTCATATTTAGCTATCACATCATAATTCAAGCCAGAAACAGGTTTAAAATAAGCAACCTTTAATGAAACCCCACGATCTTTTATACCATTACGTAACACATGTAGTAATCCATGCATCTGTACTTCTTCATTAAATCGTTTCAAAAATTTCCGAAGTACATCTTCTTTATAAATCTTCTCATAACGTTCCCATTGCTTCGGCTGCGTCTTTTGAATAAAGGTAATTAACTTATCTAAATCAAGTCCAATACTTGCGTCATAGCCACAGTTCTGAAACTTTTCACTAGTCCAGCCACCTTGACCTGTTAAAACGGTTTCGATATCTCGTTCAAAACGAATCTCCTCATGACAATGCCCTTCTTCTTTTCTTGAATGGCTTGTTTTTTCAAGCGTGTTTGTGTTTGGTCGTCAGTTAAGCGATGAATGATGACACGTATTGGCAGCTTTTGCGTATGACAATAAATACCTGGTGAATTAGACAAATTATCTTCTAAATAGAGGGTGTTTGAAATTTAGAAAGCGAACGAGGCTCAAAACAAGAGGCGGACTACTATGGTGGGAAAAACGTGAGCGCGAAACTACAAGCTCAAACCACGCCTCCGGAAAACCTGCCTTGATGCGAAGAGCTGACTAACAAAAAACTAAAATACATTCCCCCTCTATAGAGACTAAGTAAATTTGAAGAATTTCAAAATTAAAATGAAAACCCGAAATGACATGTTAGCAATTTACTAATCCATTTCGGGTTTTACTCTATTTAATTAGAAAGAAAATGCTTCTTGAAGATTGCTTTGCTTAGCCTTAATAGGGTTGTTATCAAGGTTAGCTTTCTTTTTTAAGACTTCCATCTGTTCGATCTGTTCTTTCAAATGTTCGAAACCTTCTCTAGAAATAAGCATGGTATTCCCTTTAATCGTCACCGAACCTTGTAAAATCATTGGAGAATGCATTTTAAATAGCATATAAATGTATTTTTCATTTCTTCCTAGCATAAAACTGGCTTCTTTTGCCGTTAGAATATCATCCCAATTAACCATAATATCCCCCCTCATCATATATGAAAGTCATAAGACATAAGATCATTTTTTACAATTCATGTTGATCTTGATGTTCCTTATTTTTTTGATTGTTTAAGTCCATCATTTTGTTGGCTGTATTCATATTGAGGCTACTATATAACAAGTTACGTTCTGTTTTTAACAACGATAACTTATATTGTAATTCAGCTTCATCTTGAATGTTATAAATACTTTTTAAAGTCTTTATATTCCTCTTCACTATATCATATCTTCGAAAAATTTGGTTGTATTCTGTTTTAATATTTCGACGTTCTGCATCACTTTGTAATGATTTGTACATAAACATTACGCTATGACTTTCCTTATATTCTTCAAAGGAGCCACTTAACTTCTTTAACGTATATATTTCATCATCCAACTGCGTAAGCTTCTGTGTAAACGACTGCACAAATGCTACAGTCGTATGTCGCAGCTCATTCAACTCACCTAACGTTATTTTCTCTTTGTATAACTGTGCATTAATTTCATTTAAATAATTAATATTTTGTATTGTAGCCCAACGCTCTAGCCCTTTACTTTGTTTAAATTTTTCTTGTGTCTTATCTATCCACTGCTTTTTAAAAATGTTCACCTTTAATGGCTGGTACGCTTTATGCTCAATTCGATATTTAATTGAGCTTTCAACATAATCGATACCTAACGTTTTCGTTCGTATAAAACGTTTCGTTGTAGGGCTTTCAAAAGCCAAATGTTTGCCCATTTTATATTCGTAGCCACTTGCTTTCATCAGCTGTAAAAATTCTTCATAGCTTTTCGCCTTTTGAATACTTGCGTCGATGACATGTTCCAATTGCTCTTTAAATGATCTGCCTTTTGCTTTTACTACATACTCCCTAAAGTTCATATATTTTTTATCAGATTTACTTACATTAATCTGGCTCAAGTTATAATTAGCTGAGACTTCATGATTAACTAATCTCAAATAATGCAGTGAATGTTCACGTCTGCTATCAAACACTTTATTGTATTTAAAATTAATATCGTTAAAAATAATATGATTGTGAATATGGTCTGTTTCGATGTGTGTGACAACTAAATATTGATGCTCATCCTTTAAATATTTTTGCGCAAATTCAATACCAATCTTATGCGCTTGTTGCGGTGTTAAATGATCAGCATCAGCAAATGATTGAATAATCATCCTCGCTGTCAAGTTACGTTTCTTTGTATGCACGTTATTGTAATCATTTAGTACGCTGCGAAAATCTTGCTCAATCGATGAAACACTACACTCAAAAGTTGAAATTAATTCATCATGTGTTTTATGTTTTTGAACACTATATTTAACCGTAGCTTTTAAATTTTTTACTCTTTGAATTTTAATAATTGTCATATAGTATCCCCCTCTAGTACACTTCATATTCATCAAGAATGTCCTTCAACTCATACCAATCATCATCATTAAAGTCTTCTTCTATATTCACTAATTTAAATTTCAACTTTTGCGTATATCGAAACAGTTCGTCTGAAAATTGAACTAACAATTTATCATCTAATGTAAATAATGTTTTTCCACTCATATAGTCCAATAAGTAATCATGCAACCCATCGTTCTTTGCTCGAGAGTTCAAAATAATATTGTAAATGTAGATCAAATCATCCTTAAGATATTCAAGTATTTCTTCCAGCAAAATTTTCTTTGGAATATCTAAATCATGTTTTGTAAGATGCTCAATTAACCGTTTTTTATCTTGTAAGCTCAACTCATTTTCTGAATGTTTTTTCTCTAAATCCAGTAAACGATCGTACTCTTTATTCATGATTTTTAAAATTTTTTGTTGATTCTCATGAATGACGTTTAAATCGATATCACTATAAAATCCAGCAATATTAATTTTTCGAACTAAGTTGTTTATATTTTTTCCGATGTAATTTATTTCTTTTGCGATGTTTCTATAAACACTCATATCTACTTCCAGCTTAAAACTATTTTGAGCGCTTTCAATTAAAAATGCTGAGATCGTCTTATAACCAAGTTCATAACATTTTGTTTTTATAAATTCTTTTTCTGCTGCTGTAACTCTTATTAAAATATTTTCATCTTTTTTATTCATTACACTAACCACCTTTTACAAAGTTCGAGCGTAGCGACAAAGACTAAGCTAAGAGCCTTAAATGAAGCAAAGCGAAATGAAGGTCTCATGGCTTAGTTGAGGGTTTTAGGGCTTTGCCCTAACATGACAAAAACACTGTTTTTGGGGTTTGTATATACAAACCCGTATCTTGCCTAATCCTTTAAGATCACTATCTTCTCTTTATATTATCATTCTTCAGCTATTTATGATATAATATTCTTAAAATTCAGAAAATTGAGGTGAGCATAATTGGTTAACATTGACGAACATACTAAAAATGCAATCGAGATCATTTCTGAAGGAGCAAAAATTACTGAGCAAACGCTGCTATTCATATTAAAGTCCTTATTAAAACTGCTAGAAGATAAAGATCGTAATCAAGATTTTTTAATATCCAGTAACACAAAAGAAGGAAAACAAAAAATTAGTGCGTTAATCAAAAAACATCAAGCTAACGTTTATGCGTTAGATGAAAATTTAACAAAAGAACAATTAAAGGACTATCAGCAGGAGTTCAAAAAATTAGGCGTTGATTTTTCCATCACGAAAAATGGAAAGGATAGTTATTCCTTCTTTTTCGCTGGCCAGCAATCAAACGTCATCGAAAAAGCACTAAAGAACGTTAGTGAAATAAAAAGTGCAGTTTTAGAAAATGAACATGTTAGAAAAGCTGAAATGGGGCTTGTAGCAATGCAAAAAGAATTGCCTACTGATTCTGTAAACAAAGTTCAACAACTATACAATTCTCCTACTGATAATACAGAACAAATGGTAGAGCTTTCACCAGAAGAAAAAGAATTACTTACACAGCATAAAACTGTCGATGAAATCAAATTCGACACCAAGGAAAAATTGTCGAATGAGCCTTCTAAAACACCAGAAGTGTCCCCCATCCATATTGATCAATTGAACGCTACGCAGCAAAAATCATTCCAATCTGAAAACGAACAAATCGAATATGTTATATCTCAGCTCACTCCAGAAGAACTTACTTTAATGCATCAAATGATTAAAGCTGAATCCGAAGCATTAAGCAATGCATTCACAAATGTTAGTAATACACAATATGAACAAGTAAATACGCTAAAAGCTATGAAGAAAACTACTTCAAAAGATTCTCTCGAAAAAGTAACGGCTATTTACAGAGCACACGTACACATAGCCTTTAATGACACACCGAAAAATAAAATTGCTGGATCGACGTTAGCTGCTCGTATTTTTTCTATAGCTATGCAGAAGGAAGCTCCACTGAAATCGGACGAGGTGAAAACAAAGCCCAGTTTTTCAATAGAAGGTGTGAAAAAAATTGATGCGGAACTTAAAGCAACCGAGAAAAATAATCGTGTAAAAAATCGATCACAAGGGTTAGAACGATAACACAATACACATCTATTTTTAAATCGTTTTCCCTTCTGCTAATGAAGGAAGGTCATATAATGCGACTTAAACTATTAGCTACATGTATGTTAAGCTCTTTTCTTTTATTCGGATGTAATGATGCCGTTAATAATGAAGGCTATGATTATTCCAATTCACATAACGAAACAGCGATTGTAAAACATGAAGCCGTTCTATTGCCCGTAGCTATTTTTGTGAACAGCGATTATGACAAATTTGCTGGCACAACTATCACATTCACGCGTAGCATTAATAACGTAAATATTCATGATTTTGATGAAAGTGAAAAAGCATCATTTACGAAAAAATACGGAAGCGTTTTTGACGGTTACAATATTGATTTTTCAAAATATAAAAAACTAACGATTAGTGTGTCTCATCAGTTTGAAGGTAAGGATAATTATGAAGGGTTTGAGAGTTTCATTTTGGATAGAAGCACCGTATTTGTGACCGGTGATTATGAGCTAATAGCTAATGAGATTGTTAATAAACAACTCCATTATTTATCAACAGATTACAAAGTTGGAGCATCATTTGAACAAGCACATATGATTGAAATAGCCATTCCAAATGAGTTTGTGAATGACAACCTACAGCTCAAAACAATACAGCAGCTAGATGAGCAAATTAATGAAATTTACATTAACCTAGTTGATGATAAGTAGGTGATGACCGTTGTTTGATAGCTTAATAGAATCTCTACAAGAGTGGCTCTTAAATGCACTATTAGGCTTCGTAAAGTGGAACTTAGATTTAACCCACTCTTTATTTCAAAGCAGTGTAGATTCAGTTCGTGAAAATGTTTCTGAAACACCGATTGACTTCTCACCAATGATCGTAGAAAATCTTCAAATCATTTCAGATACTGCTATCATGCCTGTTGCTGGATTAATCTTAACGTACATCTTTTGCTATGAAATTTATGAATTGGTCGTTGAAAAAAACAAAGGAAATGATTTTGAAACGGGGCAATTACTATTTCTAATTATTAAAACAGCTGCTGCTATTTTATTGATTACAAATGCATTTGATATTACGTTAGCTTTTTTTGATTTAGGCAAATGGATTACCGATAAAGTACCTGCAACAACGTTAGTTATTCCTGATAGTGTTACTACAAACTTAGTTGACTCTGTAGATAATATTGGCGCGGCACTCGGTATGTCCGTGCTAGCAATTATCGTATTGCTCATTACATTTTTAATGGCGGGTATTATTTATTTAGTTGCTTGGAGTCGAATCATTGTGATTTTACTGTATGTCAGTGTAGCACCCATTCCATTTGCGACAATGATGAACCGCGAGTGGATCGGCTCAATTGGTCAGAACTATATTAAGCAACTAATCGCATTAATGCTTCAAGGTTTCTTTATGATTGTTTGCTTAGTTATTTACGCTGGCTTATTAGATAAAACGACAACGTTAATTACACAACAAAACCAGCCTGTGTTTGGCTTATTGCTGTTATTAGTGTCGATGGGTATTTTAACGATTACGCTAACACGTACACATTCTCTAGCTAAATCCGTTGTGGGAGTTGTGTAGCCATGAAAAAATGGGTTCGAAAGCATAAAGGATTGCTTATCGGCTTTATGATTGCTAGCGTTGTTGTTTCATTCATTACAGCCATACAACTACACGTACTACTCGATAACGTAGCCGATTTGCAATATTACGTACAAACAGGTGAAGTTACTGCCAGCATGTATCAATACAGTATCATTTGTTTCGTCAATTTAATAGTCGCGATCATATGGATTGTCCTGCTTTTCCTTTTAATTTGGAAAGTCATTTTCCCAAATGTTACGACCGTAAAAAATGCGTTCTTTTTAGGAGAATTAGCATTTTTAATTAAAATGCCAGCTTCCATCAGAAAGGAGCTGCGAAGAAAAAATGAACAATAATCATTTCATTGTCTCTGTCCCAAAAGAGTTGAAAAAAATTCAAGCGAAACTGTTTTTCGGTTTAACGAAGCGACAATTAATTGGATTTGGTTCGGCTGTCTCATTAGGCTTAAGCGTATTTTTCATTACAAAAAATCTCTTCAATATTGATGTTGCGATGTATGCATTATTTGTCGCTGTTGCACCAATTTTTTTCATTACAATTTATACAAGGGACGGCATGCCCGCGGAAAAATGGATTAAAATCATTTTAGAATATAAGTACGTCAACCCGATGAAACGCACTTTCAAAATAACTAAATCGAATGAAGATTTAGCAAAAGAAAGGAGCATCCATTTTGGCAAAACGAAGCGCAAACGAACTACGGCGGTTCAACCTACTCCAAGTGTTGCAACGAATTCTGGACAAGAAAAAACAAAAAACTAAATCAACACAAGACACATTAACCTATAAAAAGATGTACAAAAACGGTATTTGTAATGTGACAGGTAACGTGTATAACAAAATGATTCGCTTTTCCGATATTAGCTATCAGCTTTCGCAAGACGAGATGAAGCAACGTATTTTTGCTCAATATAGCTCCTTGCTCAATTCATTCGATGCAAATGTTCAATTGCAATTGACGTTTATTAACTACAGAATGACTGCAGAGGAGCTTTTAGACGCAGCGTATGAATACACAAAGGAAGCAAGCGACATCGTGATTGAAGAATTCAAAAATCTTCAACATGAATACTTTTCATTTCTAGATACACAACGACAAAAAGGTAGCAACGGCATCATTCGAAATAAATATCTCGTTTTTACAATTATCGATCAAAGCTATGATAGTGCAATTAGACGCTTAGAAAGCATTGAAGCCAATATTAAAGCAAACTTTCAAAGCATGGGCGTTGTGACGGAAGGATTAGATGGATTAGAGCGTATGTCAATCATTAACTTTTTGTTGAATGGAAATACGCAGCATTATTTAGAGCTTGAGTATGTGCCAAAGGAAACGCTAAAGACATATAGCTTAAAAGATTTTATCGCACCGCGTAGCATCGATTTCAGCTATAAGAACGATGAATTTAAACTGAATAATAAACATGTAGCCACACTATATTTAAGCATTGAGGCGAGCGAGCTTTCTGATAGAGCGCTTGCTGAATACCTCGACTTGGAACTTGAAATGTTAATCAGTATGCATATTTATTCGTTGGATCAGCAAAAAGCCGTCAAAATGGTAAAAACGAAAGCTTCTGATCTAGACAGCATCAAAATTGAAGAACAGAAAAAAGCAATTAAAGCTGGATATGATATGGATATTTTACCCACTGACTTAAATATGCACGTTGAGGAAAGTCGAAAAATACTTGCCGATTTACAGCGTGAAAACGAAAAATATTTCTATTTAACATTCACTATTACTGTATTTGAGGATACAGAAAAAGATCTTGAAAATGCGATTTTCCGACTTAATTCGGTAGCTCAAAAGCAAAATTGCACATTAAAAAAGATGAAGTATCAGCAAGAAAAAGGCTTCATTAGCTCCTTACCTTTAGGATATAACGTAACCGAAAAAGATTTAGAACGTGGCTTAACGACATCTTCCACAGCGATTTTCGTACCATTTACAACACAGGAATTGTACCAAGAAGACAACGAGCCAATTTATTACGGGCTAAATGCATTAAGCAATAATATGATTCAAGTGTCACGTAAAAATTTAAAAAATCCTAATGGTTTATTTTTAGGAACACCCGGCTCAGGTAAATCCTTTTCTGCAAAACGTGAAATTACGGATACTTATTTAAGAACAGCTGACGACATTTTAATATGCGACCCTGAAGGCGAATATCCACCATTCGTTGCAAAACTAGGTGGGGATGTTGTAACGATTGGGTTGAATTCACAGCAATTTATTAACCCGTTAGATATTTCACTCGATTACGGTGAAGGAGAAAGCCCAATCGCCTTTAAAGCTGATTTTATTTTAACGATGATGGAATTAATCGCTGGCGGAAAAATAGGGCTATCTGCTCGTCAAAAAACAATTGTTGATAAATGCGTTCGACAAATTTATCGACGTTATTTAGAAAAGCCGGTTCCAGAAAATGTACCAATTTTAGAAGATTTATTTAATGCCTTCAAGGAAAGCAATACGATCGAAGGAAATGAACTTGCTGATGCTTTGGAATTATACGTACATGGTTCATTAAACGTGTTTAACCATCGTACTTCCATCAACGCAAATAACCGTTTAGTTTGCTTCAACATTAAGGAGCTTGGATCAAACTTACGCGAACTTGGTATGTTAGTTTTACAAGACCACGTATGGAATAAAGTAACGATTAATCGAAACCGTTCAAAGCGTACATGGTACTACATGGATGAATTTCATAAGCTACTTGCTGAGGAACAGACATCGAATTATTCAGTTGAATTTTGGAAGCGATTTCGTAAGTGGGGCGGTATTCCAACTGGCATTACACAAAACGTAAAGGACTTGCTATCAAGCCCCCGTATCGAAACAATTCTCGACAACAGTGATTTCATCTATTTACTCAATCAGGCTACTAGTGACCGATTCATTTTGCAAAAGAAACTCGGTATTAGCGATTATCAAGCAAACTATATTACAAATAGTGGGGAGGGTGAAGGCTTAATTGTATATAACGATGTCATTTTACCTTTTAAAGATAAGTTTCCTAAAAATAACTCCTTGTATGCCGTGATGACAACGAAAACGGATGAAATTAAGCGATTGCGAGGTGCTGACTAATGGCGATCAAGAAAAGACGTCTTGAAGCGACTAATTTTAAGCAGCAGG
The DNA here is from genome assembly GCF_001700325.1 of Caryophanon latum. Classification (GTDB taxonomy): domain Bacteria; phylum Bacillota; class Bacilli; order Bacillales_A; family Planococcaceae; genus Caryophanon; species Caryophanon latum. Next base: position 21,888 of record NZ_MATO01000010.1, read on the forward strand.
CAAACATGTTGAAAAAGCACACTACTCGCCGCCAAACCGTCGAACAAAGAGCGATTGCACATTCAAAGCGATTGTTAAATAACACATCAACGTTTATCTCATCAAACAATCAGACGAAACAAAAGCTTCACCTCTTATCTACTAGTGAGCACGAAACAAATAATGACTTATCGTATGAAGGGCAACAATTTGACAGCGACAATGCGCTTAACTTTAAATTTAACGTAAAGTTAGGCACATCGAAAATTAAATTCCAGCATGCCCCATTTGCCTCCAATCATACAAAGTCTTATTTCATAACATCTGTTCCTCCAGTCCAAGCGATGAATATTTCTAACAAACTACAAAAACGTATTCGGCACAAATTGCATGAGCAACATACGCAATCAAATGAAGTAAATCCGAAGCATGTGCCTTCATTTCAAATACATTTTGCACAAAACAAACAATACAGTACCACTAGTACCTCTAGGGATACTAAAAATCCTATATACCCTTCACGGCGAGCTTTTAAGCTACAAAAACGAGCTACTCATAATCTACAGCAGCAACTCATAGTCTTTAATCCATTAATGCAGCAGCTGGCATCTTCATTTCAAACTGCAAAATATTCACCGCCTTTACTAAATAAGCAAAACAGAATCTCTAGTGATACTAGTATTCCTGATGATCATTTTTCAAATCTACAAAAACAACTTATTCATAAGCGATTACAGCACCGTTCATTGTCACTTCTGCTTATAAACCCTTTATTCCAGTCCTTGCACGTATCAGATAACATACCTATGCTGCAACAAAAAGAGACTAGAGATATTAGGGATACTAAAATTACTAGTAAGACAATAAAACGATTACAGTATAAGATAGCAATCAAAAAAAAGCTTCATTCTAAACTGCATAAAGTCTCACATATCCAATTGGCTAAAGTAGCTCATACGAAGCAAAACATTATAGCATTTCCAAATACGCTCAAAAAGAAACAACGACTCACTCGTGTACCTTTAGCCTCTTACGTTGCTACTGCTACAGGTAAACAAGTTAGCGAAATGTTTAAGAATAAATTAGAACGTAATGATGTCGGTGTCCAAGTAGCTAGTCAAACTTTAACAGCTACAGCGAAATCATTTCAATGGCAAAAGAAGCTACGTCTTAAACAAAATAAACATACGCTTACTAAACACCAACATAGCGTACAACCAAAACAAATTGCTACAAACGTATCACCAATTAAGAACTTGATCCATTCGACGCAAAAGCTGAAATTAAAAAGGCGTATTAGCACGTTACAGCATGTTCAAGAAGAGCTTCATTTCAAAAAGGTAACGTTGAAAAAAACAAAGTCCTTTTTGAAAACAAATCAAGGTGAGTATAAGCCAACTTTTATTAAACGAATGGCCGTTTCTCCAGTCTATACATTATTAAAAAAAGGCAGCGCAAACTACAGTCAGCAGTTAGCACGTGATGACAGTGGTGTAGAAGTCATTCATAAAAGCTCTGCACTTATGAAACGAAGCATAATCAGTCTCGACAAAGTGAGAAAGAAATTACGAGATGGAAAGCAATTAGCTATAGCTCCAAAAAATAAGCTGTATATGCATACAAGTAAACTAAAGAAGAATACGAGTACCCCAGTGAGGAAAATAAATTCTCAAAAGCTACAGAAGCAAGCAATTAAGAAAAAATTAGTGTCTAAAAATAGAATGAACAATGTCACGTTGAAAAACGTCGTTACTCAATTTGTTCATTTCGTTAAAAACATTAATTTTACAGCGCTAAAACAAGCGATGCTAGGAAAAGTTGCAATACTTGCTGGTAGCGGTTTCTCTGTCCTCCTGCCCGTTTTCATCGTGCTAGGAATGCTTATACTCATTATTGCGATGTTTAGTGCAGGAAGCTCTCAGCAACAGCAGCTAAATGGAACGATCGGAGTTGCTCAAAATTTATCACCAGATGTTGAAAAGTGGCGAAGTTTAGTCGTTACAGAGGCTACCAATCAAGGCATGGATAGTTATGTAGATTTAATACTAGCAATCATTCAAATTGAAAGTGGCGGCAGAGGAACACGCGATATCATGCAGTCCTCTGAAAGCGCTGGACATCCTCGAAACTATTTTCAATCAGAAGCTGAATCGGTGAGGCAAGGTATTAGCTACGTGAAAAACATTATAACGATTTTACAAGCATTCAATAACGGCTTTGAAAATGAAGCTCGTTTAATTGCTCAAAGCTATAACTTTGGCTCTCCATTTGCAAATTACGTCGGCAAACGCGGTGGCACATATGATTTAAGCATAGCAGAAGATTATTCGCGAACAGTAGTCGCTCCTTCTCTCGGTAATACAACAGGCGAAACGTATAGCTATATAAATACCGTATCGAAAAGTTTTAATAAACCGTATTTATATCGAAATGGTGGCAACTATTTTTATGGTGAGCTTGTTGGACAATATTTAGGAAGAGCTGCCACGATTGGCGGAGATTTTGCCATCGTTTTAGCAGAAGTAGAAAAATACAACGGTTGGTCTTACGTATGGGGTGGTAAGTCTCCAACAGTCGGTTTCGATTGTAGCGGTTTAGTCGGTTGGGGCTTACAACAAATAGGCATTAGCTTACCTTCACCCGCTGCGAATCAATACAACATGACTATGCCGATTTCAGAAGCTGAAGCAAAACCAGGCGACTTAATTTTCTTCCGTGGCACGTATGGCGGACCAAATCATATTTCACACGTGGGCTTTTATATCGATGCTAGCACAATGTATGATGCGAACGGTTCAGGAGTAGGCTACCACAATTGGAAAAGTGCATATTGGCAACAGTATAAGCCGGAGATTAGAAGAATTGCCCAATAAAATTTCCACTGAGGAGAGTCCCTATGATCGAGAAAATAATGAAAATCGAAGAAAAGATTAGTAAACGGAAACTAAAGATTGAAGGCTATGAGGACGCGCTACGAGAGGAAAAACGATTATTAAAAAAAGAAGAAGAACAGCTTGAAGTAGCTAAGTATGATGAGTTACTGCGAAAGCTTAAGATGAACAAGATATCTGTAGACTATATTTTAGAAAAGCTTGATGACGTCATCATCAAAAAAGAAATTCAACAGCTTGAAGAAAGTAAAAGTACAACAACGAGCAATAGCTTTTCTAGTGAAACGACTCAACACTAAGAGGTGATGCAAATTGAGTTCTTTAAAAAAATTTTTAATTTTAAGTATTTGCATGCTTTCACTTAGCTTAGGTGAAATAGTTTACGCTACCCCACAATTATCGCTTACTAGTCCTCCAATCGACGGAGATCCGCCTAGTGGCCAGAATGTAAAAGAAAATGAAGTAATTGAAGAAATTGATGCGCAAACACCAGCAAGCGTTACAGGTGAAACAATGCAAGGAAATGGAACAGTCGTTGATTATACAACAAGCGGTTCAAAAGCATTTTATACAATAACAGATACAGAACAAAACACATTTTATTTGATTATCGACATGGATAAAACTCAAAACAACGTATACTTTTTAAAAAACGTAAACGAAAGCGATTTAAATAACGTACCTACTATAAATGAAGGTATTGCACCGACTCCACCAATTAATATGCCCGAGCCTGAAGCTGTACAAGAAGAAAGTAATAGTGGCTTAGGTTTTACAATAATTGTATTACTCATCGCAGCGCTCGGTGTTGCCGCTTACTACTTTTTATACATGAGGAAACGTCCTCAACATACAGCTGAGGAGAATGACGATGAAGAAATGGATGAGCACTACGACGATCGTTTTGACGATGAGTTAGATGAGCAAAATCACCAAAAGAAGGATTAGCCTATGATGTATACCGCATATATAAAAAGCGAAACCTTCCATTTACCCATTGCTCATCACACATTAGTACTCGATGTAAAAAATCGTCTCTATTCTAGTAAAGATTTTTCCCAGCATGCAATAGGTAAGCTTTATCCAATTAACCGTATTAACCATGACTGTATTATTGTTGAAAAACAAAATACAAATATCTTTTTGCTAAATTTTTTACTATTGATCATGCATAAACAACAGCATAGTATTGAAGCTGCAAATTATTATTCCAACACCTTCATTATTGAAAAATTAGAGGAATTAACAGGCTTAAATTTACGCGATAGCTACGATGATTTAGAAACACAACTAGTACATTTTCTTCAGCAGCAAACGCCTGAAGCTACGAATGTTCAAAAAAACGAACAGGATACCAGAGATACTAGAAAGACCAGGGATACTATACGCCCTATTTCTTTTACAATTAATTGGGTGAAAGATACTCATAATAAACTTAAATAATCTAGCGAATACGAGAGGAGCGATAAAATGGATCGAGTAATCAAGTTAAGTATTAGCTTACTGCTACTCTCTGTCTTAATCTCGCTTAATACATTCGTGAAGGCTGATGGCGTTGAAATGCTGAAACATAATGTCATATTGACCTTCAATGAACGCATTCTGTTTCATGAAAAAATCGCTGATGGTAAATCGCTTCAAATATTTAACGATCAACGTGACATAATCGAACATACACAAATTGTTGAGGATTACGAAGCAGCCTTAATCGAACCAACTGCGCCTCACCATTTTATATTTAGCTATTGGGAGATGATTGAGAAAGAAAACACCATAGACGTAACACCTATTTTTACAGAGCGTAAAGCATTTCAAGCAGGTTTCATCGGCGGTACTGGTGGCACATTGATCCATAATAGTTCAGCTATAAAAGAAGTTGTAAAGTCATTTGACGAAGAAGCGTCGTTTCAAGCAGTTGCACCTGATGTATTGCCAAACGACAATTATATCTTTAACGGCTGGTATTACTATAAGGACAGTGAAACTTTAGAAAGATTAGATATCACAAGTACAACGAAGCCACAAAATAGAACCGAATATTTTGCTTTATTTTACGAGGATACCAATCAGAACAACATTGACGATGCAATGGAAAACGATATGCCAGTTGGTTTACTACCACAGCCTGAAACCATTACACAGCCTTCAAATAATAACTCTAATGAAGTATTAACATATACAAATACGAAATACGTTTTTAATAATACAAATGTAAACAGCAGTTTTCTCGTGAAGTTTTTGGCTACAGATAACACATTTTTATACAGTCTTACCTTGCCTTATGGACGTTCTATCACGATGTTGGATCAAACCAATAAAGCCGTAAAAGAATATTTCGTAAGGCAAGAAACGACGATTATGCTAAACCTGGAAGATTACGTATTCAACGAAGCTGAATTTTTAAAATTTGAATCACACAATAGGAAAATTAATAACACAGAAATAACTGAGGTCTTTCCAATTATTCAACAACCTGAAATACAGTCGCTCTTAGCTGTGAACGAATCCGTTGATAACGCGAAAGCAAACAGTGCATCATCTAATGCTGGCAATATCATTGTTTTAACAGTAGTAATCTTGCTTGCCATTGCTGCGGCTGCGTATTTCATCATTCGCCGTAAACGACAAGCAAATGAACATAATGCCACAAACTAAATCGAAAAGAGGTAATTTGTATGGATTTCTTCATTTCTGGTGTCGATGTTATGCAAAAGCTTGTCATTTTAATTGGAGCTGGTTTAGGTGTATGGGGCGTTGTCAATTTATTTGAAGGTTATGGTAACGATAATCCCGGAGCGAAGTCACAAGGCATGAAGCAATTCATGGCAGGAGCAGGCATCGTCCTAATTGCGATTTTACTCATACCGGAATTAAAATCGCTCTTCAATTAAACATTATGTACTCAAAGCAAACATTTATAGCTACTAGAAAAAGACAAGTCCATAAGCTACTTGTCTTTTTCTATTCATAGAGGTGAACAACATGAGAGAAACTTTACACGCAAATAAATTTTATATTCTGTTTGGAAGTGTCGTATATGTTTTGCTCAATTACTTGTTTTACTATTTCCGCGTTACGTTCGCTAATAATACATTACTTGCCTTTAACATGCTATTTGAAAGCCCACAATATTTATTACAAGCGTTTCCATTATCTTGGCACGTAGTTGACTTACTCGTGCCAGCTTTTATAGCAGGATTTTTCATTTTCGTATTGATCGACAAAAAGAATAATAAAAAGAATTACCGAAAAGGCATCGAGCATGGTTCAGCTGAATGGGGACACTTAACAAAAGATTTAAACGGTATGTATGATCCTGAAAAACAATACAACAATATTTTATTTAGCCAACATACGCAATTACGCTTAAACGATGAAAATATAGCGTTTGATCTTAGACGCAATAAAAATACATCTGTAATCGGAGGCTCTGGTAGCGGTAAAACACGCTTCTTCGTCAAACCAAATTTATTACAGATGAACGCCTCCTTTGTCGTCACAGATCCAAAAGGAACAATCGTAAATGAACTAGGAATGGCTTTAAAGTCTATTGGAAAATATAAAATCAAAATCTTGAATACCGTTAATTTTAATAAAAGCATGCACTATAACCCACTCGCCTATGTTCAAAACGAAGAAGATATTTTGAAGCTCGTCGAAACAATTATCGCCAACACAAATGGCAACAATAATCAGCAAGAGGATTTTTGGGTGAAAGCAGAAAAATTACTTTACCAATCATATTTAAGCTTAATCCTCACTAAATTTCCGAAAGACGAAAAACACTTAGGTACTTTAATGGATTTAATTTCATACTCAACCGTTAAAGAAAATGAGGAAAATTATAAAAATGCAGTAGATTATTTATTTGATGAGCTAGAAAAAGAAGATAGCGAAAGCTTTGCAGTAAAACAGTATAAAGCATATAAATTAGCAGCTGGTAAAACGGCAAAAAGTATTTTAATCTCTTGTGCTACTCGACTTGCGCCACTCAACATACCTGCCGTTCGCAACTTACTAAAGGAAGATGAGCTAAATTTGCATACACTTGGTAACTCTGGTCGAAAAACGGCACTATTTATTATTGTTCCTGATACAGATGCTACATTCAATTTCATCGTATCGATTATGTATACACAACTGTTCAATCTTCTTTGTACAGTGGCCGATGAACAATATAAAGGCTCCCTTCCTACACACGTTCGTTTCTTATTAGATGAATTTGCAAATATCGGGTTAATACCGAACTTTCACAAATTGATTGCCACTATCCGCTCAAGAAATATGTCTGCAACGATTCTTTTACAAACAGCTTCACAGCTAAAAGCTATTTATAAAGATAATGCAGATACTATTTTAGGAAATTGCGATACAAGTGTATTTTTAGGAGGTAAGGAAAAAGCAACAATCAAGGCATTATCCGAAGAGTTAGGAAAACAAACAATTAACGATTATAACGAAAGTCGAACACGATCAAATACCGATTCATATGGTCAAACACATAGCAAACTAAGTAGATTGTTGATGACAGAAGACGAATTGCAAACAATGCCACGCGACACATGTATTGTACAAATAATCGGTAAGCGACCTTTTAAAGATAAAAAATACGATTTGACCAAGCATCCTCGATACAAATATCACGCTAACGGCACTAAGCACTGGTTCGATATTGAGCAATATTTAATAGCTATACGTAACAACGAAGAAACAAGAGATACTAAGATACCTATTTACCCTAGAGATTCTTCAGATACTAGGGTTTATAGGGATACTAAAGGTGAACATGGTGAACTACGTCTTACCGCTACAACGCTTTCAGGAGAAGCGATTGAGTTATAACAAACCAAAGGCACTGCCGCCTACGCGAAAGTGCCTTTGGTTTTCTAGTCTCTATCCTCAAGCCAATTATACATACCTTCTGGAAGCGAACTCGGTGCTTGTCGCTCAGCCATTAAATCGCTAATGCTTTTGTGAATTGCTTTATATAGGTAGCCTTTAGGATTCTTAATACTTGAATTTTGAATTTTTCGCATTGCTCGTACGAAAGAATTAATAATACAATCGTTTAATGCTTCATCGTCTTCAATCCATAAAATGACTCCTAAATCATCTGCAACCTTCTTTTTCGCTTTCATAATGATTGAGTAATATTCATCTGATTCATCAACATTTTTTGAAAACATCTGAAGTGTTTCAGCGATTGCTGGCGGCACCTCTTCATTTGCATAATATGCTTGATTAATAGCTTCAGTTCGCTTACTTTCCTGCTGTTGTTGCTTTGGCGCCTGCGTACTTGGTGCTGGTGCTGGTGCTGGTGCTGGTGTTATAGAGGCTACTGCTTTACTATTCTCTAGTCGATCAATTTCATTAATAATATGTCCATCCATGTCAATATAATTAAAATACAAGCAATTATTAACTACATATACTAAGTTGTATTGCATCAGCTCTTGAACAATTTGTTGTTTTACCCAATGCCCATTTTCCTGGAGATTTAAAAATAATAATCCATTATTATCATATTGGCTTATTTGCTGATACATACTATACATCATTTTCGCCTCAAAGCTCAGCGTATTATACTTACCAAATAAAAGTGCTTTCGGTACGCTAATAGATTTTTCTGCATAAATTTGAAAAATATTTTTCATTGTGTGTTATCGCTCCTTGCATAAACTATCTATTTTGTTTTTTTCCCTTTACCTTCTGCTACTAATTTCAAATGTGAAAAAACAGTCTTTTGTTCCTCATCAAGGTCTTTTACAGCCTTATCAACTAACCAAACGATTAGCTCATTGTGGGTCATATTTTTAAGTTGTGATAATGCTACCATATCTGTGTACGCATCATCATATACTTTAATATTACGTCTGCTTAATTGTTTCTTTTCAGCTTCAGATTTTGCAACTTTACCTTTCGTGATCAAACCTTTTTCAAGTAATGGATTTACAGGCTTCTTTTCGCGACTAACGTTTTCGAACATAATTTATTCCTCCATCTTTTCTAAAAATTCATCTAGCAACTTACTATAAATGTTGAGTACTTCTTTATCATGCATATCTTCATCTTTAATGCCCACCACGCCCCATGCTTTAATGCGCTCACGTATTTTAATAACATTTTCAGTCAAATAATTGCCGAACACTTTACGCGCCTCATTTAAAATAAATTGATCTGTTCGCCCATCAACATTCATTAACACTGGAAAAGCAGCAACGAGTTTAATTGGTGAATCAATATCGGACATTAATTCTTCTACGTATGGTAAAAACGTTTCCGCTGACGATAAAGCTTCCTCATGTGTTTGAATTACAACAGCTAAATAATCAGTAGCGACAAGTGCATTGTCCGTATAATCACTAATTGTCGGCGGTACATCAATAAAGATATAATCGTATTGATCTTGTAAAGGTTCAAGCAATGCATCTAATAAATAAGGGTATAGCGAATAATTGAAGGCAAACTCTGCGTTCAACAGGCGCGTGAAGTATCTTAAATCGGACTCCGCTGGAATAACGTGTAGATTTTCTGAACACGTAACAATTGCTGGTGCTAAATCTTTATTTTTAATTGCTTCAAAAATACTTAGCTCAACATTTTGATAACTAATTCCGTACGTTTTAAATAGACGATCACTCGCATTACCCTGTGGATCAAAATCAACTAGTAAAACTTTTTTATCTCTTTTTTCGGCCAACAAATAACTAAATAAAACTGTTGTTATTGTTTTGCCTACGCCACCTTTAAAGTTAGCAATTGTAATCGTTTTTGCCATGTGTTATCGCTCCCTCTCTATCTAATAACTACAGCTTAACATAGTATCCTATTAGATACAAGTATCAATAGGGATACTTTAAAATCGTTGAGCGTTTCACGTGAAACAATTCACCTATAACTACCCTTCTTCTTCATAAATTAGTTTTGTTATTCTAAAGTTTGTATAGGGATACAAAGTATTGGAAGTACATAGACGAACTATATCATTATCATTAAAACATTGTATCCTGTCTTATTTTGTAAACAAAAGAAACCTCTACGAATAACAGAATGCTTCTTTTTATCTTTCAGTTAAACTTAAGTCTATAGGAACCAATATCTTCACTTCAGCACCCATATATCTCTAGGGGTTTTAGGGATACTAAAAAAAGGGACTGCCCAGAATTTGGACAGCCCCATTTCGCATTACATATAACCTTTTTCACGGAATGAAATATAATTTTTTTCGATAGGTGTAACGATAATATGATCGAGTAATTCAATACCTAGAATTTCTCCTGCTTGTTTTAAACGTTCTGTAACTTCAAGATCTTCCTGGCTCGGTGTCGTATTTGTCGATGGATGATTATGAGATACTACAATTGAAGCCGCGTTATTCAAAATAGCTGTTTTCATGACCTCACGTGGATGAATTATACTAGCATTAATTGTACCTACATGTACCCGATGTACTGCAATCGCTTGATTTTTCGTATTTAAACAAATGACTAGAAATACTTCTCGATCTTCTTCTCCGATTAAATTAAATGCTAAAGTTGCTAAATCTCGAGGTGAACGTATTGATGCAACTCCGTTCATTTCCTTTACGACTTGCTTCACTCGAACTACTTCATAAATCGTTTCCATACGTCATCGCTCCCTTGTGTATTATCGCTCTTGCGAAAGATAACATGTTAACCCACCTATTAGTAGCCCTTTAATCACTAGGGATACTAAAATACCAAAAATGATTTGTAAACATGTTACGTTAATACTATCCTAAATCCTTTAACTCTTTTAATCTTTATTCTTTTATCCTTTCATGTTTTGAAAAGGCGCGAGCCTTTGACTTTCCTTGCCTGAACTAAGTTCCGCAAGGGAGGAATTTTGCCTTTCCTTAGCCAACTCGAACAATCGCCCCAGCTGATTGTCAACGGAACGTGAAATACCGCAGCGTAGCGAGGATATGTCGCGAAAGTCCGTTGATAATCAGCGTACGTTGCTTCGCTGGGATGGTGTGGTGCAGGTTTCCGCACCAGTACAGCGTTAGAAACGTTGGCGTATTGTAGAGTTCAGGCGAGGAAAGGCAAAATTAATTTATGTAAAGCAAAGCAACGCGACGCTTTACATTCCGTCACGTGAACGCTTTAGCGACTCACGTGCCCTTCTTTTGTCCTGCCCGTTGTCGTCCACTCGTAAAGAAAAGCACAGGAACATACAAGATGTTCGAAAACGGCATGCGTAGCTGAGCCGTTTCGTTACAGCTTGTTGGTCTCGAGCTTTTTAGAGAGGAGCGAGATCCGAAGCAGTCGTTCGCAGCTTGTCTGCGTTACGAATGCTTGGAGACCTTCGGCAACCATAAATATTTAACTTTAATATGTCTCTCTATATATTTCGAATCACTAAATTTATATAGGCTCTTCACCATAACTTGTGGTTGAATTTATAATAATTCAAAATTTTTACAGTAAAAGATAGAATAAAAGCGAAAACTCACGTATCGTAATTGTTGTCTAGACAAACCACGAGAGGAGTTTTCGCTTTGTACGCTAAGTTTATCAAAAAGATTCTACCGTTACCATCTTTTTTTGAAATCGCATTATCGAGTGATGAAGAGCCACATGTGTTCCCGATTACAGCCGCACCTCAAGACATTGCTTGTCCTATTTGCGAAGGTGCTACCGTTTGTCATGCTCGTACACGTCGTCGTTTTCGTCACGGTTATGCTTGGCATATCGGTATGCTTTGGATTGAATTATTGTTGCCACGCCAGCGTTGTAAAGATTGTGGTTTTACATTTGACTATGGATTAGGACTTGTTCGTTCTTCAACGGAATCATTTCGTCGTGAAATTACGAAACGTTGTCATGGTCGTTCGATTGCGGATGTCGCACGTGAATACGAGCTGCCGTACACAACAGTTGAACGTTGGTTTTATACGTATGCACTGGATCAATTGGTCGAGGAATCGGCCCTACATATTTGTGTGGATGAGTTTGCTTTGCGCAAAGGACACAACTATGCGACAAGTGTGTTAAATGCTGAAACAGGGCGCATTTTAGCCATTGTTCCACATCGAGATCAAGACGCAATCGAGGCTGTATTAAAGAAAGTAACAGGCAAAATTCAAACCGTCATTAGTGATTTTGCGCCAGCTATGGCAGGTGCGATTGAAGCCGTCTATCCAGCAGCGGTTCATGTGCTCGATCGTTTTCATTTAGTTCAATTTTTCACCGATGCCCAACAACGAAGACGACGTTATTTGGGGGAAGCGAAAAAGCATCATAAATCGCGCTTTATTGACCGTTGTTTAGCGCGAAAACCCGAACAATTAACGGCAGAAGAACGTCAATTTGTGCAGGAATGGCATCAAGAAGATCCTCATACAAAACACATTTATCAAGCGTTAAATCACATGCGCTATGTATTAAAAGCAACGACACGTACACAAGCGAAAAAGCGGTTGTACGGCTTTATATGCTGTGTGAGATGCTGGAACGTTTTAAAAGTACGTGTACTTTCTTTAAATGTAAACATACGACTCAAAAACGTAGCAGCATGTCCACGATTTAACGTTTGGTTCGGCTTAAACGTACCATCGTCATAACCATTAACAATGCCTCTTTCCATAGCAATTTGAATATAACCAGAATCTACGTTATTGTTCTTCATGTCTCTAAACTTTGTATTTACAGGTGCAACATCTTTATAGCTGAGTGCCTTCACAAGCATCGCAGCATATTCACCACGCGTAATAGGTTCTTGCACAGAAAAATCTGTATCATTTGGTTCAATACTACGGTCTGCCAAATAATAAATTTCAGGATATTTCGGATCATTTTGATTAAGATCCATATAGAGGATTTAAAGCTATTCATTTAAACCGAACTTTAAGATATGTTTATACCGAAAAATTAAAATTTTTTTGTTCATTCTAAGATACAAGAGATACATAAGATACAAGAGAGGTTTTAATCTCTTATCTTTTAATTTTTTTTTAGAATTAACATACTTTATACTTTATAAATCTCTTATGTATCTCTTGTATTTTTTGTATCTTAAATCTTAGATACAAGAGATACATAAGATACAAGAGATAGCTAATTTCTTATCTCTTTTAATCTTTTGTATCAAAAACTACGTTGATTAATTACTTTTCAGATTTTTGATTTCTTAGCAAGGGAGGTTCATTTGGGAAATGGCTTTGAAACGGCTTACGTAGTTTTTTCCCCTCAAAAATTCGAGGAAAAAACTACGCGTGTTCGTATATTTTAAGAACTTTTACTCGATTCAATGAGTTTGGGTATCCGTATTTGTATCCGTAACGTCCCTACAGTTTCACTATAAAGTGTATGAGCATATGCACCGCACCATTCCCTTAGCTTCACTACAAATTACGTAGTTCATCTCATAATTCCTTAACAAGTTAAATAACTTGCCAATGGTTTCCAACCCTCCTTTTTCTTTATCGTTTTTATTATTCTAAATAAGTATATTAGAGGTTTTTTTACGAATGGCGAAAAGGAACAAAACACCGTTCCTGCCTAATGATCTGTAGGGGCGATCACTCGACACGCTGTACTTTTCGAAATTGGCTTCAGCTAACCTGTCATCTTTTTTGATATTTGAGAGTGTAAGTCCATTGCTCTCAACAAAAAAAGCGAATATTTCCAGAATAGTCTGAAAGTACTCGCTTTGTTGAAAGAAAATTCAAGTCGTTTTGTATACCAAAAAGAAGTCATAGCTATTGACTTTGAAACTTTGGGCATATATAATAAACGTAACTTGAATAGTTAGCGGTAATACTTTTAGTAGGGTAGAGCGTACTATTCATGGGGTTGAAACAGTTGGTAGCTGTTTCAACCTTTTTTTTTGCTTTTTTATATGTTATTTAGTTAAGTTCAAGATTGAAATCGGTATGTACGACAAAGATATACTTTAAAGAATACCGGAATTAGTTTTAAGTATAGCATGTATTTTTAAATTTGCAAATGAAAAATAAAAACGAAGCTGTTATTTGTGGGATTAAATGCATATCATCAGAATACAAGACAAGCTGAACGAGGCGAAAATCAAAAGAGCAAGTGGAAGTGACTGTCGCGGCAGTCACTTTGATTGTGAGCATTTTTCCGATTTCTCTCGCCATACGCCGAAGCAGCAACATCACCTGCTTCGGCTTTGCCATTTGCGTTCAACAAGCGGCAAGCAGCGCGGTAGATTCTGCCTACCACACTGCTTGCCGTGTTTCACCCCAAAACGCAAGGACCGTCAAAATTTTTTGTCGAAAGCGGCTGACGCTACAAAAATTTTTGAGCTACCACACGTGGTTCCTTGCCTTTTGTTTGCTGCAAATAACTTCATGGCATCGCCAAGAAATCGGAAAAAATTCTGCCTTCCGACTTCGTGATTGCGGCTTCAAGCAATCAAAAAATGCGAGGAGGAAACCATCATGACAAACAACCACACATTACAACCGATTTACGAGATTATTCGATTAAAAGCAGAGCGTCGCACATAACCCCCATCACAAGTGCTAACACCAAGTACAGAGGATTTAGAAGTGACACAGCGTTTACAAGAAGCAGGAGCATTACTCGGTGTAGAAGTACTCGACCATTTGATTGTGAGCCAAACAGAGTACGTGTCGTTTAAGGAGAAAGGGTATATGTAGTTGTAAGTAATGAAGAAGAGCCGTACGAAATGGAGGGCACTGAAAAAGTCACTGAATCAATAGGAAGGGCATGT